>NZ_QUJK01000006.1:0-182928 GCF_003480905.1 Blautia sp. AM28-27
GGTGCGCGATAGGTGCGTCCAGTTGACGCCGGCAAATCCACACAACCTTTCTGACGCAGTCTTTTTACCCAGTTGTAAAAAGTTCCTGGCTTGATATCATGTTCCACACACCATTGATGATCTGTCAATCCACTTTGACGGCATTCCATGATGAGACGGTATTGTTCTTCGACAGGTATTCTTTTGCTTTTCATGAGCACACCTCCATAACTTGAATAGAGTAAAATGCTCGCATCTATCATTTCTAGCAAGAAAAGATGAAGTAAAATGCTTGCATTCTCTATTGATTATTATGGGATATTTTTTAGGGCAACACAATCCGTCGAATTATTTTGCACTTACCACCTAGCTGTCCTTATATGGTGCGGAAAGAGGGATAAACACTTTTCAAATCATAAAGGAAAGGAGGTGAGATTGATGAAACCGTCTGACTTCCAGAAAACAGTTCAATGTCGTTTTGAAAGTTGTTTAAAGAAAGTTGTCCGTAGTGTCGTGAAAGATTATTACAAGGAATTAAACCGTCGTAAGAATAAAGAAATATCTTTCAGCGAATTGCCAGATGTCCTTGTTGATAAAATGGCTGTTTGGGACGACTACGAAACAGATTATACAATCTTTTCAGTATGTGGCATTGATATTCGTGTCCTTGATGATGAATTGGCAGAAGCCTTGAAGAAACTTCCAGAAAGAAAACGCAATACTCTGTTGATGTATTACTTCTTGGAAATGACAGAAAGTGAAATTGCCAACTTGCAGAAAATCACGCAAAGCGGTGTATTTAGAAACCGACATCACGCTTTGGAAACTATGAAAAAAATACTCAAGGAGGAACATTAGAAAATGAAACAGTTATTTAAGAAACCGTCTTATTACTTGATTTCATCAGCTATGGACGGAAACGAAAAAGCGATTGAAAAATTACTGGCATTTTATGACCCTTACATATCAAAGTGCTGTTTGCGTTCACTTTATGATGAATACGGCAATGTTTATATCGTTGTAGATATGGAATTAAAAGGACGTATCAGAGAAGCACTTATCAAAATGATTTTAGGTTTTGATATTGAAGATATGGACTTAGAACCAGAAGAATAAGCAGTTTTTAGCGGAGCATGATTTAATATCCCCCTCTTTCCTGCTCTGCCACCTGCTTTTATATGAAAGCAACACGCTTTCACCACAGCTCTTTGACAACTGAATAAAGCAGACAGATACGTTTGTGAGATGGCGAGCCACGGGGACTGTACGCCACGACCTTTTCAAAAGAAAGCGAGCGACCCACGCAGTGATCCGAGAGCGACTGTTGGAAAAGTTGTTTTGCCACGACCTATCCTCACAGAATAATG
Source organism: Blautia sp. AM28-27 (assembly GCF_003480905.1). Taxonomy (NCBI): domain Bacteria; kingdom Bacillati; phylum Bacillota; class Clostridia; order Lachnospirales; family Lachnospiraceae; genus Blautia; species Blautia sp. AM28-27. The sequence continues at coordinate 1,347 of NZ_QUJK01000006.1, forward strand.
ATACGTCCGCATGGTGCGGTTCTGCCCACAAGAATGGGAATAGTTGAGATACTAATGGAGCTTTCCAAAGCCGTCTGCCTGCTTGTAAAAAACGACACACAGTAAAGGGGGGTGCATAGATTATGAACAATACTGATGTGCCTATTTGGGAAAAATATACGCTGACGGTTGAAGAAGCGTCCAAATACTTCCGCATTGGCGAAAAGAAATTGCGTAAATTAGCCGAAGAAAATCTTGACGCTGGCTGGGTTATCGTGAACGGCAACCGTATTCAGATTAAGCGAAAACAATTTGAAAAAATCATAGATACATTGGACGAAATCTAATGTCATTGAGCCGTAGATATGGTATAATAAATATAGCGTATCACGGCTCGTTCCATGACGGAAAGGAGCTTTACACTATGTCTAATGTAAAACGAAAAGACAGTAAAAATCGCAATTTGCGTAATGGAGAGAGCCAGCGAAAAGACGGAAGATACGTTTATAAATATACCGATATATACGGAAAGCCACAATTTATCTATTCTTGGAAACTTGTACCGACAGACAAGACACCTGCTGGAAAGCGTGATGATATATCGTTGAGGGAAAAAGAAACACAGATTAAAAAAGACCTTAACGACGGTATCGATACAGCAGGCGGTAAAATGACAGTCTGCCAGCTCTACGACAAGAAGAACAGCCAAAGAAAGAACATCAAGAGGGCTACTGAAAAAGGACGACAGTATCTTATGAACGCTCTGAAAAATGACCCATTGGGTATGAGGGCGATTGATACTGTTAAGCAGTCGGACGCTAAAGAATGGGCTATCAGAATGAGCGAAAAAGGATACGCCTATAAAACGATTGATAACTACAAGCGTTCCTTGAAAGCGTCATTTTACATGGCGATACAAGACGACTGTATCAGAAAGAACCCGTTTGAATTTAAGCTAAGTGATGTTCTGGAAGATGATACGGAGTAGAAAGTTATCCTTACACCAGAGCAGGAAGAACGCCTGCTTGCCTTTATGGAAAAGGATAAGATTTACAGCAAGTATTATGATGAGGTTGTGCTTCTGCTGGAAACGGGACTTCGTATTTCTGAATTTTGCGGACTAACGACGCATATTGATATGCAGAACAGAATACTCAATATAGACCACCAGTTATTGAAAGACAGCGAAATCGGCTACTATATTGAAACGCCAAAGACCAAAAACGGAAAACGAGAACTTCCATTGACAGAACGGGCTTATCAAGCAATCCAAAGAATACTAAAGAACAGAGGAAAGGCACAACCGTTGATTGTAGGTGGTTATAGCAATTTCCTATTCTTGAACCGTGAGGGCTTACCTAAAGTTGCAGGAAACTATGAGGGCATGGTGCGAGGACTAATTAAGAAGTATAACAAGTATCACACGGACAAGTTACCGAACATCACACCACATTCATTCCGACATACTTACTGTACGAATATGGCAAACAGAGGAATGAACCCAAACACCCTGCAATATCTTATGGGACACGCTAACATAACCATGACACTTGGCTATTATGCACACGGTACATTTCAATCTGCAAAAGCAGAACTGGAAAGACTGGCTTGTTAATATCGGAGCTTATATTTACTACTCATTTACTACTTTTGGTTGCATTTTCATGCTGGTAAATGCCAGCTTATGCAAGGTATCTTCCAAAAAGAAAATACCGATAAAGCCCTAAAATACGGGATATATCGGCATTTACCAACTTATGAAAAGATAATCAGAAATTTAGTAAGTTTTTATATCAAAAAAGTTCGTCTATCAGTCAGAAATTCGTCGAAGCACATTCTCTGATTTTAGCCGAATATGCCTCTCGACGAATTCTGTTCACCACCCGATATTTTATAGACTGATAAAAAGTAGTAAAACTAACGTGGACGAATTAACACTCAAATGTAAGAGATATTATATCATGGAAATTTAAAATTGTATATATGATGCGAACATTAGTTCTTTAAAAATTCATTTACATTTATCATTGTATCCAGAACAATTTCCGTATCCAGCTCCTTCTTTTCCGGTAATACTTCTTCCATATAAGAAAGCAATTCCGGCGGAATCTCCTCAGCTATAATATTTCCATTGTGGTATGGGGAGCATCCGTTGTGCTTATTAGAATAATATACTTTTACATAAAAATATCCCTCAGGGCTTCAAACCCTGAGGGGCATCCTCGTTCATTTCAATTTTCCTTTTGTTTTTCAAGCTGTTCCATACAATATTTTTCTGCCAGAATTATAAATTCATCTGCAACCGAAATCTGCCGTTCTGATTCTTCTTTACTTGCAATATATCATAATCGCTGGCATGGCGAATCGCTTCTGCCTGTCCGATTTTCCTTCCCATTTCTCTTGGAAACACTGATGTTTTCACATAATCCTTATTGAAGTTAGCCACAGCATCCTTATGCCTTTTATATGCTTTACCGCTTACAGCATGTACTGCATTAATTGCATGAAAAATAGAATAGTATGCCCTGTTATTGGCTCCTTTATAATCTTCAATAGAAAATAATGCTCTTGCTGATTTCAGATCATTTCGGGCTGTTTCCAGACGATATAACACCAGATCCCGTCTAGTACCGATTTCCTGATTATGCTGCTCCATACAAAACTACCCCTTCTTTATGAATATTGGAATAAAATGGATAGTTCACAATCCACTTGTTAAAATGTGCTTCACTTTTTGCAATAGGCTTAATATCCGTGTCATGATCCATATTAAAGTCATAGGTCATGTACGAGAGCTGTTGTGCATATGCCTTTAATTCCAGATCTGACATATCTACCAGAATCATAATGTCCACATCAGAATCCGGACGGAAGTCACCCCTTGCATAAGAACCATAAAGGATTATCTGACGTACATGGGAACCATAAATCTTCTTGACCTCTTCCACATACTGTTTAATTAAATCCTGCATAATCCTTGGCATACATCATCACCTCATTTTCTGCTGATAATACTATAAGTTTCTCGATTCACAAATCTTTCTTCTTGATTTTATTATAACCAGTTTACCTTCGTTTCTCAATCAGTATTTTCCATGTATCAATTTTACTACTTTCTTCGACGAATTTTGTTCACCGTTATAGCCAATCCATCATGTCCATTTACTTTTAACGCATCGTTTATTATGCTTTATATAGTATTATTTTACCTTTCCAAATCAATATATGGTATGCAAATTAATATCAAGATACTAGGAGACAAAGTATTCCACTGCGTTTTCCGGGAAGAATTCCTTAAACTCACCATACAGCTGTGCTGCAAGTGTTTTATTGTGCGCTATGATCAAGGTTGGCTAAGCCCCATTAACAAGGCAAAGACCATCTGCATATGGATCCGTGTCTCCTTCGATGCTTCCAGCAACAGTTTAGCATCGTAATACCCAATTGTCACCTTTAAAAAGATAACTGTATCTTTTTTTCATAAATATTAATAATTCTTCCTATAAATAAGGCTGTCAGTATGGTTCCTATACCAAGACCATAAAAATGGGTATGATTAATTAAACATAAAATAATAGTGACAAACACAAGTGTAATATCAAAAGTATTTTTCACTATTGAAAAAGGAAAAGAGAAGACTTCTGAAATAGTTTTTACAATACCATCAGTTGGTGTTAAAATAAGATTTGTTTTCACGCTTAAAAATACGCCCATTGCAGTAATGAACATCGTCATAATAAAACAAATAACCCTTAAGTATAAACTTAACGATAATGTAGGAATTATAAAATCATATAAATCAGTCAACCAACCAAAAGCAAACGATAACGGAATTTCTAAAATAAAAGTAACTGTGATCTTTTTGGATAAAATACATTGAATAATAACAAATATTAAGTAACAGATAATAGAAGCTGTTCCTAAAGAAATGTTATAGATTTGTGATATTGAATACATCACAGAACTAAAAGCAGCAACTCCTAAATCAAAGCGAACATTTAATACAACAGCAAAAGCTATTAAATTCAAACCAAGAAAATATATAAAATATTTTTTCATTCTTATTACCTCATCATTTCTATGGTACTGTAAGCCACCAGAACCGGAGATTCTGCCTTGATGGCACACTTATAAAAAGCCCAAAGGTCTTGATTTCAAGGCTTTCAGGCTTAAGTTAACCCCAGCGGAGTCTGTTGTGTTTATCTTACTGGAATTTCACCTTCATCTATCAGTCTGTCTGGGGAAAATACAATACGGATTCTTCCGTCTGTCGCAACCTTGCAATCTCCGTCAAACGCATTCTTACCGCCATCCTCGATTTTCGCAGTTCCTGAAAGGATATTCTCACAGATGCGTATCGCTGTATTCATGATGCTATGATCCATGGAACCAACGAAAGGCATTCCCGCATATCCCACATGGCCATTAAAATTGCGGTCAAATTCACTTTCATAGGACTTGATTTTATCCAGAGCTCCCAATAGTGTATTAATACTGTCTCTGCAGAGCAGATTACCATTGCAGGCATCTCCAGAAAACAGGATTCGCTCTTTCCGATCAAGGAAACAACAGCCTCCCGATGTATGACCCGGTGTCTCAATTACCTCGATACTGCGTCCCCCCAGCTCAAACACCATTCCCTCCTTCAAAGGAAGACATTTTGGCATCTTTTGTATCCGCCGGATATCCGCAGGGCTACAGTCATACACATCGTAAGCTCCCATATTTCCCAAAAGTTCCACATAATCTGCGATGCTATCATAATTTATCGGTTTAAGACTATCCTCATCTTTTTCGTGAATATATACCTCTTCAAACTGAGCAGCTCCTCCGATATGATCCGGATGTCCATGTGTCAGCACTACATCATAGGGAAGCGGAGTCAGCCAGGAAATCAGCTTTTTCAGGTCTGTCATTCCGACACCCGTATCGATGAGTAATGCACGTTCCGTACCTTTTAACAAAAACATGGCTGTCATACCAGCCTCATTGATAACCCAGGTGTCTTTTGCAATCTCCGTCACCTGATATGTAGTCAGCTTTGCCATATGCATTCCATCCTTTCCGCATCAGTGCATAAATACATTTTCTGCATCCTCATCTAATGGTACAGTAAATGCCGGAGCATGTTTAACAAGAAGCTCCATCAGCCTGTGGTCATAATTATCTTTAACTTCGCAGATATTGTCAAAAATCATAATTGCCTCTTTACCTGGCTCACATACCGGCCACTGCGGAAGAGAAGGAACGGAAGGATTTCCGTATCTCGCAAAGTTTATCCAGGCACCACATATTCTCTCCTGCAGGCGGTCTGTTTCTCCCGGCACATTGCAGATAGGAATTCGGTCAATATTATGGAAAACAAACGGGATTTCAGAGCAATGCCATGCCAGTTTTCCTCCCTCATATGGGAATTCATAATTAAACATGTAGGAATATACGGGAGCTTCCTTATGTACTGACTTCTTCGCAATGAAATCTTTCGATGCATAACGGAAAATATAATCCAGCGACAGAACATCTACAAGGCGATTATTTGGATATGCTTTTTCGAATTCTGCTGCAATCTCTTCTGCATCCTCCTGAAAGCATTTTTCCAGAAGTTTCATCGTTTCCTCACGGGTCAGTTCATCCCTATTCTCCAGAACCGGCTTGAAATCAAATTCTCCAAAAACGCTACCCACTATCACCGGAATCTTTTTTGCTCCATCGGTAAATCCTACTCTGCGCGGATCACCGGCATACCATGAATTTGCTCTCGGCTCTCCTCCCACGTAGAGTCCTTTCTCCTGCAGCTTGGGTGACACCTTATTATATGCTTCCGCAAGGAAATAGTAAGGAATCGTTTCCAAATCCTCAACGGATTCCAACTTCAATTCCGTCAGAAGGGCCTCCACAATTGCGGTACCGTCATCCTCTGCCTCTTTTTTACCTTCTTCTATTACGCCGCTCTGGATAATCCCCTTATGGAATAAACCTTCTGCAGCCGGTGTATTCATCAGGGAATAAACTTTCATTCCACCACCGGACTGACCAAACAGGGTTACATTACCTGGATCTCCGCCAAAACCAGCAATATTGTCCTGAATCCAATGAAGGGCTGCGACCATATCTGCATTTCCCACATTAGCAGAATTGTAGTATTTTTCCCCATAAGCAGATAAATCAAGATATCCCAAAATATTCAGACGATGGTTCAATGACACGACAACCACATCTCCGTACTCACTCAGATGATCTCCTTCATACGCCACCTGTTCAATGGATGAGCCTGCAAAGAATCCACCTCCGTGCAACCATACCATAACCGGTTTTTTTGCTTCCGGATCCAGACTCTGTGTCCAAATATTCAGATACTGGCAATTCTCATCCATTGGCCAGTAACGATGTGGGATCATAACCTCCATCAACGGATGATCCTGCATCAGCATAGGGCACACATAACCATAGGCCAGAGCATTTTTAATACCTTTCCATGGTTTTACCTCTCTGGGCATTTGAAAGCGATCAGCATCAGCATACTTGATGCCATGGAAAGTGTATGTAGAATTCATCTTAAATCCCCGTATCTTACCCGCCTTAGTCTGAACTACCGGTTCTGCCTTACTACAGTAAAAACAATCTCCCATTTTGTATTCCACCTTTCTTTAGTAATTTTATGTATATCTTATTTCATTACCATTTTGTCATTTTTTTGTTACCGTTTTATTACATCTCTATCTCCACATACAGTTTGCATATTGGTCTCTTCCTGTATTGTAGCCCGATACTGAGAGGGAGTCATATGATAATGCTTTTTAAACGCACGAAAAAAGTTTTCCGTATTTTCATATCCAATCTCTTTTCCGACTTCAGTCATCCTCTCATTTTCTAAACTTTTTCACCTCATTATGCAATAATTGTTGATACCCATCTACTATAATCCCATACATTTCAGAATGATCCGAAGATTATGGACTGCACATCTTTGCACATCTCCGAGACACAGACGAGGTTTCTTATCTAAATGTCCTTTGTACCCGATTGCTCTGCCATCATCTAAAATAAAAGCAACTTCCTCATTGGCCGGGCATATCTTTGGCACAAAGCTTGCCGGATCATTGAAAAATGTTTTCATATCATTTGCCTGCATGTAGACTTTTTCCCCATCAACCAAAATCTCTCCATCCTTCATCTCGGCAGTATGTCCTTCACCCAGAGGTGCCATGACTGTATCCGGTCCTTCCGGATCAACCGTAAAGGAATTCCAGCGGGCTGCGAAAACCGGTGCAAATGGTACTTCCTGCACCATAATTACCTGCCCACGTTCATCAAACTCCGGCATAACTGTTCTCACAGCCTGAAGAATATTCATGGCCCTTCCTTTTCCTCCCGGCATAATCAAATCATTTCCGGCATGCATGGATTTCCAGGGTGTACTGCTGCCTCCGTTCCAATCAGTCATGATCAGACCTTCAAATCCCCATTCTCCGCGGGCAAGATCCGTACATAAGTCATAACTATCTGCTGTAGGAACACCGTTGATCAGATTGTAGGAACTCATGATAGACAACGGCTGAGATTCCTGAATAGCAATTTTATAGGGTTCCAGATAAATCTCCCTCAGTGCCCGCTGACCAATCACAGAATCCACAGCATTCCGATTCGTCTCCTGATTATTAGCTGCATAATGCTTAATGCATCCACCTCCTCCTGGCAGGCTCTGAAGACCGCGTACCATTGCTGACGCCATCTTTCCAGATATGAGAGGATCTTCAGAAAAATATTCAAAATTTCGTCCACACATAGGATCACGCTGAATATTCATTCCTGGTCCCAGAAGCAAATCAATCCGCATTGCCTGCATATCTGCTGCCATTCCGCATCCTACCTGTTCCAAAATTTCCGGATCAAAAGACTGAGCAAGAAGCGTACCCACCGGCCATGCCGTACAGTAATGGTATACCTGCCTCTTTTCCCCCGATTCCAGATCGGTTGCCTCAAACTGCTGTGTGATACGCACACCGCCCGGACCGTCTGCCAATACAATAGAAGAAACACCATAACTTTCCAGTGCGTGTGTTGTTTCCCCTGCCGCTCCAGGTACAGATTCCGAACTGGCTCCAATCACAGGATTGTTCTCATCCTGCACACCCCAGCCTGTACCACAGCAAAGATCCGCCAATTGTGCAGCATCAAGCTGTGCGGCAAATTCTTCCATTGACACTCTGCCCGAAGCCACATCATTCAGCTTCCATTCTTTCTTTTCCACATACCGTACTGTTTCGTAAGGCATAACCGGCTGATAGCTGGTATCTGTCGCATATGTAACCACCTTTTCATCGCTATAGGCTGAACGCGAATCCAGCGTTTCCGGTATCTGCACAGCCAGAAGAACCGGTACATCCTTCCATATAGTTTCATCCTTTCGGTCAGTTAACCCCTTCTTTTCCTCCAAAGTTTCCGTTAACGGAAGCTCCACCAATACCTGTTCTGTCAAAGCAGTTTGTTCCAGCCGAATCTTGCACACCGGTTTTGTATCTCTGGAAGAAGTACCGATACGCACTCCATAATCTCCTTTTGACAGAATATAACCTCCTGCATTTTCACTATAAGATGCAAGATTACGCAGCGGTATGCGGATTTTGATATCTTCCTTTTCGCCCGGTGCCAGTAACATCGTTTTTTGGAAACCTTTCAGCTCCTGTTCCGGCATATCCATCTCCGATACCGGTGCAGAAACATATATCTGCACAACTTCACGTCCAGCAAACGCTCCTGTATTTTCTACTGTTACGCCAAGAACCAGTGTATCCTCATCCAGCGATGCCTCCAGATTTCCCAGTGCAAATGTCGTATAGGAGAGTCCATAACCAAAAGGATAACCCGGCTCAACATTAAATGTATCAAAGTAACGATAACCTACATAAATTCCTTCCGTATATACTGCCTTATTAAAATCCTGAAGGAAATTGCCTGCCGTAGGATAATCTTCATATTTTTTTGCCCAGGTTGCGGTCAGCTTTCCTGACGGTGTTGCCTTACCTGTGAGAATATCGGTAACGGCGGCTCCTCCCTCCTGTCCTGCCTGCCCCATGAGAAGAATAGCATCCGCACAAGCCGCCTCCAGATCCTGCACCGATATGGAGCCCGGAACATTCAGCACCAGTATCAATGAAGAAAAAGCTGACCGCAGCTTTTTAAGATTATCCATCTCCACTGCAGAAAGCCTGTAATCTCCAATTTCATACCTTTTATCCCCAATGGATACTTCTTTTTTCATGAAACGATCATTTCCCTCACCGGAATTTCTCGAAATGACACAAATAGCAGTTTCTGTTTCTTTTGCATATTCTTCCAGTTTTTCTGTTGTCAGCGGTTCCTCCGGAAACGCAAAAACACTCATGACCTGGTCCTTCATCTCTCTTTTGGCCAGATCATAGCATCTGGCCCACGCCATCTGCTGTTCCCGGTTCACAATCTCAAAACCTTCTGTTTCCATAGCATTCAGAATATTAATATGATAACGCAGAGACTGATCCACATCCTGATCACCACCGCCGGAAAGACCGCCGTTAAAAGGATCTCCCGATCCCGTTCCGCCGCGGATTGTTCTGGCAGCTCCGTTTCCAAACAAGGCAATCTTTCCCCTGCCCTTTAACGGAAGAACCCCATTTATGTTTTTTAAAAGTACCATTCCCTGCGTCGCCGCTTCTCTCGATATTGCAGCACCGCTGATCTCACGTTCGGACATCGGCGGATATATCGTATTACTTTTCATATTTTTTCCCTGCCTTTCATTTCTATTCCCCTCTTATCCATTTATGAAAAGAACCTGACTCCTTACGAATCAGGTCCCTTTATCAGTTTCCATATTTTTGTTTATGAAATTTTTTCTGCCAGGAAATCTGTCATCATCTGTTCTGTTTCTTCCAATCCATTAGCCTCATAATCCGCAATCAGCTGATCCCAGTTTGCATCAAAATTATCTACACTTTCTGTCACGCACTTAATCAGTCCCGGCCATGCAATCTCATTCAGAATTTCCACATTGCTCGTAATCTCCTGCGGTGTCGCATATGCCCAAAGTGGGGAATACGGCGGTGTTTCGAATTCATCTGGCTGCGGGAAGATATCGGTCAGCATCTCTACATTCCATGCTTCACAAGCTGCCTTCTGCTCCTCGTTATACTCTGCAATTACAGATTCTCTCGTAACAGGTGTGTAAGGATTACCATTTTCATCCACTGCACCGTCTCCATAAATCGGAAATCCCGTATAATTGCCAATACCAGTATTTTTTCCGTAATCCGGATCAGAACTTGCTTTTGCAATCTCTTCTTCCGTACGATATCTCATTCCATTCTCATCTACAAAATAGTTTTCTCCTTCAACACCCCATTTGTAAAGTACTGCACCCTCATCGGAGCAGAGATAATCAAGGAATTTAATTGCACGAACCGGATCCTCACAGTCCTTTGTGATTGCCAGTCCGTATCCAACCTGAAGACCCTGATACATCAGTGTGGGTGGCTTCAGTAATCGCCTGAGCAACAGGATTTTCCCAGTTACCATTTTTTCCGTCTGCATTGTAGTACTTGAAAGTTATAGGTGACAAATCATCCTTACTGTCCCCAGTACTGCTCTCGCTGTTTTCATTCTTGCCGCTTTCGCTCTTACTGCTTTCCGTATCCTTGGAGCCACATCCTGCCACTGTTCCAACGCAGAGTGCTGCTACCATAAGCAGAGCTAAAATTTTCTTCCTTTTCATGTTATTCCTCCCTATATTCTTAGAAAGTCCTACTATAAGGCCAAACATTTGAGATTTTACAATACCTCTATTATTTGTCTCTCATTGCAATAACTCTCCAAGATTATTTTAGATTTTCACGCGCGTTTTTACTTATCTGAAAGATATCATGGATAGTATATTGGAAGATATAGGAAAATTAACCTTTAAATTTAGAAATATTGACTAATCATTTTTGTAAAAAAAGGTACACCCGTGCGAACCTTAAAAATTTCATATAAAACAACAAATTTATGTCAGGAAATGGTATAATGATCTCAGATTATTTGTGAGGTGATCCTATGTCTTTTGCTAAGAATGTTTTATCTTTTCAGACCTTCTCTCGGGATATCTCTCTTCGAGCAGCTTTTGAAGTTCTTTTGTCATGGCATCATACTCTTTGCGGTTGACCGCAATTTTATTCTGGATTTTTTCGATTCGCTTATCCAGTGATTCGATTCGTTTTTTCTCTGCGTTGGTTAAATTCTTTTCCTTGATCATCATGATTTCTCCTCTGCGGATGACGTGATAAATGCCAGGATCTCATCATACGAGCGATGGCTGGATTCTAATGCTTTTAGAAGTTCATCTCTCTGATATGCTTTTCGGATATCGTATAACTTTTTCAGTTCATCCACCGCTTTTTCATGGGCTTCTCTTGTTCTTGCTACTTTTGCTTCAGCCTGTTCGATCTTAAATTCCAATGTCTGCTCACTGTTTCTACGTATTCTTGCCATTTTTTCTTCTCCTTTAGTCCTTGTCCGTCCTATCTTGCAGTGTCTTTCCGATTTCTTTTGCCTGATTCCGTACACTTCCTTCACTTAACCCGAATGCGTCCAGGATGGTCTTCTGTGTTGCTGTGACGGCATGATCCAGCCTATAAAAGCCGTCCAAATGCCTTATCATTACAATCTTTTCCAGTTCTTTCAGTGCTGCCGGTACCGTCATATAATTCGGTTTTTTCAGCATCTTTTCACATTTATCTTTTAACGCAGTATAGATCCTGCTTCGCAGAATCAGAGCAATAAACTGAATGAATATCTTGGAAGAAAGTGCTTCCTCTGAACAGACCCGCATGCTTTTATTTCCAAGATAAGACTTGTCACTTCGAAATAGTTTTTCTGATGCATAAGCAGCAAGCTTTCGGATCACGCCATTATCCCTTACAGAATAATGGATTGCATCGATGTAGAGAATAGGATAGACCTCGTCCAGTGGCCGGTTCTGCCAGTCTTCAATCCGTGGCAGAATCTTATCCGTCACATCAGGAATTTGAACGCAAAGCAAAAAAATTCCCCCGCACCAGCTACTTCCGGTACAGGGGATTTGTCATACTTTATTTTGTTTTCTTCTTTAAAAATCCAATCGATGTCTTACAGATCAGTTTATCGAAAATCATAAACATTGCCGGCAGAATCAGGATAACAACGACCATACTGATGATCGCGCCCCGCGCAAGCAGGGTACAGATGGAACCGATCATCTCAACCTGAGAGTAGCAGGCTACACCGAAGGTTGCGGCAAAGAAACTCAGGCCACTGCTGATGATGGACGGCATACTGGTCTTATGCGCAATACTGATAGCTTCTTTTTTGTCTTTTCCATTCTGGCGCTCTTTCTGATAACGGGTTGTCATCAAGATCGCGTAGTCCACGGTTGCACCGAGCTGAATCGCTCCGATTACGATGCTGGCCACGAATGGAAGGCTGGTTCCCTGATAATACGGGATTGCCATATTCAGCATAATTGCAAACTCGATGACTGCTACCAGAATAATCGGCAGAGAAATCGATTTGAAGATCAGCAGAATGATAATAAAGATTGCACCAATGGAAAGCACGTTTACGTTGACAAGGTCAGCATCGGTAACATCCTGCAGGTCTTTCATCAACGGTGCTTCACCGATGACCATTCCATCTTTATCGTAGGATTTTACGATTTTGTCAATCGCTTTGACCTGTTCGTTTACTTCATCTGTTGCGGACTCATATTCAGAGCTCACAAATGCAAGCTCATACTCATCGCTCTGCAGCATGCTTCGGAGATTTTCCGGGATCATGGATTCCGGAATGGTCGGGCCGAGCAGGGAGCCCATGCTGATGGTTGATTTGACACCTTTTACCTTGCCGATCTCATCCATCATTTTCTTTTTCTGTTTGGAGTCCATATCGCGGTCCATCATGACGATGTGCATGTTGCTGACGTTGAACTGCGCTTTTACTTCATCGTTTGCCACGTTACAGTCCAGGGTAGATGGAAGGGAACGTGCGATGTTGTAATAAATCTGGGTATGATTGTTTCCGTAGATCGACGGGAACAGCAGAACCAGGAAGATCACAACCCATACTTTATAATGTTTGGTGATAAAGGCGGACGGTTTATCCAGGCTTTTTACCAGCGGTTTGTGTCTCGTTTTCTCAATTGCCTTGTCAAATACCAGAACCATGGCCGGCAGGACGGTGACACAGCAGACAACGCCGATCAAAACACCTTTTGCCATAACGATACCAAGGTCGCGGCCAAGGGCAAAGGTCATAACACACAGTGCCAGGAAACCGGCTACGGTGGTAACGGAGCTTCCGGCTACGGATTTGAATGTGTTGGCGATTGCATGGCCCATCGCACGCTCTTTGTCATCCGGGAAACGCTTTTTATTCTCCTCGAAGCTGTTCAGCAGGAAGATGGAGTAGTCCATCGTAACACCAAGCTGCAGCACGGCGGTCAGCGCTTTTGTGATGTAGGAAGTCTCACCAAGGAACACGTTGCTTCCCAGGTTGTAAAGGATTGCAAGTCCGATACTTAACAGGAACAGGATCGGAACAACGAAGGAAGTCGATGTCAGCTCGATGACAACGAGGCTCAAAACTGCGGCGATGACAACGTAAACCGGCAGCTCTTTTAATGCTACGTTTTTGATATCGGTAACAACACCGGTCATACCGCCGATGAAGCACTGCTCGTTCGCAATTTTACGAAGATCCTCGATTGCCTCCATGGAGTCATCGGAAGAAGTCGTATTGTCGAACAGAACGAGCATCATGGTTGCATCCCCATTGTAGAATGCTTTCCGGAGTTTTTCCGGGATCATCTCAACCGGCACGCTGATGTCTGCCACATCGTCATACCATAAAACTTCTTTTACGTGGTTTACCTGCTCGAATTTTTCTTCGAGTTTCTGTACGTCCTTCATTTCCATGTTTTCCACGACAACCATAGAGAACGCACCCATGCCATATTCATCTACCAGAATGTCCTGTCCTTTTACAGTTTCCAGATGCTCCGGCAGATAGCTGAGCAGATCATAGTTTACTTTCGTTGCTGCCATTCCGATGACTGACGGAATAATCAGCAGAAATCCAATGATCAGCATCAGAATCCTGTGCTTGGCAATCCATTTGCCAACTTTAACCATTTTCATTCATCTCCTCTGATTCATTTTTAACTTGTTTTTCTAGTACCACATCTTACAACTTAAATGACTATTAGTCAATATTTGAAATGGCAAAAAATGAATTTTGGTCATTTTTTGTTTACTTTTACAAAAAATAACGGAAATCGGAAATGGGAATCGTTGATTTTTCTGCGCATCAAAAAAGAGTGCCTGGCTCCTTCGCCCTGACACTCTTTTTATGCATTTTTTTATTTCACTTCAACCAGCTCAATCTCAAAATTCAGCTCTTTTCCAGCCATCTCATGGTTGGCATCAAACGTGATATTGGTCTCGTCTTTTGCGGTAACTTTTACCGGGAACGGCTGGCCGTACTGGTTCTGCAGATAAACCTGCTGTCCGACCTCTACTTCCTCTGCTCCCGGAAGCTGTGCGATCGCAACGGTGAAAATTGCGTTCGGATCCGGCATTCCGTAAGCCTCCTCCGGCATCAGATGGATGTTGACTTTTTCGCCGACTTCCATCTCTGCAACGGCTGCATCGAAGCCGCGGATCATCTGGCCCACACCGCAGATGAACTCGAGCGGTTCGCCGCGGTCGTAGGAAGAATCAAACTGGGTTCCATCGTTGAAGGTTCCTCTGTAGTGGGTACGGCAGGTTTTTCCGACATTCTTACCTTCCATAACCGGAGTCGGTGCACCGCATCCGCCGCCGCAGGTTCCGCAGGAACCGCCGCAGGAGCTCTCCTCTTCCTCATGGCTTCCGCAGTGGTCGCCGCAGGAATGGCCTTCCTCATGATCGTGGTGATCGCAGGTTGCACCTGCAGATGTGAGCGTTCCGTTTAAGTAAGCTTCCACCGCTGCATCCACATCTCCTTCCGCTCCGGAGCAGAGCTCTACGCCTGCCTCAGCAAGAGCTGCCTGTGCACCGCCGCCGATGCCGCCGCAGATCAGAACATCCACGCCCTGCTCGGAAAGAAGGCCTGCCAGTGCGCCGTGGCCGGTTCCGTTGGATCCGATCACTTCGCTGGAAACCACTTTATTGTCTTCTACTTCATAAACTTTAAAGTTCTCTGTTTTTCCAAAGTGCTGGAAAATATTCCCGTTATCGTATGTGACTGCAATTTTCATCTTGTTTTCTCCTTTTCATCTGTTCCTGACCTTTTCCTGCTTTTCCGGAAAATTTTCAGGATTTTTTGCGCCTCTTTTCTTTGGGCTTTGTTTCGGTTTGGCATCTTCCGATGTCATTTTTTTACTTTTCCTGCATAAACGCTTCAATCTGATCCGGATCACGCATCACGGCTTCAGAGAGAACCTCGCTGCCGTTTTCTGTAATCAGAATATCGTCCTCAATCCGGATACCGATTTCCCATTCGTCAATATACAAACCAGGCTCGTCGGTAATAATGGCACCCGGACGCAGCTTGTCGTTCCATGCCGCGGTCACATCGTGTACATCGATGCCGAGGTGATGGGAAACGCCGTGCATGTAATAGGTTCCGACATCCTCTTTCTTCTCGATCAGGCCAAGTTTCACACAGCCCTCGCCGAGAACATCCTTTGCGATATCGTCGAGCTCTTTTAATGTCATACCCGGTTTTGCTGCTTTTGCAACGGCGCGGTTTGCTGCCAGAACAACGTCGTAAACCTGTCTCTGACGGTCCGTATATTTTCCGTTGACTGGATACGTTCTGGTGATATCTGCGCAGTAGCCCTGGAATTTTGCTCCGAGGTCCATCAGAAGCAGGGTTTCATCCTCGCACACGTCACGGTTGGTGTCGTAGTGCAGCATCGTTCCGTTTGCACCGCTTCCTGCGATCGTCGGGAATGCGGTTCCGTCTGCTCCCTCGTGGAAAATCTTGTACTCGAAATCAGCCTGTGCCTGATACTCGGTGCAGCCCGGTTTCAGATTCTTCATCACGAATTTCAGCGCGTCGTCGGTGATCTTGATTGCCTGGCGGACGAGAGCGATCTCATCCTCATCTTTCTGCATCCGCAGTGCTGCGATGACAGGAGCAATGTTTTTAATCGGTCTGCCTGGAAATTTCTTTGCGAACTCCTCTGCCTTTACCATGTTGTAGTCCGGCAGATCCTCGAACTGATAGCGGTAGCAGTCGAAATACAGGGTTCCGATGTCCTCGCGTGCCATCAGACGGTTTACCATACCCTCAAAGGAATCCAGGAAACGAACGTCGTCGATTCCGGTAATCTCCTGTGCCTCGGATACGGTTACTTTTCTTCCAAACCATCTCTCCTGGCTCGGATCCGCTTTCTCGATAAACAGAATGGATTTCTCCTCTTTTGCGGTCTTTTTCATCATCAGGATCATGTGATCTCTGCGAAGGCCGGTCAGATAGAAAAAGTTGCGGTTTGCTTCAAACGGCAGATATTCGTCTGCGCTGACATGCAGCTCGATTCCAGAAAACAAAAGCAGTGCGGAATCCTGGTCCATTTTATCAAAAACCTGTTTTCTTCTTTCTGTAAAGTTCATCTGTCTTTCCTCACTTTCTTTTAGAGCCTGCCAAGATCTGTTTTCGGCTCCTCTACTAAGATAACACGTTCGTGCTTTTTTTCCTACCTTTTTCCTGCTTTTCTATGAAAATTCTTATTTTATTCCGCACCTTCCAGTCCTTTGACAACTTCCAGCGCTTTTTCGAGCTGCACATCGCTCGTCGAGTCATCCGGCAGCTCCACCTCGACATCCGGCGCGATACCGACCTTGTGGATGTCGTTGCCGAGCGGCGTGTAATAATGGGCAATCGTCAGCTTCACCACACTGCCGTCGGAGAGCTGGAATGTGTTCTGGACAATGCCTTTTCCGAATGTCGTCGTTCCGACAATCGTTCCGATGCCGTAATCTTTGACTGCTCCCGTGAAGATTTCTGCCGCACTTGCCGTATTTTCATTGACCAGCACGACGAGTGGAATCGAGATCGGGGTATCGCCGTCGCAGGTATACTCTTCCCGTTTTCCATTTTTATCCTCGGTATACACGATGAGTCCCTCCGGCAGGATCTGGCGCAGGGTGTCACAGACTGCCGTCACGAGGCCGCCCGGATTGCCGCGCAGATCGATGATCAGGCGCTCCATGCCCTGATCCTGCAGTGACTGGTATACTTTCTGGAACTGCTCGGAGGTAAGCCCTGTAAACTCGCTGATGGCCAGATAGCCGATCTTGTCGTCCAGCATTTTACCGTCTGCCACAATCGCCGCAAGCTTCTCTTTTTTGACTTCCGTTTCAATCAGATCCGCCTCGCCTTCCCGCTCGATGGAAAGCGTCACGGTGTCGTTCTCGCTGTTTTTCAGAAGACCGACCGCATCGTTGAGGTTTAAGCCTTCGAGTGTCTGCCCGTCAATCTTCACAATACGGTCATCCGCCTGAATACCGGCCTTCGCCGCCGGGGTATCGTCCTGTACGCCGGTGACCTGCAGCTTATCGCCGTCCAGCGTCACCGTAACACCGATGCCCTGATAGTAACCCTCCTGCGCTGTCTTGATCGCTTCGTATTCCTCTTTCGTGTAATACGTAGAATACTTGTCGCCGAGGCCGCTGATCATCCCTTTATACATCGCATTCGACAGCTCTGTGTCATCCACATCGCCCGCGTAAAGCTGGCTGATCATCGCTTTGATCGCCGCCGTCTTCCGCCACGACCAGAAGCCGCCGGGGTGGTCCGCACTGCTTCCCGGCCAAAGAAACGTTGTTCCGACAAGCACGATCATTACAAGCGCCAGCATGGAAATCATGCCCGCAAAGTAGCTCTTCCGCATCTCATTTTTTCGGTTTTTCTTTCTGTTTCTGCGCTTTTTCGGTTTTTCCTGCTCTGCCGCTTTTACGCCCTCTTTTTCTTCCTTCATCAGTTCTTCCAAAATATGCCTCCCAATCGAAAGATCCCGGAATCTTTTGACGGATTCCGGGACTTATTTTTACTTCATTATATTGTCTAATCCTATCAGACTTTCAAGTGTTTTCGAATCGTAAAGATACTGCCGACAAGACCGATTCCCATACCGAGAATGAGTCCGACCGGAAGCAGAATCCGGAAGACGGCCGATACCGGCATGAATGCCATAAAGTTCGACAGTACGCTGAACTCCGCCATAACGTAGCTGATGACTCTGTTGTATACAACGTACAGCAGCCCCAGCGGAATCGCTGCTCCGACAAGACCGATCAGGATACCCTCGATCAGGAACGGAGCCCTTACAAACAGGTTCGTCGCACCGATCAGCTTCATGATACCGATCTCCTCTTTCCGGACCGAAATACCGATCGTGACGGTATTGCTGATCAGGAAAACAGATACGGCAAGAAGAATCAGGATGATCGCGATGGAAACGTAGCCAATGACACGGTTCATCGTCGTCAACGTTGTTGTTGCGCCCTCGGCCTGTTTAACCTCACGGACACCGTCCAGCGAGCGGATATACTCAGCCAGTGCATCCTGCGTCTCTACCTGGTATACGTAAACCTCGTAGTGAGCAGAAGTTGCGAGCGGGTTGTCGTTTGGCTTAAAGCCGTCCTTGTATTCCTCTTTTCCTTCGAAATACTGTTTTGCAAAGTTTTCCCACGTCTCATCCGCGGAAACATACTTACATTCCTTGACCACATCGGTCTTGGCCTTGATCTCCGTTCCGATCTCATCGATCGTCGCCTGATCCGCATCTTCGTTGAAGAAAACGGTCATGGATACGTCTGTCTCGGCATTTTTTACGATGTAGTTAAAGTTGATGACAACCGCAAAGAAGATACCGAACAGAAAGATACAGGCTCCCATGGTTGCGATGGATGCCAGCGAGAACATCTTGTTTCTCCAGATGTTTTTGACACCCTGTTTGATGCTGTAGCCCAGTGTACTAAACCTCATGGTACTCGCCCTCCTTCTCATCGCTGACTACCACGCCTTTTCGCATGGTAATAACGCGTTTTTTCATGGAGTTGACGATCTCACGGTTGTGGGTTACCACAAGAACGGTCGTTCCTCTGTTGTTGATTTCCTCCAGGAGCTTCATAATCTCCATGGAGTTTCCCGGGTCCAGGTTTCCGGTCGGCTCGTCCGCCAGAAGAATGTCAGGCCGGTTGACAATGGCTCTTGCCACGGCAACTCGCTGCTGCTCTCCTCCGGAAAGCTCCTTCGGGAAGGATTTGTATTTCTCTGCCAGTCCGACCAGCGTCAGGACTTCCGGCACGCGCTTTTTGATGACGCGGTTCGGTTTCTCGATGACACGCTGTGCGAATGCTACGTTTTCATAGACATTCCGGTCTTTTAAAAGGCGGAAATCCTGGAATACGACGCCGACACCGCGGCGGTATTTCGGCACTCTCCAGCGTTTCATTTTATTTAAGATCTGTCCGTTTACCTTAATGGTACCGGATGTGGGCTCGAGTTCTTTCAAAAGGAGCTTGATCAGCGTCGATTTTCCAGAACCGCTGTTTCCCACGATAAAGACGAATTCCCCCTTCTCGATGTGTAAGGATACGTTGTTGACGGCCGGCTGGCCTTTCGCGTAACTCTTACTTACACTATCCAATGTTATCATGCAATTCCTCCTTCAAGGGTTCTCGCTTAATAATCGAGCGTTTCCATGTATTTCATGTACTGCACAACCATAAGCGCAATCTTGAATGTGATCGCATCTTCAAAAACTCTAAGATCGAGTCCCGTGCTCTTCTGCAGCTTATCCAGCCGATAGACAAGGGTATTTCGGTGTATATAAAGCTGTCTCGAGGTTTCCGAGACATTCAGAGAATTTTCAAAGAATTTATTGATCGTTGTCAGTGTCTCTTCATCAAAGTCATCCGGCGATTTGTTGCCAAAAATCTCTTTGATGAACATTTTGCACAGTGGGATCGGAAGCTGGTAAATCAGACGGCCGATACCCAGTGAGCTGTATGCATAGATATCATTCTCAGCGGAGAAGATTTTTCCGACGTCCATCGCCATTCTGGCTTCTTTGTAGGAACGCGATACTTCTTTGATCTCCTTGACAATGGTACCGTAAGCAACGTGGGTTTTCCCCTCCTCATCTCTTCCTGCTGCTTCCAGAATGGTGGCTGCCACTTTGTTCATCTGGGCATAATCCTCACCTGGAGCAAGTTCTTTTACGATGATGATGTTTTTCTCATCAACTGCAGTTATAAAGTCACCGGATTTGGTACCGAGCAGACTCTTGACGCTCTCGAGCGCCCCGCTGTTTTTATCCGGATTTGTCTCAAGAATAAATACAAGGCGGCGTGCTTCCACTTCAATATGTAACTTCTTCGCCCTGTTGTAGATGTCGACCAGCAGCAGGTTGTCGAGCAGCAGATTCTTGATAAAGTTGTCTTTATCGAAGCGCTCCTTGTAGGCGGTAAGGAGGCCCTGAATCTGGAAGGTAACCATTTTCCCGATCAGGTGAATGTCATCGTTTCCGCCTTTTACAACCAGAATGTACTCCAGCTGGTGTTCATCGTATACTTTAAAAAACTGATAATTTTTCATGGTCTGGGAATCTGCCTGAGACTGCGCAAACGTTACAATATCATTCTGGCTGATCTCAACCTCCGGAAACGTCGTTACCAGAACCTTTCCTTCTACATCAGTCACGCAGAGTTCGACACGCGAAATATTTTTGATTCCCTCAATGGTACTCTGTAAAATCTGATTTGAAATCATATTTTCTTCCCTCTTTCATCCTATAGTTTGTCTCCGGCTGCACCCGCTTTCATTGCCAGGCATATCCACACCCCTATGGTTCTGCGCCTGATGCAAAGTACCTCACAGATATACTTATTTTAATACAAAATAGACAAAAAAGGAAGAGAAAACACAACATTTATACCACAAAATACGTAAAAAGGTCAGGAGAAATCCGTCTGGAAGCCCTCTCCTAAGACCTCTCTTGCATCCGACACAACGACAAACGCGTCCGGATCGATCGTTCCTACGATCTGTTTGAGCTGCGGGATCTGTTTTTTGCCCACAACACAGAATACCATCATACGCTCTTCGCCCGTGTACATTCCCTTGATGTGGATGCCGGACGCGCCGCGGTCGAGTTCTTTCATGAGCTCATCGGCTACCTGCTCCGGATGCGCGGTAATGATAAACGCGGATTTCGCATAATTCATACCTTCCATCAGGGCATCCGTCATTTTCGTCGTCACGTAGATTGCCACGATCGCATAGAGCGAAGCGTGGATACCGAAGACAAAAATACCGGCGATGACGATGATTCCATCAAGCACCTGCATAACCTGTGCAACGGAATAGTGGCGCAGCTTTCTCTGGATCAGAGCCGCCATCATATCCGTTCCGCCCGTCGTTCCGTTTCCGATAAAGACAAGGCCGATGCCGGCTCCCATCAGAACGCCGCCAAAAAGTGCGGAGAGCATCCTGTCATCCGGCACCAGCTGCAGAACCGGGAGAACGGCAAACCAGAACGTGTTCATCAGGGTTCCAAAAATGGTTTTCACAAGAAAATCACGGCTCATGCGGATTCCAAAAAGAAAGAGCGGAATGTTCAGCACAAGGTTCGTCACCCAGAGCGGAACTCCTTTTCCGAACAGCATCTGGCTCAGTTGTTTGATGACGATTGCAAGACCGGAAAATCCTCCGGTAACAAGCCCCGCCGGGTCGTAAATCGAGCTGGTCGCAACCGCCATGACCGCGGTTCCCAGCGTAATCAGCAGATAATCTCTCCACTGCTGTTTGTTCCGTATCCAGTTCATGAACTTCAACCGTCCTTTTCGCTGTTATATTTTGTTACCATCCACTTGAACGTATTCTTCTTTAGCAGAGTTCCCCACCAGCTCGTTTTTATACCGGCCTCGTTCTGCAGTGTTGAGTGTTCGCCAAGGCTCAGCCAGATTTTCGCGCTGATTTTGCTGCTGTTTTCCAGAACGAAACGATCCTGCCGCGTTCCTGCAAGGCCGCTCACAATCACGTCCGTCGTCTGGCTGTTGATCTCGTTGACCAGGCTGTCAAACGCGGATTCCTCCAGCGTCTCGACAACAGCACCGCCTCCGATCTCAATGCCGGGATACGTTTCTGTCAGATATTTCTGCAGTGTCTGCAGTTCTTCCTCAGTGTCGCCCAGTACGAAAATCCGGCTTTTCTTCTGAATCAGTCCCCAGAAAAAGCGTGCGATGAACTCGTTCGTCTCCACTTCCTCATAGGACGGCGTCTCCGGGTCAATTCCTGCTGCCTCCAGCACCTCGGTTTCCCCGATGACCGTCAGATCCAGATCTTCGATATACTGTTTCCACGTCGGTTCCTTGCTCGCCTGCATCAGCATCTGCATTGTAACAATCCCGATGGTGTTCAGCTTATCGTTCGAGAGGTATTCCTCTGCAATCTCCATTGCCGCATCGACGCGGTAATGTTTCAGCTTCACACCTAAAATTTCCAGTTCTGCATTCATTGTTCTGTATACTTCTGTTTTCCTTCGAAATCCAGAAGCGTTTCCTCCATGTTTTCCTGCCGTTTCTTCCGGCAGCGCTGTCCGCCTTTTTCTTCTGGCAACAGCTAATCTTCATTATACTAAAAAAAGAGGCTGTTGTCAAAAACAGCCTCTTTTTCTGCCCTGTTTTCACAGAATTTTTACAATTTAGCGGATCGTCTGCGGATTGTTTCAACTCACAGTCGGTATTTTCACGGAGTCTGACATGTCGAAAATAGTTCGACTGTGACTTGCCTCATGTCAGTGGAGGATACCGATTTCTCTCCGCCCGCCACTGCCGTTGTGTTTCTTTTAACAATTCATCCCACCGCTTTAGAAGTGGGAGACTTCTTGTCTACTAGGGTTAAACCTCAAACATCAGATCGCCGTAGGACGGCATCGGCCACATCTCTTTGTCTACGATCATCTCCAGTTTGTCAACCGGTGCACGGAGTGCCTCCATAGCCGGAGCAACTTTCTCGTAGTAGTATTTTGCTTTTGCTTCGCCGTCTTCCATCTCGCATCCTGCATTCTCGATTGCGATCAGCTCGTCGAGTGCTTTCTGGGTTTCCTCAAGCAGTGCACTTGTCTCGTTCAGCAGATTCTTCTGTACACCAACTGCTGTAACACCTGCTGCGGTGATGGTGTTGATAGATCCAGCCAGGGAAGTCGCATATTTGATGACTGCCGGGATGATCTGTTTGCTTGCCATGTCGATCATGGTCTTTGCTTCGATGTTGATGGTCTTTGCATAGTTCTCGAATTTAACTTCTGCACGGGATACCAGCTCTGCCTCGGTGAATACTTTGAAATCGCCGAACAGTTTGATTGCGGTATCAGTGGTCAGTGCCGGGATTGCGTACACCATGGATTTGATGTTCGGAAGTCCTCTTCTCTCTGCCTCAGCTAACCACTCATCTGCATATCCGTCGCCATTGAAGATGATTCTCTGATGCTCACTTAAGTTCTTCTTGATCAGATCATGGACAGCGTCCTCGAAGTTTTCAGCGCCTTCCAGTACATCGCATGCATCGCGGAATGCTTCTGCAACGATGGTGTTCAGTACGATGTTCGGAGCTGCAACGGAATCACGGGAACCAACCATACGGAACTCGAATTTGTTTCCGGTGAAGGCGAACGGTGAGGTTCTGTTACGGTCGGTAGCATCTTTCTTGAGATCCGGAAGTGTCTTAACACCAGTCTCCAGAACGCCCTCTTTTTTGCTCTTTGTTGCATTTCCGGTGCTGATGAGCTGCTCTACAACATCCTCCAGCTGCTCTCCAAGGAATACAGAAATAATAGCTGGCGGCGCCTCGTTAGCTCCCAGTCTGTGATCGTTTCCCGGATCGGCTGCGGACTCACGAAGCAGATCTGCGTGAACATCAACGGCTTTCAGAACGCAGCTTAATACGAGCAGGAACTGAATGTTCTCGTGCGGTGTTTTGCCCGGCTCAAGAAGGTTGATGCCGTCATCTGTGGTGATGGACCAGTTGTCGTGTTTACCGGAACCGTTGACACCTGCGAACGGTTTCTCATGCAGCAGGCATTTCAGTCCGTGCTGGCATGCAACTCTCTTTAAAGTCTGCATAACGAGCTGGTTGTTGTCAACTGCTACGTTTGCCTCGGAATAAATGGAAGCCAGCTCGTGCTGTGCCGGTGCAACCTCATTGTGCTGTGTCTTTGCTGTAACACCCATCTTCCACAGCTCAATGTTGACATCCTTCATAAAGGAAGCAATTCTCTGACGGATGGTTCCGAAATAGTGATCGTCCATCTCCTGTCCTTTTGGAGGCATTGCGCCAAACAGGGTACGTCCGGTGTAGATCAGGTCTTTTCTCTGCAGGAATTTCTCTGCATCTACCAGGAAGTATTCCTGCTCCGGTCCTACGGAAGGAGTTACTTTCTTGGAAGTGGTGTTTCCGAACAGTTTTAACAGACGCAGGGACTGTACATTCAGAGCTTCCATGGAACGAAGAAGCGGTGTTTTCTGGTCAAGCGCCTCTCCTGTGTAGGAGCAGAATGCAGTCGGAATGCAGAGGGTTGCGCCTGCTGCGTCCTGACGAACGAAAGCCGGTGAGGTGCAGTCCCATGCTGTATATCCTCTTGCCTCAAAGGTAGCACGCAGTCCACCGGACGGGAAAGAAGATGCATCCGGCTCGCCTTTGATCAGCTCTTTACCGGAGAAGCTCATCAGTACTTTGCCGTTCGGCATCGGTGCTGTGATAAAAGAATCGTGCTTTTCTGCAGTTGCACCGGTCAGCGGCTGGAACCAGTGTGTATAGTGTGTTGCTCCTTTTTCAATTGCCCATTCTTTCATCTCATGTGCAATCGTATCTGCAGTAGCAAGATCCAGCTCACCGCCTTCTTCGATGATCTTTTTCAGCTTCTTGTAAACATTTTTTGGAAGACGTTCCTGCATTACAGTGTCATTGAATACATTTTCGCCAAAAATTTTGGCTGGATTTACATATTCTCCCATTTTCTTTCTTCCTTTCCATTTGTGAATTTTGCGATGCGACCTTCCCGCCGGATTCTAAAAAGATCCTAATACAAGAAAAAGGAGTTCTCAAAAAGGTAGCTAAAAAAGCTATATTTTTTGTAGAACGCCCTTGTTTTACATTCGCATATGGATTTGATTTCCAACTGATACTAAAATAACTCAAAAACCCCAAAAACGCAAGTGCTTTTTTGAACTCAGTCCCTTTTTCGTATTATTTTACAAAACTTTCCTAATTCAGGCGAAAAAATTAGCGGATTCGATGAAAGCTTTCGCGGCAGTCGTCAAGGTCTCGTACAAGCACGGACTTTGACTCGTTGCTCGCGAAAAAAAATACTGTGCGGACCCTGAGGGGGAAGTCCCCCAGGAATCCTGCACAGCATTTTCGTGCTTAAACTCAGGCTTTGTTTGCAGAACCGAACAGTTCGATTTTTTCTCTTACAGTAGCTTTGATAGCTTCTGCGCCAGGAGCAAGCAGTTTACGAGGATCGAATCCTTTACCCTGCTGATCTTTTCCCTCTTCGATGTATTTACGTGTAGCTGCTGCGAATGCAAGCTGGCACTCTGTATTTACATTGATTTTGGAAACGCCAAGGTCAATGGCTTTCTTGATCATGTCATCCGGGATACCTGTACCACCGTGAAGAACGAGCGGCATAGTTCCTGTCAGCTCCTGTACAGCTGCCAGAGTCTCAAAGCTCAGTCCCTGCCAGTTAGCCGGGTATACACCGTGGATATTGCCGATACCTGCTGCAAGCATATCTACACCGAGGTCTGCAATCATCTTGCACTCGTTCGGATCAGCGCATTCGCCCATACCTACAACACCATCTTCTTCTCCACCGATAGAACCAACTTCTGCTTCCAGAGACATTCCTTTCTCTTTGCAAACAGCTACCAGTTCTTTTGTTTTTGCAACGTTCTCTTCGATCGGATAATGAGATCCGTCAAACATGATGGATGAGAAACCTGCTTCGATGCATTTGTAGCATCCTTCGTAGGTTCCGTGGTCCAGATGCAGAGCAACCGGAACAGTGATGTTCAGTTCTTCGATCATAGCTTTTACCATAGCAGCTACAGTTTTGAAACCTGTCATGTATTTTCCTGCACCCTCAGATACACCAAGGATAACTGGAGAATTCATCTCCTGTGCGGTAAGAAGGATGGATTTTGTCCACTCCAGGTTGTTGATGTTAAACTGACCAACTGCATAGTGGCCAGCTTTTGCTTTGTCCAACATTTCTTTTGCTGATACTAACATAGCTCAAATGACCTCCTGTGTCTGTAATTGTGCCGTGTACCGTTTTCAGGCTTACGGCATACTTGTTACTTTCATAACTGGTTTTATTATACAACATCTTTCTGCAAATGCCAAATGGTTTTCGTAGCGAAATCCATTTTTTTGCACTTTTTTGTGAAAAACTTATCAAAAAGCCGTGCCTACTTATTGTTCAGAACCAGTTCCATGGCATGTTTGCGCGCTTCGATGCAGACATAGCCGTGATCTCCGCCGTATTCGCCGTCCAGAGTCCAGGAAATCTCCTGGTTGGACTCGATGATGATGCGGTCGGTCTTGAACGAATCGATGAGGTCTGTGTGATCCTCCTGCATCAGCAGGGACGCAATGATCTCATTCAGTTCCAGCGGGTTTTTCGGGCGTTTGATCAGGGTTACCTCGAAGAGTCCGTCATCCAGGCGTACATCCTGTCCCGGCAGGTTTTTGAAGCCGCCGACGGACTTGGCATTCGTCACCATACCGTAGATATACTCTTCCTCAAAGGTTTCCCCGTTTGCCTCGACTTTAATCCAGTACGTCGGCACATTCCAGATCCGTTTGGATCCCTCCAGCAGGTATGCCAGATGGCCGAGAATGTTTTTCATGTGCTGATCTGTCTCATAGGAAACATCCGTGAAAAGGCCGAATGCAGCGATGTAGACAAAGCTGTCGTTGTTGAACGCTCCCACATCACAGGAATACAGGTTTCCCTCGATGATATCCTTTGCCGCCTGTACCATATCTTTCGAAATAGAAAGACTGTTTGCAAAGTCATTGGTGCTTCCGGCCGGAATATAACCGATCGGAACGCGCTGATCCACTTCCATCAGACCGCTGACAACTTCATCCAGTGTTCCGTCGCCCCCGCTGCAGACAACGAGATCCACCTGCGGCGCAAGCTCCTTTGTCTTTTCGAAACCATCTCCGACTGCCTGCGTCGGGTGGACAATGACTTCATATCCGCCTTTTACAAAAACATCGATAATTTCAAACAGTTTACTTTTAATCTGTGCTTTTCCGGAAAACGGATTAAAAATAAACAACATTTTTTTCTTGCTCTCCATGCAAATGCTCTCCTTTGTATCCCATTTTAGCTGTTCTGTATTCTGTATTGTACCTTATTCGCAAAGCAGATGCAACCCCGTACATTGCCACAATTTCGCAATTGTGTCATATAAAATATGATATACAGCAAAACAGGAGCCACCTACTAAGAGGCAGCCCCTGCGAATTTCAAAACTATTTACAGATTAAACCAGCTCGATTACAACTTCCATAGCTGCATCACCTTTACGCGGTCCGATCTTGATGATACGGGTATATCCGCCGTTACGGTCTGCATATTTCGGAGCGATCTCATCGAACATTTTCTGTGGCATATCGATGGACTTGGTGTTTTTCTTGCGTCCTGCTGCTTCGGTCGGAACCTCTGTTACAGGATAGAAGAAGCTTGCCATCTGACGTCTAGCGTGAAGTCTGGACGGAAGATCTTTTTTGATCTCTTTCTGAACTTCATCGTATACGGTAACTTTTTTGCCGTCTTTTACTTCTTTCACACGTTTGCCATCAGCATCTTTGCGAGCTACTTTAGCAGTAACGGTAACGGTCTCAAAGTTATCTTTCTCTTTTACAGCCAGTGCGATCATGCTTTCAGCGATCTTGCGGATCTCTTTCGCTTTGGTCTCAGTGGTAACGATTTTTCCGTGATACAGAAGGTTGGTTACCTGGTTTCTTAATAATGCTTTTCTCTGGTCAGATGTTCTGCCAAGTTTTCTATATTTTGCCATTTTAAATTTTCCTCCATTTGTGGAACCCGCAAGTCATGCTGCCTCGGACTTACTGACAGGGGGTTTTCGTCTACAAATCAAACGGAAAGATAAATCGCTGTGATTTATTCTCCGTCCCCAGGACTCAGTGACAGTCCCAGTTCTTTCAGCTTTGCAAGTACCTCTTCCAGAGACTTGCGGCCCAGGTTACGAACCTTCATCATGTCTTCGGAAGTTTTGTTGCACAGCTCTTCTACGGTATTGATACCGGCACGTTTCAAGCAGTTATAGGAACGCACGGAAAGCTCAAGCTCGTCGATGTTCATCTCCAGAACTTTCTCTTTCTCATTGTCCTCTTTCTCGATCATAACTTCTGCTGTCTTCGCATTCTCAGACAGATCGATGAAGAGTTTCAGATGCTCGCTTAAAACCTTAGCTGCCAGGCTGACTGCCTCGTCCGGATCCAGTGTTCCTCTGGTGTAAACATCCAGTGTCAGTTTATCGTAATCGGTAATCTGACCTACACGGGTGTTCTCCACTTTGAGGTTTACACGCTCAACCGGTGTATAGATAGCATCCACAGCGAGAACGCCGATCGGCATGTCATCGCTCTTGCCTTTGTCAGCACTGATATAACCGCGGCCTTTTGTGATCGTCAGCTCCATGTACAGCTTGCTGTCCGGGCCGCCGTTCAGGGTTGCGATTACCTGATCCGGATTCATGATCTCAATATCCTGATCTACCTGAATATCGGATGCTCTTACAACTCCCTCGCCCTCGAACTCAATATAAGCAACTTTTGCTTCGTTGGTTTCGCTGTTATTGCGGATTGCAAGGCTCTTCAGGTTCATGATGATTTCTGTAACGTCTTCTTTTACTCCAGGGATGGAGCTGAATTCATGAAGAACGCCCTCGATTTTAACCTGGCTTACTGCTGCTCCAGGGAGGGAAGAAAGCATAATTCTGCGAAGAGAATTACCTAATGTGATACCGTAGCCTCTTTCCAGAGGTTCAACCACAAATCTGCCGTACTTCTTGTCATCAGAAATCTCAGTAATTTCAATTTTCGGTTTGTTAAAATCAAACACTCGAAAGCCCCTCCTTTTAAATTGGTTGGCTCATTACTCATGGGAATAAAGCCTTCCGCGTATGGCGATTCTTTATTTAGAATACAGCTCGACGATCTGCACTTCGTCAACCGGAACATCGATCATTTCGCGGGTAGGACGCTCTTTTACAACACCTTTGAGTGCCTCAAGATCAGCCTCGATCCATTCCGGAGTCAGACGGCCGCCTGTAACCTCTACGATGTCTTTATATCTCTGAGAGGATTTTTTACCCTCTTTGATTTCGATGGTATCACCAGCGCTTACAAGGTAAGACGGGATATTTACCTGTTTGCCGTTAACCAGAACGTGTTTGTGGTCAACGATCTGACGTGCTTCTTTTCTGGTTCTAGCCATTCCCATACGGAACAGAACGTTGTCCAGACGGAGCTCAAGAAGGATCATCAGGTTCTCACCAGTCTGTCCTTCCATTCTGTCAGCCTTTTTGTAATAGTTAACAAAAGGTTTCTCCAGAACGCCGTAGATGAATTTTGCTTTCTGTTTTTCTCTTAACTGAAGACCATACTCAGACATTTTTCTGTTTGCTCTTTTCAGCTGTCTTGTGGACTTCTTATCAATTCCAAGATATACAGGATCCATTCCGAGGGATCTGCATCTTTTCAGGACTGGTACTCTATTTACTGCCATGTTCTTAACCTCCTAATCAGACTCTTCTACGTTTTGGTGGGCGGCATCCGTTGTGCGGAACCGGTGTTACGTCGCGGATGCTTGTAACTTCAAGACCGCATGCCTGAAGGGCACGGATTGCAGCTTCACGACCTGATCCTGGTCCTTTTACCATAACGTCAACAGTCTTTAAGCCATGAACCAGCGCTGCTTTGGTAGCAGTTTCTGCAGCCATCTGAGCTGCGTATGGAGTAGATTTTCTTGAACCTCTAAATCCCAGACCGCCGGCACTTGCCCAAGAAAGAGCATTTCCTTCTGCATCAGTCAGTGTTACGATTGTATTATTGAAGGAAGACTGGATATGTGCCTGTCCGTGTTCAACGTTTTTTCTGACACGACGTTTTGTCGTTTTCTTTGTCACTTTTGCCATTTTAAAACTAACCTACACTTTCTTAATCTTATATTGGACTACTGGTTAAATTATTTCTTCTTATTTGCAACAGTTCTCTTAGGACCTTTGCGGGTTCTTGCGTTGGTCTTTGTTTTCTGACCACGAACCGGAAGGCCTTTACGATGACGGATACCTCTGTAGCATCCGATCTCCTGCAGACGTTTGATGTTCATAGCGATTTCTCTACGAAGATCTCCTTCTACAACCTGACTCTCATCGATAACTGCGCTGAGTCTCTTTACTTCATCGTCTGTCAAATCTCTGCAGCGTGTGTCCGGATTTACTCCAGCTTCTTTTAAGATACGATCTGCACTTGTTCTACCGATTCCGTAGATATAGGTCAGACCAATCTCAACACGTTTGTCTCTTGGTAAGTCTACACCAGCTATACGAGCCATGTACTTTGTCCTCCATTTTTCTAAAACATTAATATTTTCCTAATTGGGATACAGGTATGCGTGTATCCAGCCGTGTTCGCACGACCTTTCTCCTTCTGCCACCTGACAGATCGGAGTATTAAGCAATATTATAAGGGATGTCTGCGCTCCGCGCGTCCACCCGCCGGAGGTGTCCTGGCTGCAACTTGCCAGGTGTCTCACTTTATAATATTAACAGCAGAACAACGCATTCACGCGCGTCCTCGCTGCAGCCGCACTTAAAATCTGCACAATTACGATCAAGCCTAATGACGGATTAGCCCTGGCGCTGTTTGTGCTTTGGATTCTCACAAATGATTCTGATGCTACCTTTTCTTTTGATAACTTTGCATTTCTCGCAGATCGGTTTTACAGAAGATCTAACCTTCATGATGAATCCTCCTTTCTTTGCTCCTTAGCGCCCCGTGTAGGGGAATTTTCTGTTGTAAACTTTTGGAATGCGTTTTCTTTTTGTGGGTTAGAAAAAAGTCCACGCGCAAAAGTTCGTTTTATAGTATAGCATTTTGTTCCCGGAAATGCAAGAAATTTTTTACATATTTTTTCATTTTTTTTTGCTCTTTTTCTGTGCATTTTTTCATCTCTCCCACCGGTAAGAAAAAAACAGGCGGGACAGATTTCTCTTCTCTATCCCGCCTGTTTTTTACAGGTAACATCTTTTTTGCATCATGATCCTGAGTTCAGCGGTTTGTATTTGCTTGCGCATACGGATTCTGATTTTACTACATTTCCGCTTGCATCTTTATAATCACGATACGTTACATTACTCATCTCATCGATCTGCTCTACCCTTGGCTCAATGGTATAGTCGTTTTCTTTTGTTCCGAGAATTTTTACGGTCAGTGTATCACTGCTGTCCATATTCATCACAATTTTCACCGGATACTTATGATTATTTTCAAATTTGAAATCCGGTGAATCCCAGAATACGGTTGCATCCATTCCTGACGGCACATAATGTACCGGCATCGAATGGTTGGCTCTTTCCAACACATCAAGGTCTGTATACAAAATAGCGGAAAACAGTGTGGAAGACACCTGACATTCGCCTCCTCCAAGTACCTGGACGACTTTGCCATCCTGATAGCCTGCTGCCTCCTGATATCCTTTTTCCGCCGTTGTATCACCTACGACACCATTAAAAGAGAAGGTTTCTCCCGGCAGAACAATCTGTCCGTTGCATATAGATGCCGTAAGTCCGACGTTGTGAATTCTTCCGCTCGTTCCACCCGCTGCGCTGGAGCTGTAACTTCCAAGCGTGTCTTTAAACAGGTTTGCGTTCATCTTCTCGGTTGTAATCTCCGGCTCGGTAAATGTAAACGGAATCGTGATATCCGTATTTTCTTCTGCACTCTCATACTCGGCTTTCGCATTGTCCGCATTCATTGAGGTTCCGTTTTTCGATGCCACAACGGAATATCCGTTATCCGGATCCAGCGTCGCATTGACGGGATCGGTATAAATCTGGCTTGCAATTCCGGCAAAATCCGGTTCTGTCAGCTGATT
Source organism: Blautia sp. AM28-27 (assembly GCF_003480905.1). Lineage (NCBI taxonomy): Bacteria > Bacillati > Bacillota > Clostridia > Lachnospirales > Lachnospiraceae > Blautia > Blautia sp. AM28-27. Next base: position 33,565 of record NZ_QUJK01000006.1, read on the forward strand.
TTCTGCCGTCGGGCAGGAAATTACATCCTGGAAATTCATTGCTGTCACATTCGTCTGGATCTGCTGTTTTAAGGCATCCACATCCGGTCTGGTTCCGGAAATGCCTTTATGCACGATCAGGCCGGTATCTGTTACTTCATATGTAGTATCCTGCATGGAGTTGTAATCCTGAATGCCGGATGCCTGTACAATTCCTTCCACCTCATCTGGATGGGTCGCAGTCGGCTGCACATCATAGGAAAGCTTCTCTGCCTTTCCCCATTTCATCTCGACCCACTCCAGACCGCGAACCAGAAGATTTCCATGGCCTTTTTCATATGCTTTTTCAATTTCTGCGGAAGCATCCATCCCCAGCATTGGAAATACGTTCATCGTATACTGCTGACCATCCAGCTCAACGGTAACAGCTGTATCTTTATAATCTTCTTCAAACTTCTGTTCTACTGTCTGCGCAGCTTCTTTTTTGCTCATTCCCTGAATGTTTACTCCGTTAATAGAAGCATCTGCCCAGATTTTGTCATCCTCGATGATCAGACAGAAGATTCCATATGCAGCGGCAAGTAAAACAATCACTGCAACTACGCTCAATGCTGCAACAAGGCCTTTTTTCTTTCCCCTTTTTGTCATTGCACATTTTCCTTTCCTGTTATCTGTAAGGAGCAGCGATGCCATTGCTGCAGATCCGAATTTTTTTCAGACTGCAGCCTGCTGTTTCATAAAATGTTTCCCTGATTTCTGCCGGTACATGGATTTTACCGCACCGCACAGGAGATCCTTCCCGGTAAAATTTCTCCGTAAAGTTTCTCTATTGCATTGTATCACATTATTTTGAGAATTCAACCAAATATTTCAACTTCACACAGAATTCACAAACATATATTCTTCTGTCGCTTTCGAGCCCTCATCTGTCATTTTCACGGTTTTCCGGCCGCTCTTTTCTCCTGTCTTTTCACTTTTTCTTTTTTTTCTGACGGTTTAAAAATTTTGTTTCAAAAGTGCACAAATTCTCCTGGTTTTTACAAAAAGTTTTCATAAAATTTTATACTTTTTTCATTGCTTTTTCTATTAAAATATTGCATAATACATCTGGAAGGTTTCAAAAGGGACTGAAAAGAAATTCAGATGCCCGCCGCCGCGGATGCTGCAGGGTTTGCAGACTGGTGCTTGCTTTGTGGCTGTCAGAAATCTGAAGGCCGGTGATCGAAATCTTTGTTCTGTAGAACGGTTACTGTTATTGGGGATGAATACAGAGAAACACACACAGAGAAAAAGCCATCCGGCATGCCGGATGGCTTTTTTTATCGTATTTCTTATTTATCTCTCCAGATAATACGTCCCTTGTCCAGATCGTATGGGGACAGCTCGATGGTTACTTTGTCTCCCGGAAGAATACGGATAAAGTTCATACGCAGCTTTCCGCTGATATGAGCCAGTACAACGTGTTTATTTTCCAGTTCTACTTTAAACATTGCGTTTGGTAATTTCTCGAGGACAGTTCCCTCTACTTCAATTACATCTGCCTTAGACATTGATTAATCCTCCTTCAACTCTTTGCAACTTTTTTCTTTTAATGCCTTACGGATATCTTCATCACGAACCGCATCCGTCATTTCGTAATCCGGCTGTACGTGAATCAGCTTCTTCTTTTTCGGCCGGTTGGCGGTACGGATTTTTCCGTCCACCAGGAATACGTATGGCTCCTGTACATCCGAAATCACATACAGCTTTCCTTTATCGTGGCCGGCCAGGCTTCTGGCAAACATTCCTTTCACAATCGGTTTCATAAATCCTCCTCCGTATGCGAAAGTGTCAGAATTTCCGGTTCTCCCTCCGTAATCAGAATCGTGTTCTCATAATGTGCGGCAAGAGAGCCGTCTTCTGTCACAACGGTCCAGTCATCATCCAGCCATCTGACTGCATAGCCTCCGGCTGTGATCATCGGCTCGATGGCGAGCGTCATGCCAGGCTGCAGACGGACGCCGCGGCTTGGCTGTGCGAAGTTCGGCACTGCCGGATCTTCGTGCAGGTGCGTTCCGATGCCGTGGCCTACCAGGTCGCGGACAACGCCGTAGCCGAAGCTCTCTGCGTATGCACCGATCGCCGCCGAAATCTCATGAAGATGATGGCCTGCTTTTGCGTATTTGATTCCTTCAAAAAAGGCCTGGCGTGTTACTTCCACCAGTTTTCTTGCCTCCGGCGAGATCTCACCGACCGCGTGTGTGCGGGCTGCGTCGGAATGGTATCCTTCATAGATAAGTCCCGCATCCAGGCTGACAATGTCGCCCTCTTTCAGAATCCGTTTTTTACTTGGGATTCCGTGAACCACTTCTTCGTTCACAGAAACGCAGATCGAAGCCGGATACCCATTATAGTTTAAAAAGTTGGGAGTGCATCCGAAGCTGCGGATCATCTCTTCTCCGAGCTTGTTGATTTCCCAGGTTGACATTCCCGGATGGATGGCGCGGCCTAATTCATCGTGTACCTTCTCCAGCAGTTCACCGGCACGGCGCATTTTTTCAATTTCCCGGGCAGTTTTAATTGATATGGACATCCTTTACGCTCCTAAAATCTTTACTATATCCTGAAATACCACGTTGATATCCTGGGTTCCGTCAACTTCCACCAGAACATTGGCTTTCTTATAGTAGTCAATCAGAGGCTGTGTCTGAGCATGGTATACAGACAGTCTCTTCTGTACGGTCTCAGGTTTATCGTCATCACGGAGAACCAGCTCGCCGCCGCAGGTATCGCATACATCTTCTACCTTTGGTGCGTTAAATTCTACATGATAGGTTGCTCCGCATCCGATGCAGGCACGGCGTCCGCCCATACGGTGAACGATATTTTCATCCGGTACTTCTACATTGATTGCGTAGTCAATTTTCTCTCCGCGTGCTTCCAGGGCTTTGGTCAGTGCCTCTGCCTGCGGAATCGTTCTTGGGAAGCCATCCAGCACGTAGCCCTTTGCTGCGTCCGGTTTGGAAATACGGTCTACAACAAGATCGCAGGTCAGCTCGTCTGGAACGAGTTCTCCCTTGTCCATGAATGCTTTCGCTTTCTTTCCAAGCTCGGTTCCCTCTTTGATATTTGCGCGGAAGATATCGCCGGTTGAAATATGAGGAATCTCATATTTTGCAGCGATCTGTTTTGCCTGTGTACCTTTTCCGGCACCAGGTGCCCCCAACATAATAATTTTCATGCGCTTTTCCTCCCATGTTTGAATTTGCAGCAATCCACTGCGTGTAATTTACCCTATTATACCATAAAATAAACCACAATAGCAAAAATTTTCTCTGTTAAAGCCTCTTTAAAAGCGCTTTAAACAAAAGAAAGGGCCTGTCTTATCCAGACAGTCCCTCTTATGCCTTAATCGTTTAAGAATCCTTTGTAATTGCGTACCAGCATCATGGATTCAATCTGTTTTAAGGTTTCCAGAATTACGCTGGCAATAATGATCAGAGAAGTACCTCCAAAGGATACATTCGCTTTGAAAAATCCATTAAAGAAAAATGGAATCACTGCAACAATGGTAAGACCTGCTGCACCGATAAAAATAATATAGCTGAGCAGATTGTTCAGATAATCTACCGTGGATTTACCCGGGCGGATGCCTGGGATAAAGCCGCCCTGTTTTTTCATGTTATCTGCAACTTCCATCGGGTTGAAGGTGATGGAGGTATAGAAATAAGCGAAGAAAATAACAAGGACAATGTAGAGAATCAGGCCCAGCGAAGCAACTGGATTGGTTTTATCAAACCAGTTGTTGGAATTCAGCATCTTGATCAGCGTTCCGCCGATACCTTTGATATCCGACTTTCCGACAAACGACAGGATAATCGATGGGAAAGACATGATGGATGATGCAAAGATGATCGGGATAACGCCCGCTGTATTTACCTTCAGCGGAATATTGGATGACTGTCCGCCAACCATTTTTCTTCCGGCCATTTTCTTGGAATACTGTACCGGAATTCTTCTCTCAGCGCCATTCAGGATCAGTACCAGCACAACAACAGCGATGATCACAACAGCGATGATAATCCACATCAGCAGACCACGCGCGATGGTTTTGCCTTTTACGAAGGTTTCGTAAAGGGTTACCATATCCTGCGGGATTCTGGAAAGGATGTTGATTAACAGGACCATAGAAATACCATTTCCAACGCCCTTGTCGTTGATCTGTTCTCCCACCCACATAAGGAAGGCAGAACCGGCTGTCAGAGCTGCCACTACAACAATCACATTAACTGCGTTAAAAGTGGTGAGGAGTCCCTGGCGTCCAAAGCCTACTGCCATGGCAACAGACTCAAACAATGCAAGACCTACTGTCACATAACGAGTAATCGCAGTCATTTTCTTTCTTCCCTCTTCGCCGTCACGCTGCATTTCCTCAAGTCGTGGAATTGCAATGGTGAGCAGCTGAATAATGATGGAAGAAGTAATGTACGGTGTAATACTCAGAGCAAAGATGGAGAAACGGTCGAAACCGCCGCCCGTGAATGCATTCAGGAAGCTGAATGCCTCATTCGTATTATTTGCAAAATAATTCGCAAAAAAGCTTGTATTGACACCCGGTACAGGCATCTGAGAGCCTAACCGGATGACAACAAGCATCATAAGCACATAAAATATTTTGCGACGAACATCTTTGACCTTAAATGCATTGATAAAGGTCTTAAACATTAGATCACCTCGACTGTTCCACCTGCCGCTTCAATTTTTGCCTTTGCGCTCTCGCTGAAAGCATTTGCTTTTACAGTGAGTTTTTTGGTGACTTCACCGTTTCCAAGGATTTTTACGCCATCTCTCGGATTGGAAACAAGACCAGTCTCAATCATAGTTTCTACGGTTACAACAGCTCCGTCCTCATAACGATTCAGAGCATCTACATTGATTCCAACGATTTCCTTGGAGTTTCTGTTTTTGAAACCTCTCTTCGGAAGACGTCTGTATAAAGGCATCTGACCACCTTCAAATCCCGGTCTCGGTGCTCCGGAACGTGCTTTCTGTCCTTTGTGGCCTTTACCTGCTGTTTTACCATTTCCTGAACCATGTCCACGGCCTCTGCGGAAGTTATCGTTCTGTCTGGAACCTTCAGCCGGCTGTAAATTAGATAAGTCCATTACGGTACCTCCTTATGCTTCTTCTACTTTAACCAGGTAAGAAACCTGATTAACCATGCCGCGAACTGCTGCGTTATCCGGCAGTTCTACCGTCTTGTTAACTTTTTTCAGACCCAGTGCTTCCACGGTTCTTCTGTGTTTCGGAACACATCCGATCGGGGATTTCACCAGTGTTACTTTTAATTTATCTGCCATTTTTCACATCCTCCTTAAGCAAAGATCTCGTTTGTAGATTTGCCGCGAAGTCTTGCTACTTCTTCTGGAGTCTTCAGCTCAGACAGACCAGCGATGGTAGCCAGAACTACGTTCTGCTTATTTCTGGATCCAAGGGATTTTGTACGGATGTTCTTAATACCAGCTAACTCGATTACGGCACGGGCTGGGCCACCAGCGATGACACCAGTACCTTCAGGAGCTTTCTTTAACAGAACCTCTGCGCTTCCGAATTTACCTACGTAGTCATGAGTGATACTTCCGTTCTCATTGATTGCTACGCTTACCAGTTTCTTCATAGCGTCTTCTTTACCTTTGCGGATAGCTTCCGGAATCTCGGCTGCTTTTCCAAGGCCTGCGCCTACGTGTCCATTGCCGTCGCCGACAACTACTAAAGCTGTGAAACGGAAGTTACGACCACCTTTAACAACTTTTGTAACACGCTTAATTGATACGACTTTTTCTTCCAGTTCGAACTGGCTTGCATCAATAATTGTATGCTTCATGTGTTCTTTTCCTTCCTTTCTTAGAATACCAGCCCAGCTTCTCTAGCTGCGTCTGCGAATGCCTGGATTTTTCCCTGGTAGATGAATCCGCCACGGTCAAATACAACTTCAGTAATACCTGCTTCTACAGCTTTCTTTCCAAGAACGGTTCCAAGATATGCTGCTGCATCTACATTGTTGGTTTTCTCAAGCTCTGCTTTAACATCTTTCTGAAGAGTAGAAGCAGAAACTAAAGTATTTCCAATCGTATCGTCGATAATCTGAGCATACATATGGTTATTGCTGCGGAATACACACAGACGCGGACGCTGTGCAGTACCTACGATATGATTACGTAATCTTCTATGCTTTTTCTGGCGCATCTGCGCTCTTGATACTTTACTAATCATGTTCACACTCTCCTTAATTATTTCTTACCAGTCTTACCAACTTTACGTCTGATCACTTCATCAGCATACTTGATTCCCTTGCCCTTGTATGGCTCAGGTCTTCTCTTGTCTCTGATTTCAGCGGCATACTGGCCAACTTTCTCTTTGCTGATACCGGAAACAATGATCTTGTTGCCGTCTACAGCGGAGGAGAGTCCTTCCGGATCGATCATCTCTACCGGATGAGAATATCCAAGAGACAGAACTAATTTGTTGCCCTGTTTTGCAGCTCTGTAACCTACACCGTTTACTTCCAGTGTTTTGGTATAGCCTTCGCTAACACCAATTACCATGTTGTGGATCAGAGTTCTGGTCAGACCATGAAGAGCTTTCATTTTCTTCAGATCGTTCGGTCTTGTAACTACTACGTGTCCGTCTTCCAGTTTGATGGTCATTTCAGACGGGAGAGTTCTCTCTAATGTTCCTTTTGGTCCTTTTACTACAACGTGGTTGTTTTCCTGGATGTCTACTGTTACACCTGCAGGAATTGCCACTGGCAGTCTTCCAATACGTGACATACCAATTTCCTCCTATTAACTTAGATTTTCGGAGAGAGCTTTAAGCTCTCTCTGTTTTCAGTTGCCTTGTTTCGTTTCTATTACCAAACGAATGCCAGAACCTCGCCGCCGACCTGCAGCTTACGAGCTTCTTTATCGGTGATAACACCCTGGTTTGTGGAAAGAATAGCGATTCCAAGTCCGCCAAGTACTCTCGGCAGCTCATCTTTGCCAACATAGATTCTCAGACCCGGTTTGGAGATTCTCTTCAGACCGGTGATGATCTTCTCGTTTTTGTCAGCGCCGTATTTCAGGGTGATGTGCATATTCTGGAATGCACCCTCATCGCTGAGTTCATATTTTGCAATGTATCCCTCGTTTACCAGGATATCAGCGATTGCGATTTTCATTTTGGATGCCGGAACATCTACTGTATCATGTTTTGCAGTGTTAGCGTTACGGATTCTTGTAAGCATATCTGCAATCGGATCACTCATACTCATTTGAATTTGCCTCCTTCTAAAATTTTACCAACTAGCTTTCTTAACGCCAGGAATCTGGCCTTTGTATGCTAATTCACGGAAGCAGATTCTGCAGATTCCGTATTTTCTTAAATATGCGTGTGGACGGCCACAAATTCTGCAACGATTGTATTCTCTTGTAGAGAATTTAGCTTTGCGCTGCTGTTTGATTTTCATTGCTGTTTTAGCCATGAATCAATTCCTCCTATTACTTTGCGAATGGCATGTTGAATAATGTCAGTAATTCACGAGCTTCTTCATCTGTGTTAGCAGTGGTAACGAAGATAATGTCCATACCTCTGACTTTATCAACTTTATCATACTCGATCTCTGGGAAAATCAGCTGCTCTTTGATACCAAGAGCATAGTTTCCTCTGCCATCGAAAGCGTTCGGATTTACGCCGCGGAAGTCACGTACACGAGGCAGTGCCAGGTTGATCAGGCGGTCTGCGAACTCGTACATTTTCTCGCCACGAAGGGTAACTTTGCATCCGATCGGCATACCCTCACGGATTTTAAAGTTTGCTACGGAATTTTTCGCTTTGGTGGTAACTGCTTTCTGTCCGGTGATAGCTTCCATATCACTGATTGCAGCGTCCAGAAGTTTAGCGTTCTCCTTAGCTTCACCAACACCCATGTTGATTACGATTTTGGAGAGCTTCGGCACTTCCATCACGTTTTTGTATCCAAATTTTTTGGTCATTGCATCAACGATCTGCTCGTTGTAAAGATCTTTCAGTCTACTCACGGTTTTGCCTCCTCTCTTCCTTAATCAATTACTGCGCCGTTCAGCTCTTTTGCTTTTGCAACGCGGGTTCTAACAGCTTTTGTTTTGCCGTTTTTCTCAACCATCTCAACTTTGATTCCAACGCGGGTCGGAACTCCTTTTACAACCAGCATTACGTTGGATGCATCGATAGGAGCTTCTTTGTTAACGATTCCGCCCTGCTGATTGCTCATAGACGGTTTCTCATGCTTTGTAATCATGTTTACGCCTTCAACAACAACACGGTTGTTCTTTACGTCAACGCTGACTACTTTGCCGGTTTTGTCTTTATCTTTGCCGGCGATTACCTTTACGGTATCGCCTTTTTTAATCTTCATTGACATAGCTGTCCTCCTATAATACTTCCGGAGCTAAGGAAACAATCTTCATGAACTGTTTCTCACGAAGCTCTCTGGCTACTGGTCCAAAAATACGGGTTCCTTTTGGAGTTTTGTCATCTTTGATAATAACTGCTGCGTTCTCATCAAATTTGATGTAAGAACCGTCTTTACGACGAGCGCCTTTTACGCTTCTTACAACAACAGCTTTTACTACGTCACCTTTTTTAACAACGCCGCCTGGTGTTGCATCTTTGACCGAAGCAACGATTACATCACCAATGTTGGCATATCTTCTTGTAGAACCGCCCATAACACGAATGCATAAGATTTCTTTTGCACCGGTGTTGTCAGCGACTTTCAGTCTAGTTTCCTGCTGAATCATGCTGGTATTCCTCCTTTAGCATTCTGATCTCTTATTTATTTCGCTTTCTCAACGATCTCCACAAGTCTCCATCTCTTATCTTTGGATAAAGGTCTTGTTTCCATAACTCGTACGGTATCACCTACATGGCACTCGTTGTTTGCATCGTGTGCTTTCAGCTTATATGTGCTTTTTACAATTTTCTTGTACAGAGGATGTTTTACATGGTCTTCGATGGCAACCACGATAGTCTTATCCATCTTATCGCTGACAACTTTGCCCACGCGAGTTTTTCTAAGATTTCTTTCTTCCACGATATTTTCCTCCTAATTACTCAGCTGCGTTTGCCTTCTGGGCAATAACAGTCTGGATTCTTGCAATATTTTTGCGAACCTCTTTGATTCGGCTTGTATTGTCAAGCTGGTTGGTTGCATTCTGGAATCTTAAATTGAAGAGTTCCTTTTTAGCAGCTACTAATTCGTCATTCAGCTCAGCTGCGCTCTTTGTATTTAAATCTTTTACAAATTCGTTAGTTTTCACTGTTATCACCGCCTTCTAAGTCTGCACGAGAAACAACTTTGCATTTACATGGTAACTTATGCATGGCAAGACGTAATGCCTCGCGGGCTGTTTCTTCTGGAACACCTGCGATTTCGAACATTACACGGCCTGGTTTTACTACTGCTACCCAGTACTCCAGAGAACCTTTTCCGGAACCCATTCGGGTTTCAGCCGGCTGTGCGGTTACTGGTTTGTCCGGGAAAATTTTGATCCAAACTTTACCACCACGTTTGATGTAACGTGTCATGGCGATACGGGCTGCCTCGATCTGGTTGGATTTGATCCAGCATGGCTCAAGGGCTACGAGACCAAATTCACCGTAGTTAATTTTGTTTCCTCTGAGGGCTTTACCCTTCATGGAACCACGGAACTGTTTACGACGTTTTACTCTCTTCGGCATTAACATAATTAATTCTCGCTCCCTTCCTTTTTAGTTCTGGTTGGAAGTACTTCGCCATTGTAGATCCATGCTTTTACGCCAACTTTACCGTAAGTGGTATCTGCTTCAGCGAATCCATAATCGATATCGGCACGCAGGGTCTGCAGCGGAATAGTTCCCTCGCTGTAGAACTCGGTACGAGCCATATCAGCTCCACCAAGACGTCCGGATACAGATGTTTTGATTCCCTTAGCGCCAGCTCTCATCGTACGCTGCATGGTAGACTTCATAGCACGACGGAAGGAAATACGGTTTTCCAGCTGTAATGCAATGTTCTCAGCAACGAGCTGTGCATCGCGGTCCGGTCTTTTTACTTCTTTGATATCTACGATAAGCTTTTTGTCAGTCAGTTTCTGAACTTCAGCTTTTACTTTCTCGATCTCTGCTCCGCCTTTACCGATAACAACGCCCGGTTTTGCGGTGTAGATGATAACTTTTACTCTGTCAGATGCTCTTTCGATTTCGATCTTGGAAACACCTGCGCTGTACAGTTTCTTCTTCAGGTATGTGCGGATGTTGTAGTCCTCAACGAGGTTATCTGCGAAATCACCCTCGGCATACCATTTGGAATCCCAGTCTTTAATAACACCGACTCTCAGGCCGTGTGGATTAACTTTCTGTCCCATGACATGTCCTCCTTATTTCTCGTCTAACACAATCGTGATGTGGCTGTTTCTTTTCAGGATTCTGTAAGCTCTGCCCTGTGCTCTCGGATGAATTCTCTTCATGGTCGGAGCCTTGTTAGCGAAGCACTCAGCTACATACAGGTTCTCTCTGGAAAGACCGTTGTTGTTCTCAGCGTTTGCGATTGCGGACTCCAGCAGTTTTTTCACTACGCTGGAGGCATATCTCGGGTTGTAAGTTACAATACCAAGTGCGGTTGTTACGTCTTTACCGCGGATTGCATCTAAAACAAATCCAGCTTTCTGCGCAGACATTCTAGCGTAGGATAACTTTGCAGACGGTCTGGTATCTTTGTTAGCATTTCTTGCTCTTTTAATCTGACTTCTATGTCCTTTAGCCATTGCTAAAAAACCTCCTCTCTCAAATCATTCTACTTAGCGGACGCCGGATTTCTTCTCGTCCTTGCCGTGACCTCTGTAGGTTCTGGTTGCTACGAACTCACCGAGTTTGTGTCCAACCATATCCTCTGTAACGTATACCGGCACATGTTTTCTTCCGTCATGAACAGCGATTGTGTGTCCAACGAATGACGGGAAGATTGTAGAACGACGTGACCAGGTTTTAATGACTGTTTTATCTCCTGAAGCGTTTGCAGCGTCAACTTTCTTTAACAGGCTTTCATCTGCAAATGGTCCTTTTTTTAATGAACGAGACATCGTTTACCTCCTTATTTCGATAAAGCTTTTCCATCGCGTCTTCTTACGATGTACTTGTTAGACTGCTTGTTCTTTGCTCTGGTCTTCAGGCCAAGAGCCGGTTTTCCCCAAGGAGTAGACGGGCCCGGACGTCCGATACCGGTCTTTCCTTCTCCACCACCGTGTGGATGGTCATTCGGGTTCATGACAGAACCACGTACAGTCGGGCGGATACCCATGTTACGTTTCCGTCCTGCTTTACCAATGTTGATCAGGCTGTGCTCGCCATTTCCAACAACACCGATGGATGCGCGGCAGTTGATCGGAACCATTCTCATCTCTCCGGATGGAAGACGAAGGGTTGCGTATTTGCCTTCTTTAGCCATCAGCTGAGCGCCATTACCAGCTGCACGAACAAGCTGTCCGCCTTTGCCTGCATGAAGCTCTACGTTGTGAACCATGGTACCAACCGGAATCTCGGACAGCGGCAGGCAGTTTCCAGGTCTTACCTCTGCAGCAGCGCCGCTCATAACCTTCATGCCAACTTTCAGTCCTTCCGGAGCCAGGATGTATGCTTTCTCGCCGTCTGCATAGCAGATCAGAGCGATGTTTGCTGTTCTGTTCGGATCGTACTCGATCGATTTAACGATTGCCGGAACATCATCTTTTCTTCTCTTGAAGTCGATGATTCTGTATTTTCTTCTGCTTCCGCCTCCGCGGTGTCTTACAGTGATTTTACCCTGGTTGTTACGACCAGCGTTTTTCTTCAGGGACACTACCAGAGATTTCTCCGGTGTGCTCTTCGTGATTTCGTTGAAATCAGAGGAGGTCATGTGTCTTCTGGAAGGTGTATATGGGTTAAAGCTTTTGATTCCCATTACTTTGTTCTCCTTTCATTTCGTATCGCACTTATGTGTGCATATTTCGAACAGCTGCTAATTAAAGTCCTTCGAAGATTTCGATGTCTTTGCTGTCCTCGGTCAGAGCAACGATTGCCTTCTTGCTCTTTGCAGTTTTTCCAACTACCATTCCACGACGTTTGTTCTTTCCGTCCATGTTCATGGTGTTTACGCTTTTTACTTTTGTTCCTTCGAACATTTTCTCAACTGCTTCTTTAATCTGAGATTTGTTTGCTTCCGGGTGAACCATAAATGTGTATTTCTTCTCGCCCATAGCGTTCATGCTCTTCTCAGTTACGATTGGTTTCAGGATTACGTCGTAATATCTGATATCTGCCATTATGCGTACACCTCCTCGATAGATGCAACACTGCTCTTGGTTGCGATGATGGTGTTGTATTTCAGCATGTCGAATACATTGATGGTATTAACAGATGCAGTCTGAACGCCAGCAATATTTCTTGCGGAAAGTGCTACGTTTTCGCTGTCATCTCCGATGATTACCAGTGCGTTGTTTACTTTGAGGTTATCAAGCACTTTCTTCATCTCTTTTGTTTTAACCTCTGCAAGTTTCAGCTCATCAAGAACGATGAATTTGTTCTCCTGAACTTTGCTTGTCAGAACGGATTTTAATGCAGCTCTTTTCTCTTTCTTGTTCATTTTGAAAGAGTAATCTCTTGGTACTGGAGCGAATACAACTCCGCCGCCTGTCCACTGAGGAGCTCTTGTTGAACCCTGTCTTGCGTGACCTGTTCCTTTCTGTCTCCACGGTTTTCTTCCGCCACCGCTTACTTCGGAACGGGTTTTAGCTTTCTGAGTTCCCTGACGATTATTTGCAAGCTGAAGCACTACAGCCTGATGTACCAGATGCTCGTTGATTTCTACACCGAACACTGCATCATTAAGCTCCATGCTGCCAACTTCTTTGCCTTCCATATTTAATACAGATACGTTAGCCATTACGTGTGTTCCTCCTTTCAACGAACTTATTTACCGCATTTTACTGTCTCTTTGATGGTAACCATGGATTTCTTCGGTCCTGGTACAGCACCTTTGACTAACAGTAAATTGTTCTCTACGTCAACTTTTACGATTTCCAGGTTCTGTACGGTGATTTTCTTTCCGCCCATCTGTCCTGGCATTCTTTTTCCTTTGAATACCTTACTCGGATCGGAGCAAGCACCATTGGAACCTGCGTGACGATGATATTTGGAACCATGAGCCATAGGTCCTCTGGACTGACCATGTCTCTTGATGGCACCCTGGAATCCTTTACCTTTGCTTGTTGCAGTAGCGTCGATTTTGTCGCCTGCGCCAAAGATATCGGCCTTGATTTCCTGTCCTAATGTATAGGTTTCAGCATCTTCAAATCTGAACTCTTTCAGATATCTCTTGCAGGAAACACCTGCTTTTGCGAACTGGCCTTTCATTGGTTTGTTCACACGGTTTTCTTTCTTCTCGCCGAAGCCTACCTGAATTGCACTGTACCCGTCGTTGTCTGCGGTTTTCACCTGTGTTACAACACACGGACCTGCCTGCAATACAGTTACCGGTACTAAAACACCGTTTTCGTCGAAGATCTGAGTCATTCCGACTTTTGTAGCTAAAATTGCTTTCTTCATTCCTTTTACCTCCTGTTTTATCTACAGCGGAACTTCCTATTATAAAGAAGTTCATTCTAGCGAACAGTTGATATAAGTGGAACACTATGACCCTTAGGGATGTTGATTCCTTCGAATGAGTGTTGCTTCTATATCATCTATTGCTTACTTAATTGATGGCCGGGGGCTGATCCCGGACTTTTTGCAGCTGATCTTATTTGTTTTTCATCTTGATGTCGATGTAAACACCAGCCGGCATTTCCAGTCTTGATAATGCATCCACTGTTTTCTGGGTAGGTGCGATGATATCAATCAGTCTCTTGTGGGTTCTCTGCTCGAACTGCTCACGGGAATCTTTGTACTTATGAACGGCACGAAGGATAGTTACTACCTCTTTCTTCGTTGGAAGCGGTACTGGTCCGCTCACCGTTGCTCCGTTCTTCTTTACAGTTTCGATAATTTTCTGTGCAGATGCATCTACTAACTGATGATCATACGCTTTCAGTGTAATTCTCATTACTTGACTTGCCATAAAAAAAGTCGCCTCCTTTTCGCACTTTTACGAGTACGACAAGCGGTGACTGTACACTTACCCGTGTGTGTCCTGATGTTTGCACACGGTCGTTTCCACTCTTACAGGTGGACTTAATTGTGGGTACAGTGACTTGTCGCCAGTTTCTTTAACTTGACATTCGCTCCACGGAAAACCCGCTGTTTCTCAGCGGCAACCTCGCGCTTCAACGCTATCAATGTCACAACAGTTGTTAGTATACAAGAAAGCACGCGAAAAATCAAGGTTTTTTTTTATTTTTTTCGATTTATCCGTTTTTATGCAAAAAGAGAAATACAGGGGTGCCGTGTTGTGCACTTTTCCTATATCTCTCTCTTTTTTGACGTTTTCCAACTATTCAGAGCCCCATCTCGATTCCGCTGCGATGCATCTCGATGTGGCTTCTTGCCATATGAACAAAAAGAAAAGAACGTCCATTCATGCAAGCATGATTTGCGTTCTTTTCGTTCGCATGGCTCTGAATAGTTACAGAATGTCGGAATAATCTAAGATTGTGATGCCGGTTGCAGGATCTTCAATGACTTTCGGGTCATCTCCGGCTGCGTGGGCCTTCTGGAGGAGTTCTTCCGCCGTGTAAACCGGCATGGCAAGTTCGATCGGTTCGGACGGTTCCGGTTCCGGCTCTTCTTCCGGCTCTTCGATGGTTTCTTCAAACTCTTCGATTTCTTCCACAGTTTCCGGCTCTGCTGATTCCGTTTCTTCGGTTTCTTCTGTCACTTCTTCCGCTGTTTCTTCTGCGGCAGCTTCTTCGACGATTTCCGTTTCTTCCACGGCTTCCGGAATTTCTTCGGTTTCTTCTCCTCTTACAAGGTTCTGCAGATCGACGGTATGAAAGGACACCTGCTCCGTTTCTTCTTCTTCCAGATCCGGAATTTCAAATTCGTCCTGTTTCTCTTCTTCTGCCGTTTTCTGGTCGGCTGCTCTCAACTGTTCGATCATTTCCTGTTCTTCCCGTTTCTTTTTTTCTTCCAGAGCAGCTTTCTTTCTGCTGCGAAGCTCTTCGGACGCTTTCTCATCGTCCTCGTCTTCGTCTTCTTCCTCTTCTTCCTCATCCTCTTCTTCATCACGTTTCCATACCTCGGAAAGGATGAACAGAATGACCAGAAACAGAATGGCAAGTCCGATGATCATGATTCCCTCTCTGCTCTGCGCCGCCATCGACAGAAAGCCGATCACCGGAATCGTGATGATCACTTTGCTCACGGTTGCTCTCACGGTAATTTCCGTTGTGTCTCCACTGATCACATTTTTTACGGATGCGGTTCCGGCAGCGATGTCGAGGGACTGTATCGTATAGATATACTTTCCGGAATTGTCATCAACCAGGATTTTGTCTCCCGTCGCAACCGATGACGTATCTGTCTTCTTTGCGTACGTAACAGCGCCGCGGGAAATGTTGGTATTTCCCATCCCGTCTGAGACAAGTGTCGTGATGCCGGCAAACGGCGGAATCACCAGTGCGCCTGCTGACAGGATTGCAAGCAGAAGCAGCGTATTCACAATTACCTTCAGTAATTTTGACATATTCAATTCTCCTTGTATTCTCAGTCTTTGCCCCCTATTATAACCCCTTTTCTTCGATTATGCAAGAAAACGTTACGCATCGTGTCCCGGCCGCCCGGTTCCGCGTGTCGAATTTTTCGATTTTTTCTTGAAGATCTGTCCTGTTTCTTCTATACTATATGCATAACCAAAGGGGGAATACTTTCATATGAATACACTGATCAAAACCATCGAAGATCTTTCCCTGAACGCATGGCCGTCTCACCAGATCGAGCTGTACGACGGATGGATTCTTCGTTTTTCTTATTTTTATACACACCGGACCAACAGCGTCGAACAGATCGGGCCGTCCACGATTCCGGTGGAGGAAAAAGTGCAGTACTGTGAGGAGATCTACCGTCGCTGGGGTACACCGGCAATTTTCAAGATCAGTCCGCTTGTCAATCCCGGCTTTGATGCAATGCTCGCCGACCGCGGCTATGTAGTCCAGCACACGACGCACGTCATGACAATGGATCTGGCGAACTTTGCCAAAAAGGATCCTGCCGTTGCCGTGACCGTCAGCAGCTTTATCCCGCCGAAATGGATTGACAGCCTCTTTGCTTTAAAGAGCACGACGAACGTGATGCACCGCATGGTCGTTCCTTCGATGTACCGCGCTATTCCAAAAGAAACCATCTGTACCTCCATCCAGGATGAAACCGGAACGATCGTTGCCACCGGCCTTGGCATCCGCGACCGCGATTACGTCGGTGTCTATGCCATCCATGTGCATCCTGCGTACCGCCACCGCCACTACGCTTCCTCGATCTGCCGCACAATCCTCTCCGAGGGAATCCGGCTCGGTGCAACGAAAGCATATCTTCAGGTTGTCGAGGGAAACACGCCTGCGATCACACTGTATGAATCGCTCGGTTTTTCCTATCTCTATACCTACTGGTTCCGCGCGAAGAACGTGGTCTGATTTTCGTCTGATTTCACATAAAAAAGCATAGCAAAACGGCATGTCAAAATTTTCTGACATGCCGTTTTGCTCTATGTTCATGCTATAAGTGCAGTAAGATTATTCAGCAGAAGGACTGCTTAAATATTTTTCAACGCCGTCCATGGCTTCGCTCTCGTCTTTTCCGTTTGCGGTCACGGTAACTTCCTCGCCATTGTCCAGACCAAGTGTCATCATACCCATAATGCTCTTCGCATTTACTTTTTTTCTGCCGCTCTCGACGTAGATTTCACTTTCGTACTGGCTCGCTACCTGTACCAGCATGGCAACTGGTCTCGCCTCCAGGCCGCTTGAAAGACGAATTGTGATTGGTTTCTTAATCATAATACTTCTCCTCCTTGTTTCCTTCGCAAATCTTCTGCAATCTCTTTTAGTTTCCTTAATCTATGATTAACTCCGGATTTACCAACAACCGGCGTTAACATCTTGCCCAGTTCCAGAAGCGATGCTTCCGGGTATTGTAAGCGGAGCCTTGCCATCTGCTCCAGCGGTTCCGGCAGAGAAGAAAAGCCTGTGGTTTCTTCGATATACCGGATATCTTCGATCTGGCGGATCGCCGCGCTGACCGTTTTGTTGATGTTGGCAGTTTCACAGTTCACCTTTCGGTTGACACTGCCGCGCATTTCTTTTAAGATCCGCACGTTTTCCAGATTCATAAGTGCGATGTTGGCTTCCATGATGCCAAGCATCTCCACAATCTGTGCGCCTTCTTTCATATAAACCACATGGTGGTTTTTCCGGAGAACGATCCGTGCATCAATTCCAAAGTTTTTCAGAAGTTCCTGCACCTGTTCTGCTCTCGGCGCATCGGGGCAGACAATTTCGAGATGGTAAAACCGGTTGGGATCGCTGATGGAACCGGACGCTAAAAATGCGCCCCGCAGAAATGCCCGTTTGCAGCACTGACGCTGTACCACAACAGCCGGAATTGGCATTGTTAACTGCCGGTCTGTCTCGTGTAACTTCACTGCCTGCAGAATCTGACAGGTTTCTTCCCTGTCATTTACGCGGATCAGATACGTATTTTCCTTCTGATTCAGCTTAACTGCAAGCTCTGCCTCTATATTAAATGTTTTTTTCAATAAAGTAAAGTACTTTCTTGCCACATACGCATTCTCTGTCTGAATCCGTATCGTCCCGTCCTTCTCGGAAATCTGTCCGCAGAGTGACAGGATCGCCGCTGTTTCCGCAATCTGGCAGTGGCGTGCCGTCGGAAGATGTCTCGATAATTCCTCTTTTACCTCGCTTGAGAATGACATCCTTCCACCCCTAAATTCCTTTTCGGATGGCGTCTTTTTCCAGATCCCGGTGCTCAATCCGGATTCCATAGTCCTTCGCGTTGGAAAGACGCCGGTACAGCTCGTTGGCAAGGGTTACGGAACGGTGTTTTCCGCCGGTGCAGCCGATGCTGATAATGAGCTGATGCTTGCCCTCGGAAATATAATTCGGAATCAGAAAACGGATCATATCCTCTAATTTTTCCGCAAACACCTGCGCTGTCTCAAATCCCATCACATAATCCCGCACCGGAGCATCGTTGCCGGAGAGCGGGCGCATGCCTTCTACGTAGTAGGGATTCGGCAGGAACCGCACATCGAAAACAAGGTCCGAATCCGCCGGGATTCCGTATTTGAATCCAAATGAGAGCACAGTAATCATCAGATTTTTGAATTTCTGATCCTGCACGAAAATCTTATCGAGCTCCGCTTTCAGCTCTCTTGTGAGAAGCTGGCTCGTATCGAGAATGTAGTCCGCATCTTTTTTCAGGAACTCAAGTGCTTTGCGCTCTTTTCTAATTCCCTCATCCACCCGTCCAAGACCTGCCAGCGGGTGCGTTCTTCTCGTCTCTTTGTATCGTTTGACCAGCACGTCATCGGACGCGTCCAGAAACAGGATCTCATAGCAGATTCCGTTGATGCTCATCCACTCCAGAACATTCTGCAGGTCCGGGAGCGCCTGGCCGCTTCGGATATCGATTCCGACTGCCACTTTCTGGATTTCTCCGGAAGTACCGTCGGCGGTAAGCTGTGCAAATTTTTCAACCAGCGGGATCGGAAGGTTATCGACGCAGAAATATTCCGCGTCCTCCAGCATTTTCAACGCTGTACTTTTTCCCGCACCGGACATGCCGGTCACAATTACAAAACGCATGTTTTTTCTCCTTTGGTGGATAACGAAAATCAGAATTCCCCGAGGAACTGGATTTCCGGCTCAAGCTGTACGCCAAACTGTTCTTTTACTTTTGCCTGGATCTGACGGATCAGTTCCATCACATCCGATGCGGTTGCACCGCCTGCATTGATCAGAAAGCCGCAGTGTTTTTCCGATACTTTTGCACCGCCGACTGCATAGCCGGAAAGTCCGGCATCCATCACAAGCTTGCCTGCGAAATAGCCTTCCGGCCGCTTGAATGCGCTGCCGGCGCTCGGATACTCGAGCGGCTGTTTCTCTACCCGCTTGTTTTTCAATTCCTGCATACGGGCAAGAATTTCTTCTTTATCTCCCGGAACAAGCATAAGTTCTGCTCCAAGTACGACGTAGCCTCTGTCTTTGATGACGCTGGCACGGTAGCCGAAGCCGAGCTCTTCTTTTTCCAGTTTCCGGATCTCACCTTCTCTTGTGAGTACAGTGACATTCTGTACAATATCCTTCATCTCTCCGCCGTATGCTCCCGCGTTCATACGGACGCCGCCGCCTAAAGTTCCAGGGATTCCGGAGGCAAACTCCATACCGGAAAGACCGGCTTCTCTTGCCGCCCGGCTGATGGATACGAGCATGCTTCCGGCTTTCGCCCGGATTCTGTTTCCTTCCACTTCGATTCCCTGAAAGTTTTTGTAAACCGAAAGAATCACACCGTGGTAGCCCTCGTCACTTACAACGAGATTGCTGCCGTTTCCGGTGACGAACCACGGGATCTCTTTTTCTTCGCAGAGAGCCACGATTTTTCTGATTTCTTCTTCTGTATGAGGAGCGACGAAATAATCTGCCGGACCGCCCACGCGGAAGGTCGTATGATTTTTCATCGGTTCTGCGGTCTGTACCGCATCTTCCCCTGCAATTGCATAAAGTTCTCTGACAATCTCTTCTTTGATCACGATTTTTACCCTTTGCCGCATCTGCGGCCGAACATTTCATTATGAATTACTACGAATTACAGATTATACTTTTTTTAGACGCGAAAGCAGCCGACATCCCTCACTTCTTCGTTCGTTCTGCCAGCCGCTGTTTTTCTTCTTCGTCTGCCCGCCTTTTTTGCAGGCTCACGGGCTATTCTACCACGAACCCTCAAAAAGTGCAACGAACTTTTTCGTTCCGGCTCTTTTTTCTATCAGATCTTCCGGATCAGTATCATTTCCTACATCAGACAGTCTTTTCCATGGATTCTCGACGGGGTGACAAGCACCATCTGATTCATGAGATTTTCTTCCGAAAGAACGGCAACGCGCAGATATTCTCTCGTATGTCCCGTCCAGTAACGGACGCCGTCGATCTCGACTTCTTCTTCCATGAGCACTTCCAGCTCTTTTCCGAAGAAGCCTTCCATATATTCCTGTCTCCGTCTCTCGTCCAGTTCCAGCAGAACATGGCTGCGCTTCGTCTTCTCCTGCTCCGGAATCTGGCCTGCCATCGCTGCGGCGCGGGTGCCTTCTCTTCTCGAATACTTGAAGATGTGAGTCTCGAAGAAATGAATGTCCTCGACAAAGGCGCGCGACTCTTCAAACTCCTCCTCACTCTCCTGCGGGAAACCGACAATCACATCGGTCGTCAGCGCCGGATTTCCATATACCTTACGCAGCAGATCGCATTTGTGTTTGTATTCTTCTGCGGTATATTTCCGGTTCATCCGCTTCAGTGTTCCATTGCTTCCGCTCTGCAGCGAAAGATGGAAATGCGGGCACACCTTCGGCATTGCGGCGATCGCCTCTGCAAACTCTTCGGTGATGATGCCCGGCTCCAGGGATCCGAGACGGATTCTTCTGATGCCGTCCACTGCATCAACAGCGCGGATCAGGTCGAGCAGTGTCTCTTTTTCGCCCTCCGGGAAATCGAGTCCGTAGGAGGAAAGGTGGATACCGGTCAGCACGACTTCCTGGTATCCGGCCTCTGCCAGACGTTTTACTTCTTCTACCACATCACTCTGGCGGCGGCTTCTGACTCTGCCGCGCGCGTACGGGATAATACAATAAGTACAGAACTGATTGCATCCATCCTGTACTTTCAGGAATGCGCGGGTGTGCTCCGCCGTTTTGCTGATCGAGAGTGTCTCGTACTCACGGTTGTGTGTCATATCCACGAGGAAGCTCTTACACTCCGCGTCGGATGGTTTTCCACCATCCTCACGTTCTGCCAGAAAGTTTTCCAGAATATTCACAAGATCTTTCTTCTTATTATTTCCGATGATCAGATCAATCGCTGTATCCTCTTCGAGTTTTTCCCCGGCCGCCTGCACATAACAGCCGCAGGCCACGACAACCGCATCGGGATTCATCTTTTTCGCTTTGTGCAGCATCTGCCGCGATTTCCGGTCCGCAATGTTCGTCACGGTACACGTATTGATAATGTAAACATCCGCTCCCGGTGCAAAAGGCACGATCTCGTACCCTCTGTTTTCGAGGAGCTGCTGGATGGCTTCCAGCTCATATGCGTTCACTTTACACCCAAGATTATGCAAAGCTACCGTTTTTTTCATGCCATACTCCTTTCTTCTTCATCTTTATTATTAAAAATCACGAAGATTCCACTTTATCTTTGTATGTTTTCGCATTGACTTTTTCCCCTCCAGACGGTAAGATAAAGCTGTTAAATGAGGGTAATAAATAATGTTAACCAAATAACAGGGAGGATTACAAACATGAAAACAGTACAGATTTCTCTTAATTCTATCGACAAAGTAAAATCTTTCGTCAACGATATTTCCAAATTCGATTTTGATTTCGATCTGGTATCCGGAAGATACGTAATCGACGCAAAATCCATCATGGGAATCTTCAGCCTCGACCTTTCCAAACCGATCGACCTAAACGTCCATGCTGATGGAGATGCTCTTCAGACCGTACTTGATGTTCTTGCTCCGTACATTGTATAATTACGATAGAACATAAGGGCCGCGCACTCGCCGCGGCTCTTTTTTTGTCTTTGTTTATCATCAGGACCGGATCTTGTTTTTCAGACCCCCCAAAACAAGATCCGGCCTTTTTGTTCTTTAAAGCAAGTTTTCCTTAGCAGACCTCGATCGTCTCTGCGGTAGAAACTGCGCGTTCCATCATCTCGTCGATCACATCGTCCAGATGGCGCTCGGAGCATTTGATGACATTCAGGTTCGGTTTTGTCACCGGATGCTTTGCAACGAAGATCGTGCAGCAGTCCTCATACGGCAGAACGGATGTCTCGTACGTACCGATTTTTTCGGAAATATCGACGATCTCCTGTTTGTCGAAACCGATCAGCGGACGGAAGACCGGCATGGTGCAGACTTCGTTGGTAACGGCGAGGGAATGCATCGTCTGGCTTGCCACCTGTCCGATACTCTCTCCGGTGATCAGGCCAAGGCATTTGTCCTGACGTGCAAACGCTTCTGCGATCTTCATCATATAACGGCGCATGATGATGGTCAGCTCGTCGTGCGGGCATTTTTCGTAGATTGCAAGCTGGATCTCGGTGAAGTTGACCACATGCAGACGGATCGGGCCGCTGTAGCGTGCAACGAGTTTTGCAAGATCCACAACCTTCTGTTTGGCTCTCTCGCTGGTGTACGGCGGAGCGTGGAAGTAAACGGCATCAATCTTAACACCGCGTTTTGCGATCATGTATCCGGCAACCGGGCTGTCGATACCGCCGGAAAGCAGCAGCATGGCCTGTCCGTTTGTGCCGACCGGCATACCGCCAGGGCCTGCGATGCTCTCGCAGTACAGATAAATCTTCTGACGCAGCTCGACGTTCAGATAGATATCCGGCTCGTGAACGTCTACTTTGAGGTTCGGGCAGACATCGAGGATGCGGCCGCCCAGCTCGCAGTTGACTTCCATTGTGTGCATCGGATAGTTTTTGTTCGCACGGCGTGCGCATACCTTAAAGGTTTTCTCCTCGGTCGGGTACAGCTCTTTCACGTAGGAAACCACTGCCTCTGCCAGATCTTCAAAGCCGGTGTCCTCTAAAATGACAACCGGGCAGATCTCGGCGATACCGAAAACTCTTGTCAGCGCATCGACAGCGCCCTCGTAATCAAAGTCTCCTTCGGTGTTGACATAGATTCGTCCCATCTCACGGGTGACCTGGAAATTTCCGTCTACCGGGGCAAGCGCGTGCTCCATCTGTACGCAGAGCGCTTTCTCGAACAGATGACGGTTCTTTCCTTTAATGCCGATCTCGGCATATTTTACCAGAAATGCTTTGTACATCATCGTTTTTTATTCTCCTTTTTTCTCAGCCAGATCGCGGAAGAACAGAGGATATTCCTCAGAAAATTTCTTCAGGATCAGGTCAGATACCTGACGCATCTGCGGATGTGCGGCGTTGGCGCTTCGAAGCCGGATAAAGTGGCGCCACTCTCTTAAGTTCATGGTCATGACGATCTCGGTTTTCAGGGAGTTCGGAAGAATGCTTCTTGCCTCCTCCGGCTTTGCTCCGAGTTCGAGCATCTGGAAGTAATACTGCTCTGCAGCTTCCATTGCTTTCTGCCATACCTCGTATTTTTTACGGTCGTTCTCGTCGTCCAGATCATAGGAAAATCCGGTTGCCAGATCGATACAGGTGATCTGGTTTCCAAATTTATCTTTCGAATAGTTGCAGTAGCGGGTGCTCTCCTGGCTGTAGCTTGCGATACGGTGGCGGACGATCTCATGGGTCACGCCGCGGTCGCACGTTACTTTTACAGTGATGGAGCCGTGCTCAATGACGGATTCATGGCCGCGTTTGATGATGCCTGCGATGAATTTCTCTGCAGTGCCTTCTCCAATGCGCTCCTCGCTCTTGTAGCAGACTCTTCCGATTTTCTCGATCCGGCGCAGCATATCCTCGTAGGATTCGGTGCTCAGGATTTCAATTTCCGGCTGTATTGTAATCATAATTTTCCTCTTTCTATTATTTCCTGGTAAATCTGCGCAGCATCGGCAGTACCTCGCGCAGCGTATCCAGGGTATAATCAATCTGTTCCAGTGTCGTAAATTCGCTGAAGCTGAACCGCACGGCAGACTCCATCTCGGCTTTCGATGCGCCGATGGCAGTCAGCGTCGGGCTTCCGGCTCTCTTGTGTGATGAGCAGGCGCTTCCGGCGGAAACGTAGATCTGGCGGTCCTCCAGCGTGTGCAGCAGCACTTCACTGCGCACATTTAAGAATGATGCATTGACAATCTGCGGCGCACCCTCTTCTTCCGGCATGCCATGGATGACCACATCGTCCAGCTCCCGTAAGCCTTCGTTCAGACGGTGTTTGCAGGCACGCATCTGCGCGGTCTGCTCGTCAAAATGCTTGTAAACGATCTCAGCGGATTTCGCAAGGCCTGCGATGCCCGGCACATTGTCGGTTCCGGAACGCATGCCGTTCTGCTGGCCGCCGCCTAAGATCAGCGGACGGATTTTTACTTTCTCATCAATATATAAAAAGCCGCTTCCCTTCGGTCCGTGGATCTTGTGGCCGCTCACGGAGAGCATGTCGATGCCCATCCGTTTCGGATAAATCCGGTATTTGCCGAACGCCTGGATCGCATCGACATGAAAATACGTTTTCGGATTTTTCGCCTTGATTCTGCGTCCGATCTCCCCGATTGGCTCAACAGCACCGATCTCATTGTTGACATACATAATCGAAACGAGAATCGTCTCCGGCGTGATCGCTTCTTCGAGTTCGTTCACATCCACAAGGCCTTCTTTATTTACCGGCAGGCGCGTAATACGGAACCCCTGCTCCTCCAGAAATGCCAGCGGTGCCGACACGGCCGGGTGCTCGATCGCGCTTGTGATGATGTGGTTTCCCGTTCTCTTATTTGCCATTGCTGTTCCGACGAGCGCCCAGTTGTCGGACTCTGTGCCACCGGAGGTAAAGAAAATTTCTTTTTCTTTGACTTTCAGAATCTTTGCCAGCGTTTCCTGGGCGGTTCTGATATATTGTTCTGCTTCTACCCCTTTTTGATGCATCGCAGACGGATTTCCATAATGATTTACCATCAGATCACAGACGAGATCTGCGGTTTCCTGATAAACACAGGTGGTTGCGGAATTGTCCAGATATGCTTCCATTATCTTGTTCGTTCCCTTCCTTCTAAAAGATACACCAGAATGGAAAGTACGGTCATTCCGGCTGTTTCCGTGCGCAGAATACGCTTTCCGAGCGTAATCGGCTCTACCTTTTCCTTCATGGCCATTTCCACTTCCGCTTCGTCGATGCCGCCCTCCGGTCCGATCAGGATCGCAATAGATTCACCCGGTTCAATGGATTCCAGAATTCTTCTCGTTCCTTCCATCCCCTCTGCGTTCTCATACGGCATCAGGCGAACGTCTGATTCTGCTATCATTGCAAGCGCCTGCTGAAATGTAACAGGCATGTGTACCGTCGGAATCTGCATCCGTTTGGACTGCTTTGCCGCACCAAGCGCGATCGTCTGCCACCGCTCTGCTTTCTTTTCCGCCTTTTTCCGGTCCAGCTTCACAACGCAGCGTTTCATCTCCACCGGAACAATTTCCGTCGCACCAAGTTCCACTGCTTTTTGGATGATCAGTTCCATTTTGTCACCTTTTGGCAGACCCTGAAACAGTACAATTCCGGACGGGAGTTCTCTGTCTGCTGCTGTGACTTCTTCTACTGCGGCAAGAACCTCCCCTTCCGGAAAATCCGAAACGGCACAATGATATTCCTTTTCGCCTCCGGTACTGACCAGTATTTTTTCGCCCGGCCGCATGCGGAGCACATTTTTGATGTGATTAACGTCACTGCCCGTGATGTGGACAGTGCCGTCATAAATCTGACTTTCTTCTACAAAAAAACGGTACATGAATCTGTTCTCTTTCTCTTCTGGTGTTTCGCTTTTCTTAATTTACATCGGTTTTCTTGCTGTAACAGAAACCCATTCGCCCTGATGTGTAACTTCAACCACTTCAAGTCCCGCTGCAACGACTGCCTCTTTGACAACGTCCTCTTTCACATCGAGAATGCCGGATGTGATATAAACAGCGCCCGGCTTCATCTGGTGTACGATTACCGGCGTCAGCGGAACGAGAACATCTGCAAGAATATTGGCGGTAACGATATCGTATTTCTCGTATCCGACTCTGTCCTGTACTTCTTTGTCATCAATGATATTTCCGATCATCATATCAAAAGCTTCTACCGGAATTCCATTGACTTCTTTGTTTTCCTCAACCGCAGGAACCGCACACGGATCGAGGTCTGTTCCGACCGCATGACGCGCACCAAGCTTCAGTGCAATAATCGAAAGAATACCGCTTCCGGTTCCGACATCAAGCAGCTCGGTATCCTTTGTCACATATTTCTTTAACTGACGGATGCAAAGCTGTGTTGTCTCATGCATACCCGTTCCAAAGGCTGTGCCCGGATCGATATGGATGATCATTTTATCCCGGTCTTCCGGCTTTACTTCCTCCCAGGACGGGATGATCAGAATGTCGTCCACATAGAACTGTTTGAAATACTGTTTCCAGTTGTTGATCCAGTCCTTGTCCTCTGTCTCAGACTCTGTGATGGTGCACTCTCCAAGGTCCAGGAACTCCTGCATTTCTGCAAGTGCCGCGCGGACATCTGCAAGAACCTTCTCCTTGTCCTCGTCTACATCAAGGTAAAAATTCAGATAGGCAATGCCGTCGTCATCCGGAATATCCGGCATGATATCCACGAACATCTGCTGTTTGTCGCTCTCGGTCAAAGGCTGTTTGTCCTGAATTTCCACGCCTTCGATTCCCACATCGGCCAGAGTGGAGATCACAATGTCTTCCACTTCCGATCTTGTTTTTAATGTAAATTTATTCCATTTCATTGTTTAAACTCCTTTTTGCGCTTCTCTTTTCCATACGTGCAAAGAAAACCACATTTATCATACACGATATCGTTCCTGTTGTAAATGTTATTTTCGGCTTTTACGGCCCGTCTCAATCCGAAATCTTTGTCAGAAAGCCATCTTTTTTCGCCTTCTGATAACGCCATACCAGCCCGAGTGTGGATAAAATGCGAACCCCAAGATCTATCAGATTGAACCGGTACAGTGCCGTAAGGTCTGCCCCAAGTGCCGTATACAACCGGACACCGAGCAGCGGCAGAACACTGTTGGTCAGCGTCGTCATCATCGTAAAGAGGCTGATCAAAAGCGAACGGTTCTTTTCCGGTGCGGCATTTAAGAGAATCTGTACCGTGCAGAGTGCAACGGCACACTGTGGAGCGTTCAGAACCGTCATCAGAACAATAAAAGTAACCCCGCGGTACGCCAACGGTAAATGTGGAACCAGAATCATAATAACCGGGCAGAAGCAAAGACCGATCCCGGCGGAAATCAGTGCAAAATCCGGCGATTTTTTCCGGACAACCTTCGCGATCATTCCAACTGCCGCAAGCTGACCGATATTGAAAACACCGTTGCAGATGGAAAGTGTCATCTCCGACATTTTACAGTATTTGACCTGTCCTAAATACCACATGCTCCAGTCAAGCTGCCAGGTGATATAGAAAAAGACCACCGGCACGAAGAACCAGCGCAATGCTTTATTTTTTCCCACACTTGTGATCGCCTCCAGCAGGTCAGAAACAGAAAAACGTGAGGATGCATTTCCCGCTTCTGCCGGAGCTTTGCCCTCCTCCTGCTGTTTCACCGGAATTTTTTTGATTGCAGCGGCCTGCAACAAAACGCAGACAGCACACAGATAAAAGAAGCTTCGGAGTACCAGAAGTTTTCCATCGGCCGTGTGGCATCTTCCCATCAGAATCCCGCAGATCACCGGTGCAAGAATGCCAATCACAAACATGAACTGATTCCGAAAGGCATAGACATCGTTTCGCTGCCGCAGTGAAACCGCAGCACCGAACATTGCCTGCCACTGCGCATTGTAAATAGCAAGTGCCCCCGCAGTAAATGCCAGTGATACAAAAAACAGCTCCATACGTCTCTCGCCGAGTGCCGGTACACTTCCAAGAAATGCATAGCCGGCACACATCACAAGAAGCGTAAGCATCGGTATCGTCTTTGTCGACTTCAGACGATCCGCCAGAATTCCAAGCGGCAGCAATGCTGCACACGCTACAATGTTCGGCACCATCTGGATAATGCCGATCTGACTGTCGGTTGCACCCATGTTTGTCGCATACAGATTCAGACCGAAACCGTTAATCGATGTGATATATTGCAGAAATACACCCTCGACGGCAAACAGCAGCATGATCTGCGCAGATGGCGGCATCTTTTTTGCCCGGTAAAACAGACTCTTTTTCATTGCTTCATCCCCCATGCCTTCTTTTGTCATCTTCACGTTCCTGCCCCCTGCCGGATACGTAAAGATTCTGCTTTCATAATGGCAATTGCATGTTCAAATGTCAACAGAAATACCCGGATCCGATGTGAGAATTTTAACGGCATTTTCTGTCAATATTCACAAAAGAAAAAAGGGCATTCTTCCTGTTGAATGCATGGGTTTGGCATAAGAAAAAGGAGCCCCCGTTTTACCTGGGGCTCCGCCTATTGGAAATGTTTATAGCAATCTCAGAAACCAAATTCATCTCCCACCGCAGAACGTGTCTTCTTGCCGGAAGAGGATAAAAAAATTCAGAACTGCTTTTTTGCATTATTTTCGGGGTTTGCTATCAGAATTCGATCTCGCGCAGATATCTGTGCAGCGCATCCTGCCAGGTCGGCAGTTTTTCGAATCCGTTCTCGGTCAGTTTCTCTTTGCTCATGCGGCTGTTGGACGGACGTTTTGCTTTTGCCGGGTACTGGTCAGAGCTTACCGGTGATACACTTACTTTTCCGTAAGCCGGATCGATCTCAGCGGCCTGTTTGAAAATCTCGCAGGCGAACTCATACCAGGAGCAGAGTCCCTCGTTTGTTGCATGGTAGCGGCCGTAGTTCTCTTTCTCTGCCATGTCAACAAGCAGGCGGGACAGGTCGTAGGTGTAGGTCGGGCTTCCTACCTGATCATCTACAACAGTCAGATGATCGTGTGTCTTTCCAAGGTTCAGCATGGTCTTGATGAAGTTCTTTCCGTTCACGCCGAATACCCATGCGATGCGGACGATGTAGAATTTTTTCACCCATTTCTCTACCGCGAGCTCTCCCTCGTATTTCGTCTGGCCGTATACGTTCAGCGGATGACGCTCATCATCCGGCTCCCACGGGCGGGTACCCTGGCCGTCGAATACGTAGTCGGTGGAGATGTAGATCATTTTGCAGTCAAGGTCATGGCAGACTTTTGCGATGTTCTCGGTTCCGACTGCATTGACCTGATGTACTTTTTCTTTTTTGTCATCATCCTCAGCAAGGTCTACAGCGGTCCATGCTGCACAGTGGATTACGACATCCGGGTTTGCTTCGGTAATGACTTTTCTTACGCTTTCTGCATCGGTGATATCCATTTCTTCAATATCAACGCCGATTCCTTCATGACCGCGTTTTGCAAGTTCATTCATGACGTCATGGCCGAGCTGGCCTTTTACACCTGTTACAAATACTCTCATAATGGTTCTCCTTTTTTCTGATTTTGTTATCGTTATGTTTTGTCTGTCTCTTGTTTTTCAGTCTGATTTTCTGTTTGTACCATGAGTATAAAGGATGACGTTATGTCATGGTCAAGCACTTTTTTTCAAAAACTGCCCCGGATTTTTCTTCCGGGGCAGTTTTCTTCAACGCTGTTCGCTTTTATTTGTCGATATATTTTCCGTTCATCACGTCCATCAGGTACTGGCCGTACTGGTTTTTCTTCAGCGGCTCGATGTCGGTCAGAAACTGGTCTTTGCCGATCCAGCCGTTCAGGTAACCGATCTCCTCGAGGCACGCAATCTTGCGGTGCTGATGGGTCTCGATGGTTTTTACGAAGTTGGTTGCCTCTACCAGACTCTCATGTGTACCGGTATCCAGCCAGGTGAAGCCCTGTCCGAGAAGCTCAACGTTCAGGCTGCCGTCTTCCAGATAGATCCGGTTCAGGTCGGTGATCTCAAGTTCTCCGCGCGGTGACGGTTTCAGGTTCTTTGCATACTCTACGACTTTGTTGTCATAGAAGTACAGACCTGTAACACAATAGTTTGATTTCGGTTTCTCCGGTTTCTCTTCGATGGAGATGGCTTTTCCCTCGGAGTCAAATTCTACGATCCCGAAACGCTCCGGATCATCTACATAATAGCCGAATACGGTTGCGCCTTTTCCGGTCTCAGCGTTTTCTACTGCTGCTTTCAGGCGTTTGTTCAGACCGTGTCCGAAGAAGATGTTGTCGCCGAGCACCATGGCAACGGAATCATCCCCGATGAACTCCTCGCCGATGATGAAGGCCTGTGCCAGTCCGTCCGGGCTTGGCTGTACCTTGTAGGAAAGCTGTACACCGAACTGATGGCCGTCACCGAGCAGTGCCTCGAAACGCGGGGTGTCCTGCGGGGTGGAGATGATCAGGATGTCGCGGATGCCTGCATTCATAAGAACAGACAGCGGATAATAGATCATCGGCTTGTCATAGATCGGGAGAAGCTGTTTCGATGTTACCATAGTTAACGGATAAAGACGTGTGCCGGAACCTCCGGCAAGTACGATACCTTTCATAATTCGTTACTCCTTTTTCGTATATGATACCTCTAGTATAACCTCATTCCCGGAAACGCGTCAACCCGTATCGTAACGTAACCGTTCCTGTTCACCCAGCAGTGAAACACTTGCTGTTTCGCTGCGTAAGAACATGTTTCAGGTGTGAGCAACCCTCCTTTTGCGAAGCAAAACTTTAAATGAGGGTTGCGAATGTTACAGTTCGCTGGGCACCAGTGAACTGTAACACGTAACGGTGTGTGATAACTTTGTGACGTTTCTGTTATCAGCAGCTGTATTTCGTCAGTTTCTGGCGGGAATAGATCGAGCTGTTGCGGTTGAATACGTAGGCCGCGGTGCAGACAATAAAGAAATATGGCAGATAATCGTAGCCAAAAATCTCGCCGCCAATGAAAATAGCCGCCAGTAAGGTGTTGGTTCCGCCGCCAAAAACCGCCGCATAGCCAAGCGCCGCGGAAAGCTCCACCGGAATACCGAACAGATTGCCAAGGACTGCTCCCAGGGTTGCTCCGATGGTAAACAGCGGTGTTACCTCGCCGCCCTGAAACCCGGCGGACAGCGTCAGAATTGTCAGGATAAATTTCAGCGCCCAGTCATATGCATATACCTTTTCCCCATGAAATACCGCTTCCACCAGATTCGTTCCAAAGCCGCAATACCGTCCGCGGTACAGAAGCAGGAACAGAATGCTAAGGATAACACCGATGGAGAAAACACGCACCAGCGGATTTTTGATTTTTTCGCCGAGATATTTTTTCGTGTGCTTTAAGCACCAGGCGAAGAGGCCGCCTGTGATTCCAAAAATAATACCAAGTGTAATCAGACGCACCAGCAGGAACGGTGTCAGGCTTTCGCTGATGTGGACAGCCAGATTTTCTTTGCGGATTCCAAGCAGGGAAGCTACAGCGCTCGCAGAGAAAGATGCGGTAAACGCCGGAAGCAGTGCCTCGTACCGCATTTCACCCGCAGCGAGCACCTCTACCGCAAAGATCACAGCTGCAATCGGCGTTCCGAACATGCCCGCAAAGCCGGCGGCCATACCGGTTACCAGAAAGATACCGGGCGCGTTTTTAAACGG
The DNA here is from genome assembly GCF_003480905.1 of Blautia sp. AM28-27. NCBI lineage: Bacteria > Bacillati > Bacillota > Clostridia > Lachnospirales > Lachnospiraceae > Blautia > Blautia sp. AM28-27. Next base: position 65,034 of record NZ_QUJK01000006.1, read on the forward strand.
TAATTTTTTGCCGGCAAAATAGGAAAACACAGCACCGATCTGAACGGCAACGCCCTCGCGGCCGGCACTTCCACCGAACAGATGCGTCAACGCCGTTGAGAGCATTGCCAGCGGAATCATGCGAAGCGGAAGCTCTGTCTCCTCTTCATACGCTACATCAAAAATCAGACTCATGCCTCCTTTTCCCCTGCCACCGAATTTCTGATTGACTGCCACGATCACAAGACCTGCCATAGCGAGAAACGGCAGACACCAGAAAAGATGTGCCACGCGAACAGCCGTGACTTTCAAAAGCAGACGGCAGAACAGCGCCTCAATCAGACCGACTGCCGCACCGAGCGGAACGCCGGTCACACCGAGCAGCAGCAGGGCGCCGTAGGTGCGAAGGGATTTCTTCAGTTCTTCTTTCATTCTCTTTCTCTCCTTTTCGAATTCTGCTGTTATCATATCACGAAGCGGACAGATTGTGAACTATGGATACCTTTTCCTCCATACTCTTTGCCAGTGCGTCGGCAAATTTTTCCTGCATCCGGATTGCTTCTGTCATCTCCTGCTCCGTAAACTGCGCCGCAGCTTCCTCCTCGGACTGAAACAGCGGAAGAACCAGCTCTCTCGCATACTGTTTTCCCGTTTCAGTCAGACTGATGATTTTTTCCCGCCGGTTTGCCGGATTGACTTCCATTTCGATATATCCTGTTTTCGTTTTTAGTCCGTTTTCGTACTTTTTGTTTTAGTGTTTTTTTCTTCCTTTGTCAAGATTTCCAAAAGCCTCTTTTTTCCGTATATTTTCCGGCATTTTTCAAATACTAGCAACTGTCCAGACACTGTTAGGGAAAGGAGATTTTGAAGATGAGAAAAATCAGAAGAGTGTATATGACGCTGGCATTGGCGGTATTACTGGCCGGGATGACGGCCTGTGGAAACAACACCACGAACGACACCGGAAATGGCAATACCAACACGGAGAGCGACATGGGACAGACGGATAACAGAAACGATGTCAATACGACAGAGATGCCGTCAAACGACAATGTAAATGATGTGACGGAGGGCACCGATGGGAATGCCAACGGTACGAACGGTACAAATACCGGGGATGGAAATACCCTTGGGGATGATGTCGGCGACGCCGCTGAAGATGTGACCCGTGGTGTCGGTGAGGGCGTTGAGGATGTCGGCCGCGCGGTGGACGATGTGGTAAGCGGCGGCGACAATGAGACGCAGAATCCGCAGGAAAACGGAGCAACTACACAGAATGGAGCGGGGATGGCACAGTAAATATGCACTTCTGCTGCTCCCGTATCTAAAAAACTTCCCTTGGCGAACGATATATGCAGGTTCGCCGGGAAGTTTTTTTACTGCCAGGCACATCAGCACCTGGTTTAATCCGTCAATTTTGATTTTTTCTTTTACAGACCGCATCTGAATTTTCTGCCCTTCGCGCCAAGAATGCTGGCCATCCGATCGCCCCACGCTGCACGCTCTGCATAAATATCAACCCGTTCCAGATCTCCGCTCCGGTCCACAAAGGCAGGGAACAGGAATCCACAGATAGGATTTCCCGGCTCGTATTCTCCAACCAGCGGGCAGACAGCGCAGATCAGATAGGGGAACATCTCCTCGGATTCCCCCAGGCGCTCTTTATCGGAAGCCTTTGCAGGAATATCATACCGGTCATAAAACATGTAAATGGCATAAGCCCCGTGAATCTGCAATCCTTCGATCAGGATATCATAGAACGTTTCCAACAGCGCATCGTTCTTCAGTCCGCATTCCCGCAGCGCCATCAGCATCTGCCAGATACTGCCCGGCCCCTGGGATGTTTCCGGAAAACGGTATTCCCGCAGCTTCTCATTCGATTCCGCAAACGGAATTTTCTTGGCAATCGCCAGATTCCTGGCCTTTTCCGAACCGGACAGTTTCAGAAAATGAATGTTGAAACTGCCGTCATACTCCCCATCCGAATCCGTATAGCAACCCGCCATCCGCACAAACGAAGTCCGCGCCGGCGTCATCCTCCTCGTCAGCTCCAGCATGTCTTCCCGATTAATCATACATTCCCTCCGACAGTAAAGATATTCGAAACTCTCTGCCTTTGATCTTATCACAACATGCTTTTTCTGTCAGCAGGTTTTTAAATTGCGTTCTTTCTCTCCATCTGATAAAATCGAAACAGTATCTCGCATTTTATAATTTTGATATAGAGAGATGTTGGGACAAAACACCTTTTGACTCAATATCACAGAAAGGACGACACATGAAATTAGCAGTAATCAGTGATCTTCACGGGAATTATTATGCGCTCGCAAAGGTGCTGGCATTTCTTCGCAGTCAGGAGATCGACGGTATCATCGGGCTGGGAGATTTTGTAACAGACGGGCCTTTTCCGCAACGGATGATGAGAGTGCTTCGCGAAATGCAGGAGGAGTTTCCCTGCTATCTGGTGCGGGGAAACAGGGAAGAATATCTGCTGGAAAATCTCCGGCATCCGCAGAACTGGAAGGCAGGTTCCTCGACAAGCGGACTTTTGGATTATACGTTTCGGAATCTTACCGGACAGGATCTGGAATTTTTCGAACAGCTGCCGACAGACGGAGTTCTGATCGGAAAAATGCATGAGTCAGGCCGGCTGATTCCTGTTTTTGTTCCGCAGGAAGAAATCATACCGGATACCTGCCGCGAATCTCTCTTCCCGGCACTTCGTCTCTGTCACGGCGCGCCCGGAGAACTCCGTGGGAATTTCGGTCTGCATCCGGAGCTTTTGCTGTCCCATCTGGAAAATCTCGATGCCGCAATCCTGCTCGGCGGGCACAGCCACAAGCAGGAGCAAAGAGAATATGCCGGAAAAACATACCTGAATCCCGGTTCCCTTGGGCTTGCGCTTGATGGAGTCGGCGGCCATGCCCATTTCGCGATTCTGACGCTGGAAAACAGCACATGGCAGATCGAATGTTTTCAGATTCCCTACGATCTCGAAGGCTACCTCGCCGAATTCGACCGCGCCGGGCTGGAAACGCATGGCAGTGTCCTTGCCCGTTCCTTAAAACGGACATTGACCTGCGGCGTGAATTATTTTTATCTCACCGTAAAACGAGTGCGTGAACTCGCCGATGCACTGGCACTGACCGATCTGGACGAAGAGGTCTGGAAAAAGGCGGAACAGGAACTGAAATAACCGTCCATTCAAAAGACGGCAGGCTGTGTACTCACACACAGCCTGCCGTCTGTTTCTATTCCCTAACTTCTATTTTTCTTTTCGAAACACAACCGTCTCAAATCTTCTGACCACTCCATCATACTCTCCCGTCATCGGCTGGTATGTTTCCGTATCCATCGGAAATGCAGCCGGTTCAGCTCCGTAGTTCTGTACAAACAGATACTTGTATTTCTCATCCTCCCTTGTTGCAACATCGAGCCCTTCCGGGATTTCGGCTGCCGCGCGTTCCAGGCCTTTTTCTTCTGCCAATTTCCGGCAGAAGTCATCGTAAAATGCCTGTTCAAAATCTGCGCAGACATAATACGCCTCGCCCTCTCCAAATACATTTTTCGTCAGTGCCGGATATCCCGCATAGAAATCGTCACGGTATGCCAGCAGCGTTTCGGCACCGTTCGTTTTTACCAGGTCGCAGAAATTTCGGATTTCATATGTCTTTCCTTCTCCCACACCCGCATTCACATCCTGATCATACAATGCGTCCAGCTCGGTGCTCCGCAGGCCGAATACATCCATCAGTCCGTGCGGGGTTCCGCCGAGGAAACAGAGGTCGTTTTCATCCACAACTCCCGACCAGTATGTCATCACAAAGGTGCCGCCGTCTGCCACGAAATTCCGGATTTTTTCCTCAATTCCGGCCCGAAACAGATACAGCATCGGTGCAAAGACAATCCGGTAGCCGGAAAGACTCTCCTCCATATCAAGGAAATCCACATTCACACCCAGTTTCCGAAGACCGCCATATACTTTCTTCACGGTATTCATGTAATGCAGTCCCATATTCCGTGGTCCCTGCGCATCCTCCATGGCCCAGCGGCTTTCGCAGTCATGCAAAATTGCAGCCTGTGCCTTCGTCGTGCTTCCCGCAATCTGCGCCAGATCCAAAAGCGCCTCGCCCGTCTCTGTCACCTCACGGAACACGCGCGTATCCTTTCCGCCGTAGTGGTCAATGACCGCCCCGTGGAACTTCTCGCTCGCACCGCGGCTCTGGCGGATCTGGAAATACTGGACACTGTCGGAACCATGCGCCACTGCCTGCAGCGATGCCGCCTTTAAAAGCCCAGGCCGTTTCAGCTTGCTGACACTCTGCCAGTTCGTGCTTGTCGGGCAGGACTCCATCAGAAGGAACGGTTTTTTCATCAAACTCCGCATAAAATCGTGCTGCAGTGCCGCATCAAGCGCAGTCACCTCTTCTGCTTCCTTGTGCCAGGTCGGATAATTATCCCATGACACCACATCAATCAGATCCTTGAACTTATGATAATTCAGTCCCTGGAAATCATACATCATGTTGATTGTCACCGGAAGTTCGGAACCGCCCGCGCGGATCGCTGCTTTTTCCCAGGCAACAAAGTCTGCTGTCTGATCTGTCACAAACCGTTTCCAGTCAAGATTCAGTCCGTGAAGCCCCATCTCACCCTTTGGGGACGGACTCTCAATCTGCTCAAAATTCTGATACGAATGGCTCCAGAACGTTGTATTCCACGACATATTCAATGCATCAATCGTCTCATATTTTTTCTTCAGCCACCCCTGAAATGCCTTCTGGCAGAGCGGGCAATGGCATTCTCCACTCAGTTCATTCGAAATGTGCCACATTTTTACCGCCGGGTGCTTTCCAAACTTCTCGCTCAGCAGGCGATCAATTTTCCCCACCTTTTCCCGGTAAACCGGCGAAGTATAACAGTGATTATGGCGTCCGCCGAACAGATTTTTCGTGCGGTCCGCGTTTACGCGCAGTACCTCCGGGTATTTGTCTGCAAGCCACTTCGGGCGTGCTGCAGACGGTGTCGAGAGAATTACTGAAATCTCATTCTTATACAGCTGATCCATGATCTTTTCCAGCCATTCCAGGTGGTATACACCCTCCTCCGGCTCGAGCACAGACCAGGAAAAGACACCAAGCGTCACCTCGTTGATATGCGCCTCCTTCATATATTCGATATCCTGCTCCAGAATTTCCGGCATCGCAAGCCACTGCTCCGGGTTATAATCCCCTCCATAGATAAATCCACTCTGGTTCATGTTCGTTTTCCTTTCTCTGTTCATCGAAATATCGTCTCCACGTGCAGCTTCTCAATTTTGCAGGCACATCCATCCGCTGCATCCGGCTGCTTTTCCAGAAAAATCGGATCACCCGGATGCAGAGGATAGACAACGAGTTTCAGTTTCTCCGGAAACTCAAAATAGCCAAGGCTTAACAGGGCCTCCTGACCGGTATAGAAATAATCGTTGATTTTCTCTTCCCCATCAAACACTTCCATACGGTTTCCGTACCAGGTCAGAAAAGCAAACGCATCGTGATAATTTTTTTCGCCCGGATAAGCAAGCTTCAGTTCGTATACTGCTTTCTCTTTATCCTGCTCTTTGCAGACAAGCTCTGCCTCCGGCTCCTGTGCTTTGTAAATACGCTCATACAGCGTAAAGTTTCCTCTTTTTCCACACTCTTTGAAATCCACAATGCCTTTTTCCACTGCCGGATACACAGCGATCATGGTTTTTCCACTGCCTGTCACAACAAGCTCACCGTTTTCTTCCCAGACATAATTTTCGGAAAGAACGAGATAATCCTGATCCAGATGCACCTTCCATGCATTCAGCGCCTCCTGCCGGGAAATCAGGCAGAGTTCTGCGCGCGCATCGCCCTCCCACTGAATCTGCGGGTCGAGATCACCGTAAAATACGAACGCATCTCCCTTTTTCGTATGTAAAACGCAGAGCGGTGTGGCAAGTGCCGTGTGAAGAACCGCATCGTTTAGTTTCATATTGTACGGAAAAAATCCATACATTCCCTCTTTCAGGTCAAATGCCGGAAATCCCACGCTCGCCTTTCCATCCAGGAGTCCCTCCAGTTTCACCTGTGGATGATCATCCATCTTCCATCTTCTCTGGTAATTGTTAAAAAAGACGTATCCATGGTCCGCATCGTGACGGCACGCTGTCCGAACCGTGTGCATATCTCCCGGCAGAATCCTTATCGTTGGAATTTCAGACCGAAGTGAGGCCATATCCTCGCCAAAATCATTCAAAAACAGCGCCAGCAGCTTGATCTCCCGATAGCTGTCCGAGATTGTTCCGTACTGCCGGATCGGCGCGTTGAAATCGTAATTGATCTCCGGCAGGTCGTTCAGATATCCTGTCGCGCGGCTCTCCTGCAGGGTGGACAGTTTTCCCTTCGGATTGCTGCCGCCGTGGTACATATAGTAGCCGAGCAGCCCTGCTCCACTTCCCATTTTTACGGTAGACATCGCTCCGACATCGCATCCCTTCGCCACCGGTCTTCTGTGCATGGTAACCTGAAGCCCGCCTCCAAGTTCTGCCGTCAAAAACGGAAAATCCTCCTCGTTGTAACTGTTTGCATTTTCCACATGATGATCACACGCAATCAGTGCATCGTTCCTTGTGTGGCTGAACACAAAGTTTGCGTTCGGCTCAATCTCGCACGTTCTCTGATCCCATGGTGCTTCACAGTAGCCGCCCATGACCGGAAGCAGATCGCCGATGCAGGCTCCGCCCCAACCGGTCGCCGTGTACAGCGGCACATCAAAGCCAATTTCCTTTGCCATTGCTGTCAATGTGCGGATATGCGCCTCGCCCTCCGGTCCCTGCAGACCGCCGACGTGGCCGTACTCATTCTCGATCTGAATACCGATCACCGGACCGCCGTCCTTTTCCATGCATCCATCGACCTGCGCATAAACCTTTTTCCAGAACCGTCTGACATAGCCAAGATATTCCTCGTTGTTACAGCGGATCGCCATGCCCTCTTTCTCTCTCTCGATGATCCAGTCCGGGAATCCGCCGTTCCGCACTTCCCCGTGCACAAACGGTCCGATACGCAAGAATACCGACAGTCCGACTTTCCGGCACAGTCTTACAAACGTTCCGATATCCCGGCATCCTTCAAAATCAAACACATTTTCCTCTTCCTCGTGGTGAATCCAGATCACATAGGCCGAGACGACAGAAACTCCGCCCGCCTTTATTTTGCGCAGTGATTCCTCCCACCACTCTTTGCGGTACCGACTGTAATGCATTTCGCCCATCACCGGAAACCACGGTTTTCCATTTTTAATCAGATAATCCCTGCAATAGCTGTACTCTGCTCTCATCGTCTTATTGTCCCTCTCTTTTTACTGTCTGCAGACAGAAATTCCGCATCATGCCGTACATCGGCGGCGATGAAATTCGGATTCCGGCAGTGACTTCCTGCGGTTTTCTGATTTCGCATGTCACTTTGTAGCCGGTCCATGCATGTTCTGTCGGATGAATCACAGTCTCTTCTTTTCCCTCTTCCGTATTGAGGAACAGCCGCACATCCACATTTGTTGTATCGGTTCCCTGAAAGGCAACAGATAATGTATACGTTCCTGCCTCCTGTACCTTTACCGTCTGGCAGATCGAAAACGTAAAGTTTTTCGGTGCTTCTACGCGTACCGCATTCACCGGCGGAGCTGGGAACGGATCGACAAACTCCGGAAACAGCTGTACTGCAACGGCATCCTCGGATTTTTCTACGTTCCAGCGCGCCAGGCCGTCTTCCCAGCCGACATCGAGCAACAGATTCTCCGCCTCCGGCAGCTCTTCCACCACGCAGATCTTCGCATGTGCAGCAAACGGAACACCTTCCACATTTCCTGTCACATCATATTCGCCTGTCACGCGTGTGTCCGGCACTTCGTTCCAGTTTACCCGCCGCTGCTCCACCATTCCGTCATACAGCAAAACCGGGAGCATCTCCGGCAGACCGCATGCTTCGTCTTTTACTACGGTCATTGGCTCCGGCTCGTAAATCTTGGCCGGTTTTTCCGGACAGGCATCATTCCGTGTAAACAGGAAAGAACGAATGCCCTCCATGATGGTTCCCTTCTCCTCCAGCAGACCCATATTTTCCGACCAGCCGCCCTCACCGTCTTTCGGAACACAGATCGGTTCCCAGTAATAGATACCCTGCCCCATTTCATCCGGCAGCGAAGCAACGATATTGGCAACCAGATCCAGCACCTGCTTCTGTCCGGCAGGCGTCGCCGGAAATCCTGCGATTTTTTCCTGCTGTTCATCGATAAACCCATGCGCACTCTTTCTCCATGCATGCGCCGTCTCAACGACCATAATCGGCTTTTTGCAATCCTGGATCAGCTTCGTCATTGTCTCTTTCAGATCCGTGAAAGTGCCGTGCCAGAATGGATAATAGGAAAGTCCGATCAGGTCAAAATCCTCGAGTCCTGCCTCAAAGGAACAGTCAAACCACTCTTTCAGATAGAAATACCGTCCGCCCTGGTCGAGATGGATCATAACCTGCATCTCATCTTTTCCGGCTGCAGCCCGCGCACCGCGGATTCCGGCATTTACAAGCTGTACCATTTTTGTATAATCCGGCAGCTCTCCGTCCGGAAACAGAAGGCCGCTTCGGATCTCATTTCCGATCTGAACAATATCCGGCAGAACGTCCTCCTCTTTTAATGCCGTCAGCGTATCTCTTGTATAAGAAAAAACAGCCTCTTTTAATTCTTTAAAGCTTAAGTTTTCCCAATCTTTCGGCTTTCTCTGCTGACCGGGATCCGCCCAGAAATCAGAATAATGGAAATCCAGCATAAAGCTCATGCCATGTGCCCGGATCCGTTTTGCCATCGCCAGTGTATGCGCATAGCTGCAGTATCCGCCGGACTCCCTGACATGCTCCGGCGCATTCCAAATACGGAGCCGTACGGAATTTACCCCGTATTTCTGAACGAGATCCAGCGGATCCATAACAGTTCCGTCAAAGTCCTTCACCTGTACTCCGGCATCTTCCAGCTCCGGTATAAAAGATAGATCCATTCCCTTCTGAAATTCCATTGTTCTGTCCTCCCTGCTACGTTAGTTTGTCGATTTTCGGAATAAAATGTCGTAATCCAGCATCGTCTTCTTCTCATAATTTTCCCCTCGGAGCCGCTGGATCAGCTGACGCACGGCTGTGCCTCCCATCTGGGATGCTGCCACACTGACTGCTGTAACTGCAGGGGAATAGCAGTCCAGATTGGTGCTGTTGTAGAGCGAAGCAATCGCGACGTCCTTGGGAATTCGATAGCCTTCCGCCTGGAGCCGGGACATCACCATCGTACAAATCTCGTCGTCGCCACAGATGATGCATTCCACTTTTTTGGATATAATATTTTCAATGATCGCATCCAGAAACTCCATACGGATCGAACCATTGTAGAAAAGCTGATCCTTCTCGGAAATTCCATTTTTAATCAGCGCCCGGCAGAAACCTTCGTGACGCTTGCGGTCTACGTTATAGCTCATATCCTTGACAAGAAACGCAAATCTGCGGAATCCCTTTCCGATCAGCAGCGTTGTCATTTTCTCTGCCGCACCCTCATTGTCGGTATCCACCTGGATAATGTTGTCATACCGGCATGTTCCCGTCAGTGCTGTCGGGAAATTTGCCTGACTTAAATACTGCAGCGCACGGTCATCCTCAAGCGCACGTGTCAGGAGCATACCATCCACCCGGTTCGACTCCACCAGCGACTGCAGCTCTGAAATATCATGCGCGTTGCTCGTCGTAATCAGCACATTGTACCCGAGCATCGATGCCGATTCGCAGACGCCGAGCAGACAGTTCTGGAAATAAACACCGCTTCCATAATAAACGTCTGAAGGCAGTACCACGCCGATGTTGTGCGTCACCGTTCGGGTCCGCGCCATCTCCTCCCGCTCTTCTCCCCGTTTTGCCACCTCGAGAATCCGGTTTCTGGTCTTCTCTCCGATTCTGCCCTTACCGGACAGTGCACGGGAAACGGTACTTTTTGATACCCCTATCTCTTTTGCAATTTCCTCCAGTGTCATAAAAATACCCTGTCACTTTCTGTTAAATTTGAAAAATTCCTATATTTTTATATTTAATACGAATGCTGTTAGAAATCAAGTCATCCCTCAAAGCTTTTTGAACCATCACTTGATCTCTAAAAGAAGGAACGGCCGCGCCGGAGCTTCTGGCAGACCAGCGCGTCCATTCCCTGTTTTATTTTACTGTTTTATTTTTCTTCTTTCTCCGCTACATACTCTGCTGCCTGACGGTTCATCTCATCCAGAATATCCTGGATTCCGGCGCTGTCCATAGCTGCGTTCATGGCATCGATGGAAGCGTCCACATCGTCAACGAGACCGTTGATCAGCGGGTTATAATAATTGTCGATGGCTGCCTCTACTGCTGCAAACTGTGTACTTACATTGCTGGAATCAAAGTTAAATCCGTCGTAAACATGATCTTCTTTGATGTTGTTGTTGAAGGCATCTTTGATGCTTTCATACTTGTCGTCCAGAGCCGTTCTGTTCTCAAGATATTCCTCTCTCTGGATGGTGCAGTTGTTCCATCCCCAGTTGCAGTTACTTGCTACACCATAGCCGCTCTCATCAATAACTTTGTACTGATCATCACCGACTGCTTCCCAGTGCTTTCCTTCGATACCGAGCATAGCCAGATCGTAAACATCCGGGTTGGTGTAGAATTCATTTAATACCATCATGGCTCTCTCTTTGTTTTTACTGTTTGCGTTGATGGCAACACCGTTGTTGATGTAAGAGTTTACTTTTTTCGACAGGTTTTTGTTCGGGTCTACCATCGTTACATTCCAATCCGGATGTTCCTCATTTGCCTGTTTTCCGTAGGTAAGACAGGTTCCGAGATTCCAGCTCATGCTTGCTGTTCTTCCGGTCAGAAGTCCGGTCTGTCTCTCATCGCTGCTGTTTAATACGTCGCTGGACCATGCTCCGGCGTCTACCAGGTCTTTCATCTCCTGGCAGTACTCACGGAACGCATCCCATTCACCGATGTACTGGAATTCAAGATCTTTCGGATCCTGGGTATGATACAGAATCAGCTCGCCGCCCTTCGGTGCTCCGCCCGTTGTGGAATAGCCCTGGGACTGGAAGAATGGATACCACGGTCCGCCCTGACTTGCATAGATACCGTCTGCTGCACATGCTTTGTAGAACTTCATCAGGTCATCCCAGGATGTAATATCATCCATACCGTATTTTTCCATCAGGTCACCGCGCACTGCCAGAACTTCCTGACCAAACTCGTTGGCATAGCTCGGAACCATGTAGATTTGTCCGTCAATCTTTGCCTGCTCCCATGCCATTTCCGGAACAACCTCCCAGATATCCGGTGCATACGTTTTGATAAAGTCCTCAGAAAGCGGTGCAAATCCGCCGAGGGAAACGGTCTGCTCGTAATGGCACCAGCTCGATGCGGTAAAGATCAGGTCAAAATCTTCCTGTGAGGAGAACAGCAGGGAATATTTCGTGTCATGCTCGCCCCAGGAAAGGAATTCTACGTTCAGAGAGCAGTTCAGCTTCTCTTCCAGAATCTCATTGATTTTGGCGTAAACCTCATCAAAATCCGGGGTACGGTCGCCGATCAGATACATCGTCAGATCGACATGCTCCGAAGTGTCTGCACTCAGGTTGTCTCCCGATGTGCCGGAAGCTGCGGAGCTGCTTTTGCTGTCGCCCGTGCTTCCCTTTCCGTTGCCGGAACCGCATCCTGCCAGCATGCCGGCTGCCATTGCGGATGCAAGTAATACAGATACCAGTTTTTTTGTGCTCTTTTTCATAAAGAACCTCCTTCATAAATATAATGTGTAATTCAAGCGGATATTCGCAATCCGCTTTGCTACTTGCTCATAACCGAATAACTGCTCCGCAGTTTATCAGAAGGAGCTTGCACTCCTCCTGATACAAGCAAGTCCCCACCCGCCTGCTTATTGCTTTTCGCAATGGAAACAGGGGACTTACTTGATTCAGTTAAATTAACATGATTTGTATCAGCCTTTGACTGCTCCGATTGTGATACCCTGTACAAAGTATTTCTGTACCAGCGGATATGCCAGAACGATCGGGCCGGTTACTACAATGGTAAGTGCCATTTTCAGGGACTGGGTCGGCAATGAGATTGCGCTGACGGCAGAGCCTGCGGCGTTGTTTGCAAGAAGCTTTTTATATGCCTCAATATCATTAACCTGCTGATACAGGAAATACTGCAGCGGATACTTGTTCGTGTCTTTGATATACAGCATCGCATTGTACCAGTCATTCCAATAAGCCAGTGCAATGAAGAGGCCCACGGTAGCAAGTGCCGGTTTGATCAGCGGCATTACAATCCGGAACAGAATACGGAACTCGCCGCAGCCATCAATCTTGGCCGCTTCAATCAGAGAATCCGGAAGTCCCACGATGTAACTCTTCATGATCAGAAGGTTGTATACGCTGAACAGCAGCGGAAGGAGCAGTGCAAGGTAGCTGTCCCGCAGATTCAGGGTCTGTGTCATCAGTACGTAGTACGGAACAAGACCGCCGGAAAACAAAGTGGTAAAGTAGAAGAAAAACGAAAACTGATTTCTCCACTCAAACTCCTTACGTGACAGTACATAAGCTGTCATAGTCTGCAGCAGCAGACCAAGTACCGTTCCGACGATGGTCAGACCGATGGTCGTGCCGTATGCGCGGAAGACAACCATAGGATCTTTAAATACGGTTTTGTATGCCTCCAGGCTGAAATCCTGCGGCAGAAGGCTGAAACCGTTCTGGATAATGGCCGATTCCGAAGAAAACGAGCCGGATACGATCATGATGAAAGGAACGAGGCAGACCAGCGCGATGATTCCGCAGAATCCGTACGCGATGATATCAAGTGCAACCGCATCTTTTCCTCTTTTGATTTTACTTGTATGACTGGAAGATCCCACTTTTCATCCCTCCTAGAATAAGGTGTAGTCTTTATCATAAAGACCAACCAGTTTGTTTACGATTACGACAGTGATAAAGCACAGTACCGACTGATACAGACCAACAGCTGCGGACATTCCGAAGTCGTTGCTGCTGATTAAGGCACGGAACGTCAGGGTATCAATTACATCGGTGTAGTTGTACAGAAGACCGTTACTTCCAACCAGGTTGTAGAACATATCAAAGTTTCCTTTGAAGATGCCTCCGACGGATAGCAGAAGCAGGATGATTGTGGTCGGCATGATCATCGGGATTGTTACTTTGAAAATTCGCTGGAACACGTTTGCTCCGTCGATGCGGGCTGCTTCATAAATCGAAGTGTCAATTCCCATAATCGCTGCCAGGTACATAACAGAACCGTATCCGATTCCCTTCCATACATTAAAGAAGACAAGGATAAACGGCCATGCCTTTGGTGTCGTGTAAAACTTGATTGGTGTTCCACCGAAGGTTTCAATCAGTCGGTTTAGAAAACCGTAGTCGGAACTGAAAATATTGAATGCCATAACTCCTACGATAACCCAGGAAATGAAATACGGCAGAAACATCAGCGACTGTGTGATCTTACGGTAATGTTTGTTGCGGATCTCGGTCAGAAGCACGGCAACGGCAATCTGCATCGTCGTGTTGATCGCAATAAATGCCAGATTATACAGCACGGTATTTCTGGTAACGAGTCCGGCCTGTCCTGATTTAAAGAAGAACTTGAAGTTATCAAATCCGTTCCACGGGCTTCCCCAGATACCTCCTGCGTAGGAGTATTTTTTGAATGCCATTACAATTCCTGTCATCGGGTAGTAGGAAAAAATCAGGGTATAAATTACTGCCGGTGCAAGCATCAGAAGAAATACCCGGTACTTGTAGAGCTTTTTGCAAAACCCTTTCCAACCATTCTTTTTCATCTTCTCATTCCCTTTCTTGTTTGCGCAACTTTTTTGTTGCTCAACTCTTTATTTTTCTTTGTGCCATTATCATATCATTTCGGCATATTGTTTACAATTCGCAGTTTTTATAAGATATTTCTTGTCGAAATATACTGTTTTACTATTTTTTGTGCAAAATGCGCAACTTTAGCGTTTTACCTTGTTGCGCATTGATTTTTCCATTACCGTTTGCGATTTTCACGTTCTCTTTTGATATTCCGTATTTTTTCTTGTGTATTCTGCCAAATATTCTGCAAAATAACTTCCTCAATTCCGAAAATCCCGTTGTAAGAAAAGAAAAAGTGCGCAACGTTTCGCATTTTCGTTGCGCACTTTCTGGTTTCTATTCACTTTTTCCCTGTTTCTGCCTTATTTCGCAGCAATGACATCCTGCATGTCATACATGCCAGCCGGTTTTCCAGCCAGGAATTTTGCAGCCTCTACAGCTCCTTTTCCGAAAACTCCTTTGGAATATGCCCTGTGGGAAAGGATAACAACCTCGTCCGGTCCTGCGAAGATGACATCGTGATCTCCGACGATCGTGCCGCCGCGTACGGCAGAGATTCCGATTTCCTTCGGATCACGCTGCTCGTGGCGCTGGCTTCTGTCATAAACATAGTGGTACTGGTTGTCCATTGCCTCATTCAGGCTGTCAGCCAGGGCGATGGCGGTTCCGCTCGGGGCATCGCATTTCAGTTTGTGGTGTTTCTCCACGATTTCCATATCAAAGCCTGCTTCGGCAAGCACTTTTGCAGCTGCCTGTACCAGTTTCATCAGCGTATTCACACCAAGGGACATATTTGCAGAGCGGAGAACCGGGATTTCTTTGCTGGTCTCCTGCACTTTTTTGAGCTGATCCTCGGTGAGGCCTGTGGTGCAGAGGACGAGTGGAAGTTTTTTCTCCTTGCAGGCATCGAGCAGTGCGTCGGCTGCCTTGTAGGAAGAAAAGTCAACGACTACGTCTGCCGGAACATCGCATTCTGCCAGGCTTTTGAATACCGGATAATCGTTCTGGCCGTTGTCGTTCATATCGATTCCGGCTATGATTTCTGCATTTGCATCTTCTTTTACCAGGCCGGTGATGACCTGTCCCATATGGCCGTTGCAGCCATGCATAATAATTTTAACCATTGTCTTTTTCCTTCTTTACTTCGTGTATTCTTAACTTAAGCCAGTTTGATTCCAAAATCTTTCATAGCCTTTGCCAGGCGCTCCTGGTTCTGCGGCTCCATCTCGGTCAGCGGCAGACGAAGCGGGCCAACCTCTTTGCCCATCAGGTTCAGCGCTGCTTTTACCGGAATCGGGTTTACTTCGCAGAACAGCGCATCGATGAGCGGCAGTGCTCTCAGCTGGATTTCTCTGGATCCGGCCACATCGCCGTCGAGGAATTTCTGTACCATGTCGTGGGTCTCACGCGGTGCTACGTTGGAAAGAACGGAGATTACACCGCTTCCGCCAAGGGAAAGGATCGGCACAACCTGATCGTCGTTTCCGGAGTACAGATCGATCTTTCCATCGGTCAGCTGCATAATTTTTGCGACCTGGGAAATGTTTCCGGAAGCCTCTTTGACTGCAACGATATTCTCAACGTTGTTGAACAGATAGACGATCGTTTCCGGTGCAATGTTTACGCCGGTTCTGCCCTGAATGTTGTAAAGGATGACCGGCACTTTGACGCTGTCTGCGATTGCGGTAAAGTGTGCAATCAGGCCCTTCTGTGTTGCTTTATTGTAATACGGAGAAACGAGAAGAAGTCCGTCCACGCCGTATTTTTCTGCTTCCTGAGACAGATAAATTGCTGTCTCCGTGCTGTTGGAGCCGGTTCCTGCAATTACCGGGATTCTGTGATTTACTTTTTCCACGGTATATTTGATGGCATCCAGATGCTCCTCATGGGACAGGGTCGAAGCCTCACCGGTGGTTCCGCAGATAACGATGGCGTCGGTTCCGCCGGCGATCTGCTCCTCAATCAGTTCTCCGAGTTTTTCGTAATTCACTTCCTGTGTTTCGGTCATCGGTGTGATAATTGCAACAGCTGCACCTTTAAAAATAGACATTCTCTTTTCCTCCTGTATGTTGTGTCAGATAAAACCATAAGAAATCAGTCGCCGGAGCTTATCTCCCACGGAAAATTTCACTTTCCGTTTAAAAAAGAGGCGCCTCATCCCAGATAAGATCGCCTCCAAATTCACACATACGCAGTATCTATGATCAGATAGCTCTCCATCTCTCGATGACAGTCGCAGATTTTTTCAACCTGCGCCCAGGAGCATACCGGTTCAGCGCCGGATGTCCTTCGGCATTCTTCCCTTTTCCTCTTCTTCTTTTGCTGCTGAGGCATCCGAAAAGGTACTCTTGAAGTAATGCGACCTCTATCCACTTCAGTTCTGCTTTTACTATAGCATCATTAAATTTTCTTGTCAACAGCGGATCGCGCTTTAACTCTCACTATATTCCAGCTTGCTCACCGAAACCTCATACGCGGTCCGCTTTTCCATTTCCGTCTCGCTCAGCCGCTTCATATATTCCCGGCTCTGGATCCGTCCCCAGATGAGAACGTGGCCGCCCACGGCAAACGCAGAGGCATACCGCGCATTCCGTCCCCAGCAGATGCACGGGATATAATCTGATTTTCCATACGGACGGTTGACCGCGATCAGAAGGTCGGCGATCTCTCTTCCCAGAGGTGTTTTCCGGTAGACCGGCGGTTTACATATGTATCCATCGAGGTAAATCTGGTTGGATTTGACGGAATCGTCCTCTTCCTCCACGAAGCTTAATTCCCGCGCAAATACGGAGAGTACCAGACGGTTCTTCTTCTCCTCGTGGCGGTTGTAGGACCGAAACTGACCGCTGATGCAGATCCACTCACCCTGGTAATCCTGTGATACGTCCACCAGCCGCTCGGAGACCATCACCGGAATGATGTCCTGCGATTCACTCAACCGCTTGACCATCACATCGACGAGGTAAAAGCCCTCTCCGAATACCTGATGGCTGAATGTAAACGGGGAGACAATCTCTCCCATGATAACCACCTGATTGTTTTCAATCATCTTGTCTGCCATAATGAAAATCCCCTTCCTTTGTCTTTTCTTTCTGAATATTGATTTCTGATCGGTACTTTGCTGATCTATAATCCTAATGTATGAACCACATTTCTTTTTCAGAACCACTTTTTTCCAGATTTTTTTATTTCTATTCAAATCAGCATTCTGCCCAATTTTTTGTATATGTTTCTGTAAAAACCGCACCACATGCTTCGTATTTTCTACCATTGCAATACAAAAAATGTCACATCTTCCCTGTTTTTTTTCTCTGTTCTGTGCTATAATAGTTCAGATAGGCAGGCATCCAGCAGAGACAAAACGGCAAGGCACCTGCCTTTGTGCTGTGATAAACATTCCCGGCCGGCTTGAAATTTTGAAAAATTGAACCCGGCAGGGTCAACCCATAGGAAGAGGAATGAAGAAATGAAAACAACGAGAGAAGATGTAAGAAACGTTGCCATCATCGCCCATGTCGATCATGGTAAAACTACACTGGTAGACGAGCTTCTGAAACAGAGTGGCGTTTTCCGTGCCAATCAGGAGGTTCAGGAACGTGTCATGGACTCGAACGATATCGAGCGTGAGCGTGGAATCACCATTCTTTCCAAAAATACAGCAGTTTACTACAAAGGAACGAAAATCAACATCATCGACACCCCAGGCCATGCGGACTTCGGCGGCGAGGTTGAGCGAGTTCTGAAAATGGTAGACGGCGTTATTCTGGTTGTAGACGCATTCGAGGGCGCTATGCCGCAGACCAAATTCGTGCTGAAAAAAGCACTTGAGCTGAATCTTTCCGTTATCGTCTGCATCAACAAAATCGACCGCCCGGAGGCACGCCCGGACGAAGTCATCGACGAAGTGCTTGAGCTTCTGATGGATCTCGACGCATCCGACGAGCAGCTTGACTGTCCGTTCCTGTACGCATCCGCAAAGCTGGGTCATGCCGTACTCGATCTGAACGACACCCCGAAGGATATGACACCTCTGTTCGAGACCATTCTGAAATACATCCCGGCTCCGACCGGCGATCCGGAAGCTGGCACACAGCTTCTGATCAGTACCATCGACTACAACGAATACGTTGGACGTATCGGTGTCGGCAAAGTTGAAAACGGAACGATCCGCGTGAACCAGGACGTTATGCTGGTCAACCACCACGATCTGACCAAGAAGAAAAAAGTAAAGGTCAGCAAACTGTATGAATTTGACGGACTGAAAAAAGTAGAGGTTACTGAGGCAGGCATCGGTTCTATCGTTGCTGTTTCCGGTATCCCGGATATCCACATCGGAGATACTCTCTGCGGCGATCTGGACAACCCGGTTTCCATCCCGTTCCAGAAAATCTCCGAGCCGACTATTTCCATGAACTTCATCGTAAACGACAGCCCGCTGGCCGGTAAAGAAGGTAAATACGTAACTTCCCGCCACCTGCGCGACCGTCTGATGCGTGAGCTGAACACTGACGTTTCTCTCCGCGTCGAGGAGACTGATTCCGCAGACTGCTTCAAGGTTTCCGGCCGTGGTGAGCTGCATCTGTCCGTCCTGATCGAAAACATGCGCCGTGAGGGATATGAGTTCGCAGTAAGTAAGGCAGAGGTTATCTACAAAGAGGACGAGCGCGGACGCAAACTCGAGCCAATGGAAATCGCATACGTTGACGTTCCGGACGAGTTCTCCGGTACTGTCATCCAGCTCCTCAGCGAGCGTAAAGGCGAGCTTCACGGCATGAGCCGCGCAAGCGATGGTTCCACCCGTCTGGAGTTCGAAATCCCGGCACGAGGCCTGATTGGTTTCCGTGGAATCTTCATGACCTCCACCAAAGGAACTGGTATCCTGAACACCGAGTTTGAAGATTACGCACCGTACAAGGGCGACATTGAATACCGCAAACAGGGTTCCCTGATTGCTTTCGAGGCAGGCGAGTCCGTTACCTACGGTCTGTACTCCGCACAGGAGCGCGGTACTCTGTTCATCGGACCTGGCGAGAAGGTTTACGCCGGTATGGTTATCGGACAGAACGGTAAGGCCGAGGATATCGAGCTGAACGTCTGCAAGACGAAGCACCTGACCAACACCCGTACTTCTTCTTCCGACGAGGCACTGCGTCTGACTCCGCCGAGAATCCTTTCCCTGGAGCAGGCTCTGGACTTCATCGACAAGGACGAGCTTCTTGAGGTTACTCCGGTTTCCTTACGTATCCGTAAGAAAGAGCTGGATTCCAGACTTCGTAAGAGAGCGGCAATGAAATAAATTTTCATAAAATGACATAAGAACCGCCGGTTCACTCTTGATTTGAGAGTAAACCGGCGGTTCTTTGTCGTTTTTCTATTCTGTTTTCTATTCGTTTGTCGTTCCGCCATGGAAGCCGTAATACGTCTCTCCCGCTGCAAGATCCACGCCGTTTGCCGCTGCAAGAGTATGAATCGTGACAAGCTCATACCCGCGGTTGATCAGCTCCGGCACGATCGTTGCACACGATTCTACGGTCGTCTCGTGGATATCATGCATCAGGATAATGTCTCCCGGGCTTACACTGTCGAGAACGGCGCTGATGTTTGCCTGTACATTTTTTGTCTGCCAGTCCAGGGTATCGACATCCCACATGATGCTCGGGCGGCCGATAGATGCGAGCAGTTCATCGGTGCTGTTTCCATACGGGAAACGGATGACAGTTGCACCCTGTCCGTTGTTGTACTGGGCGATCAGATCATCCGTCATCTGGAACTGGGCAAGGCCGTCGTCGGTGCTCAGTTCTTTCATATTCGGATGCGCATAGGAGTGGTTTCCAAGCTCACAGCCGATCGCCGCCATGCGCGGGATCACATCTGCACCGTATTTTTCCACATTGCTGCCGAGCATAAAGAACGTCGCCTGTGCCCCGTACTGCTCCAGCGTATCGAGAAGCGTGCTGGTATAGACGCCTGGGCCGTCATCAAAGGTCAGGGCTACCATCATCGAGCCGTTGCGGTCTGGCTGGTAAACACCCTGGTCATCAAAGTAACAGCCTTTTCCGCCGATCGCTTTCCAGCCGGTCGCCATGTAACCATTGGAATCAAAATGGTACTGGTTTCCGTCGATATCTGCCCAGCCGTTGACGTAGTACGTTGTGGCATCCGTTGCGTACCACCAGCCCGACGAGCTGTACTGCCATCCCGGCGTCTCATTCGGCGGCGTGGTCTCCGCAAGCTTCTTAATTCCCGCATTTCCCGATCCGTCCTCCGCCTCCGGCGCCGTCTCGCTCACCGTCTTTGCGGCTGTGTCATTACTCAGTACAATTCCTTTTTTCGCAAGCTGCGCTCCCGCAAATTTCCAGATAAGCGCAAGAAAAAGAAGGCCGATTACCACACACAGGGAAATCCGTGATACTTTCTGCATCATCTGTCTGCGGCGCATCTGCTTTCTTCTCTGTTTCAATGATTTTCTTTCCATATGATCTGTTTATACTCCATCGTCCCGCCCCTTTGCGGAACTTTCTTCCATCGTAACACAAACGTTTTTCGACATTTTTCTACTTACTATCATAACGTGATCTGACCTAAGATGCAAGGCACAAATTCTTACATTTTTCCACTTCTGGTAAATTAATGTTTATCGTTTCTTAACATCTTGTCACAAAAAAAGAGTGACTCTGCACCCATGGTAAAAGCGGATACAAAATCACTCTTTGTCACTCTCTTTTAAAAAACCTGGTTTCTTTCTGGTGCTTTGCCACCAAATCACAGGTCTTCCACCTGTCCAGCCTGATTATCCTCTCTGCTTAAGAGTAACTGCAAAGTTTTAACGTTGCCAGAACAACGGAAGCAAACACCTTATGCCTCATGTCCTATTTTAGTCAGGAAATCGCTGCCCATCACCCATTTTTCGTTTTCCAGCGTCACAACGGACTCGAGTTTCCAGGTGACGGTCTCTATTTTGGTTTTGCGGAAGAAATGGAGGAAACGGGTTCGTCGCTCGATCGCAGCGGTCACGTTGGTTTCGATCTTCATCTGGTTGGATTCGTTGGTTACGGTTGTGGAGACGCTGCTCACAGTGATGCTGGTGATTCCGGTGTTGGTGTCGCTGTTCAGGTAGGCATCGCAGAGCTGCTGGTACTGTTCTTTGGCGGTTTTCTGTACGGCGGTGTCGGCGGAAAATTCATTTTTGATGGTGCTGAAGGATTTTCCGGCGGCTGCGGCTGTGAATACCTTGTCCAGGGACTCTTCTGCGCGGTCGGCGATGGTTTTGCCGGTGGAATCGTTGAGTTTTAAATCCGGCAGGAATTCCATGCTGCTGTTGTCCTGCACGAGGACGATCTCGCGGTATGGGTCTTTCTGTTTTTCGGTCAGTTCAATGGTGTGGCCGCCGAGGAAGAGATACGGGATTTTGTAGATGCTGACGTTATCTGCCGTCTCTTTTAAATACTTTTTCCCGACCTGCACGCCGTCCAGATAGAACGAGGCATCCGCCGGGACGGTGATTTCGACATCCGTCACGCAGCTGTCTTTCGGCACAACGTACCACTCTTTGAAGTTCCATTTTACGGTATCCCCGGCGGCGATCTCCAATGTTTCTTCCTGCGAGTCGCTCATGCCTTTTAACGTGTACCGCACAGTATAAATCCTGTTTTCCCCGGTCTCAAGATTCTGTTTTCTGCGCATGAAAAAGCTCTTGATCTCCGGTGTTTCCTGCCCGTCAGTGCCGTCCTGTTTTGCTTTCCAGGTCATTGCATTGACGTAGTTCTTCCGCGACAGAAACGTGCTGTCCGGGAACTGGCATACATCGTACGCGCTGTTCCAGTCTCCTGCCAGGCATGCTTCCACGTAATTCCGTCCTGCCGCCTGCGGCGCATACAGATACGCGCCTGCCATAAAAAATACGGCGCACAGAATCAGAAACAGACTGAGATTCACGATCAGAATCCGCAGACTCATCGGCAGATCACGAAATTTTGCCGCCCGTATTTTCACAGAAAGCTCCGTCGTCTCTTCTCCGTCTTTTTCCACATGGCGGAATCTTTTTCCTTTTCTTTTCCACTTCTGGAGCATAGTTTACCTCATCTTTTCCTCTTATTTAGACTGTTCTTTCACCGCATACGTATGCACCCGGTCGCTCTTCTGGCTGTATGCCTCTCCCTCGGAATAATACTCCTCCGATGTCGTGGAAAAACGCGTAATCGTCTCTTTCACACGCTCTCCCGCCGTTTGCTGGTGGAGAAACAGCGCTGCAATCATCAGAATCACAAATATATCCAGAATCAGTACCGCCGCATTTGCCACGATGCCAGGTAATTTTTTTATCCACATAGGCTTCCCTCTTTTCTGTCTCCATTGTAACAAAATGCTCCCGAAAACACAAGGAAAGCAGAGACCCCGGCGAACCGAAAATTCTCTGCTTTTCACAAATGACATATTTATTTTTTAACCTTGTTTCAATCCACAGTCGGTAATTTCACAGAGTCTGACATGTCAGCAGAATGCTGACTGTGGTTTGCCTCATGTCAGTGGGGGATACCGATTTCTCTCCGCCCGCCACTGCCGTTAACTTTCTTATTTGCAATTCATCTCACCACCTATAGAGGTGGGAGAATCCTTGCTATTATTTGTTGAAGGGTTTACTCCTCGGTATCATCCTTTGACGGAATCATTTCCTCAAAGTCGAAGTCGAGCATCGGCTCTTCCTCTTCAGCTGACGGCTCTTCAACCGGAGCTTCTGCCATCGGAGCTGCCGGAGCATCGTCCTCAAGATCTTCGGTCAGAATCAGATCCTCGTCCTCTTCTTCCTCGATCATGCTGTCGGTATTCAGATGAATGTTGCTGTAGCACTTCATACCGGTACCGGCCGGGATCGGTTTACCGATGATAACGTTCTCTTTCAGGCCTACCAGATGGTCAACCTTACCCTTGATAGCAGCGTCGGTCAGAACCTTGGTGGTCTCCTGGAAGGATGCTGCGGACAGGAAGGAATCGGATGCCAGGGATGCTTTGGTGATACCAAGCAGTACCTGTTTTCCTTCTGCCGGCTCTTTGCCTTCTGCGATCAGAGCTTTGTTGGTCTCGTCGTAATCCAGGAAGTCTACCATGTCGCCCGGAAGGAATTCGGTATCTCCGTTCTCCTCGATGCGGATCTTCTTCAGCATCTGGCGAACGATAACCTCGATATGCTTATCGTTGATTTCTACACCCTGCAGACGGTAAACTCGCTGTACCTCGCGGATCATGTAATCCTGAACGGCACGTACACCTTTGATCTTCAGGATATCATGCGGGTTGACAGAACCCTCGGTCAGCTCGTCTCCGGCTTCCAGAACTGTTCCGTCTGCGATCTTAATACGGGATCCGTAAGGGATCAGGTATGTCTTGGATACGCCGTCTTCCGGATTGGTAACAACGATTTCGCGTTTCTTCTTGGTGTCTTTGATCTGTGCAACACCGGCGATTTCGGTGATGATGGCAAGTCCTTTCGGCTTTCTTGCCTCGAAAAGCTCCTCGACACGAGGAAGACCCTGTGTGATATCTCCACCGGCAACACCACCGGTATGGAAGGTACGCATGGTCAGCTGTGTACCAGGCTCACCGATCGACTGTGCTGCGATAATTCCGACAGACTCACCAACCTGTACTGCCTCGCCGGTTGCCATGTTGGCACCATAGCATTTTGCGCAGATTCCGTTACCGGAACGGCAGGTAAGAATGGTACGGATTTTTACTTTTGTATAATGCTCACCGTTCTCGTTGATGCCGTCTTTGATGACACGGGCAGCACGTTTCGGGGTGATCATATGGTTTGCTTTTACAATGACGTTGCCGTCCTTGTCTTTGATCGTCTCGCAGGAGAAACGGCCTGTGATACGATCCTGCAGACTCTCGATCTGCTCTTTTCCGTCTGTGAACTCGCTGACCCACATACCCGGAATTTCGTCCTTGCCCTCGGCACAGTCGATTTCACGGATGATCAGGTCCTGAGAAACGTCTACCAGACGACGGGTCAGGTAACCAGAGTCGGCGGTACGAAGCGCGGTATCGGACATACCTTTTCGTGCTCCATGTGCGGACATGAAGTATTCCAGTACCTGAAGACCTTCACGGAAGTTTGACTTGATCGGCAGCTCGATGGTGTGTCCGGTTGTATCGGCCATCAGTCCTCGCATACCGGCCAGCTGTTTGATCTGCTTATCGGAACCACGGGCTCCGGAGTCAGCCATCATGAAGATGTTATTGTATTTATCCAGTCCGTCGAGCAATGCTTTTGTCAGCGCATCGTCGGTCTTCTTCCAGGTATCTACAACCTCTTTGTAACGCTCTTCGTCTGTAATCAGACCACGTTTGAAGTTTCTTGTAATCTTGTCTACCGTTGCCTGTGCTTCGGCGAGCATCTCCGGCTTCTGCGGCGGCACGGTCATATCGGAAATGGATACGGTCATGGCTGCACGGGTGGAGTATTTATATCCGGTTGCCTTGATATAGTCCAGAACCTCTGCGGTTTTGGTAGCTCCGTGTGTATTGATGACTTTTTCCAGAATCTGTTTCAGCTGTTTCTTTGCAACGAGGAAATCAACCTCAAGCGCAAGCTCGTTACCCGGAACCGTACGGTCTACGTATCCCAGATCCTGCGGCAGAATCTCATTGAAGAGGAATCTTCCGAGTGTGGAGCTTACGTTCTGCTGCATTACAGTACCATCTTCCATCTCTTTTTCGCAGCGGATGGTAATCTTGGTCTGCAGGGTAATGTATCCGTTCTCGTATGCCAGGATGGCTTCGTTCATATCGCGGAAGAAGCTTCCTTCGCCCTTCTCGCCCGGACGCTCCTGTGTCAGATAGTAGATACCAAGAACCATATCCTGGGAAGGAACGGCTACCGGACCACCATCGGACGGTTTCAGCAGGTTGTTCGGAGAAAGAAGCATGAAACGGCACTCTGCCTGCGCTTCTACAGACAGCGGCAGATGGACAGCCATCTGGTCACCGTCGAAGTCGGCGTTGAATGCGGTACAAACCAGCGGGTGCAGCTTAATCGCTTTACCTTCTACCAGAATCGGCTCGAACGCCTGGATACCCAGACGATGCAGGGTAGGGGCACGGTTCAGCATAACCGGATGCTCTTTGATGACGTCCTCGAGAACGTCCCATACCTGCGGCTCGAGTTTCTCGACCATTTTCTTTGCATTTTTGATGTTATGTGCAGTGCCGTTGGAAACCAGCTCTTTCATAACGAACGGTTTAAACAGCTCGATTGCCATTTCTTTCGGCAGACCGCACTGGTAAATCTTCAGTTCCGGTCCTACGACGATAACAGAACGGCCGGAGTAGTCAACACGTTTACCAAGAAGGTTCTGACGGAAACGGCCGGATTTACCTTTCAGCATGTCGGACAGAGATTTCAGAGGACGGTTTCCAGGACCGGTTACCGGACGGCCGCGGCGGCCGTTGTCGATCAGGGCATCAACTGCCTCCTGGAGCATACGTTTCTCGTTGCGCACGATGATATCCGGTGCACCGAGCTCCAGCAGTCTCTTCAGACGATTGTTACGGTTGATGATACGGCGATACAGATCATTCAGGTCGGATGTTGCAAAACGTCCTCCGTCAAGCTGTACCATAGGACGCAGATCCGGCGGAATAACCGGAACCGCATCAAGAATCATCCACTCCGGACGGTTTCCGGACTCACGGAATGCCTCAACAACCTCAAGTCTCTTGATGATGCGGGCTCTCTTCTGTCCGGTAGAATCTTTAAGACCTGCCTTTAATTCAGCAGACTCTTTTTCCAGATCGATTGCCATCAGAAGCTCTTTGATGGATTCCGCACCCATACCTGCACGGAAGCTGTTTCCGAACTCCTCTCTGGCATCCTGGTATTCTTTCTCGGTCAGAACCTGTTTGTACTGTAATTTGGTATCGCCTGCATCAAGAACGATGTAGTTTGCGAAATACAGAACCTTTTCCAGAGTTCTCGGAGACAGATCCAGGAGCAGTCCCATACGGGACGGAATTCCTTTGAAATACCAGATGTGGGATACCGGAGCTGCCAGCTCAATGTGTCCCATACGCTCACGGCGCACACTGGATTTTGTTACTTCTACGCCGCATCGGTCGCAGATTACGCCTTTGTAGCGAATTTTCTTATATTTACCGCAATGGCACTCCCAGTCTTTGCTTGGTCCGAAGATTCTTTCACAGAACAGACCGTCTTTTTCCGGTTTCAGCGTTCTGTAGTTGATAGTCTCCGGTTTTTTTACCTCGCCATGGGACCACTCCCGGATTTTCTCCGGGGAGGCAAGTCCTATTTTGATGGCATCAAAGCTCATCTGGTAATTTTCTTTTTTTGCTGTTTCTGGCATTTGATTACCCCTTTCCTCGCAAAGCGAAGATCTACAAGTTACATGTCATCATCTGAACTTTCATCCAGATCAAGATAAGAGTCTTCTTCTTCATCCTCTTCCACATCTACCATTTCTTCTCCGTCAAATTCTTTCTTGGAGAATCCATAGTCACCAAATCTCTCGTCCTCTCTGTCAGAGTAACGGTCTCCCTCGATGATGTGGTTCAGGTTGGTATCACCGTAATCAACTGATTCCATAATTTTAACTTCGGTATTGTCATCACGCAGTACGCGGACATCGAGTGCCAGGGACTGCAGCTCTTTCAACAATACTTTGAAGGATTCCGGAATACCAGGCTCCGGAATATTGTCGCCCTTGATGATGGCTTCGTATGTCTTCACACGGCCAACCACATCGTCAGACTTCACAGTCAGGATCTCCTGCAGCGTGTAGGATGCACCGTACGCCTCAAGAGCCCAAACCTCCATCTCTCCGAAACGCTGTCCACCGAACTGAGCTTTACCACCCAGAGGCTGCTGTGTAACGAGGGAGTATGGGCCGGTAGAACGGGCATGAATCTTATCGTCTACCAGGTGATGCAGTTTCAGGTAATGCATGTGTCCGATTGTCGTTCTTCCATCGAACGGCTCACCGGTACGTCCGTCGCGGAGCTGTACCTTACCGTCTCTTGCGATATCAACACCCTTCCACAGTTCTCTGTGATCCAGATGCTCTTCCAGATACTGATATACTTCCGGAAGCAGAATATCTTTATATTTCTCGGAGAATGCATCCCATTCCATGTTTACATAATCGTTTGCCAGTTCCAGGGTATCCTGAATATCTTTCTCGTTTGCGCCGTCGAAGATCGGAGTGGAAACGTTGAATCCAAGAGCTGCTGCTGCAAGGCTCAGGTGGATCTCAAGCACCTGTCCGATGTTCATACGGGACGGCACACCCAGAGGGTTCAGCACGATGTCCAGCGGACGTCCGTTCGGCAGGAACGGCATATCCTCTACAGGAAGTACACGGGAAACGACACCCTTGTTTCCGTGACGACCAGCCATCTTATCGCCGACAGAGATTTTTCTCTTCTGTGCGATGTAGATGCGGACTGCCTGGTTTACTCCAGGAGAAAGTTCGTCGCCGTTTTCACGGGTAAATACTTTGGCGTCCACGATGATACCATACTCACCGTGCGGTACTTTCAGGGAAGTATCACGTACTTCTCTTGCTTTCTCGCCAAAGATGGCACGGAGCAGACGCTCCTCTGCGGTCAGCTCGGTTTCTCCCTTCGGAGTTACTTTTCCGACCAGAATATCACCGGCACGTACCTCTGCACCGATGCGGATGATTCCACGCTCGTCCAGGTCTTTTAAGGCTTCATCGCCGACGCCCGGAACGTCTTTTGTGATCTCTTCCGGTCCAAGCTTGGTGTCACGGGCCTCTGCCTCGTACTCCTCGATGTGGATGGAAGTGTAAACATCATCCTGTACCAGACGCTCGCTAAGAAGAACGGCGTCCTCGTAGTTATATCCTTCCCAGGTCATAAATCCGATCAGCGGGTTTTTACCAAGAGCAAGCTCGCCCTGGTAGGTAGACGGACCGTCTGCGATTACTTCGCCGGCCTCTACATGGTCACCTTTAAATACGATCGGTTTCTGGTTGTAGCAGTTGCTCTGGTTGCTTCGCATGAATTTGGTCAGATGGTAGACATCTTTTGTTCCGTCATCGTTGTTCATGCGGATCTCGTTGGAGCAGGAATAAGAAATGGTTCCTGCTTTTTTCGCAACAACGCAGACACCGGAGTCTACGGCTGCTTTTGCTTCGATACCGGTTCCTACAACAGGAGCATCGGTGATCATCAGCGGTACGGCCTGACGCTGCATGTTGGATCCCATCAGCGCACGGTTCGCATCGTCGTTCTGAAGGAACGGGATCAGCGCCGTAGCAACGGAGAATACCATCTTCGGAGACACGTCCATGTAATCAAACATGTGCGGCTCGTAGGACTGGGTCTCATCCAGATAACGTCCGGAAACGTTCTTGTTGAGGAAGTGTCCTTCTGCATCCAGCGGCTCATTTGCCTGTGCTACATGGTAATTATCCTCTTCATCTGCGGTCATGTAGACTACTTCGTCGGTAACACGCGGATTTTTCGGATCTGATTTGTCAATTCTTCTGTATGGAGCCTCAACGAAGCCATACTCGTTGATGCGCGCATACGATGCCAGAGAGTTGATAAGACCGATGTTCGGTCCCTCAGGAGTCTCGATCGGGCACATTCTTCCGTAATGGGAGTAGTGTACGTCTCGAACCTCGAATCCGGCACGGTCACGGGACAGACCGCCAGGTCCAAGGGCGGAAAGACGTCTCTTGTGCGTCAGCTCTCCAAGCGGGTTATTCTGATCCATGAACTGGGACAGCTGGGAAGATCCGAAGAACTCTTTGATTGCAGCTGTAACCGGTTTGATATTGATCAGGGACTGCGGAGAAATTCCGTCGATGTCCTGTGTTGTCATACGCTCACGTACCACACGCTCCATACGGGACAGACCGATGCGGTACTGGTTCTGAAGCAGCTCACCTACGGCACGGATTCTACGGTTGCCCAGGTGGTCGATATCATCGGCATTTCCTGCGCCGTATTCCAGATGCATGTTGTAGTTGATGGAAGCGAAAATATCTTCCTTTGTGATATGTTTCGGAATCAGGTCGTGAATGTCACGTTTGATCGCCTGTTTGATCTCTTCGATATCGGTATTTTCCTCCAGGATCTTTTCCAGAACCGGATAGTATACTTTCTCGTTGATGCCAAGTTCTTCCTCGTCAACATCTACCCATGCTTTCAGATCTACCATTAAGTTGGAAAGAACTTTTACGTTTCTCTCCTCTGTCTGAATCCATACATACGGTACTGCTGCGTTCTGAATCTTGTCTGCGAGTTCCAGAGTAACGGTGGTGCCTTTTTCTGCAAGGATTTCACCGGTGGACGGATCTACAACATCCTCAGCGAGGATCTGGTTGCGGATACGGCTGCGCAGTGCAAGTTTCTTGTTGAATTTATAACGGCCTACCTTTGCCAGGTCATAGCGACGCGGGTCAAAGAACATGCTCATGATGAGGCTCTCTGCATTTTCTACTGCGAGAGGCTCGCCCGGACGAATTTTCTTGTACAGCTCGAGAAGACCTTCCTGATAGTTGGTGGAAGTATCTTTGGTGAAGCTTGCAAGAATCTTCGGCTCTTCACCGAACAGCTCTACGATCTCTGCATTGGAGCTTACTCCAAGTGCACGGATGAGGACTGTGATCGGAACTTTTCTGGTACGGTCTACGCGGACATAGAAGACGTCGTTGGAATCGGTCTCGTACTCCAGCCATGCTCCACGGTTCGGGATTACGGTACAGGAGAACAGTCTCTTTCCGAGCTTATCATGTGCGATGCCGTAATAAATACCAGGGGAACGTACCAGCTGGCTGACGATTACTCGCTCTGCACCATTGATAACGAATGTTCCTGTTGCTGTCATCAACGGCAGATCACCCATGAAAATTTCGTGCTCTGTGATCTCGTCTTTTTCCTTATTATATAATCTTACTTTTACCTTTAACGGTGCCGCATAAGTAGCGTCACGCTGTTTACACTCTTCGATTGAGTATTTTACGTCATCTTCACACAGTGTAAAGTCTACGAATTCAAGGCTCAGCCGTCCGCCGTAGTCGGAGATTGGTGAAATGTCATCAAAGACTTCCTTGAGTCCGCTTCTCAGGAACCAGTCATAGGAATCCTTCTGGACTTCAATCAAGTTGGGCATTTCCAATACTTCTTTTTGTCTCTGGTAACTCATTCGCATACTTTTTCCGGTAGGTATCGGACGTATTCTGTTTTTCTCCATTGACGTTGTCACCCCTTGTGTTATAATATATTTATTACCGCTCATGCCTGAACAAAAGGTTTTAGGCATATCTTGCCATAATAGTGCATTTTCTAGATTATCATGTTTTTTCAAGTGTGTCAACAAAACAGATTGTATTTTTTTCAGTACAATCTGTTTTTTACTGGTTTTTCTTCCGTGACCCTGTTAGAATAATACTTTAGATGTGATTGAAAGCACCGAATTTTCAGAAAAAACCGCCTGTTTGATTTTTTTATTTTTCAAATCAAACAGGCGGTTTTTTTATTCTAATTTTTTAATATTTCAGAGCTCCATCCCGATTTCGCTTATGCCGCGTCGAATCGTTCTTTTTAATGCTGAATATTGTCAGCCATCATGTCCATAAAGCTCCATGGTTTCAGAACTTTGTTGATCTCTGCAAACACTTTATCATCGTAGTTGTGTTTTACTTCCGTTTTGCGGTCAAACACCATGGTATCCGCATCCTCTGCTTCTACTTCCGGCCAGTGCGGGAGTCCGGCATGATCCGGGGTGCCGTTCTTTGCGAAGGCAAGAAGTGCTCCGAAGATTTCGCTTTCCAGTTTATCGCTGACATCCGGGATGCCACAAATTTCTACGAGATCTGCGTTTCCGAAGAAATATGGGATATCGGAGCAGTGCCATGCCGGCTTGCCGTGCTGGAACGGGAATTCCAGAGCGAAGTTGTAGAGATATGCTTTGCCGCCGCCTTTTGCGAACAGTTTGGCAAGTTTTACGGTCGGCTCACGCATTGCACGGTCGATGGCAAGAACATCTACGCCGTTCTTCTCCGGATATGCTTCTTTGAAAGCGTCCAGAACCTTTTCGGCATTGTCTCCATAAACCTTTTTGAGGATTTCCAGAATCTCTTCCGCTGTCAGTTTGTTCTTATCATAAGCTGCCGGTGCAAACGTTGCGAACTCGCCGTATACGGTTCCGATCATCATCGGAATCTGATGTGCATGCTCACGGAAGCCTGCGTCGAATGGATTTCCATAGAAGTAATCGCCCTTTTTCGGGCCGCCGCCGATGTAGCCGCCACTCTGTGCAATCGCCGGAGCCACTTTTGCATATGCAGCAGCAAGCTGCGGATACGGTACAGTTTCCAGCTGAGCCACATCGTCAAAGCCGAGCGCTTTCATCATTGCCGTAATAATCTCCGTGCCGTCTTTCTCTCCTGCGCCGAGCGGATCGTCCTCCATAACACCGCTCATGACAAGGCCTTTCTGGAACAGGCCGTCTGCTGATGGAATCTGCATCAGGTCAATCACCTTCATTCCGCCGCCGGACTGGCCGAAAATGGTTACATTCTCCGGATCGCCGCCGAACAGGGCAATATTGTCATGTACCCACTGCAGGGCTGCCACCATATCGGCGTGGCCTGCGTTTGCGGAGTTTTTGTATTTTTCCCCAAACGGAGACAGATCCAGATATCCTAAAATATTCAGTCTGTGGTTGACAGAAACAAGAATCGAATCACCTTTCTTTGCGATGCTGACGCCGTCATACGCAACCTGCTCGATGGAAGATCCCGCTGCGTATCCACCGCCGTGGAACCATACGAGAACCGGTTTTTTGGCTTCCGGATCAAGTTTGTTTGTCCAGATATTTAAGGACTGGCAGTGCTCATCCTGCGGCCAGTAGCGGTGCGGAACCATAAGCTCGCCGTTCGGTGTATCTTGGTTCTGAAGCGGGCATACAAAGCCGTAGTTTGTCGCATCCTTCACGCCATCCCATTTGGACGGAACCGGCATCTGGAAACGGTCTGCGTATGCATACGGAATTCCTTTGTAAATGTAAACACCGTCATAAAAATAACCTTTTAAATCGCCGGATGTGGTATGCAGCACCGGCACGCCATCGTAATCAAATATTTTCCCCATTTTGAAATACCTCTTTTCTGTAGAATTTAGCATTTATGTTGTTTTCAGTATAAACAATATTTTCGTCCTTTTCTACTCGAATTGTCGCAAGATCTTCTTATATTGTTGCTTTTTTTCCACTCTTTCTCTGTATTCTCCCACCGCGAGTGCAATTTTTTGAAGATTTTACAGAATCTGCTCCACCTCAATCAGCGCCGTCTCGTGCGGCTCCAGGCGTTCCTGCACCGTGAGGCTGCCTTCCGGGTCGGTTTCCTGCTCCCAGACACGGTATTCCGGGTCCGCACTGTGGCACAGCATCGCGCGCTCCATCCGGTTCATCCGCTCCGGAGCTCCCATCCGCACCCACGCATCGTAGCTGCTGCCGTGCTCTTTTGTCACTTTATACAGCCGCAGGCAATATTTTCCCGGTTCCAGTCCGGTCAGTTTCACTGAAAAGGTCCGGATTTCCCCCATATTGAATACGCGGTAACGGTCCGTGCGGGAAATATTCACGGCATGGCGGTAGCGGTACAGCATATCGTAGTGAACATAGTTGTACAGGTAAATCTGGCTTTGGTTTTTCTCCGGCTCCGTGCTGATAAAATAGCCGTCCCCACGCTTCACCAGACGAGATCCCATTCTGCCGAGCAGCCGCAGCGCAGTGCAGACCGCCTTTGGAATGCCGTTCATCGTGAACAGCCCAAAACCTCCATGATACGTTTCCCGCGCCGGAAATACTTCATCCAAACGGTCATTGACCGAGAAATACGCAATTCCCTGCAGCGCCTCTTCATTTTCCAGAAGATTTTTAAACAGCCATGCCGCTTTATAACAGGTATCGTTGCACAGATCCCTCTGCCAGATGTTGCTGCTGCACTCATCCACCAGAACCGGCAGTGCACCAAGCCCAGCCTTCTGCAGCAGACCTTTTACCTTCTCCCCGCGGTTCCGCAGAAAATCCGGGTCGCGGCTCACAATCATATTGACGCTCTCGTTGTTCTGGATCAGATTCATTTTCTCCTCTTCCTCTCCATAGATCACCGTGCCAAACGAGCGGAATGCAAAAATTTCCGGCACACATTCCTTTTCCTTCATAGTTTCGATAAAGGCTTTGAGATGTTCCTCCGGTCCAAGACCAAAGGAAAGACATGTTACAAGATCCGGGCTCACACGTTTCATCTCCTCGTACGATGCTTTCCACGTCTCAAAGAACTCATCTCCTCCATCAATCGTGATCACGTCTCCGCTGATCCACGGGTTGAAAATCCAGCGCCGCATCTGGTTGATTCCATACCGTTCCCTTAGATGTTCCATCAGGTTTTTGATCAGCATGCGCCACTCAGCCAGATCTCGCGGAGAGCTGCTTAGCGCCGGACGCATCGTTCTTCCCGGGTCTGTTTTTGCCAGCAGCAACGGCATATGGCCGAATTCCAGCAACGGCTTCGCTCCCGTGGAAAGGATGAAATCGATCACCTCATCAATATAGTTCCAGCAGAACTGAATCTCGCCCCACATATTCCGCCGAAGTACGCACATATCATCATCAAGAATTCCTTTTACGCGGATCAGCTCATAGCCGAGCTCCTGCACCAGCTGTTCCAGCTCATCCTGCACCTCGCGGTTCAGCACACTTGCCGCATAGCCAGCATTGATCACGCGCTTCCAGTGGCCTGCCACTCTTGGTTTCCGTCCGTTTACTGCCGCTGTCACGGAAACGGCACTCTCATTTATCGTCTCAATCTCCTGCTCCGTGACCGCTGCATACTGCAGGAGACTCTGGAAAATATCATGGTCTCCCGCCGCCTCTTCCCGCTCTTTTCCTTTCTTTTCACGCTGTTTTACTGTATATTCCATCTGCTTCCGGTATTCGCTCGGTGTCATACCGCGGTATTTGCGGAATGCGCGGATCATCGCCGTCTCATTGACAAATCCATTGTGATAGGCAATCTCCGTCAGCGTTGCGCCGCTGTGCATTTCCTGTACGGCATGCGCCAGGCGCACCTGCGTCACGTACTCCCGAAATGATACACCGAAATACTGCGGAAAGCTCCGTGAAATATAGGCACGGCTCAGATAAAGATGATCCGCCAGATCCTCCAGCGTAATCTCTTCCCGGCAATGCTGCAGAATATAGTCTGATGCCCGCTGAATGCGTTCCCTTCCGCCCCGGCCCTGTTCCACCTTTTCCCCGGATGTAAAGTAAAAAAGCAGATCCTCCAGAAGCGCCGTCACACGGCTTTTCATATAGATCGGTTGTTCCTCATTATTCTTGTACATCTCAAGAAAGATCCGTGCCATATCCCGCCGGATCAAATCAAATTTTTCCTGCTGATCTTCCATATAAAAAAACGACTGACATTTGACTTCACATTTCAGCAGCTTAATGTGAAATGAATCAATCGTCTCCGCTGAAACGCAGAGCGACAGAGCAAGTCCGTCTTCGTCCAGATCCAGGTCACAGATCTGAAACCGGTTGATCGCAAAGATAGATCCCATCGGGAGATTGTGAACTTCCCCGTCCTCGTAGCTGACTCTTCCACTCCCACGAAGCAGAAATAAAAGTTCAAAATCCGGATTCCACAGTTCCCGTTTCTTCTCCGGCCGGAGTAGCCGAAAACGGAATCCCGGCATTTCCTGTTTTGTTCCTTTCAGCATCATGTCTTCGTCTCTGTTGTCTCTTTCCATTTCACACCTCATGATAGATTTTTTTGTTGTATTGTACCACAAAAAAGGTCCCGCAAAAAGATCTTCTCCTTTTGTGGGACCAATTTTTCGGTTTTTGTTTTAGTTTTTGCAATTATTCCTTCACCTTCAGCACCAGACACTGATACGGTTGCAGACGGATCGTTTCCTCGCCTGCCTCGCAGGTGTCATAGTTATTCAGAAGTACTTCTTCGATTGTGTCTGTAAATGGCAATGTAATGCCATCCGCAAGAGAAGTAGTAAGGATCAGAATATTATTCTTCTCATCCTTCCTGCGGTACGCCAGAACGCCGCTTACCGTCTCGTATTCCGGAATCAGCGTTCCGTAGAGGAAGGTTTCTTCCAGATCTTCACGTCGTCTTACTGCCACCATTTTGCGGTAAAACCACAGCAGGGAATCAGGATCTTTTTCCTCGGCCTCATAGTTCAGTTCCGTATAGTTTTTATTCACCGGGAACCACGGCGTACCTGTTGTGAATCCCGCCTCGGCAGATGCATCCCACTGCATCGGAGTTCTGCTGTGCTCGCGGCTCTCGCGGTTGATCTGCTCGAGCGCTTCCGCATCCGTTTTTCCTTCTGCAATCAGACGGTCGTAAATAGCAAAGGTCGGTTTGTCGACGAATCCCTGAATAGACTGTTTCGGGTTGTCGCGCATGCCAATCTCCTGTCCCTGATACAGAAATACAATACCCGGCAGGAAGAAATTGGTGACCGGAAGCATCTTTTCGCTGTAGCGGTTCTGGTCCTCCGGCATCAGGAACCGGTCGATGATGCGCGTTTTGTCATGGTTTTCGAGAAAGTTGCAGAGCATGCCGCGGCCATCCACGATTTTCTGCGCCGCAAAAAGCTGATCGCGATAATCGTCAAACAGCGCCACGGTATTGCCCCATTTCGGGTTACGCACATTGTCGAGGGTGTGACAAAAATCGAAAACGGACGAGAAACTGCCGTTTTCCCCAATCACATCCTCCACATCCTCCGGTCCCATGTGATCGTACTCTCCGATCGTCAGCGCATCGGTCGGTGCAAAGGTGCGCTCCTTCATTTCACACAAGATATCGGCAAGACCGTCTACATTGTTGAAATACTCGAACGCCATATTGTACTCGTCCGGTCCATCCGGCGGAAGGTTGGTGTACTGATAATTCTTTTTCAGATGGCTGATCGCATCAAGACGGAATCCGCCAAGTCCCAGATCCATCCATTTTAAAATCATCTCATAAATTTCTTCCCGCAATTTGGGATTCTCCCAATTGAGATCCGGCTGCTCTTTTGTGAAGATGTGGAGGTAATACAGTTTATCATATCCCGGTACTTTCTCCCACGCGCTGCCGCCAAAAATCGACCGCCAGTTGTTCGGCTCTTTGCCGTCTTTTCCTTCCCGGAACACATAATACTTTCCGTACTTTCCAAACGGATCTTTGAGTGCCGCCTGAAACCACGCATGCCGGTCAGAGGAATGATTCACGACAAGGTCCATCAGAATGCGGATGCCGCGTTTTTTTGCCTCCGCAATCAGCTCCTTCATGTCCTCCATCGTTCCAAACGACGGGTCGATATCCATGTAATCGGAAATATCGTATCCGTTATCCACCATCGGGGATGCAAACACCGGACAGAGCCAGATGACATTGGCTCCCAGCTTTTCTATTTTGTCAAGATGACGGATCACGCCTTTCAGATCTCCTATGCCGTCTCCATTGGTATCCTGAAAACTCTTCGGGTAAATCTGATATCCGACCGTTTTGTGCCACCACTTTTTCTCCATTACTCTTCTCCTGTTCATTTTGTTTTTATAATGCGGGCCGTTCTTTAGGTTTACCGCAAAACCTATAGTGTTTCCACTATATCACAAAAGAATGGATTATGCTACTTTTTCTTTTTGATTTTTCCCGATGTCCGCTTTACCGTTACGGTTCACTGTTTTTTCATCAGCGGCAAAATCACGCAGGAAGCAGCTTTTCTGCCCATATGAATGGTCTGATGTGCAATTTTATTTTCCGTTTTTTCCGACCACAGCCCTTTCTGATTGCTGTGGACATGGTACTGCGGGAAGTCGGAGGAGGAAACATCTACACGAATGCGGGAACCCTTTGGAATCGTGTATACAATATTCCACATAGTAATCTGTACCTCTGCCACGCTGCCCGCCTCATAGGCTCCGGCCTCCGTTTTTCCCTGCTCCAATGTTGCAATCGAGGAACGAATGTTGTACGCTTTTCCTTCCGGCGTTACCTCCATGATTTTAGCGGTAAATACCGTATCCTCGCAATCACTTTCCACGAACAGACGGACGGAAGCTTTTCCGTTCAGCGTGAAAGTTTCTTCCAGCGGTTCTGATACAAAGCTCAGGACATCCTCACGATAATCCGGTTCCGGCTGAAGATGGCTGCCGATCTGCGGCATCGTATGCAGAAGGGCTTCTCCGCCGATGCTCTCGACGGGAGTGGCCGGGTCAAACGTGTAGTTTCTCGTTTTTTCCCGTTCCGGCGCGTCTTCCCGCAGTGTTTTCTCATCCAGATACAGCGTCATGCTTCCCGCAGTTTCTTCTTCTCCCAGTCCGTCGGACACGCTATCAATCCAACGGTCTGAGCCGATCTCATAGGCACGGATCCGCTGTGTTGGGATTTCTTTTTGTTTCAGCGTCAGCTCAAACCATTCCAGCATCTTTGGAATTTCTTCATTCTGCGGGTGCAGCACCTCTTTGCCCTCGAGGCAGATCTGGAAAAAGTGGTTCCAGGCGCCGATTTCGAGCCAGCTGTGCTGTTTTGTTTCCGCGTTCAGCCGCTCCCACGTTTTCATACTGCTGCCGTGGTGATGATCGTACCAGCCGCTTAAAAGATAAATCGGAACCTTCGTTTTTGATGGAATTTCCCGTAACTGTTTCCACCAGCCCGTCTGCCAGAGTGCCGCATCCGGGCTCGGGCTTGTGATGTATTCGCGGTAGGACGGAACACGCTGTCCCCACAGCGCCTCGTCCACTTCAATCTGCGGCAGATAACGGCAGCTTTCGCGATAGTCAGCATTCACTGGTTTTTCCGCATTTTCCATCGACCATGCGGTCAGGATATCGTGGCGGAAGCAGCCCTTCTCGTAGGCTGATACAAAACGATCCGTTCCATAGTCCTCCAGAAACATTGTGGCAACTTTCCCCTCCGCGGCATCAGCGAACGCCCAGCCGGTCATGCTTGTGTAGGAATGGCCCCAGTAGCCTAAGATTTCGCACCATGGCTGCTCCACAAGGTAATCCATGGTGTCAATGCCATCGTTCCGCTCATTAATGTTTGGCTCCCATTTTCCTTCCGACTGCTCTCTGCCGCGGCAATACTGGTAGACATACACATAACCCCTGCGCGCCAGTCCCTCGCCGTAGGCACGGTGAATACGGTCGTTGCCCGGATAGCAGGTACGAGTCAGGATGACGGGATATTTCTTGTTTTCTCCTGATCCGCCTTCCCTTGGAAAATAATAGATTGTATGCAGCTTCACACCATCGCGCATCTCGATCTGGCTGTCTTTTCTTTCAAATGCTGCACAGCTTTCGGAAACGCCGCTTTTCGCAAATTGTGCTTCTACGCGTTTTACCGCAGCCGTCATAAAATCTTCTGCCATTGCCCTAAACCTCCATTTCCAGCAGTGCCATACCGAGTGTCTTTCCATGTTTGTCCAGCGCCAGCGATCTTGTGACACCGCCGCCGAGTGTCTTGTCGAGGACAAAGTTCAGCGCATGGATTCCGTCCAGTTCGTAGCGGGTTACTTTTCCGTGACAGATTTCGCGGAAGTATTCTGCTACGCGTGCTTCTGTTACTTTTTCTTTCAGCATTTCATAATTGTTCTCATCATATGGGATCACCGAAATATTGGAGATCTCGCCTTTATCGCCTGTTCTTGCATGTGCAATCTCTTTTAATTTCATCGCCTTATACCTCCCGGAATGTAACTTTTGCTTCTACTGCATCGCGCGGCACAAAAATTGAGCAGACCGAGACAATCTCGGACACCCGTTTCACTGCTCCGCCGCCTCCTGCGGGACCGTTGGTATAGAGAGCCTCCACCTCGTTTGCCAGCAGAACGGCATTTTTCCGGTCTTTCGTTCTGCCTGCGGCGCGGAGAC
Source organism: Blautia sp. AM28-27 (assembly GCF_003480905.1). Classification (NCBI taxonomy): domain Bacteria; kingdom Bacillati; phylum Bacillota; class Clostridia; order Lachnospirales; family Lachnospiraceae; genus Blautia; species Blautia sp. AM28-27. Next base: position 103,892 of record NZ_QUJK01000006.1, read on the forward strand.
GCACTTCACACGGAGTTCCACTTCCGATCTCCTTGGAAATTGCATCACGATACAGGGAATTGCATCCGATAAAATCAGTACGGTACTCTTCCAGCTCGATGCCTGTCAGTTCAATCCGCTTCTCCAGAATCTCCGCCGCCAGCTCCGCCCGTGCCATACAGTTGCTTCCGCCATAGGAAATTTCACCCTCACCGATGAAGCAGTCCTTGTAGCCGACACTCACTTTCAAAGTTTCCGGTCTTCCATGCGTTGTCGCATGCTCGGCGCAAACCTGGTTTTCCCCGATCTGCCGGAACGTCACCTTTGAAAAGTCCGCTGTTGCATCCGGGGTCAGGTAAGCCTTGGGGTTGTGGATTTCGTAGATCATCTGCTCTTTACAGGTATCCACACTCACCAGTCCGCCACTTCCCTCGACTTTTGTCACGGTAAATGCGCCTGTCTCGTCGATCTCAATGAGCGGGAATCCAAGTTTCCACAGATCCGGCACATCCTTGTAGCCCGGATCCGCAAAATAGCCGCCTGTCACCTGTCCGGCACACTCCAGCAGATGGCCTGCCAGAACCGCCTGTCCCATCTGATCCGGGTTGTCGTCAATGTTCCATCCAAATTCATATACCAGCGGTCCGATCGTCAGTGCAGGATCGGAAACGCGACCGGTAATGACAAGATTGGCACCCTCTTCCAACGCTTTTGTGATGCCCTCCGCACCCATATAGACATTCGCAGAAATCAGAACATCTTTTTTCTCTTTTAACAGCGTGCCATCCTCCAGCACTGTTTCATTTTCATACTTGTCCAGCTCGTCTGTAATATCATCGCCGGTCACACAGGCAATCTTCAATCCACTGACACCCAGTTTTCTGGCAATTTCACACGTCCGTTCTGCAGCAGATACCGGGTTGGCAGCTCCCATATTGGTAATAACTTTTACTTTGTTTTTCGCCATCAGCGGGAGAATTTTTTCCATTCGATAGTCGAGCAGCTGGTTGTATCCCTTCGACGGATCTTTCTCTTTGTCCTGCTGCCCGATCGCAACGGTGCGTTCCGCCAGACACTCGAAAATAATGTAGTCCAGATTTCCTTTTTCCATCAGTTCCACTGCCGGCTCAATGCGGTCTCCCGCATAGCCTGCGCCGCTTCCGATTCTGATTTTTTTCATGTTCTATGGCCTCGCTTTCTTTGATCTGAGATCATTGTAATGCGATATCCGGGCAGATACTACAAAAGGGATCGTAATTTCTAAAATTTTAGAAATCATGATCCCTCTTTTATGTGAGTTCTGTTACAGCAAAGACAGAAAATACCACAAAGCTCCAAAGCTGCAGAAATTCCGGCATTTCATTCTCCTTCTGTCTTATTCTTTGATTTTATTGTATAACGTTGCCAGCGAAATTCCGAGTTCCTTTGCCGCTTTTTGCTTCCCTTCCATATCCCGTCCGTACAGCAACAACGTATTTTTGATCTCCTGCCGTTCAAAGCGGCGCACCCGCTCTTCCAGCGTCATGTGAGCCTCTGATTCCCGTTTTTCAAACTGTACGAGACTCGTCACAATTGAGATGCTTCCGCGGATCTGATGCTCTTCCCAGATCGGATAAACACTTGCAAAGTATTCCTGTGTTCCCTCTCTCCGCACCATTCCCTCGACCGGGATGCCGCTCCAAATAACTTCCGGAGCAATGGCAGATTTTCGGTACTCCGTGATTTTATGACCTTTCGCGGTTTCAAGCGGAACGCCGATGAAATCGCTGTAGACTTGATTGAAGAACACAATCCTGCTGTGCTGATCGCAGATCAGGATTCCCTGCTGTAAAGATTCCAGAACGGAATGTACCTGCATTTTTCGTTCCTCCCGTTTTCTCTTTCTGTACTCTCGGAGTCTTTCTGTCATGAGGATATTTAGCCCTTATACTCCTCCGTAAATGTCTTGTATGAATAGATCACATTCTCAATTTCATCTCCACGGTCGCAATTACATTTTGATACCACATGGCATCACCATACCTTCCGGCAATTTTTAACTTTATTGCCACAAAGTATGGACTCAGTTCAAAAAAACGCACGGCAGGAAATCCCGCCGTGCGTCCATAGATTCTGATTTACGCTTAAATTATTTAAGAGTAACTTTAGCGCCTTCAGCCTCAAGTTTAGTTTTGAGCTCTTCAGCTTCTGCTTTGGAAGCACCCTCTTTGAGGACTTTCGGAGCACCGTCAACTACTTCTTTAGCTTCTTTCAGGCCAAGTCCTGTAGCTTCACGTACAACTTTGATAACTTTAACTTTGTTCGGGCCAACCTCTGTCAGCTCTACGTCGAACTCGTCTTTCTCCTCAGCTGCTGCTGCATCGCCTGCTGCTGCTGCAACTACAACGCCTGCTGCTGCGGATACGCCGAACTCTTCCTCACATGCTTTTACAAGATCGTTTAACTCTAATACAGATAACTCTTTGATAGCGTCAATAAACTCTGCGGTTGTTAACTTTGCCATTTTATTTTCCTCCTTGGATATTTTCTGAATAATGTTCTCAGGCTGCGTATTTCACGCTGCCCGCTTGAGGCTTAGGCCTCTGCTGCGCCGCCTTTGGACTCTGCGATCTGGTTGAGGACGCGAGCCAGGTTTGCGATCGGGGACTGGATGCTTCCAAGCAGTTTGCCAAGAAGTTCTTCTCTTGACGGAACGTTTGCCAGTGCTTCCATTCCAGCTTTGTCGTAGTAGTTTCCTTCTACAACACCAGAAACCATCTCCAGCTTCGGAGCGGTTTTTGCAAATTTAGCGATGATTCTTGCCGGAGCTGTTGCATCGTCCTTGCTGATTGCGATAGCGTTTGTGCCATCCAGGTCTTTGGTAAGAGACTCGAAAGCAGTACCAGCGAATGCACGTTTCATCATTGTATTTTTGTATACTTTGTAATGAACGCCTGCTTCTCTTAACTCTTTACGCAGCTGAGTATCCTGAGCAACGGTTAATCCGCTGTAGTTTACCAGCAGCACGCACTGTGCGCCTTCTACCTGTGCGCTGATCTCTTCCAGGACCGGCTTCTTCAGATCGATTTTTGCATTGATTGCCATGATTGCACCTCCTTGTAGTATTTCGTACCTACGCTTTGGAAGTATAAAAAAAGCTCTTCGCGAAGATTGGCGAAGAGATCTCAAAATTCCATAACATGAACCTTGTGTAACTTCTCCTCGGCAGGCGTTTGAAACTTACGCCTTGCGGCACCTGCTGTCTTCGGCGTGATACAGGTGGTATGATATCATATGTGAGGAGGGTTGTCAAGATCAAAATAGACTTTTTTCATATTTGTGCAACTTCATCAAAATATGCGTTCTATTTTTTCAAACCGTTTCTTCCTATACCATGTTATACTTACGTTGTTGTCGCCTCCCAAACTGGCAACAGGAAGGGGGTGAGCGCATGTCTATACTTATTTCTCTTATCGTTTCCGTTGTAGCAGGTGTAATCAGCTACTATATCTGCAAGTGGCTAGACGGAAAACATGGTGACAATTAGCACAGGCGGATGCCCTTCCGTAAAATAGGGAAGAACCCCCAGCAGTTGCCGCTGCTGGGGGTTCGCTTTGTGAACACATGTCACTTATTTCTCTTATTAGCTACATATACTATATCATATGCCGAATCGAATTTCAAGATTCCTCTCCCACATTTTTATTTCACTTTCACCAGTCGCACAGCCATATACGGTCTTGACGGCATGTCGATCGTGAATTCTCCGCTGTGGCGGCCTGCCGGGGTGATGGTCATGTTCCAGGTGTCGATGACTTCCACATCAAACTCCTGGCCTTCCGGCATGTGGAACGGGCGACGGCATGGGCGGTTGGCTCCGAAATAGTACATGATACAGTCTTTTCTCGGATGGCTTGCGCCGTTCGTGCAGCAAGTCTCATCAAAGAATGCCGGAAGCGGCTCCATATAGCCTCCGTTTTCTTCCATAATGTCCAGCAGGAACTGAATACGCGCCGGGCTGCCGCCCCTCAGCTCTCCGCCGTGTGACCACCAGATCACACCGTTTTCATTTTCATACGTCTCGCCGTGCTGGCCATATCCACCTCTGGTATATGCCTCCCAGAACCGGCGTGTCATCTCCTCGCCGCTGATATTTCCCCAGCCGAACGGAAGATTTCCTTCATATGCAATCTCATCGAGTACGCACGGTTTTCCATACTGCGGGCGCCAGATTTCCACATTTTCTGCGGTACGGTACAGATCGATTCTCTGCAGACTGCAGTGCGTGATCCATCCCCTGGAATGATCGTACATGGTCATACAGTTGTGAATGGAGCGCAGATGGCGGTACGGATCCTGACGGCAGACGGTTTCTGCATTGGACTCCCACTCGGATACCGGTTTCCAGCGGAACAGGTCAAATTCATTTGCCATAGCCCACCATACATTGTGGTATGCACTGAAACGGTTGACAACGTATCTTAAATAAAAGTTCTGCTGCTCCAGATTCATGCGGGAATAGCCCCAGCGGTCGTACGGATGGAACAGAATCAGATCGGCCTGGATTCCCATGGTGCCAAGGCGTGCGATCGTGTTTTCAATGTGTTCAAAATAAGAAGGATTCGGACGGGTATAATCCCATACTTCATCCGGGTTTTCGATCATGGCATCAATGCCGCCGAACATATTGCGCGGCGCTTTTTCCAGCTTCTCTGTCTCAAAGTCAGACGGAGACCACGGAGAATTTTCACGAATTTCAAACGGATACTGTGCCGGCTCTTTTAAATTGTAGACATAGTGTTTCGGAAAAACACAGAAACGGATCTTGTTAAACGGAGAGGACGCAAGACTCTCATACGTTTTCTCCTGTGTCTCCTTACTCTGCAGCTCCCACACATAACAGGTCGTACCGCACGGGTAGTATTCCTTTCCGTCATCGTAAGCAAAATGATAGGTGTTTGCCACACGGACCGGACCGTGACAGCCTTCATCAGCTGCACCGACCTCCACCGTCACTTTCGCCTCATCGCCCCAGCTTGTTGCTGCGGTGATCTCATACGTTCCTTCGCCGGATGGCATAAAGCGAAGCTTGTATACGCCGTTTCCGTCATAAAAGCCCTCGGCATGCTTTTCCTCTGCCTGACCTGCCATCGTTCCTTTCACCCACTGCTCCGCAAATGGATTTCCCTCGGACGGTCCCTGGAAAACCAGCTCTGCGATTCCATATCGTTTTACATGTTCGGTATAAGACTGTAACATACGTTCCACCTTTCTGAAATAAGTATCGCTTCGTATTGTGATAATTTAATTTTACTAAATACATTTTGAATAGTCAATCTTTTTAAATTTAATTTTTAAACAATAATTCAGTTATTTTTTTATTACTTTTGCCGGTATCCGTTTCTTTTTTCCTTGTATTTATTGACGTTTTTTCACTTTTATTGTAAACTTTCCCATAGAGTCTGCCGGATCTTTTGCTGAACAGTTCCGGCCTTTTCTTCTTATCTGGCTCAAAATTCAGCATGTATCTAACATGTATCGGAGAGGAGATGTTTCTTTGAAAAAACGGTTTTCCAAAATTTCCATACACTCACTTGGTTTTCGTATTTTTGTTCTGCTTGCAGTCATGATCGTCTTTTTTTGCGCGCTTGTCGTGTACAACAACACAGCCGCTTTCGGTCTGATGCTGGAGCGGATCCATGAGAACTCGGAAAATACACTGGTTCTGTACCAGAAAAGCCTGGATGAAAACCTTTCCCGCCCCGAAACCTATCTCTATGTTTTTGCTTTGAATGATACCGATCTCCTTTCGCTCCGCGCAGCGGAACCACAGACAACCAGCTGGTATACCACATTAAACCGAATCAAAAAAAGCTTTGAAAACGCAGCACCGAACTATACCGTAGACGGCTTTTTCTGTTATCAGGAAGCCACAGATGCCCTCGTTCTCTACGACCAGACCAGCAACCCGCCACCGCTCCTCTGGAACTATATCCGCGGAATCGCCAATACAGAGGCTCCGTCCTCTGTATGGAATCTCAACGAAATCAACGGGAAATATTACCTTGTCCGTATCCTGAACCTAAACGGATATCTGCTCGGCGCGTACATTTCCACGGATACACTCCTCGGCACTCTGGTCGATACAAAAACGCAGGACAGCCTTCTGTATTTTTCCGATGGTTCTCTTCTTCTGCGCACCCCGTCAAACGATGTCCGCCTGGAGGCTCCCCGCTTGAAATGGCGACGGTATCCTTCCTACGAAATCGACGGAACCTCCTGGATGGCGGTTTCACATGAACTGAAGGAAACACCGCTGTCGCTGACCCTGCTTCTGAAGGATTCGGAATATACCAAATATCAGACAAACTTTTATATCATTGCCTTTATTGTTTCGCTCGGTCTGTTCGTAGTCTGGCTGCTTCTGTCTGCCTCCCTGTACCGCTGGGTTCTTCACCCGGTTCACATGCTGACGCATGCGCTGGAGCAGCTCCGCGGCGGAGATCTCAAGGTGCGTATCCCCGACGACGCTATGCTCGATGAATTCCGGGAAATGACGACCGCTTTCAACGATATGGTCGAGGAGATCGATGATCTGAAAATTGAGAATTACGAAAAACAGCTCTCCCGTCAGAAGCTGGAGGCGCTTTACCTGAAGCAGCAGATCACACCGCATTTTATGATCAACTGCCTGAACACCATTTATCAGCTGACTGAAAATAACCACGCGGACCTGGCACGGCAGATGCTTCAGAACCTGAGTGTGCATCTGCGCTATACGCTTTCCTCCGGTCAGACCGTTTCGCTTTTAGAAGAGCTGAAGCTTGTAAAAAACTACGTGGAGCTTTCCTCCATCCGCTATCCCGGCTCGCTGCGCCTGCTCCCTTCCTGCGAGGAATCGCTGCACAATGCAACGGTTGTGCCGCTGATGCTTCTGAACTTTGTGGAAAACACGGTCAAATATGAGGTCGTTATGGGGAAAGTTCTGGACATCCATATCGACGTCACCGCCAGAGAAAAAAATCAGTGCACCCGCCTTCATATCTGTATCTGGGATACCGGACGCGGTTTTTCGGAGGATATGCTTGCCGTGCTGCAAAATCTTGATACCTATGTAAATTCCGAGCAGGAACACATCGGCATCACAAACGTTGTACTCCGCCTCCGCCAGATTTTTCCCGACGCGGCTTTTACTTTTTGCAACCGTTCCGGCGCAGGCGCTCAGATTACCATTGATTTTCCTTACGTTCCCTTTTTCCGCATCGACGGATAACCGGAACGGTAAAAAAATATATTTTGGGAGGTTATCATGAACCTGTTAATCGTAGACGATGAATATTATACCGTCGAAAGCATTTCCAACAAAATCCGCACACTGCGGCCGGACTTTTTTGAGATTTTCTGTGCCTACAATCTGACGCAGGCATTGGAAATCTTTTCCACACATCCGATTGACCTGATGATTTGTGATATCGAGATGCCCGGCGGTTCCGGCCTCGAACTGCTGGACCAGATCCGTCAGGCACACTACGAAACGGTCTGTATTTTTCTGACCGCCTATGCAAAATTTGAATATATTTCCCGCGCCATGAAGCTTTCCAGCAGTGACTATCTGTTGAAGCCGCTGGATGACCATGCCCTTCTGGAAGCCCTTGACAAAGCCTGTGCGCAATGTGAAAAGCAGCAGAAGGACCGCGTCAACACCCTTCATGCTAATTACTGGAAGGAAAGTGAGCTCCCGCTTGCAGAGCAGTTCTTCCTCGACCTGCTAAATGGCAGTATTTCCTCTGCTCCTTCCGAAGTGATGGATGAAATCCGCTATCGCCGTCTGAATGTCGAACTGATTCATCAGCCCTTCTGTCCGCTTCTGATCCAGACCGGACAAAAGAGTGTTTTTGCAGCATCTGACAACCGCACACTGTATGAATTTGCTTTAAAAAATATTGCCCGGGAATATTTTTTTGAACCCGGCGAGCTGCCGCTGACGATCCGCGTGCTCGATGGTTTTTATCTTCTGCTTCTCCCGGTCTCCACACACACCCGCGATTCTGTCGTGGGACGATGCCGCCAGGCGCTGACAGATTTTGTGACACATTTTCCGTTTTCCATCAATTTTTTTGTTTTCCAGAAGATCTGTCTGCCGGAAAGTCTGCTGGATGCTTTTCTTGCCCTGAAACAGTTTGCTGCCAAAAATGTCACGTATGAAAACCATGTTTTTGATCTTGCCCAGGAGACCCGGACGGCGGTTCCGGCTTCTTCACAGCCAATCCCATCCGACCGCTGGTCCGATCTTCTTCTTGCCGGAAAAACAGAACAGCTTCAGATTGAAGTATTTGCTTTTCTGAATCAGTTAAAAAGCTCCGGAACAGCCACACGGGAATTTCTGACCGGCTTTTACTATCAGTTCCTGCAGCTGCTGTTCCGCCAGATGGATCATCCGGGCAGCGAAGACGAAGCCTTCCGCCGCCAGATTACCGTTGCTTCCCCGGAACAGACCTTCTCCTCATTTGGTGCTTTAAGAGAATGGATTTCCAACAGCCTTCTGCTGTTCACACAAAGCCGTCAGGCAGCCGCTTCCCAGGATACAGCTGTTGCCACCGTGAAAGCATATATCGAATCGCACCTCTCCGATGAGCTGGATCGCGATACGCTTGCAGCCATGGTGTACCTGAACGCCGATTATCTGTCCCATCTTTTTAAGAAGGATACCGGCAGTTCTCTGATCAACTACATCATCGACCGCCGGATTGCGCACTCCAAAGAGCTTCTCGCCAAAGGTGAAATGAGCATCCGTGACATTGCCATCACCTGCGGCTTCCAGAATATTTCGTACTTCTCCCGCCAGTTCAAAAAATCGACGGGCATGACACCACGGCAGTTTAAAAATTAAAAAAATCCGGTTTTCCTTTTGCATATCGGAAAGCCGGATTTTTTGGAGTCACTCACATTTTTTTATCAGCCCTTAACACCGCCAAGGGTAATACCTTTTACAAAGTTTTTCTGAATGAACGGATAAATGATCATGATCGGCAGAATACCAAGTGCTGCCATCGCCATACGAACCGTTCCGGATGGAATCTGGGAGAGACCTTCGCCTGCCTGCGCCATGTTGTTGGCGTTCTGCGTCAGCGCCTGAATGTTCTGCATCAGACGGTTCAGCAGGTTCTGGATACTGTAGAGATCCGTTCTCTTTGTCAGATAGATATAACCATTGTTCCAGTCGTTCCAGTAAGCAATACCGGAGAACATGGCAACCGTTGTGATAATCGGTTTGGACAGCGGAATCGCGATTTTCCACATGGTCTGAAATTCGTTTGCACCGTCAATGTAGGCAGCCTCGAGAATTTCATCCGGCACACCGGTGACAAAGTAGCTCTTCATCAGGAGAACGTTAAATGCGCTCATCATCAGAGACGGAACCAGCAGTCCAAAGAACGTATCTTTCACATGAAATACGGTCGTGTAATTGATATAAGTCGGTACAAGGCCTCCATTGAACAACATGGTAAAGAATACCAGGAAAGTCAGGACATTTCGTCCCGGCAGCCCCTTTTTCGAAAGGCCGTAGGCCAGACAGGTTGTCAATGCAAGGCTGCATACAACGCCGGTTGCGGTCAGGATAAAGGACATTCCATAGGCTTTGATTACCATGGAGCTGCTGGATGTGAATACCCACTCATAAGCGTAGGTACTCCACTTTTCCGGCAGAAAAGAGTAGCCATTCTGTAACAGGGTTGCATTGTCAGTCAATGAGGAAATGAACATCAGCAGAATCGGAATGATCGCGAGCAGTGTCAGGATTGTCATGACCAGATGACCGAAAAAGCTATAAATTTTATCTTCTCTTGTTTTCATACCGTTCCTCCTAGATCAGCGCGCTGTCGCGGTCAATTTTACGTACCAGCAGGTTTGCGCCAAGCACCAGAATAAATCCTACGATAGACTGGTAAACACCGGCTGCGGCAGACATCGAAACGTTGCCCATCTGAAGCAGTCCGCGGTATACGTAGGTATCAATTGTGTTTGTTGTGGAATACAGGGCTCCCTGGTTCATCGGCACCTGATAAAAGAGTCCGAAGTCAGAGTAGAAAATTCTTCCGATTGCCATCATGGTCAGCATGATAATGGTCGGACGCAGAAGCGGCAGGGTGATATATTTGATCTGCTGCCATCTCGTCGCACCATCGATTTTGGCTGACTCATAGAAGGATTTATCAAATCCCATCAGTGTTGCCAGATATACAATACAGTTGTAACCAACCGACTTCCATGCACTGACAAAAACCAGGATAAACGGCCAGTATTTCGGTTCCGAATACCAGGAAACCGGATCTTTTCCCAGCGCCTTTAAAATCGTGTTGTTAATGAATCCGTTTTCTACGCTGAAGAATGCAAAAACAAGATATCCGATGATAACGGTGGAGAGGAGGTTCGGAAGAAGTATGGCGCTCTGGTAAACTTTTTTCCGTTTTCCTTCCAGCTCACTCAAGATAATAGCTACTGCGATTGCCAGTGTTGTGTTGATTACGATAAATGCCACATTGTAGAGAATGGTATTTCGTGTAATAACAAAGGCATCGCTTGTTGTAAACAGATATTCAAAGTTTTTCAGTCCTACCCATGGACTTCCGTAGATGCCTTTTCCGGCATTGTACTGTTTGAATGCAATTACAAGGCCCGGCAGAGGCATGTAATTGTTGATAAACAGATAAATGAGGCCCGGCAGCATCAGAATATAGATCGGCAGAAAGCGTACAAATGCTTTTCGTCTTTTCTGGCTCTTCTGACTTTTCACTCTTGCCATGTTTTCATTCTCCTTTTCTCTCATCCGCAGCCGGTCCTTGTCGTTCCGGTTTTGACAGATTTCTTCTTTTTTACTTCTTATACTCTGCGCCGCCCTTATTTCGGACGGCGCAGCATTTTTCTTTCTTTACTTTTTGTTTGCTTCCTGCCATGCTGCAAGCTGTGCTGCTTTCTCGTCGATAATCTTCTGAAGTCCTGCAGCCATCATCTTGTCATTCATTTCGGCAATTCCGGTCTCCGGATCTACGAAGCCGTACTCTACGCTGGTCTGATACTCGTTGTATACATTCTGTACTGCTGTGATCTCGTTTGCAACGTTTGTGCTGTCGAAGGAGAAGCCGCTTGCCTTGGAAACTTTTGCATTGTTGTTGAAATCTCTCATCTTATCCCACAGATCCGGATCATTTCCTTCCCATACATGGGTCAGGAACTGGTTCGGCATCATCCATCCCATGGAGTGGTTCCATCCGGAGTTGGATGCGTCTACGCCGTCTGCGTAAGTAGCAAGTCCGTCATCACCAATTTTATAGTGAGTTCCCTCAATGCCCCATGCCAGAAGGTTTGCAACATCGGCATTGCTGTAGCATTCATTCAGGAATTTCATGGCTGCTTCTTTGTGCTGTGCAGAGATCGGAATAGTCCAAGGCATACCTGCCACGGAAGTAGATCCGATATAGTCATCCAGAGTCTGGAAGATCGTCATATCGCGGCCTGTCAGGGTTGTCTCCTGTGCTTTGATGCCAGGTTTTCCACCTGTGGTGTAGCTCATCAGGGTTCCGGCTTTTACCAGCTCGCCGACTGCTGTAGTATCCGTTGATGCATCGGCACTGATGTAGCCTTTCTGGTTGTAGTCGTACAGTCTTGCGCAGTAGTCTTTGTAGAAATCGCTCTCAAACAGGTTGACAACATCAAGATTCTGACCGTAGTCAAGAAGAACACCGAATACGTTTCCGCCAAGAGCATCTACATTGGAGAACTGATTCATAGAGCCTGTCCCCGGACGATATACTTCTTTGTCCGGATATGCCTCATGCAGTTTTGCATAAATATCGTTTAATTCATCCAGGCTGATTTTTACGATCTCATCATCACTGTTTACTTCGTAGCCGATTCCATCCAGATACTCGGTTGCAATTGCTGCACATCCACGTCCCTGTGCAATATCGCGGTTGCTTGGAAGTCCGTACAGAACTCCGCCGACACGGCAGGCATCAATATTCTGCTGTCCTACTGCATCTGCAATGTCCGGTCCGTATGTTGCAAGCAGATCATTCTCTTCCAGATCGGAGAGATATCCCTGCTGGACTCCTGTGGTGTAAGAAAATCCTACGCATGCCAGAACATCAATCTCCTCATTCGCAGAAAGTGCCAGTGTGGTGTTCTGGTTGAAGGAACCAAAATCAGTGATAGAAAGCTCGACCTCAACGCCAATCTTATCACGTGTGATATCGTTGATGGCTTCCTGTACTTTCTCGGTATCTGCCGGAGCGCCGGTCCAGGTTGGGAAGCTTACGATGATTTTCTCTACTTCTCCGCTTCCGGTATCTGCTGTGCTTGCTGCTGTACTCTTATCTCCGGAATCTGTTTTGCCGGAATCAGAGCTTCCACCGTTGCTTCCGCAGGCAGCCAGGGAAAATGCCATGATTGACGCCATGAAAATCGCTGCTACTTTCTTTTTCATTCTTTCATCCTCGCTTTTTTATCTTTTTGTTTTGTTTCTCTGTTTCGTTTTGAGCCTCGGCCGTGACTCATTTGATGATCTTATTATATCGGCTTTCCTACCTCCAAAAAAGAACAATTCTGCGATGAATTTGCACTTTTCTGCGGTTTCTTTCTGCACTTTGTATAGTTTTTTATCACTTTTCCGTTTTTTCTATACATTCCGCTATCAGCATCCAGTCTCCCGCCGCCGGTTTCTTTGGCATAATGCACGATTCCTGCCGCACTTCTACCTGTTCTTCTGCTTTTTCTGTCTCTCCCGTTCTCGGATCAAACCAGGAAACTGCATAGATTCCGTCGCAAAGGCCTGCAATCCGTGTGCTCATTCCGTCCATCTCGCCGTAATAAATCAGCGCTCTCGTCTTATCCCGGCTGATGGTGGCAGCCGCCAGCTTATTGGAAAACGGGCTGATGTTCTCTTCCGCTTCTGCCGGATCGTACGGCACCATCTCTTCGAAGTGGTGCTCTTCATAGAAACGTTTCAGATATCCCATCTGCGCACCGCCCGGTCCATCAATCGCTTTTGCCCAGGTGATGCCGAATTTGTTGAATGCATTAAAGTACGGGTTGATGTCACTTACCTCCCAGATATTATCCCAGATGCCCTGTGCGCCGTATGTATAGCCGCAGCCACCAGTCTGAATCGCCATGTATGCCACGCGGCGCAGCATGGCATCGGTGCAGAGACGGGTTCCGTTTTCTTCCAGCGTGGAACAATATTCGTATAGAGACTCGCCCTCGATGAACGGCTTTGTTCCATGCTCTTTCTGATAAGAACGGTACCAGGACACATTGATCGGGAAATCGCCGTGACCGGCCTGGTTCAGTACAAAGTCAAACCACGGTTCATCATAATAGTAATCTGCAAACGGACGCTCATTCGTGTAATGTGCGGTCTGCAGGGTATCGTAGCCGTCCATCTCCTCCACGTATTCTGCGACCTCGCGCCAGCCCTTAATCGCACGCTCGCGCGGCTCGCCCGGGAAGTAGCCTGCCACTTCGCCTGCCAGTGTCCACACAACCGGAAGGGCGCCGTAACGCGCGATGATGTAACGCGCCAGATGTTTCTGATGCTCCACGCCCTGCTCGATCGAGCCGGACCAGGCAAAACCAAGTGCGTTGACGAAGCCGAGATCCGCAAGATACTGCATACGGCGGTCGAGCTCGTTCTGATAGAATGCCACATTCGGCACATCGTCCGCGGCATCTGCCTCCCAGTAACGGCTCTTCTGCTCCCGCCAGCTGTCGCTTCGAAGGTTCGTCTGATAAACATTATAGCCCTGCTCCTTCCTGCGGTCCGCCATACCGCGGAACATGCTCATCATCTGCGGATGGTTCGACTCGTCCCAGCGCTCACCGAAAGCAAATTCCCAGTGCGTATCGCCGAGCCAGAAAAACGGTGTTCCGTCTGCATACGTCAGATATTTTCCTGATGGATGCACTTTCAGAAATCCGTGCTGATAGATAGCAAGCTTTCCTTCGTATGGAATACATTCGATTGTTCCCTGCACTCCGGAAAGTCCCGTCTCCTCCGGTGCTTCCAGCCTATAGCTCCACATTCCGGTTTCGGTCGGCGCAAAGGCAATCCGATAGGTATTTCCGCCGTCCCAGTATGCTTCTCTTCTGATCTTTCGGCCGGAAGGCCCTGTAAAAATTCCCAGGACCGAAACATCGAGGAATGGATTGTCGTATGTTTTCTCACTTTGAAACGATAAAATAATTTGTCTCCACTGTTCTGCTTTCATCCCCATTTTGTTTTCTCCTTTATCTGCACAGAGCGCGCCCGGCTTTTCTTTCGGGTACGCTCCTCAAATCTGATTTTATGGTTGTCGTTCACTTCCGGTGAACGGCAACCTTTATTCTGTTCAAAAGCCGGCTGTATCTGTTTGTTATTTTTTTATTCCAGCCCGCGTTTTTTTGCAAGCTCCACGGCAATCTCAACCAGCTCCGCCGCATCCTCGCGGCAGACAAAGCCTTTCGTTACCTGCTCTTTCGTGTTTTTCTCCGCCATTTCCCGGTAATGTGCCAATGTTCCATACAGCTCTTTTATCATTTCTTTCGAAAACGCCTGCTGATAACCGAACAATCCTTCTTTTTCCGATTCCGGATCCAGGAAATTCTGGCCTTTTTCAATATCGCTGGTATTGCTGTATCTTCCGGTCGGATAGTCAAGGAGGCAGGTACGCAGTCCACCGATTGTATTTCCGAAAGCATCCTTTTTGTTCTCTCCGTTGCTGTCAATCGCAATCCGGTCACAGTGCGCCGGAGCTGCGCCTGTCCGTACCCAGGTAAAGAGATTCCGAAATGCTGCCGCAAAAAGAATCTGGGACGGATAGTCGTTTCCTTCCTCATTTTTTCCCATATAAAATGGCAGATGATTGATCCGCACCAGATCCGGATCGTTCTGATAGTAGTCCACGTAGCTATAGGAAGTGTCATGGCTTGCACCCGTCATATCATACTGGCGGAACAGGAACTCCGGATCATCGCTGTCCGGCTGGGCAATGCGCCATGCTTCCATTCTTCCGTTTTCACTCTCCGTCTGCACAGCGATAAACGGCTCGCGCGCCTTTTCCACACGTGTCAGACTGTAATGGTACGGAGCCATGGTTTCATACTGGTTGACCGGAATACCAAGGGAATGGACTCCGCCACCGGAAAGATAGCCATCAAACACACGCGCGCCGCGTGCTGCATCCGGGCGGTAGGCAAAGCTGTTCAGATAGCGGAAAAGATAGGATCCCGACTGTGACCAACCCGTCAAATAGACGTATTCTCTTTTATATTCCCGAATCGGATTCTGCTCCTCTTCACCTCGCAGCAGCCACGCAAGATCTGTCAGCATATCCCAGAAGAGCCCGGTCTCATAGTCGTGATTCAGATCGCCAAGGCCGCCTGTGGCCTGCAGTCGCTCCGAGAACGGCACATCCGGCGTCGGGTTGGCCCAGGAAAGACGGCCGTAACGCTTTTCATCAAACTCTACCATTTTGGCGATCGTATTCGGTTTGCTTGTGATTCCCACATAGATATCTCCGTCCCGCACAAATTTCTTCCAGCCGAGAATCCACATGCGGTCAATCTCCATAAAACTCGTTGGGTTGATGATCTCCACTACAACGTTTCCGCTGCATTTTGCAGTGTCCTGCGGTGCACGGACGATGATGCGGTTTGTATACGGCGCATCCACAGTGCGCACACGGACGCCGCCGCGCTCGTCTGCAGTCTCATAGACATTGGCCGTTCCATACATATAATATTCCTTCTCCACATAACCGCGCTCCGACAGCTTCAGGTAACGCTCCGCACTGGCAAACGGATAGCTTTCTTTCGTTACCGGAATCTCCTCTAGTCTTGTAATCATCTCGTAAAACCTCCCTTTTACCTTGTATAATTTTATTATTTCATATCGCTTCAACGCAGAAAACAACGATTCTGCGGTTTTTTGACACTTTTCTGCGGTTTCTTACGCAGTGAAACAGCAATGAAAAAGCATCTCCGTGCAAATTTATCTCTGATTTGTACTTTTTCTTTTGAAATGTCTGTAGTAAACTGATATTGTCGGGCAGAAAAAAATTCTACCATTACCAATACCGTCTTTTCTGCCCATGTAAACAACTGTACTCTCAAGCTTTTTCTGTACCTGATTTTGTGAGATGATTTTTGTCAGTCGCAAAAGCGAGTGCAGAAAGACGCTGAGCGTACATTCCGTACCAAAGGAGGGTTTTTACAAATGAACGGAACTTATTATACCATTACCGAAGTTTTTGATTTCGGTCCGCATATTTCGAAAGTAATTCTGGATTATGGCAAAAGCATGAAGGGTGCGGCCCCATCTCCGGAGCAGTTTACGGTACACGTTACCCGTACATCCACCGAGGGCGAGGATTTTGTATGGCCGAATTTTATGGGCGACAAACCAGATGACTCGATGGACGGAATCCGCCGCGTTTCGAACGTTTACGTTTCTGATAAAACCGGTGCACCGTGCGAGGACGGCACCTGCCTGACGCTGGAGCTGCCGTGTTTTATCATGGAAGGAATCGGCTCGATCATCAAATTCAATGGTAATTTTAATGTATTTGTCAATGTCGCTTACGATGTGACACAAGTCTCTGAAATTGCAACAGACGATGGTGCCATTTCTCCGCAGACGTTCGACGTAGACGGCGGAAACCGCGTCATCTACGGTGAATGGCTCAAAGAAGACCGCTACGAGGATCCGCAGATTCCGCTCTCCTACGTTTACTACGAGCCGGAAATGGATGCGGATGAAAAAATCCCGCTGATCATCTGGCTGCACGGCGCAGGTGAGGGCGGACAGGAGCCGCCGATTGCAGCAATCGGAAATAAAGTTGTAAACCTGATTTCCCCAAAGGTTCAGAAAATTTTCGGCGGCAAGACCTACCTGCTCGCTCCGCAGGCTCCGACCATGTGGATGGATGACGGAACCGGCGAATATACCAAAGACGGTTCTTCCAAATATACCGAAGTTCTCGATGCCCTGATCGGTGCTTTCGTGGATGCCCATCCGCAGATCGACCGCTCCCGCATCTACATCGGCGGCTGCTCTAACGGTGGCTTTATGACCATGAAACAGATCATTTTCAACCCGTCCCGCTACGCTGCCGCATATCCGGTCTGCGAGGCTCTGGCGGATGCATTTATCTCCGATGAAGACATCCTGAAGCTCAAAGATCTGCCGATCTGGTTTACACACGCAAAAACCGACCCCGTTGTCGTTCCGGATGACTTTGTCGTTCCGACCTATGAGCGTCTGGCAAAGGTCAACCCGAATGCACACTTCACCTACTGGGACAAGGTACTCGATCACACCGGAACACAGAAAAATGCAGATGGCACCCCATTCGAATACATCGGCCACTGGTCCTGGATCCCGATGCTGAACGATGAATGTGTTCTTGATTATGACGGCAAACCGGTTATGACAGACGGAAAAGAGACTCCGATTCTGGAGTGGATGGCTGCACAGAAAAAAGCGTAATTTTATAAAACTGTATAGCACACTTCAATGAAGTTTCCTGTAAAATCAAAAAAATGGTGCGGAGACGCCTCCAAAGAGGTTGTCTCCACACCATTTTTCTGTTTTCATCGGCCTTATCAGATCTGCCGCTTTCCACCAGCGGCATAGCCGTCGGTTCTCGGAATCCATTTTAGAAACTCCTCGACTGCCAGATTCCAGAATCTCCACTCATGGGTGTATCCCGGTACGGATACCCAGGTGACATCCACTCCATTTTCCTTCAGATAATCCTTAAACTCTGTATTAATCTCATACAGCATATCCTCTTCGCCGCAGGTCACATACAGTGGCGGAATCTTTTTTCCGTCCGCAATAGCTTTTTTCACCAGCCATTTCACATCGAGAGGACCGTCAATCAGACCTTCCACTTTTTCCGGATCGCCCACCGGCATGACTGCGCCGGAGAAGGAACCAATCGCTGCAAACCGTTCCGGATTGGAAAGGCCGTGCAGCAGTGCGCCGTAACCACCCATCGATAATCCTGCGATATAGCTGTGCTCCGGCTCCGCGGAAATCGGGAAGTAATTGGTCACAAATTCCGGAACTTCTTTTGCTACGAAATCGAAAAACGGTTCGCCGTCCAGAGAATCATGATAGAATTTGTTTTCCCCCGAAATCATTACAACTGCCATGTTTCTCTCTTCTGCAAACAGTTCCACATTCGTATAACCGGTCCACTGTGCGTGGTTGTTTCCCATACCATGCAGTAAGTACAGCACCGGATATTTTTCTTTCACCTCATGTGTCGGCGGCACCGGGTTCTCCTTTCCCGGCATTGGAAGCTGCATTGCTTCCGGAATCGTCACGCTCGGAAGAACGACCGTGATATCCACGGTTCTTTTTAACGCATAAGAAATAAAGTTACATACAAGTTTTGCCATTTCTCCATTTTTCTCCTGTCTTTAGAATTTTTATTGACCTTTTGCGGCCCCATGCATTCAGTATAAACCTTTTGTTCTGATATTCCAATAGACACGAATTAAAAAGGAACCGGTTATCTTTCTCCTGCTTCTTTCTGCTCTTCCGCCGCCATCTGCCGCTTCCGCCGTGTCACAAGGCCGCCGATCCGCCCCGTCTCTTTTGCAGTGAGCGACCGCCAGCCATCGTTCAGCACGCGGTCTAAAAGCCCCAGCTCGCCTGCGATTTCGTATTTCATCTTTTCTTCCTCCGTCATATGTCCCAGATCAATTTTCTTCTGCTTTGCCATTTTGTTCTGCACTCCTTTTCTCTGCATTTTTTGCTTTATTCAGAGTGTGAACATTTTTTCCGGCCTTATACCTCCTGTTTAGGAAACTTTTCTGACGATGTGTCTGCGAAACCGACCACCGCAGCTTTCCCGAAAGCGTATTTGAAAAAACCTCGCTTTTTGAAACACGGTTCGGTTTCCCATTCCGTTTTTCAAAAAGCGAGGTCCTTTTCTTTATTTCTATTCTATGTTCCTATCTCCTCACTCCGGCGTCTCTCCGAGCCCGCTTTTAATTGCGGCAACGGCCGCCTGAAGTGCTTCCTCTTCATCCTCCCCGCTGCTGCAGATCTCAATAGTGTCTCCCTGCCTGATTCCTGCGGCGACGATACTCAAAATACTCTTTAAATTAACCGTTCCCTGCATCCCGTTGTTTTCATAGGTAAACGACATGGAAGATTTGTACCGGCTTACACTGTTTGACAAATTTACCGCGTTTAAAAGATGCAGTCCTGACGGATTGACAATCGTTACTTTTTCACTTACCATCTTACGTTCCACCTGTCTTTCCTTTGTAATCCGCTCATTTTTCTTTGAAAAATGGCTACTTACTCATTTTTTGACCTTTTGACCCTGGTATCATCATAGTATAACACAGTTTTGTTAAAACAGTTTGAACATTCTGTTAGATACTCCTCAATTCTTTCCGCTTACTCAGCTGACTGAAGAACAGGTAATAAATAAAGTATGCAATCGTTGTGATTACCCACGACAGCGGATAGCAGAAGGCCGCTCCTTTTAAGGAGTGGAAATGCGGCAGAACCGCCGTCATCCACACGATACGTACTCCGCAGATTCCTATTCCGGTGATAAACATCGGAATCCATGCGTCTCCGACACCGCGGAGTGCACCGGAAAGGATTTCGATGGAAATATAGGTGAAGAAGGTCGGCACCAGGAAATGGATCAGTCCGTGACAGATTTCACGCACCGCCGTATCTGTGGTAAACAGAGAAATCAGGGTATCGCCGATAAACCACATAAACACAACCATCAGACCCGTCATCAGGAATGCCATGATCATGCTGGTGCGCACACCGCGGTGTACACGATCCATCTTTTTCGCACCGTAATTCTGACCGACAAAGGTTGTCGCCGCAATACCGAGCGCATTGATCATCATCCAGAAAAGACCGTCCACCTTACCGTAAGCCGCCCACGCAGCCACATTGTTGGTTCCAAGCGAATTGACGGCAGACTGAATGATTACATTCGATACCGAGTACAGAATCGACTGTACGCCTGCAGGAAAACCAATGCGGATAATCCGTTTCAGCATAATCCAGTCAATGCTGATTTTCCGCAGATGAAGCCGGTAAATATCTCTTGTCCGCATCAGGGAACCCATAACAAGAACCGCACTGATGATCTGCGACAGAATGGTTGCAAGCGCCGCACCCATAACACCCATCTGCAAACCGACAACAAATAAAAAGTCAAGCACGATATTGGTCATACAGCAGATGATCAGATACAGCAGCGGACGTTTCGAGTCGCCGACCGCACGCAGGATACCGGAACCCATGTTGTAAATCAGGTTTCCGATGGTTCCAAGGAAATAAACACGCATATAAATCAACGCATAGTTTACAACGTCATCCGGCGTGTTCATCAGTTCGAGCATCCATCTCGAGCATCCAATGCCGACTACCGTCAGCACAATACCTCCGAGAATGGAAAAGGCAATGGACGTATGTACTGCCCACTGAACCTTGTCCTCTTTATTGGCTCCGTAATGCTGTGAAATAACAACTGTCGCACCACTGGAAAGTCCGACGAAAAATCCGACCAGCAGATTGATCAGTGTACCTGTCGTTCCGCCGACCGCCGCAAGTGCCTGTTTTCCGAGAAAGTGTCCGACAATCATGGCATCTGCCGTGTTGTAAAGCTGTTGGAAAAACGTTCCGAACAGAATCGGCAGGAAAAAGATCAGAATCTGCTGCCAGATAACACCTTCCGTAATCTGATTTACCTTTACTACTTCTTTCTTCTCTTTGTTCATACCCAAATACCTTCTAAAACTGCCGTCGGATCTCATGGCTGAGTCCGACGGCAGTCCCCCTTTAAAATTTTCTTCTGCTCCTTTGCAGATACTCTTCTTCTGTTTTATGTTTTCAGCTGCTTCATCCCTCTTGCCAAGCGGATATTCGCAATCCGCTTCGCTACTTGCTTGATTCAGTTAAATAGTCTTTCAAAAAATCAAACAGCGTCTGCATTTCTTCCCGCGTACCAATCGTAATCCGCAGATAATTGTCAATGCGGGGTTTCTCAAAGTAACGCACATAGATGTGGCGTTCCCGGAGTGCCTGGAAAATCTTCCTGGCCGGTACGCTTTTGTGCGTTGCGAAAATAAAGTTCGATTTCGAATCTTCGAAAGAAAATCCCAGCTTTTTCAGCTCTTCCTTCGACCACTCTCTCGTTTCCACCACTTTTTTCACCGTCTTGCGGAAATATTCCACATCGCGGATCGCTGCGGCTCCGGCTGCGATCGTGGTCTGATTCATGGTATACGAATTGAAAGAATATTTCACATCATTCAGATACGAAATCATCTTCTCATTTCCGATTGCATAGCCGATGCGCATGCCGGCAAGCGAACGGGATTTTGATGTTGTCTGCACAACCAGCAGATTTTCATATTTTTCCAGCAGCGGCTGCGCAGTGGCTGCTCCGAAATCGACATATGCCTCATCTACGATCACAACCACATCCGGGTTATGCTGCAATATCGATTCGATCGCAGAAAGCGAAAGCTCCACACCCGTCGGTGCATTCGGGTTCGGGAACACAATTCCGCCATTTGGATGGTTCTCTGCAAAATACTGCTCCGGCACAATGCAGAAATTTTCATCGAGCGGGATCTGCTCGTACGGAATACGGAATTCCTCCGCCCAGACATCGTAGAAGGAATACGTAATGTCCGGGAAAAGAATCGGTTTGTCAGAGTTAAAATACGTCATAAACGCCATCGCCAGAACATCATCCGAACCGACGCCGACAAAAACCTGCTTCGGGCTTACGTGGTAGACATCCGCGATCGCCTGCACCAGTTCTGCCGCGGTCGGATCCGGATAGAGACGGAGGGTATCCTCTTCTGCTACCCGTCTGATCGCCTCTGCGGCTTTTGGTGACGGCGGATACGGATTCTCATTCGTATTGAGCTTAATCATATCAGCCTCATGCGGCTGCTCGCCCGGTACATACGGCACAACTTTTCTTACATTCTTTTCCCAGTTACTCATAAGTTCCTTCCTTTCTGCCTGTGGTCAGGAAATGCACCCTGACTTTATTCCGTCTTTCTGTTTTTTTTGGAAAACCCTGTGAATCGTAACCATTTTTTCTTTTCCTTCTGCTCCCGGCAGTTTCCCGCCGACGCAAAGTCCCTTTTCTTCCCGGTGAACCGCTTTATCCTCTCTTCTTCCAGGTAGACGGATAGAAAAGAATCAGCATCGGAAACAGTTCCAGACGGCCTGCCAGCATATCAAAAATCAGAATCAGCTTGGAAACCGGACCGTATCCAAAGAAGTTACTGGTCGGTCCTACCTGGTCAAGACCCGGTCCGATGTTGTTCAGTGTTGCGGCAACTGCCGTGAAGTTTGTCTCGAAGGAAAATCCATCCACACTGATGATCAGCATGGAAAAGCTGTAGATCACCAGATAAACAATCAAAAATACGTTGATCGCCCGCAGAACCTCATGCTCTACCGGGTGATCGTCGAAACGGATGCGTTTGATACTGCGCGGATGTACGATCGAACCAAGCTCTTTTTTCACGGTTTTTAAGAGAATCAGGATTCGCGAAACCTTGATTCCGCCTCCCGTTGAACCGGCACAGGCTCCGATGAACATCAGCATCACCAGAATACATTTTGACAGCTCCGGCCAGAGGTCAAAGTCCGTCGTGGAATAACCCGTTGTCGTGATAATCGATCCAACCTGGAAAAAGGCAGTCCGCACCGCTTCACCGATGGAATGGTACATCGGATAGGTATTCCAGGAAATCACGCCTCCTGCCAGAAGGATAATCAGGAAATACGCTCTTACCTCCTGGGACGAAATGGCGGCCTTTCCCTTTTTGCAAAGCATCAGATAATAAAAGTTAAAATTCACACCGAACGCAATCATGGCGATTGTCAGAATCCACTGCTGCAGTGGTGTGTACACTGCACAACCGCTGTTCAACACGGCAAAGCCTCCTGTTCCGGCAGCTCCCATGGCGAGTGTGACAGAATCAAATGTCTTCATGCCGGAAAGCAACAGGGCAGCAATGGTAAAAAGTGTCATGCCAAGATAAATCTGATACAGAATTTTAGCGGTTCCGCGCACTCTCGGAACAAATTTGGAAACAGTCGGTCCCGGGCTCTCTGCCTTCATCAGGTTCATGACGGAACCGCCCTTCATCGGAAGCAATGCAAGAATGAACACAAGAACGCCCATACCGCCAATCCAGTGGGAAAAGCTTCTCCAGAACAGGCTGGCGTGTGAAAGTGCTTCCACATCGCTCAAAATGCTGGCTCCTGTCGTTGTGAAACCGGAAACGATCTCAAACAGCGCATTGATATAAAACGGAATTTCCCCCGTAATTACAAACGGAACCGCTCCGAAAACACCAAGGACAACCCAGCTTAACGAAACGCAGACAAATCCGTCGCGGGAATAGATTTCCATATTGGACGGTTTTCTGAAGCAGAGAATCAGACCGGCCGCAATGCAGAGCAGTCCCCAGATAAGATACGCAAAGCCTGTCTTTTCCTGATACATGGCTCCGACCAGCGCCGGAAGTAGCATCAGCATACCTTCCACTTTCAGCACCCAGCTGATGACAAAACGAATCATTTTATAGTTCATAATCCGCTTCCCCCGTTACTCTGCCAGAATCTCATGGATATCCTGAAGACCGGTTTCCGTTGTTACGATAATGACGGAATCTCCTGCCTCAAAGGAATCCTGTCCACCCGGAATGATGACCTTTCCCTGTCTGTTAATCGCTGCTACCAGAAGGTTTGGCCGTGTTTTCATATCCTGCAGACGGATGCCGATCATACGGCAATTCTGGTTCACGATAAACTCAAGAGCCTCCACACGGTCTTCCATCAGCTTATACAGCGTCTCAACGTTGCTTCCGATGGAGTTTTTCATTGCCCGGACATACTGCAGAATGTACTCTGCGGTGATGTGTTTCGGGTAGATCAGGCTGTCCAGGTTCAGGCTGTGGATAACATCATTAAATTCCAGATGGTTGATTTTCGTTACAACCTTTGAGGATACCTTCTCTTTCGCATACAGCGACAGAATGATGTTTTCCTCATCCATATCGGTGCAGGCCACAAAGGAATCCATATTCTGGATGCGCTCTTCTTTTAAGAGCTCCTGGTCACTTCCGTCACCGTAAATAACGGTTGCATCTGGCAGTGCTTCGCTTAAAACCTCACAGCGATCCTTATTTTTCTCGATAATCTTGACATCGACGTTCATATTTGCCAGTGATTTTGCGAGATAATACGTAATTTCACCGCCGCCGACGATCATCGTATTGTGTACCTTGTTTGTATGAACACCAATTTTCTTAAACAGGCTCTCTGCGTTCTGCGGTGTGGTAATGATGGAAAGGCTGTCTTTTGCCTGGATCACAAAATTTCCATCCGGTATGTAAACCTCGCCATTTCGCTCAACAGCACAGACCAGCAGACTGTACTGAAGCGCTCCGGCCAGCTCACGCAGCGACATATGGACAATTTTCGATGTTTCCGGCACTTTAAAGCGCAGCATTTCGATTCTTCCGCGGGAAAAGCTGTCGATCTCAATCGCAGATGGGAACCGCAGCAGTCTTGCCATTTCCATGGCGGCCGCGTGCTCCGGGTTGATGATCATGGACAGACCCAGCTTTTTACGGATAAATTCTCTCTCCTCCCGATACATCGGGTTTCGGACTCTGGCGATGGTGTGACAGTCTGCCGCCTGTTTGGCGATGACACAGCAAAGCAGGTTCATTTCATCACTTTTGGTTACGGCAATCATCAGATCCGCATGCTCAATATCCGCCTCCTGAAGCACCTGATAGCTTGCTCCGTTTCCTACAATTCCCATAACGTCGTAGGTGTTGGAGACGTTGCGGACGACAATACTGTCTGTGTCAATGACCGTCACAAGGTTGTCCTCGCGGCTCAGCTGGGCGGTCAGTGCGGTTCCGACTTTTCCGCAGCCCACAATGATAATTTTCATGTTCTCTCCCTTCAATGCAAAAGCATTTTGCGTAAAATAGTAAAGACCCGCCAGGCGGCATCGTAAAACCATTTTTCGATGCACTCCAAAAAGCAGATCTGTACCCCTATTGTACGATGGCGATTATATCATATTTCCCGGAAAAGCGGAATAGATTTTAACAACATTTTGGACGGAGTTTTTGTAATGACTGATCAAAAAAGGGAAAACCTGTTGAACCTTGCGCTGGCCGCAACGGAAGTCGAACGGCGGCGTGTGCCGGAGCTTTCGGCAGGTTATAACTCTTACAGCAAAACATGGGAAGTAATTGTACAGTATCAGGGAGACCTGGCTTTTCTGGAGGGGCAGGGAGTTCGTGTGACGCTGCTGCTGTTTTCGTATGCCATTCTTCTGGTTCCGGAGTCCCTGATGGATTACGTGACAGGACTGCCGCAGATTACCTATCTGGAGAAACCGAAATTACTTTATTTCGCAGATGCATTTGTGCGGAGCATATCCTGTATTACGCCTGTGCAGGAGGGGGTTATGGGTCTGTCTGGGAATGGGGTGCTGCTTGCATGCATTGATTCAGGCGTGGACTATGCGCATCCTGATTTCTGCGCACCGGACGGGACAAGCCGAATTGCAATTTTATGGGATCAGACGATTCCGGGGAATCCTCCGATGGGGTATGCTCTTGGGTCGGTATATACACGGCAGCAGATCAATGAGGCACTTGCATCTTCTACGCCGGAAGAACGGTTTGCCCTCGTGCCGTCCCGCGATGTAACGGGGCATGGGACAGCGGTGCTCGGAATCGCAGCGGGAAATGGGAGATCCTCGGCATATGCGGCCATGCGGGGCGTGGCACCGGAAGCAACACTCGTGGTCGTAAAGCTTGGGAATCCTGATCCGGCGGATCTGCCGCGGACATCGCAATTGCTGCAGGCGGTGGATTTCTGCGTAAGATATGCACTTCTGGTGGAGCGGCCGCTTGTGATTAATTTGAGCTTCGGGAATAATTACGGTTCGCACAGCGGGGATTCCTTACTTGAAACGTATTTGAATGCAGTGTCAAATTTAGGGCAGAACGTGATCTGTATCGGGGCAGGAAATGAAGGGGATACCGGACGCCATTATGCCGGGAACCTAAAGTCGGATCGCAAGTCGTCCGGTCAGACGCAAACAGTCCGTGCGACATCTGATCCGGCTGCGACGTCTGCGGTCTCGGCAACGGCTGACCGCGCTGTCTCCGTCGAATTTCAGGTCGGTGCTTATGAATCCTCGTTCAGTCTCCAGATCTGGAAGGTTTATGGGGATGAAATCTCGATCGAACTGATTTCCCCCGGCGGCATCCGCTCCGGCACGCTCTCTCCTGTCCTCGGCACGGCGCGTCTGACGCTTGGTCCGACAGAACTTCTCCTGTTTTATGGCATGCCATCCCCCTACAGCCAGGCGCAGGAAATTTACCTGACCTTTCAGGGCACAGGAAACCATCTGTCCGTCGAAAACGGCATCTGGACCTTGCGTCTCACCCCCGGCCGCCTGATCTCTGGTTCCTTTGACCTCTGGCTTCCCGGCGGAAATGCCATCGGTCTACAGACCCGCTTCTTCTCTCCCACTGCCGACACCACACTCACCATCCCTTCCACCGCCCGCTCCGCTATCACGGTCGGTGCCTATGATCCCCGCCTCTCCTCCTATGCCAGCTTCTCCGGCCGCGGCTATACCCGTATTCTCCACGAAATCAAACCTGATCTCGCCGCCCCGGGTGTCAATATCCCAGCTCCCCGTTCCGGCGGCGGCTATGCTTCCTTCACCGGCACCTCGTTTGCCACGCCTTTTGTATCGGGAAGCGCCGCGCTTATGATGGAATGGGGCATTCTGCGCGGAAATGACCCGTTTTTATATGGTGAAAAACTGAAAGCTTATCTCATTGCAGGTGCAAAACCCATCGCATCCGAGAGCGAATACCCGAACAGGCGGGTGGGATGGGGACGACTTTGTTTAGAAAGTAGCCTGCCAGATTAAAGTTATTGAAGGATTCGATAGAAGAAATAAAAGCGCAATGTAAAGAGTTAAACGACAAATGAGACATATTTTTATCTCTGTACTATCTTGTACTTTGCTACGAAAATAAAACTCGTAGCAAGGTACTTATAGTGTTCATTTGTCGGGCAACTCTTTTTTATTTAACTGTTAATAACTTGCTGTTTAAAATTTTTTGAATGCAAAGAGAATCACTTACCCAAAAGATATTCTTCCAACATTTCCTTTACTTTTTTCTCAATTTCGTCTATGATCTCTTCACACCTTGTCTTTTTCATCCCTGCACCAGTTCCTACCGCCAGTAACTCTTTTCTGCCTGGATTTCTTCCATTTCCATCTACTGACGTAGTATGTTCGCCATAATACGTATTACTGTAAGTAAGATCATATGCCGGACTTAAATGCCATTTATCTTCGTCTGCTTCGTACAAATACGTGAAGTTCTTCGAATGATCATCTCTGTTATGTGCAAAAACATTGAAACACATTCGGCGGAACATATTTTCAACATCTTCATCGCAATTGCGTGTCATGATTTTTGTCAGTTTCATTAATCCATGATAGTCCAGACTTGGCTGCTCAAAATCCAATTCCAGAATTGCAGCTGTCGTCAACATGTGCACTTTCTTTTTCCCTTTCAAACAGTTTCTCCTGTCAAACCTTTTAGTTCCAAAATATCCTTTACATTTTTCTGA
Source organism: Blautia sp. AM28-27 (assembly GCF_003480905.1). Taxonomy (NCBI): domain Bacteria; kingdom Bacillati; phylum Bacillota; class Clostridia; order Lachnospirales; family Lachnospiraceae; genus Blautia; species Blautia sp. AM28-27. The sequence goes on from NZ_QUJK01000006.1 coordinate 131,601, forward strand.
TGGAAACAATCTCGTTTCACTCATCATAATTCCGCAGGCCTTGGCACAGCAGGAATAGTCATATTCCATTTTTCCTGCATCTTTTCCGTCCACATGCGCTGGAAATTTGATAATCCATTCTTCATTATCAATGGTTGTCATGATTTTAGGTCTTGCTCCGCCGCTGGTACCTCCCAGCAGATACAATTCGTCCAGTTTATCCGAATACTCTGTATTCAGTATCTTTTGACACTCTTCCGCCAGTTTGTCCAGATCTGCACTGCTCTGCTCCTCTGGAAAATTCTTTTCCGGGTGATATGTCAACGCTCCCATCCCCGATGTGCCCACAATCGCCAGACGATCCAGTACGGTCAGTTCATCCGGATTTTGTTTATGTGCCCGTAACAGGCGATCCAACAGTAATCTGCCCCAATGATCTGGAAGACTGTCCGCAAAAACCCCAAATAATCCTTCAAAATGATCCTTAACTGGAACAAATACCTGTTTTTGCAAAGGCAATGAAAATGGGTTGATCGAAAATCCGGTTTCCAGCCATTCATCACTGTACTGAAATGCCACTTTGTGGTCTGCCGTCATAGCTAATGTTCCCACCGTTTGATCCTCATAACACACCTGCAGTACTTTATCTTGTTTCATTGATAACCTCCTGAATATCTTTATACGGTACCTGCGTGAAAATATTTCTGAGCTCATCTGCAAGATCCAGTGCGATTGCAATTTTCGTTAAAGATAACAGGGAAATTTGTCCTGTCGTTTCGAATCTTTTGATTGAGCCGTAACTCACTCCGCTTATAGATGCTAATTTTTCCTGCGTAATTGAACGTCTCTTTCTGATTTTTCTCACTCGCTGCGCAAGTTTTTGATCCAGTTCTTCCGGAGTTTCCCATATAAATTGTTCCATTTTTTCCCCTTCTTGTTACAGATTATATGTTATCTAAAATATCCTGTTTTTATTCAAAACAGATTATATATTATCTATTCTATTTTACCACTCACGTGCAGAAAGCACAATGATTTCCTGCCCTGTTTCCATAAAAACTCCACCCCGTTTTTGTAACTGCAGATAAATTTTGCATCTCCTTTACTCTATAGGGATAATTTGCGCTTTTTTGACTATCCGGTAGTATTTGTTTCAGAGTAAGTAAAAAAGCCTCTGCCGGGCAAAAATTTTGCTTTCCGGCAGAGGCTTTGCTGGTCAAACGGATATTCATGCAAGCATGATTCGCGATTTTTCTTCCATTTCGCATGGCTTGGAATCGTTACAAATACTGGCTGAATTCCACTTTTTCTTTATTTGGTCCTTCGATCGTGAAGAAACGGACGCCATTTTCCCAGAACGGAAGGAAATGTACTTCATCCTGCGTCGTATTCAGACCGGCCCCGGTAATCATTTCGTGAACTGCGAGTCCCAGTTCGTGGGAGATTTTATCCGAATAAGGGCGGCGTAGCGGGCTACGGCAACCGAATGAGGGTAAAATATACCGCAAAGTGGAGCTTGCAGATTGCGGAAATGATTTTTCAGACACGCTCTAGCACCTTTTTTCTCCACACAAAGGCTTGCAACGGCGTTTCCAAACCGGGCAAACGCTGCCAGTTCTTCCTGCGGCTGTAAAGATATGCTCCATTCCACCAAGTGTCACTACAACTATTTTTACACTCTGATGATATAATATTTCCGCTGTTTTTGCAACATTTTGCTCTCTCCTGCCCGTTCGCTGCCGTTTTGCTGTTTCTTTTTTTCACAGATCACAAGGATGAGTGCCAGCATTCCTCCCATCAGGCTGCACCAACTGCCAGCCGTCCGTCCGGGCGCATGGTACACAAGAACAATTTTGTGCTCGCCTGATGGGATTTTTGCGCCGAGAAATGCCGTGTTTGCGCGGAACAGCAGTGTTTCTTTCCCATCCACTTTCAGCACAAAATTTTCATCGTATGGAATGCTGGTGATGAGGTATCCGTCTCTTTCCGCGGAAACCACGCCTGTGATGCCGTCGCCGCCGTATGTTGCTGTTGTTCCGCCAATCAGGGTAACCGCCTGACTGTACAGCTGCTCCGTTTTTTCCAACGGCTGTGCCATACCAGTCCATGTCTCAAAATTTTTCAGGATATAATGGCCTTTTCCCATCCGAATGAATACGGTTCCATCTTCTTTCATCGTTACAAGATAGTTAAACTGTGTATTCCCATTGGCATACGTATGGTTGATGCCGGTCAGGCGGTTGGTCTGGCCGTTGATGCGGATAAACATATCATGACTCGCTTTCTGATTCTCCACCTCGAAAGAAACGGCGAGCAGCGTTGCTCCCTCTGCGGCACCCGGCAGCGTTGCTGAGACGGTCACGGATTTTTTCGTCTCAATCTCATATCCGTCCGCTGTCTTCTGAATGCGCAGATCTTCCTGATCGGTCTCTGGAATTTCAAGGTTTACTTTCTGAAAACAACTGTGAAACAGGGGTCCTACAGAACCATTCTTTGTATCTGAATCTGCAGCGGCTCTGAAATTATCCACAGATTCCGCCGATTTTTCCTGATCCGTGATTGCCGCTGTTGTCTTCCGCATTTCCTGATCCGGGATCACGGCTGCCGTCTCCAGTATTTCCTGGTTCTGCGGATAAGGTAACGATTTGTATTCCGTCTCGGAAACCACCTGGTCTGTCACGTAGGCAACCGGCGCTGCGGATATGGCACGATAAACCTGAAAGTCCCCGTAATCCCGGTACAGTTCATACCCTTCCGGCCGTGTTTCTGCCAGAATGTACTTCACGCCCATGAGCTGCCAGAACAGCGGATCATCGGAAACCGTCTGCATCATGCGGTTGCGGAAGGCTTCATTAATCCCATACGTCTCGTCCCGGAATTTCTTATATTCTGCATTGTATGCCGAGGAATAAATCGTCGAAACATTCTGCCCAATATCCCATATCCGGTTGACGTTCGCAAGGTTCTGTCCGCCGTCTCCATACTGCTCCATACGGTACCAGCCGGGATCCTCCGCACGGATCTCGCGGATTGCCGCTGCAATCTTGCTGTCCGTCAGAGCTTCATACGTTTTGCGCGGGATCATCACATGCTTTTCCTGATTGATTGCTTTTCCGGCAAATGCAAGAATCACAGCACTAAAGACGAGCGGTAGAAACGGAAGCTCTCTGCCCCGCAGCTGTTTTTTTGCCGGAAACCACCGCCATGCCAGATAGCACGCAGTCACACAGATCACATCCAGTATGCCGAGATGCCAGTATGGTTCAAAGTATGTCTCTTGCTTTGCATTCCACATCAGAATCAGAACTATGAGGTACGGAAACAATTCTCGCAGCTCTGTCATGACTTTGCGCTTAAAATTCCCGGTGCTTCGATTTTTTCCACACTCCCGCTTCCGGACAAGCTGGTTTTCCACATAAAGCCCGACTTCTGCACAGAGGACCGGAAGAAACGGGATGAATACTTTATCTTTGCTGTACAGGCCACCGTTCAGCAGATAGCCGAACAGGGGAATACAAAAGAATACCAGCAAAAGGAAGGACAACAGTTTCTCACGCAACCGGCTCTTTCCGATCACTCTGCCCAAAAGCGCCACCCCCGCAAATGCGGAGAGGCCAATGCCATACGGCGTGTAGCAGAGACGCAGGATCAGAAACTGCGGTTTCCACATCGCCGGATCGGTAAAAAGTCCTGCAATGCCGCCCGCTGCGGTGCCGCGTCCGCCCTCGCCGCTGCCGCCGAACAAGGCGGCAGCCGATGGGATCAGCAGAATACCGGAAAGAAGGATTCCTGCGAGGACCGGAAGCGCAAAGCGGATTGCTGCGCCAAAAAAGCTCCGCAAACCCGCCAAAGCTTCGACTGTTCCTGAAGATTTTTCACCTGCCATCTGCTTTTTCTCTGCCCCGGCCTTTTGATTCCGCGACACTTTTCGATTCTCCTGTTCCGCTTCATACGCAGCATTTTCTGTACCGCATTTCAAATACTCCGTCACCGCATACGCCGTGAGCGCAAGCAGCCCGCCGACAGAAAAATAAAAGCTGGTCAGAATCATCCCAAGAACGGAAAGAATCAGAAGACCGCTCTTTCTCTTCTGAAAATGGCGATCCACGCCCAGCAGAGCCAGCAGCAGAAACGGCATATAATTGACAAACATAAGCTGATTATAGGAATGATATAGAAGTGCGGTAGAACACGTAAAGAAAAGTGATGTAAAAAGACAGTTGCCGTAATGCAGACCCTTTTTGCTGATCCATTGATAAAAAAGCACTGCATCCGCCGCATACAGCAGCGCGGAGGAACCCATCACCCACAGGTCCATCGGGATGAACGGGAAAAGGTAGGATAACAGCATGGTCGGACTCAGCAGTCCGTAGTAGGCAAAATGGTAAATATTCTGACCTCCTCCCAGATTCCATGCGAAATCCGGGAAGAGGTTTCCGGTCGCGTAAAACCGCTTTCGGAAGTAATCGGCAAGGGTGCTGTGCTGGCTGATCCAGTCAATCGAGGAGCCGAATACGCCGTATTGCAGGACGAACAGCCGGCACAAAAGCAAAGAAAAGAAAAACAGACCAGCCGCCGTAAAATCCTTTCCGGTAAGACCTTCCAAGAAGCCGTTCCGCCGTCCTTTCGGCTGGCCTTTCTTTTTCCGTGATTTTCCCGGCTCTCTTATTTCCTTTAAGATTTCCTTTTTCATGCCCGGATTTCTCCTCTTTCAGACGCATGGCGTTTGTCGGCATACTCTGGAAAATACACGTTTTTCTTTTCTGCCGTATGGGTATCTTTTCTTCTCTTTGCAGCACTCTCCTGCTTTTTCACCGGCTGCACACTGTGCATCTTGACCGTCTCTTCACTCGTCTCCTTTAAGAGATAGATCGGACGGTGCTTTGTTTCAAGATATGTCTTGGAAAGATAAATGCCTACAATGCCCGTGCAGAAAAGCTGTACACCGCTCACCAGAAAAAGGATGCATGCCATCGACGGCCAGCCCGCAACGGGATCGCCAAACAGCAGCGTTCTTCCGATGATGAACACGATCAGAATCATAGAAATCAGGAAAAAAAGCACGCCCATGACAGATGCAAGTGACAGCGGGGCTACGGAAAAGCCTGTGATGCCGTCGACCGAGTACGCGAGGAGCTTTCGAAGCGGCCACTTCGACGTCCCGGCGCAGCGGTCCTCGTGCTCAAATTCCAGCCATTCTGTGTGAAAACCGACCCATCCGAAAATCCCTTTGGAAAAGCGGTTGTACTCACTCATTTCCAGCACGGCATCCACCATTTTGCGGCTCATCAGACGGTAGTCCCGTGCACCGCTTACAATCTCTGTTCTGGAAAGGCGGTTGATCACACCGTAGAAGGCATTTGATAAGAAGGATTTGATTTTTCCCTCGCCCTCCCGTGAACTGCGGCGTGCCGCTACACAGTCACAGGTGCCGCTCTGCAGCATCGCGTACATTTTCGGAAGAAGGGACGGCGGATCCTGAAGGTCGACATCCATCACCGTTACGTAATCGCCTTTGGCCGCCTGCAGTCCGGCGTACATGGCTGCCTCTTTTCCGAAATTTCTCGAAAACGAGAGGTAACGGCAGCGCATATCCTTCTGCGCAAGCCGGCGCATCTCAAACAGACTGTGATCCTTCGAGCCGTCGTCAACAAAGATCAGCTCGAACTGAACCTTCTGCTGTTCTTCCATCTCATCCATCTGACGTACCATCGTCTCGTAGTAAACCGGAATTGCTTCCTCTTCGTTGTAGCATGGTATGATAATACTGATTGTCTCCATTTTTTTCCTCCCGGGGATTACATACTCTCTCAGAATCCTTCTGCAGATCCTTCCTGCTGCAATCCCGCTTCTGTCTCATTCTTATGCAAGTCAGGTTTTTGTGGCTGTTTCTCCCGCTGCAGAATCCTCGCCTGCCTCCGGGAAACGCAGGATGACTTTAAACAGATCGCCGTCTGCCGCAAGCTCCATGCGGCCGCCCATGTTGGCCGTGTAGCTTGATGCAATCGCAAGGCCAAGGCCGTGCCCCTCGCTCGTCCGTGATTCGTCGCCGCGCACAAAGCGTTCCATCATTTCCTCCGCTTCAAAATTCATCTCATAGGCGGAAATGTTTTTCATCGTCACGAAAATCTCCCCTTTTTCCTTCCCTGCGTCAATGTAAACTCTCGTTCCGCCCAGGCTGTATTTCAGGATATTTTCCACGAGATTCTGTATCACGCGGTACATTTTCCCATTATCCCCAAGGAACGGCAGCGGCTCATCTCCGAGCGCCGTGCGGAACGACAGATTGCTCTGCGCAATCGCATCGTCCATATCGGCGAGGGTCTGCTCGATCAACCGTTTCATATCCATTTTTTCCATCTGGAATTTTTCGGTTCCGCTTGTCGATTTGGAGAGCTCGAAGAGGCTTTGGATCATCTCCTTTAGCTGTTCCTGTTTCACAGAAATCACTTCGACGTAATCCTGTGCCGCCGGTGTCAGATCCTCTTTTTTCAGAAGATCCGTATAGCCGACCATCGAGGTGAGCGGGGTTTTCAGATCGTGCGATACGTTGGTAATCAGGTCAATTTTGAGACGCTCCGCCTGCATCTGTTTTTCTACGCTCTTCTGCATAGCGCTCTCAATATTTTCCAGCTCTGCAAACGCCGGATACAGCAGGGATTTTTCGGATATTTCATGGATCCGGCTTTCCATGCTGCCTTCTGCCATCGTATGGATCTGTTCCATCAAAAGGCCCATCTCCCGGTTCAGGCGACTGCGGTATGTTTTCCAGGCAAACAGAATTAAAATCAGCGTGGTCAGCCCAAGAAGAATGACAAACAGCACCTCGCCATCCATTCCGTTTATCAGTCCGGTGATCATGGTAATCACGATTAGAAGTTCCGCAATCAGTGCCACACGGAACGGCCATTTACTCTGACCGGCAAGCTGCCGTTCCAGGCTGGTCCGATCTCTGTAACGCTTCCTTTCTCTGCAAAAAAAGGACATTTCTCTCAGTTGTTTCTTTTCATAGCGACAGACAAGAATGCCGGCACTGAGAAGGAAAACGCCACAGATTCCAAAAAACAGAAGACCTGTCTGCACACACTCTATTACAGTACCCCATTCGGCAACAATGCGGTATCTGGCATAGCTGTGCCGGAGCGGCTGAAGCCATCCGAAAAAAGCAAATCCTCCGACAAGAACCAGAAGCTCATTTGGCACCTTTTCGGATTTTTTCAGAAACAGCTGCTCTTTCTCTGCTTCCGCAGCGGCTCTTGCCTCAAACTGCATCTGCCGGGATTTTTCTATTTCATCTGTCTCGGACTTATCTGCGGCTGCCCCTTCGCTGCTTTTTGCTGTTTTTCCCGCTTTTTCCGGTTCGCTGCCGGCAAAAGCAGTCATTTTCGAGTTCCCGGTATTTTTTCGGAATTTCCATACCAGATACAAGGCTGCGGCTATGCCCAAAACGCCGACTACCGTCACTCCAATGCCGATACCCCATTCGATGTTGCGCCACATTCCCCATTCGAATTCACTGGCCCATTTCCGCAGAAGCTTTCCGCACAAAATCAGTACCATAGAAAGATCGGTAAGCATCCACAGCAGGATGCGTTTTTCAGTTTCCGTCAATTTTTTCAATTTTGTATCCAATTCCCCACACCACCTTTAAATATTTTGGATTTTTCGGCGTAATTTCGATTTTCTCACGAATGCGCCGGATATGAACCATGACGGTATTTTCTACGCTGTAAGCATCCTCCTGCCAGACCTGGCTGTAGATTTCTTCGGCTGAGAATACATAGCCGGGATGCTCCATCAGAAGCTCCATAATTTTGTACTCGGTTGCGGTCAGGCGAACAGGTTCACCGTCCACCAGGAGTTCTTTGGTGTTTCGGTTCAGCAGCAGACCGCCGTTTTTCAGGATATCCTGGCTTTGTGTGGTTCCGTTTGCGGCGCCTAAGGAGAAGTAACGGCGGAGCTGGGATTTAACACGGGCCATGAGTTCGGCGGTATTATACGGCTTTGTCACGTAATCATCGGCGCCCATCGAAAGTCCGATGACTTTATCGCTCTCTTCGGTTTTCGCGGAAAGCATGATAATCGGGATGTTGTTTTTTTCTCTTATTTTCATCAGGGCGGAAAGGCCGTTCATTTTGGGCATCATGACATCGAGCAGGATCAGATGGATCTGTTCGGTCATGAGGATGTCGAGTGCCTCCATGCCGTTGTAGGCTTTTTTTACCCTGTAGCCTTCCAGTTCTAATAGTTTGCCGAGAGATCTTACGATTTCCCGGTCGTCGTCTACGACTAATATGTTGTATTGGCTCATCTCGTTTTTCCCCTCTTGGTTCTATGGTGTTTATCATAGCAGAGAAAACGGAGATTATTTGGATAAAAAACTGACATTTTTCTTAAAATGTAATCCCCCATTACGTTTTCCTGCTTTTTTTACAAAAAAAACACTGATTGGTAGAATTGTAAGCTGGTGTAAAAAATAAAAACAAACGCATATAAATTAGTAAAAATGCCTGCCATAGCACCTGAAAATGTGGAAAAAGATAAAAAAAGTCAATATAAGTGGACAAAATACACAATATCAAACTGGGATTTTATTTGATATGATGTAAATATCACAAATAAGCAAAGAAAATGCGTAATAAAAACGCACAAAACAACGGAAAGGATGGGGAGCATGGCGAAGGAAAAGGTGAAAAAGAAAAGAGGACAGAAAATCACACCTGCAATTTTGTGGAAACAGCGCTGGCTGCTTGTAATGTCAGTACCATTTGTAATCTGGCTGATTATCTTCAAGTATATTCCACTTTGGGGATGGACGATGGCGTTTCAGGAGGTAAAACCGGCAACGTTCGCACTTCCGATCTGGGAGAGAACCTGGGTTGGATTTAAGAACTTTACAGATGCATTTAAAGACCGTCTGTTCACACAGACATTAATCAACACATTGGGAGTAAGCTTCCTTGACATCGCGGTTGGAACGATCGCAGCAATCGCATTTGCGGTTCTTCTGAACGAGATGTTCTTTATGAAGTTCAAAAAAGTAACGCAGACCATTTCTTATCTGCCGCACTTTGTATCCTGGGTTATCATTGCAAGTATTGCAAAGAATATTTTCAACGACGGCGGTGTTGTTGACAGTATCTTCGGCAAGAACCTGCACCTGATGAGTTCCAACTCACCGCTTATCTGGGTAACCATTATCCTGATCAACTGCTGGAAAGAGGTTGGCTGGAACGCAATTATTTATCTGTCCGCCATGGCAGGTATTGATCCTGGTCTTTACGAGGCCGCTGATATGGACGGTGCAAGCCGTCTGCAGAAGATCTGGCATATCACTCTGCCGGGTATCCGACCGACCATCATCGTACTGCTGATTATGAGCATCGGTGGCGCCCTGAACGTAGGTATGGAGCGTCAGATGCTTCTTAGTAACCCGCTGGTTGAGGATCACACGATGGTACTTTCCTGGTTCTCTTATAAGAGAGGTATCGGAAACAGCAACTACGGTCTTGGTACCGCAATCGGTGTATTCCAGTCTGCAGTCAGCGTTACCCTGCTGCTGATCGCCAATAAGATTGCCGGTCTGGTAGGCGAAGATAAACTTATGTAGGAGGACGCGAATATGAACAAGAAAGCAAAAAAATTTGACTACGTACTGGCGGTAATCTTCGTATTCCTCGTCATCATCACCATTTATCCGTTCCTGAACGTACTGGCGATTTCGTTCAACGATTCTACGGATACCATTAAGAATGTAAACTTCATCATTCCGAGAAAGTTTACATTAAGCAACTATAAATATGTATTTAAAGACGGCGGCATTGCAATGCCGGCTGTGATTTCTGTAACAAGAACCATCATCGGAACAATCGTAGGTATTGTATGTACCTCGATGGTTGCTTACACATTAAGCCGCAGAGACTTCGTACTCCGCAAACCATTCCAGCTTCTGTTCGTTGTTACCATGTATGTCGGTGGCGGAATGATTCCGGAATACCTTCTGATTATCCGTACCTTAAAGCTGGGCAATAACTTCATGGTATACATTCTGCCTGGTCTGATGTGGGTTTATAATATGATTCTGGTCCGCTCTTATATCGACGGACTGCCGATGGCTCTGCAGGAGGCAGCAAAGCTCGACGGAGCAAACGATTTTCAGATCTGGTATAAAGTCGTTATGCCGCTTTGTAAACCGGTTATCGCAACCGTAGGTCTGTACTATGCAGTAGGACAGTGGAACTCCTTCATGGATACTTACCTGTATGCGAAAAAACTCCCGACTCTGCAGTACAAACTGTATGAGATTATGAACCAGGCGACCATGAAAATGGACGTTCATGCAGGAACCAATGTACAGACGGCCGTAACACCAATGTCCGTACGTATGGCCGTAACGATTGTAGCAACTGTGCCGATCGTTATTGTATATCCGTTCCTTCAGAAATACTTTATCGGCGGTATGACACTTGGTTCTGTTAAAGACTGATAAAAAACAGTATTAAAAAATTTTTAGAAAAAGATGATGTTTATTCCTGCCAGGCGAAAGAAAGAGTGCAGGATGACATAAACCATTTTAAGGAGGGCTTTTATGAAAAGAAAAGTAGTATCACTCATGTTAGTATCTGCTATGGTGGCCGGAATGCTCGCAGGATGCGGTTCCGACAGTGGCAGCAGCAAGGGAGGTTCCAGCACAGAGACTGGATCAGCGGCAGAGGCAAGTTCTTCAGGCGAGACAGCAGATGATGCAGATGACAAATCTCCGATTACCTTTGAGTATTTTAACGCTGATGGTAAAAACGGCAACTGGGATAACCCGGTAGCAAAAGCAATCACAGAGGCAACAGGCGTTACACTTGATGTTTCCTATCCGGTAGCATCCCAGGGTGATGCAAAAGAAGATGTTGCGCTGATGATCGCAAATGATGAGTATCCGGACATGATTTATGCAAAAGGCTCAGCAACGGATTTGTATCAGGCAGGCGCGCTGATTGATATGACAGACCTGATTGAAAAATATGGTCCAAACATCAAAAAAATGTACGGAGCAGAGATGGAAAAACTGAAATGGAGCCAGGATGATCCTGGAATCTATCAGCTTTCCTACGCAGGTGTAAACCAGAAAACCCTGACAACAGGCGGAAGCTGCCAGATTCAGTGGGCTGCATTAAAAGAGAACGATTATAAATATCCGAAGACACTGGATGAGTATGAAAAAATGATCAAGAGCTATCTTGCAGCACATCCAAAAACAGAAGATGGTCTGGATATGATCGGTATCACCATGAGTGCTTCTGACTGGCACTGGATGATTACCCTTGGAAACCCGGCAGGACTGATCGCTGATGCATCCCCGGATAATGGACAGTGGATTATTGACGACGAGTACAACGTACATTACAAACATGTAACAGATGAAGAGAAAGAATACTTCAAATGGCTGTGCCGTATGTACAACGAAGGTATCCTGGATCCGAACTTTGCAACGCAGACAGATGATGACTATATTGCAAAAGTTGCCAGCGGCCGTGTTGTTGCCATCACCGATGCTGAGTGGCATTACAGCCAGTGCGAAGCTACTCTGGTAGCAGATGGAAAAGTAGATCAGACTTATGTTGGACTTCCTGTAACCTTAAGAGAAGATCAGGTAGAAAAAGCCCTTCTGTATCAGGGAACTACCGTTGGCTGGGGTATTGGAATTACCAAGAGCTGTGAAGATCCGGTTCGTGCCATCAAATTCCTTGACTATCTGTGCTCCGATGAAGGACAGATCCTGTATCACTGGGGTATCGAAGGCGAGAACTACTTCCTCGATGATGACGGACAGCCATATCGTACCGATGAAGAAGTTGCAAAAGCTCAGTCTGATCCGGATTATGCAAAGAACACCGGTATTGACAACTACACTGGATTCCCGATCTACGGAACAGGTTCCTACTCTGAAGACGGATTCCCATACACTCCAACTACCAAAGAGTCTGTTATTGCAAACTACAATACAGCAGAAAAAGAAGGATGCGAAGCGATGGGATTTGAGATGCTGACCGACATGTTTGCACAGCCGGAAGAGTTCGATCTTCTTCCATACTCTGCACTGTGGGCATATCAGCAGCCACAGGAACTTGCTGAGAAACAGACAATTCTGGACGAAATTGCTTGGCCGGGACTTGTTAAATGCGTAACTGGTACCGAAGATGAGTTTGATGGAAACTGGGAGAGCATGGTACAGGAGCTGACAGACAATGGTCTGGCAGATGCAGAAGAAGCTATGACAGAGTTCCTTGCTACCAAACTTGTTGATGTAGAGTAAGTAAAGCAAAAACATAAGGTTTTGCCGTTGAACGGAAGGCGGCACAAAAACATGGTCTGATATTATTAAATGTCAGGCCATGTTTTTAAATACAGCGACAGTAATGGGAAATGTGAAACATTGTAAAAAGATAACAGTATATGGAAAATCTGCAAACAATTTCATGAGACAAAATCATAGGGAGGTTTTTGAAAAATGACAGAAAAGAAGGAGTTTCAGGTAAACAAAAACACACCGTTCTGGGATGCATCACTGACGGATCAGGAAAGAATCGACTGGCTGTTAAAGGAAATGACGGTCGAAGAAAAACTGGGATACCTCGCCAGCTCTTCCCCGGATCTGCCGCGCCTTGGCATTCCGGGCGTCTCTGTGGGCGGTGAGGCGGCACACGGCGTTGAGGGCAGAAACGATCAGAATGGTCTTGGGAAACCGGATGTGACAACATCCTTCCCACAGCCGATCGGTATGAGTGCATCCTGGGACCCGGAGCTGATCAGACAGGCCGGTGAAATAACAGGAACCGAGGCGCGCGTCGTATGGCACCGCCATCAGGGCCATGGACTCAGCAGATGGGCTCCGACCGTTGATCTTGAGCGCGATCCGAGATGGGGAAGAAACGAAGAAGGTTACGGAGAGGATCCTGTGCTGACCGGAAAAATGGCCGGTGCTTATATCCGGGGAATGCAGGGCGATGATCCGAAGTATCTGCGCTGTGCAGCGACCTTAAAGCATTTCTATGGAAACAACACGGAGGTCGGCCGCGGATGGAAAAATTCTTCCATTGACCCGCGGAACAAATATGAGCTGTATCTGGAGCCATTCCGCAGATGTATTGAGGATGGCGGCGCAGAGGGCATTATGACGGCATATAACAAGATCAACGGAACGATCGGTATCCTGAATCCGGAAGTGACCGATATTCTGAAAAAACAGTACGGTCTCCGTCACGTTGTCAGCGACGGCGGTGCGATGGGACTTGTCGTGACGCTGCATCACTATTTCGGACAGCATGCGGAGACGATCGCAACGGCGCTGAAAGCCGGTGTGGATGCCATGTCTGACGATCCGCGTATGGTAGAGCAGGCGGCACGCGAGGCATATGAGCTTGGCATTCTGAAAGAAGAGGATATGGACCGCTCTATTCGCTGTATGATGGAGACGAAGCTTCGTCTCGGCGTTTATGATCGGGAAAATCTGAATCCGTATGACCGTGTGACCGAGGACGATATCGATTCCCCGAAGGCACGTGAAATCTGTAAAGAGCTGAGCCGCGAATCGATCGTACTTCTGAAAAATGAGAACGGAGCGCTGCCACTTGACAAAGCCCTGAAAGCAGAAGATATTGCCATTGTCGGACCGCTTGGTGATGCATGGTATCAGGACTGGTACGGCGGAACGGCACCATACCGCACAACCTTCCTGCAGGGGATGGAAGTACTGAAGCAGGAGAACATTACATTCGCGGATGGTCTGGATCGCGTTGTTTTCCGCTGTGATGGAAAAGGTCTTGCCGTAGCAGAAGACGGAACACTTCAGATGGCAGATGAGCCAGATGTGTTTATCAAGGAATACTGGGGTGAGGGAAGCTATACGTTCAAGAGTGTCCGTACCGGAAAATACCTCGGCGCAAGACTCTCAGAGTCGCAGGGAGAAAAGCCGAAAATGGGACAGATTGCGGCAGACCGGGAGGAAGCCTTCGACTGGTTCGTGATGGAGATTTTCCACGTGGAGCCACAGGAGGATGGCAGCGTTGTGCTGACCAACCGTTTCCATTACCCGGTTTATAAGGATGCAGAAGGATTTTTCTCCTTTGAGCAGACGGAGGGAATTCCGATTACGATGGAGGTTGTCGAAAACGGAATTGAAAAAGCAGTTGCTGCAGTCCGGGGCAAAAAGCAGGTTTTACTTGCGCTCGGCTGTAACTCCGTGATCAATGCGAAAGAGGAGATCGACCGCAACACACTGGAGCTGCCAGAGGAGCAGGAGATGCTGCTTGACCGGATCGCAGAGGTCAATCCGAATACCGTTCTGGTGCTGTTTACGAATTATCCGTATACACTTCAGAATGCGATGGAAAAACTGCCGGCGATCATCATGTCTGCAACGGGAAGCCAGGATATGGGAAGCGCAATGGCAGAAGCTGTGCTTGGAACCTATGCACCGGCCGGCCGTCTGAATATGACCTGGTATGAGAATATCGATCAGCTGCCGGACATTGACGATTACGACATCATCAAAGGAAAAAGAACGTACCGCTATTTCGACGGGAAGGTATTGTATCCATTCGGCTATGGCCTGACGTATACCACATTTGCGTATGAGAACTATAAGGTTTCCTTAAAAGATGACCGTCTGCTGCAGATCTCTCTCGATGTGAGAAATACGGGCGATACCGCAAGCGACGAGGTTGTCCAGATCTACGGTTCCGCTCTGGAATCCTGCGTGAAGAAACCAATCTGCCAGCTGCTTGATTTTGTTCGTGTGAAAAACATTGCCCCGGGCGAGACGAGACACGTTGCACTGGAAATCCCGGTAGAGGAGCTTCGCTTCTACGATGTTATCAGCCGCAGACTGATGGTAGAAGAGGGAACGTATGAAATCTATGCAGGCGCATCCTGCAAGGATAAAGCCGTTTCCACAGAAATCTTTATTCCGGGCGGAAAAAGGGGAGTACGCGATCTGAGTGCATTTACCGCGGCAGACCACTACGATGATTACGAAAACATGTATCTGACGGAAGACCACTTCAATTTCAAGGCAGTCCGCGTGCAGGATGAGACGAAAGAAGGTGTTCTCGTTTACCGTGACTGTGATCTTTCCGATGCTGCTGTTCTGGCACTTCATGTGAAGAGTGAACGCGGCGGCAGTGTGGAAGCCTTTGTGGACGGTGTTTCAATGGGAAGCTTTACCGGTGACACAAGAACCTGCGAGTTCCGCAGTGCTCCGAAACTGGACCGCTATGCGGAGAAAGAAGTAAAAGAGCGCAACCGGTACCGCGAGCCGGTTTATGAGGATGTTGAAATTTTCCTCGCAGACAGACCGCAGACGGACGGCGCATCTGAGATCCGTCTCGTCCTGAAGGGAGATATGCGGATCTGCTATCTGCGTGTGCTGAAAAATAAGAGCACAGGAAAAATTCAGATGGGCGTAGCAAACTAACCAGATCATGTATTGTCTGAAAAAAGTATTGACAAATTGTGTGAATATGAATAAAATATTCCTGTAAAAACAAAATACGGAGATCTTCAGGGCAGGGTGTGATTCCCTACTGGCGGTATAGTCCGCGACCCGCTGCGATATCAAACAGCGGCTGACTCGGTGCAACTCCGGGACCAACAGTTAAAGTCTGGATGAAAGAAGATGAAATAAAGTTTATTTGCATGGAAATATTTTTGGTGCCCTGAATTCAAGAAAAGGAATTCAGGGCACTTTTTTTCGCGGGCAACGAGCCAAAGTCCGTGCTTGCACGAGACCTTGGCGACTGCCGCGAAAACGAGTTCAAATTCGTGGAGCGTATTTGGACTCGTTACTTCCGGCAGAACCGGTCAAGATCTCCAGAAAAAAAAGGAGAAATACAGTTATGAATGCACAGACAACAGCAAAACAGACATCAAAGATGTCGCAAATCGGAAAAACCCGTTACATGGTACAGGTGGCAATGCTCGGCGCCGCCGCAGTCGTATTGATGTTTTTTGACATCCCGCTTCCGTTTGCCCCGAGTTTCTACAAGATTGATTTAAGCGAAGTTCCGGTGCTGATCGGAGCCTTTGCGATGGGACCTCTTGCCGGAGCTGCGATTGAGCTGATTAAGATTCTGCTGAACCTTGTTATGAAAGGAAGTACCACCGCAGGTGTTGGTGAAGTAGCAAACTTCCTGATCGGCTGCGCGTATGTTATGCCGGCCGCATGGATCTACAAAACACAGAAAACAAAGAAAAATGCCATGATCGGTATGGCAGTCGGAACTGTATTTCTGGCAGCAGCCGGCGGTCTTCTGAACGCTTTTGTACTGCTTCCGGCTTATGCAGCAGCCTTTGGAATGCCGATGGATGCCCTTGTGGGAATGGGATCCGCAGTCAACAAAGCAATTACAAGCCTTCCGACCTTTGTTCTGTTTGCCGTTGTACCGTTTAATATCATCAAAGGTGTTGTGGTATCACTGGTAACCATGCTTCTGTACAAGCACATCAGCAGACTGCTGAAGGGTGAGGCGATGAATTAGTTCATCATTTCCGAAATCATTTTTGTAAACGGAGAATCCAATAAATACATTGTAGAGAGACGGACAAAATGCAGAGAGAAATCCTCTGTTTTTTGTCCGTCTTTTAAAATTTTCGGGGAATGGCGGCAATGGATTGCCCACACAGGTCTTTTAGTAGTACAATGAAGCATAATCGATAAAAGAAAATACACAGCGAAATTGGAAAGGAGCGCAAAAAAAAGAGATCCGCACATTGGCTGAAATCTCTTTTCTATCACATTTTAATATTGTTATTATGTCTCGAAACTGTTAAGCGCTTTCCAGATGTTCCATCACTTGAACGCCCCATTTAAAAAGGGCGGTTCGCATGGCGAAGGTCAGGACTGCGGTAAGCAGAATCATCACGCTCGTGGTGATGTGGATGTTGAGGTGAAGTTTTCCGTACAGCAGGTAGCCGGCTCCGATCAGGATTGCGCCGACGGTGAGGTCGATGAGGACGGAGATCAGGGAGCGGTTGTTGGATTTTATGGCGGCGGTTTCGTTTTCCCAGTTTAATTTCGGAAATGCAAGGTCAAAAAGGAGCTGTTCATAGTTGACGAACAGGGTAAATAAAACCGTGATCACCGTGGTGTAAAGAAGGGTCGCCGGGTGCAGACCGAAGACGACAGCAATCATGTTGAAGACCAGAGCGTACGGCAAGGTGCCAAGGAGACTGATCAGGATGCCGCTTACCAGCATGGCACGGATCTGGTCGTGATAGCTCATCGGAATGCATTTCATATAGATGTATTCGCTGCCCTTTCGGGACATCGCTGTGGCGGAGATTACGCAGAACATGGACATCATGACGGCGATTCCGGCGGCGGTAAGGACGGCAACTGCGACGGGCAGTTCCCCTTTCAGGAGGCGGAATATGGTGCCATCGGCGACAAGCCGGGTCCAAAGGCCGGTGGTTTTAGCCATGCCAAGGCTGGAAATGATTGAAATGAGGGCAATACCAAGCATGAAGACCGGCCAGATGAGAGGCATCAGAACACAATTCATGAACCAGGCCGGTGTGCGGTACAGTTTTTTCCATTCAATCATCGCATAGGTGCGGACCGGATTTTTGCTTTTGACGGTTCGGGTCACTTCTTCTTTGGATAAAATGCGTTTTTCGCTGGTGGTCTCGCTCATGCCGAGGACAGCCGGGAGGTAGATTTTCCAGGCGAGAGCGAAAAAGACAGCAAGGATGACGGCTGTTGTAGCGATGTAGAGTATCATTTTGAGAAAGGATGCATCTGCAAGGCTTCCGGTCATCAGGGGCAGGTTCGGAAAAATGGTCCGGAAGGCGCGCAGAGTGCCCTTCTGGCTTTCCATCAGGTTCATGATATCCTGCATTTCAAAATTTCCGATACTGCGCGAAAATACGTTGATGCCGATCGCAAAAATCAGGGATGCGGCGAACCCGAGGTAGCTTAAGAAATCCTTGTTTCGGATATTTTTGAAAAGACGCATCACGAGCATCGTCAAAACTGCGGCGTAGACGAGCGGCACAACCGGGAAAATAAGGCAGGCGAGGATCATATTGATCCAGTAAAAAATGCCCATTTTGGCGCTGATCCCGTACCCTAACAGAAACGGAAAGAACAGCAGTACAATAAGATAGTATTCGTTCAGCAGACAGCAGAAGCCTTTCGCACCGACAATCTGCGCCGGGGTAAACGGCAGCGGCAAAAGCTTTACGAGGTCAGAGTCCATGTAATACTCGCTCAGAAACAGCGGCAGGCCATAGAAGAAAATGACCATCATGCCGATGGCACAGACGAACTCGATCAGCAGGGTTTCCAGCCCGAGCGGCTGCAGGAAGGTATAGCCGGAATATCCCAGAAGAAACAGTAAGACCGACACGGGAAGGAGGCAGACACCAAGCAGAAGGTATACAACGATACGTCCTCCGTCCGAAAATGCTTTCTTTTTTCCGCTCTTCTGATTGCTTTTTCCTGGTCCGCTTTTCAGAAGGAAACGGGTGAGAATCCATAAGTTACGCATGTTCGGTGATCTCCAGAAAGATATTTTCAAGTGTCTGATCCGGATAGGCCGCTTTTAATTCTTCCAGGGTACCCAGGTATACCTGGCGGCCGTGATGGATGATGGCGATGCGGTCGCAGAGTTTTTCCGCTACTTCCAGCACATGGGTGGAAAACAACACGGCGTTTCCGGCATCGGCGTGTTCACGCATCATCTGTTTGAGCTCGTGCGCGGAGCGCGGGTCAAGGCCGGTCAGCGGCTCATCGAGAATCCAGACCGGCGGCTTGTGGATCAGTGCGCCCATCACCATGATTTTCTGACGCATGCCATGCGAGTAGCTCATGATACGGCTCGAAAGGTTCTCTTCCATCTCAAAGCGTTTTGCGGTTTCTTCGATAAAACGCTGACGTTCTTCCGTTCCGACACCGTAGATATCTGCCATAAAATTCAGATATTCAATTCCCCTGACGCGAAGAAACGCATCCGGGTCGTCGGGCACAAAACCGAACTGGCGCTTGGCTTCGAGCGGATCCTTCTGGATATCTTTTCCATTGATTTCAATCGTTCCCTCGGACGGTGCCAGGATGCCGGTGATCATTTTTAATGTTGTCGTTTTCCCGGCTCCGTTTGGGCCGATAAATCCGGTGATCTTTCCATCTTCGATATCCCAGGAAAGATCATCGACGGCTTTTTTGCTTCCATCGCCGTAAATTTTGCTGACGTGGTTCAGACGAATCATGTTTTATTCCCCCTCTTTTTTTCTTGTAAAACGAAACTGTGACTCTCTTGCTTCGTTTCTAAAAACAGACTGCCCTTTTCTCACTCCGAAAGCTCTTATCCTTCCCTGCGCAGGAAAAGGAGTCAGGCGGATATTCGCAATCCGCTTCGCTACTTGCTTGATTCGGTTAAATTTCGAAGCACGGGCTGTGATCTTGTGTTTTTTTCAGTATGCATTCTTCTGCCAGAACTGTCAATCAGCGGAACGAAAAATACAGAATTTTGTAAGAACTTGTAAGACTTTTAGAGCGTGTCTGAAAAAAAAGATACCGCAAAGTGAAGCCTGCAGATTGCGGAAATGCTTTTTCAGACACGCTCCAGGATCAAATCCGATTTTACCCTCTACTTTTTCAGAATCACATCAATGACTGTATCGACTCCATCCGGCAATACCGGGTCTTCGCCGAGATCGGCGAATGCCATGGTCGGATAATCGCTGTGTACCCAGCTTGTGGAAACCGGGATTTCCGCGCCGGTTGCGACGTAGCGGATCGCCTGAATTTCTTCTTTTTTCACGCCGGGCAGCGGCAGCGGCCCAACGGTATTTTCATAGACATGAAAATACAGATGGTTTCCGTGGCGCGTCACACGGCCAAAGTCCGGTTTCTCAATACCGGCTTTTCCGCAGCCGTAAATGCTCTCTCCGTTTTTCTTCATCCACTTTCCAATCTCAGCCAGCCGTTCGATCGACTCCTCCGGGATATTTCCCCTGGCGTCCGGGCCGACATTCAAAAGCAGGTTTCCACCCTTCGATACGCACTCGACCAGCTTTTTGATCAGCATCGGTGCCGGTTTGAAGAAGTGGTCGTTGGCACAATAGCCCCAGTGATTGTTCATCGTAACGCAGGATTCCCAGGCGATATCGTTTCCATTTACATCCTGGATGCCATTCGGCGGAATCATCTGCTCCGGGCTCACAAAGTCGCCGTGGTACGGGGTCGGATTTCCGGCCGCCAGAGAACCGTAGCCCTCTCCGCTCACCTCGAGACGGTTGTCGATGATGACATCCGGCTGGAGCTTCCGCACCATATTGATCAGCTCCGTCGCTTTCCATGCTTCGCCGCGCAGCGTATCGTAGGAAAAGTCAAACCACAGCACATCGAGCTTTCCGTAGTTTGTGCAGATCTCGCGTACCTGATTGTGCATGTAGGTCAGGTAGCGGTCGAAATCGCGGTCATCGTTTTTGTATGCCGGGTTGTTCCGCATCGGGTGGTTCCGGTCGCCGTAATGTGGGAAATCGTCGTGGAACCAGTCGAGCAGGGAGAAATACAAACCGACCTTCAGTCCTTCTGCGCGGACGGCATCAACGTACTCTGCAACGAGGTCGCGGCCGCATTTCGTGTTGGTGGATTTGAAATCGGTATACTGGCTGTCAAACAGGCAGAATCCATCGTGATGCTTGGCAGTCAGAACCACGTATTTCATACCGGCCTCTTTCGCCGCCTTGGCCCATTTCCGCGGCTCGAAATCAACAGGATTGAACTCCTCAAAATATTTCATGTAATCTTCTTTTGGAATCTGCTCGGTACTCCGCACCCATTCTCCGCGCGCCGGGATGGCGTAAAGCCCCCAGTGGATAAACATGCCGAAACGGGCGTCGCGGTACCACTCCATCCGCCTGTCATAGGCTTCTCTGTCAAATTTGTACATCGTTTTGCTTCCTCCTGTTTTAGTTTTATATTGGTAATGATTCGGTTAAATCTTGATTTTCACCCATTTTCCCTGTTTGAATCGGATCGTCGCAAAGATAAACCGTGACATCTGATCCGCCAGCACGCCGAACCAGATTCCGACGATGCCAAGCCCCAGCGTGTAACCGCCGAGATACGAAACGATCGTACGAATAAATGTAACGCTGATCATGGATGCAACTGCCGTATAAAGCGTATCTCCCGCACCGCGCAGGCATCCCATGTAAATAACCTGACAGATCTGGAAAATGACGACGAAAATAATGACATGGATGATGCTGACACCGATTTCAATGATATGCTGTTCTTCGAAAAACAGACTGTACAGCCATCTTCCGCCGAAGAGATAAATCGCAACGAGGCATACTGCGATGCCCGCGCCGATCAGACGGCACGTTCTGCCGTACTCTTTCGCAAGATCCGGCTTTTTTGCGCCGAGGCTCCGGCCGATCAGTGCAACCGCTGCGGACTGGAGGCCATCGCCGAACGCAAACGAAAGCGACATAATATTCATGCCGACCTGGTGTGCCGCCATCGCATCGGTTCCCTGCTTGGCCGCCATGATCGCCGTCATCATAAAGCCGATCCGCATGAAAACCTGCTCGAAAAACACACTGTACCCGACCCTGACCAGGCTGATGAACGCTGCAAGCGTCGGTTTAATTTTGTTCTTCAGAATATAGCCAAGGTTCAGGAATCCGTCTTGCTTTGTGATGGAAAGGATGCTCATCACACATCCGACAACCGTTCCTGTGACGGTTGCCAGTGCCGCACCCTGAATGCCGAGTGCCGGGAACCCGAAATGGCCGTTGATCAGAAGATAATTCAGAATAATATTAATCGTATTTGATGTTACATTTGTGCGCATCGTGATTTTTGTATTGCCCGCACCGCGCTGTGCCGAGTTGATCCCCATCTGGATACAGTTAAAAATCATACCGCCCATGATGATACGGAAATATGTTACTGCGCCGTTATGCGTCTCCGCCGTTGAGCCGCACAGATGGATGATCGGACTTGCAAACGCCACAAATCCAACACTGAATGCAGCTGCCGCAAGGATAATAAATACAAGCGCAGTTACCAGGGTCTCATTCGCCGCACTCTGTCTTTGTTCCCCTCGCCGCCGCGCAACAAGGGCGGAAATCGACACATTCAGTGCAAAGAAAAACGCCAGGCCAAGCAGCTTCGGCTGTGTCGTCAGGCCGACCGCGGCAACTGCGTAAGAGCCAAGCGAGCTTACCATCAGCGAATCCACAAGACCCGCAAATGCAATAAAAAACGACTCCACGATCGCCGGCCACGCCATGTTGACGGCGGTCTGGAATGTGTCTTTGTGGTATTTCCCCTGTAACTTGTTTCCTAAGTACCCCATTTCTTTTCCTCTCTTTCGTCCCAATACCAATTTCTATTTTACTTTGTTTTAACAGAAGGGTCAATACGGTACCGGCAGAAAAAAGCCAGCCGCAAAAGCAAAATTCTTTTCGCTTTTTGTGGCTGGCTTTTCTTTTATCTTTCCGTAGCGATTCAGACCCCCATCTTGATTCCGCTTACGCTACATCCCAGTATTGCTTCTTATTTTTTCAGCACAAATTCTGCCTTATTCTCTGTCGTGCTGTCGCTTCCGATGAAGACTTCGAAAGCACCGTTTTCACTTTCTACACGCTCATTTTCTGTCAGGAAGCGAAGCTCTTCTTCTGTGATTTTGAAGATGACTTCGGTTTCTTCTCCCGGCTGAAGGGTTACCTTGCAGAAATCTTTCAGCTCTTTCACCGGGCGTACCACGGATGCGGCTACGTCGTGGATGTAAAGCTGTACGGTCTCGGTTCCCTTTGTATCGCCGGTGTTTTTCACGGTTACGGAGGCTTTAATCTCATCTTCCATGCCAAGCTCTGCCTTGTCCAGTTTCACATCTGAAATTGCAAAGCTGGTGTAGCCAAGGCCATATCCGAACGGGAACAGTGGTGCGTTCGGGATGTCGAGGTATTTGGAACGGAAACGGTCTTTGTCCTTGCCCGGCACATGCGGTCTTCCGGTGGAATACTCGTTGTAGTGAACCGGCACCTGGCCTACAGAGTACGGGAAGCTCATGGTCAGCTTGCCGCTTGGAGCGTATGCACCGAAAACAACGTCTGCGATTGCATTGGCACCCTCGGTACCCGGCATCCATACTTCAAGAACGGCTTTTGCTTTCGATACGACATCGCGCAGGTCGAGCGGACGACCGTTGAAGAGAACAACGACAACGTTTTCATTGACTTCTGAAACGCGCTCAAGCAGTCTCTGCTGGATTTCCGGAATGCGGATGTTCGCGTTACTGGTTGCCTCGCCGGACTGCAGACGGTCCTCACCGATCGCAAGAACGACAACCTCGGCCTCCTTTGCTGCGTTTACAGCCTCAAGAAGCATTGCCTCCTCTTCCTCCGGTGTATGGGACTGCTCCATCGCCTCGCCGAAGCCCTCCAGGCGGATGTCGGAGCCAAGCATCGGAGAGCCTGCATGGAAGCTCATGTTTGTCGTATCTGCCTGCGCTTTTACGGCCTCTTCCAGATTTGTCACATCCTTTGCATCTCCGATAAAGGACCAGGCGCCCATCAGGTTTCTGCTGTGGACATACGGTCCGACCCAGGCAATCTTCTTCTCCTTGCCAAGCGGCAGGATTTTCTCTTCGTTTTTCAGCAGGACAAACGATTTTCTTGCGGCTTCTCTTGCCAGGGCGCGGTGCTCTTTGCAGAGAATGACCTCTTTTTCTTTCGTCTCATCTGCGTCTTTATACGGATTTTCAAACAGTCCCAGTTTGTTTTTCAGTTCCAGAATACGCATGCAGGACTCATTGATCAGATCCTCGGAAATCTTGCCCTCTCTTACAAGACGGCACAGGTTTTCGCAGTAAATACCGGTCATCATATCAATGTCAACGCCTGCCTCGGCGGAGCGGACAGCTGCCTCCTCACGGTCTGCGCAGTAGCCGTGGTAAATAATCTCCTCGATTGCCGCCCAGTCGGAAATCAGAACGCCGTCAAATCCCATCTCGTCACGCAGAATGCCGCGCATCAGTTTCTTGTTTCCGGTTGCCGGAACACCGTTTACCGTGTTGAAGGAAGTCATTACCATCGCTGCTCCTGCATCGATGCCGGCTTTATAGGATGGCAGATAGAAGTCACGGAAGGTATGCTCGGAAAGCTCTACGGTGTTGTAGTCTCTTCCCGCTGTCGGAGCGCCATAGCCTGCAAAATGTTTCACGCAGGAAGCAATCTTGTACGGCTCCTTCAGATCGTCTCCCTGGAATCCGCGCACCATTCCGGCACAGAACAGACCGTTCAGATACGGATCCTCACCGGTAGACTCCATGACACGGCCCCATCTTGCATCGCGGACCAGGTCGGTCATCGGTGCGAAGGTTACGTGAAGGCCGGAAACGGCTGCCTCTTTTGCAGCAACTGCCGCACACTTTTCGGAGAGCTCCGGTTCAAACGTTGCGCCCTGTCCCAGCGGAATCGGGAAAATAGTCTTGAAGCCGTTGATGACATCCAGCATGAACAGCATCGGGATGTGATGCGGGTGCTGCTCCACAAAATCCTTCTGGATTTTCTTTAATGTTTCTGCGCCCATGGAACCCAGGATGGAACCGGAAAGCGCTACATTTTCCGGCGTAAAGCCTTTATCTGCCATCGGTCCCATCGCCGTGATGTCCATATCTTTATTGAAAAAGGCACCCACCACCTGGCTCATCTGGTTTACTTTTTCTTCCAGCGTCATGTCGGCCAGAAGCTCTTTTAATTTCTGCTCGGTCATTTTTTCTCCTCCATACCTCGTTTTTGCTGTATCTGCTTTTTCAGAAACCCCTAAAACGTCAGAAAAATACCGTTTTTCCGTTATTTTTCTGAATTTTATACTGAAATTTTACCACATCTGATCCGAAAAAAATATTCCCTGATCTGACCTTTTTCTTTCACTATTCTGACCTGTTTACTGCTGTTCCGCTATTGCTCTCCAAAGCTTCTTCGGTATTCCAGCGGTGCGTATCCCGTATTGTCCTTAAACATCTTCGTAAAGTACGAGAAATTGCTGTACCCCACATACAGCGACACCGTATTGATCGGCAGCGTGCTCTGTGTCAGAAGCTTTTTTGCCTCCTCCACCCGCTTTTGGATGATATAATTACTGATCGAAATACCCTTTTCTTTTTTAAAAATCCGGGACAGATAATCCGTATTCAAAAAGACAAGCTCCCCAAGCTCCTCCCGGTGAATCTCCTCCCGGTAATGTGCATCGATATAAGCGCATACCTGACTCGTAACCGAATCTGATTTGTTGATGTACTGTCTGTACTGAACTGCTTTCCGAACCAGTACCCCGGCATATTCCATCATCTCTTCTCTGCCATAAAGGGAATTCCGATGCAGGTTTTCCATGTCCGCATCTGCAAACAGCGCGTACGCCTTGATCTCCCGTTCCGAAAGCCATGCATACACCACCTGGGTCAGATCGGTACGGAGCGCTACCAGAAATTCTCTGGTAATCATTCCTTCCCGTTCCGTCCGGTCAAGGTATTTCTGCAGCCGCTCCAGCAGCTCCTCCGGTTTTTCCTCCGAAAGCAGAGTTTTCCACACATCCAGCTCCTTATTTTCGTAGCTGGTCTGCGGAGCCTGAAATTCATTCAGAAACAGCACCTCGTTCCGCACGGAAAGGCTTCCCTCCCGCATTTTCTGAAGATTCCGGCTCTGCTTTTGCATCCCCAGTACAGATTCCCACTGCCCGGCGCCGCACCACAGCTCCGGATAGATTTTTTCATTCATCCACGCAACAAATTGCTGCAGAATTTCACAGTCCCGCCCGCCGTCCTGCGGGAATGCTTTTTCCCTTGACTGCGTAACAATCCAGTAGATGCCCGGTTCCTGATAAAAAACAGTATCTACCGCAATGTCCGTTTCCTCATACAGTTCCGACAGCACATTTTCGATCACAAATTCCATGGTCGCCGTATCCCACATTTCCCGCTTATTGCTCTTTATTTCCGGCATCAGACAAATCAGCCGGAAATAGTGTCCCGGTCCGTATGAAAGCTGGCGCTGTGCTGCCGTTTCGCAGAATTTTTCCTCGGAGAAGCCGCTTTTCAGCACATTTTTCCAGATATCCTGCTGCAGAATTTTTCTGTTCTGATTCCACTTGATGCTTTCCTGCCTGAGATCCTGTATTTTCTTTTCTTTCGCAACAGATTCCGCCGCACGCTGCACGGCCGCCTTCAGCTTTTCAAAATCAATGGGCTTCAGCAGATAATCGACACTGTTCAGCTGTATCGCTCTTCTGGCATAGTCAAACTCCGCATAGCTTGTCAGGAAGATGACCTGGACCTTCAGCTCCTCTTTCCTGACCCACTCCACAAAATCGAATCCCGTTCCGCCCGGCATCACGATATCGCTGATTACAATATCAATATCCACCATTCCCATGATGTTCTTCGCCTGCTGTACGGAAAACGCAGTGTACACCTCGCTCACCCCGGTCTCTGTAAGATCGAGATTTCTTTTGATACTTTCAATCACGTACTCTTCATCATCCACGAGCAATAGTTTCATGTTCTTCTCCCCCTGTCTTGTATGGAATATGGATATCTACAATCGCTCCGCCGAGCGGGCTGTTATCGAAATGAATCTCTCCTGTATCACCATAATAATAACGGAATCGTTTCAGGCAGTTTTCAATCCCGATATGCTTTCCATGCTCGGAAATATCTTCCCCTGCTTTCAGCCTTTGCAGCGTCTCCTCCGGGAAGCCGTTTCCGGTGTCCGAAATATAAATGTTGACATACTTTTCTTCGCCGCGGTCCTCCGGGTAAACCGTCACGGAAATCAGCGGAACCGTCTCCAGCGTCAGGGCATGTTTTGCCGCATTCTCTACAAACACCTGAATCAGAAACGGGAAGATTACCGCGTCTTTCACTTCTTCATGGACTTCAAAATAATAGGTGAATTTTTCCGGATAGCGCAGCAGCAGAATTTTGAGGTAATTTTCGCAGTGGTTCGTCTCCGCCGTCACCGGCACCATCTCGCTTGTATTGCGGAAAATATAGGCGAGATAATCGGACGTAATACGGCTCATCGACTTTGCATGGTCGTACTGTCCGAAGTCAATCATGCTGTAAATAAAGTTCAGACAGTTCATGTAAAAATGCGGACGAATCTGGATTTTGAGGTAATCCATCTCGATTTTCTGTTTTTCCAGCTCCTGCTCATACAGCGTGATCTTCAGACGTCGGATCTGATGAATCATGTTTCGGAATTTATCGTCAATCTGCTCCAGCTCTACCAGGTTTCCTTCCGACATCTGATAGGTGAGGTCCCCATTGTCATATTTCTGAAGATTTTCCGTAAACATACCGACCGGCTTCAGGATTTTTGTTTCCAGGTGGAACAACAGCACGGAACCGGCAATCACCATCAGAAAAGCAACGCCAAGAAGGGCAAACACACTTCCCGTCATCAGATTTAAGACTCCCGTCCAGGAGATTTTAATCCGGATTTCAAACGGCGCCTGCGAAAGTTCCTGCCGGAAGGTGTAATTGTCGGTATTAATTTTCGAATTGTCCGTTACAATTCCTTTTTCCGTCAGTGTTCCGATGCTTTTCCCGTTCTGGTCAACGAGACTGACATAGCCGCTCTTTCCAAGAGACAGTTCAGAGAACGGCTCCAGAATTGTCTTCAGATTGACGTAGCAGCCGAATCCGACGCCCTGACTCTGTGCTACCTTGAGCATATAAACCTCATTGCCCTGGCGTATCACGGTCCATTTTTTCTTGACTGCATACGTCTGCTGGGACAGACTCCTGATCCGGCGCTTCAGCGCTTCCTGCAGATACGGATCAATGGAATAACGCCCGTCGGAGGAAATGCTCAGCTGATATAAGCTCTCATCCTTCTGCGTATAGAGAAAAACATTGTAATCCGTTCCAAAATCCCACGCTGCAGATACATAGTTCCTTCGCAGCTGTGTGATGACATATTCCTCATACTGATCCTTCTCCATCAGATCCATGTATTTCCAGAAAGCAGAATCCGGGTTGGAGCTGTCCATTACAGTCGAGAACAGGTTTCGGCTGATTCGAAAAAAACGGTTGTCCAGCTCATCCGTATACAGCTTTGAAATCTCTTCCAGCTGCTCATATACCTGCCGCTGCGTCCGGTTCAGAATAAGCACGCTCCCAGCCAGAAAAAGCAGCAGCATACTCAGCATGCAGATCAAAAGATAACGCCCCTGCTGCGCCAGTGTTGTTTTTTTCGTCTGTTTTGAAATACGCATGAAGTTTCCTCCTTTTTTTCTGTTCCGGTACGCTCGGAATCTTTCCATGTTTGTTTTTGCGAACGAATCTTTTTTACTGACTATGATAATACAGCAGAAAAACAGCACACCTCATGTTTTCATGAGTCTGTACTGTTTTTCTGCTGTATGCCGGAAACACAAACGTGTTTCTCTTTTTTCATTTCCGCATGTGAATCATCCTTTTACCGCGCCAAGTGTGATACCTTCTGCGAAGTATTTCTGAAGGAACGGATAGATGATAAACAGCGGCAGCATGGCGATAAATGCGATTGCCATACGGATCGAGGTTGTCGGCAGCTTTGCCACCTCGGCACCGATATTTCCGGTTACTTTTCCACTTGCCAGGTACTGAATATCGGTGATCATCTGATTCAGCAGGTTCTGGATACTGTAAAGCTTCTGACCGTCATTTCCTGATAAATAGTATAAACCATTTGTCCAGTCATTCCAATAGCCAAGTGCGGAAAACAGTCCCATGGTTACCAGAATCGGTTTTCCAAGCGGCAGTGTGATGCTGGTGAAAATCTTCATGTGTCCTGCGCCATCGATTTTGGCCGCCTCGAACAGCGCGTCCGGGATACTGGTGTTAAAGTAGCTTCGGATCATCAGCACGTTGTTTGCGCTTAACAGGAAGCCTGGAACAATCAATGCCCAGATCGTGTTTTTGATATGAAGATAATTTACATACATCAGGTAGGTCGGCACCAGTCCGCCGTTGAACAGCATCGTAAAGAATACGAAAAAGGTAATTGCTCTGCGGTACGGCAGTTTTTTAACCGAAAGCGGATACGCCAGAAGAGAGGACATCGCAATATTTGCAGCGGTACCGACGATGGTTACAAAAATGGTGATTCCGTATGCTCTCAGAATTTTCTCGCCCTGGCGGATGATATAGGAGTAAGCATAGAAGCTGAATTTCTCCGGGAAGAACGAATATCCGTTGCGGATCAGTGTGTTTTCATCGGTCAGCGAGGAAATAAATACGAGTACAAACGGCAGTACAATGGATAAGGTAATCAGAATGAGTACTACATTAATCCAGAACTGGAAACGTTTTGCTTTTTTTGAATTTGTCATACTTCCATCCTCCTAGAATAATGCCTGGTCTTTGTCTACTTTGCGGACAATCCAGTTGCTCAACATTACGACACAGAAGCCTACCAGAGACTGGTATACACCGGCTGCAGATGACATACTGATATTTCCCTGTTCAATCAGGGCACGGTATACGTAGGTATCGATAACGTTTGTGGTCGGGAACAGAACACCGGAGTTCATCGGTACCTGATAGAACAGACCGAAATCGGAATAGAAAATTCTTCCGATGCTGAGAAGCAGCAGGGTAATGATGGTCGGAACGAGACTCGGCAGTGTGATTTTTGTGATCTCCTGCCATTTGCTTGCACCGTCCAGTCTGGCAGCCTCATAGAAGGAAGGATCAATACCGATCAGCGATGCGATATAAATCAGGCATCCGTATCCTACGCCCTTCCAGCAGTTCGCGATGATCAGGATCGCCGGCCAGTATTTCGGTTTCTGGTACCACTGGATCGGGTCAATATGGAAGAACGGAAGGATCGAATTGTTGACAAGACCATTTTCCGCACTCAGAAGCGCATATACGATGTAGCTTAAGATAACCATGGACATCAGGAACGGAAGAAGAATTGCACTCTGGTACACTTTTTTGAGCTTTGTATTTCTTACCTCCGTAATCAGAATCGCAATGGCAATTCCGACTACCATGTTTACAAGAATAAATGCAACGTTATACAGCAGCGTATTTCTTGTAATGATCCATGCATCCTTCGAGGAAAACAGGAATTTGAAGTTGTCAAGTCCTGCCCACGGGCTTGCCCAGATACCTTTTGCAAAGTTCAGTTTTTTAAACGCAATCACCATACCTGCCATCGGGATGTAGTTGTTGATCAGCAGATACAGAAGTGCCGGAAGCATCATCAGATAAAGCGGCCAGTATTCCTTCAGCACGTTTTTCTTTTTCTCTTTTTTAACCTCTGCTTTTTTCATAAAGCGTGTCTCCTTTTATGAGGGCTGTTTTTTCAGGTTCTTTCACAGAGAAAGCTCCACATCTTTTCTGGTAAGAGTGGAGCCTTCGGTTACTGTATCACACCGGATTTTCTTTTGCCCCGGTCGTGTTCTTTTTACAAATCATGGTGCCTATTTGTCTGCAAGAAATGCATCCAGCTGCTCCTGCTTTGCAGCAATAACATCATTGATTCCCGCATCGTCCAGTGCTTCCAGGAACTGTGGAATCAGTTCTTCCGGATCACCGGAACCGCTGTAAAGTGCTCCGCTGTACTGTTTTACAACGTTAGACAGAGCCGATACCTGATTGGTATATTCGCTGTTATCAAAGATAAATCCAAGTGCTTTCGACTCGATACCGGAAGCGTTGAACTCCTGCATTTTATCCCAGAGCTGCGGGTCAGATCCATCCCATTTGTATGCGATGAACTGGTTCGGAAGCTCCCATCCACAGTTAAAGCTGTAGCCTACGTTGTCTGCTGTTACACCGTCCGGGTAGTTGATGATTCCGTTTTCTTCATCTTCTACTACGTAGTCGGTTCCCTCTTCGCCCCAGTTCAGAAGGTTCATGATCTCCGGGCTGCCGTAGATGTAATCGAGAACCTGCATTGCTTTTTCCGGGTTTTCGGAATTCTGTGCTACAGAGAAGATAATTCCGCTATAGGAGGAAGAATTAATCATTGGCTCATCATAGAATGGTACGATTTCAAAATCATATCCAGTGGAGCTCTGGAACTCAACCGGGGTACCTGGATGATAGGAGAAGAACAGGGAGAACAGGTTTCCTGCTTTGCATACGGTTCTCCAGTTTTCTGTGTTTGTTCCGGCATCCTT
Organism: Blautia sp. AM28-27; assembly: GCF_003480905.1. NCBI lineage: Bacteria > Bacillati > Bacillota > Clostridia > Lachnospirales > Lachnospiraceae > Blautia > Blautia sp. AM28-27. The sequence continues at coordinate 162,766 of NZ_QUJK01000006.1, forward strand.
GCTGATATAGCCTTTCTGATACCAGTCATACAGCATTGTTGTGGTGTCTTTGAACCAGTCAGTTGCAAAGAAGTTTTCTACGGTTGTGCTGTTTGCCTGATCCATCAGAACGCCGCAGAAATTAGAATCACCAAGTCCATCGCCACGGAACAGACGGGTCAGTGGGGTATCACCTTCGTTGATGGAGTACAACATGGTCATGTCAGGCTCGCCTGCCTGTACGGTTTCAAATACTTTCTCCATATCCTGTGGTTCTTTGATATCATCGGTATTGATGTTGTATTTCTCTACCAGGTCTTTTCTCATGAAGATTGCCGGGATACTTCCTCGCTCGATCTGGTTCGGAACGCCATAGACAAATCCATCAATCTGATTGGTTTTTGCAATATCCTCGCCAAAAACATCCTTCAGATTCGTTCCATATTTATCAATCAGTTCAGACATATTCATGATCTGTCCGGAATGCATATACTGTACGGCTGTTGATGCATTTGTGTACAGAAGATCGATTTTCTCATCGCCGGAAAGCATCAGCTGTAACTGCTGTGTTGCGCTTGCCCATGGAAGAACAACGATATCGAGCTTTGCGTTCAGCTCCGGCTCCAGAATTTCGTTGATTTTTTCTTCGATTCTTTCTTCATCCGGCTGTGTAGTTCCCTGCAGTACCATAGTTACGGTGTACGGCTCGCCTTTTTCCTCTGTCTTTGCCGTACTTCCGGAAGCTGCGGAGGAACCGGAATCAGAACTGGATCCTGTGCTTCCGCATGCTGCCATGGAAAATGCCATGGTTGCCGCAAGAATGCCTGCTAACACTTTTTTCTTCATACTTTTTCTCCTTTTCACGTATCGTGTTGTGTGACCTTTGATGGTTGTATTATAGCAGGATTTTGACTTGCAACTCTATAACTGATTTGACTTTGAAGTATCACTCTTCCGACCTTTGTGTCTTTTTTGTGTCTTTTTTCTGTCAAAAATCTTCCACCATCTTTGCCCCTTCTGCCCCATCGAGTTCGGTCACGGTTCCATTCATGACACGGTAAACTCTCTGGCAGAGGCTGAGGACACTCGGACGGTGCGTCGTAACGATACAGGTTTTGTTGGGACGCTGACGGATGATGTTTCGGAGGACGTTTCGTTCCGTCGTGACATCCAGTGCCGAGGTGGCTTCATCTAGAAGCAGCACCGGAGCATCACGGAGAACGGCGCGGGCGATAGCAAGCCGCTGGGACTGACCTTCGGAGAAACCGCGGCCACGTTCCCCGACGCGGCTGTTGATGGTGTCCGGCAGATGCTGAACAAAATCCCAGGCGCAGGAGATTTTGAGCGCTTCAATGATCTCCTCGTCGGTCGCATCCTCTTTTACCATGCGCATATTTTCGGCGATTGTGCCGGAAAGGATCGTATTTCCCTGTGGAACATAGGCGAAGAGATGACGCGTTTCGGCGTTCATGGGAACCGTTTTTCCGTTTGAGGCAATGATCACGGTTTCCCCCTCCTGCGGGCGGATAAGGCCGAGAATCAGGCGAATCATCGTTGTTTTTCCCTCGCCGGACGGGCCAACCAACGCTACAATCTCGCCGGGGGCGGCCTGAAACTCCGATCTGGTGATTACTTTGTTTCCTTCTATATAGGAAAATTCTACCCCGTGCATCTGTACCCGGAAACCATCCTTTGCCAGCGGATCAAGCGCGGCACTCTCCGGGATATGGACTTCTTTTGGCAGCTCTACGAGCTCACGGATCCGGTGCGCCGAGACGGAGCTGTTGAGGAAGGACGGAATAATCGAAATCACGTTTCCAAATGCGCCGGAAAGGTTACTCCGCTGCTGCAGGAACAGTGTCATGGTTCCATAGGTAATGTCGTGCGTCCACAGACGGAACAGGCAGTATCCGAACGCCGTAAACTCCACCGCACTCCCGAGAATAGACATTACGATATTGGTTTTAATCGTAAACAGATTATATTTTAGGCTGATGTCTTTGAAAAGTCCCTGCCACCAGCGCATCTTTTTGCTGTAATACGGCGCAATGCCAAACGATTTGATGGTATCAAAATTGTAGAATGCTTCTACCTCAAAGCTCATCAGGTTGCTGCTCATCTCGCGCACTTTTTTGCTGTATTCCCGCTGACGGCGGATCATAAAACGGGACATCAGAAGCAGAAACGGTGCGCTTAAAAAGGCAATCAGCGCCATGACCCAGTCATAATGCAGGATCACGAAGAAGGTGGCAATAAACCGATACACGGCAATGATAATCGTCGGGAGCCAGCTGATTGCGTTGCCGCTGACCGTTCCAATGTCGCCGTTAAACCGGTTGAGTACGTCACCGTTTGCGTATTTGCTGATTTCCAGCCAGTCCGCATCGACGATTTTGTCGAAAATATCCGCCTGGATGTCGTTGTTGATCGCGATGCCAAGCTTCGTTGAAATACGGTTGATGACACTCTCAAATCCAAGACTGAACACGGTGCTTCCGATCATGATGCAAAGCAGCAGCGGGAGCTTCTGTATCTGGTATCCGGTAATGATATCGATCAGGTATTTTCCTGCCACGCTGCCGACAAGCCCAAGCGAAGTGCTTAAGATACCGAGAATCGTATAAAAAACAATCGCACCCTTATAGCGCGCGCTGTAGCCAAAAATCCATTTCCAGTCATCGATGATTTCCGAGAACGTTCCGTTTTTCCATCGCTCCGACAGGATACGGAGAGACTCAAAGGAAGCGTCTTTACTTTTCTCTTTGGATTCTTCCTGCATGCGCGTCTCCTCTCTTTTTCCAGTCTGCGGTGCGGATCATATCGTATTTTTTCAGCAGCTCGACACGTCCCGCGCCCACTTCAATGCTCGATTTCTGTTCTTTTTCTCCCTGTCCCAGCCATTTCAGGATCCGCTGCACATATGCAGCCGGAAGCAGAAACGGATACCTCGCCGCATAGGGATACTTGTTTTTCATATAGGAAGCTTCCGGAACCAGCGATTTCCAGATTCCCCCCGCCGTGTGCTTTTCCGCCCCGTTCTCTGCCGCATACAGGGTAATGTTTGCGCTGTGGATCCGCCCCGCGCTCGATTTTCCGAACGAACCGGCATCGAGAATATCGATCAGAAGCGCTTCGGAATCCGGGTGAAGCTTCTTTGCGGCACGGACTGCCCCACTTGCTTCATAAGAAAAGCCCAGATACCGCTCGCCGATATCCAGCAGATTGATACAGAAGCACGTCATATGATACTCTTCGCACAGCTGCCAGAACATTTCCCAGTCTATTTTTCTTCCATATACACGAATCATCTGTACCATGTCACAGATCTGACGGATCCCGACGCCGCCGTGAAGAAAGTGCTTGAAGCTGTGACAGAGAAGATAGAAAAGATGATGCGTTTCTTCTAAGGTAAAGATGCTCTGCCCCCGCACTTCCACTTTGGATGGATGCGCAAAAACATCGGAAAATGCACGATTCAGATAACTATAGGCAGAGGATTCTGTGCTGAACAGCCTGGTATGTATTTCATAAAAGGCTCCTGTTTTCGGATGAATATAGCCCATCTCTTCCGGGACATCACCGTCTTTGATGCCATCCGGCATTGCGGTTTCTTTGTCCCGCACAAAGCCCTTCCGCATAAAATAGGCATCCACTGCTGCAAAATCCTTTTCCGGAATCAGCAGATCCTCATCCCCGGACGGGCGCAGATCCGGCTTCGGATAGAGATTTCTGCACACAATTCCTTTCATCACCAGCGGCTGCACGCCCAGCTGCGTCAGCTCCTTTTCATCGGAAAGAAACCGCGCTGTACGCGAAACCTGCTGCAAAATACTCTGCATCGCCTGCGTTTTTACCTGTCTGCGAAGCTCGTCCGAAAGCTCTGCAAATTCCGGTGTTTTGCCCACAACATCGTAGACCGCTGACAGCAGCGAATGCTGTGCCGCGAGGACAAACAGATGATTCCATTGTTTTTCTGTCAGCGCCTGAATTTCCGCCGGCGATGCTTTTTCTTCTGTCAAAAACGCACAAATCACCGCAAGGAATGCGGTTTCTGTTTCTGTAATCATCTTCTTTTCCTTTCATTTTCTCTGCACGCATCATTTTTCTTTTTATCCACACCGAATAACCGGGCATATCCATGCATCAGAATCGGGCGAAGCGGGATGATGCGAATCCAGACCTGTGCAAAAAACTCCCACCAGAACGTTCCCGGTACAAGTATTTTTCCTTTTCGCTCCACTTTTGTCACCCGTGCAAAGATCTGCTTCCGTTGCACATGATGCTCGATTTCCGTCTGTGCATCCCCGATTATGTCATAACCGTCTGCATGAACGCGGCAGATCCGATGCACGACAAACTGTCCGCCCGGCCGCTCGTAAAATACGATATCACCTTTCCAAAGTTCCCGCTCCGGCGCTCGGAAGAAAATACTGTCGCGTCCATGAATCAGAAACGGCGCCATGCTGCTCCCGGAAATCACCATACGCACTTCTCTGCCCTGCTCTACAAGTTCTTTCAGCATTCCGACATAGGCACGTGTATCCATCATTTTCATGCATGTTTCTCCCTTTTCTGAATCATGTTTTTGTGCAGTGCAGCTGCATATGTTTCACTTTCGAACGAACCGGCCCCGATCTCCTGCTCCAGCGTTTTCACCGCATCTTCTGAAATGTCGCACGCCAGATGATACACCGGAACTTTTCCAGCAAGCTGTTCGAGAAGGTCGAGACTGTGCACCATTCCCTCCCTGTCCCAGCGGTTCATGGTGATCTGTCCGTACAGGTTTGTAAATGCCTCTGCCGGGCGAAGCCGCCACGCCTGGTTCAGCTTCGCCTGGCTCAGCATCACGATGCATCCGACTGGCAGTTTTTTGTTTTCGCAGACCTCCGACGTTCCGCAGACCGGCCAGCCGTTTGCTGTCCACATTTTGCCATCGTATTCAAGCAATGCCTTATCACCGTTTACGGTGCGGCTTCCCCGGTACTGCTCCCAAAGGCCCGCCTGCGTAGTTTTGCCCGTTCCAGATGGTGCTGAAAAGAGCATGGCCTTCCCCTGATACTCCAGGTATGCACAGTGCAGAATCAGGCATGGCCGCTCCGACAGGCGGCGTTCCAGTGCAAGAAGAGACAGAAATACAACCTCATATTTTGCAACTCCATCCAGATACCATCTCCCGACAAACACCTGTGCATGCTTTTGTGCCGTCTCACGATACAGTGCATAGGGACGCTCTTCTCCTTTCACACCGATCAGGCGGCTCTCCAGCCCTTCCCCGTTACGAAACACCTGCAAATCGACCCGGTTTACAAGTAACTCACCCTCCGCCTCCGGAAGTATATCGACAATAGTAATGGTATAGGTATAGTCTGTCGACTCCTTTTCCACCGCAAACTTTTCCATATCCGCCGGAAGGACCAGCTCCTCCGGAAAGCGCAGCCGGAAGGAAAAGCTTCCTGTCTGAAATGTTTTTTCCATAAAAACTCCTCTTTTTTCTCTGTGATCTTCCATTTTCCACACATCGTGTCACGATCCCTTTTTCCGCATTTATGATAGCAAAAAAAAGATGCTCAGTCAATTGTTTACTCCTGTTATGTAATGTAACTTGTAATTTTTTTACTTCCTTTTCTTTCCTGCTTTTCCTTGACTTTTCCACCTTTTTCTCTTATAATTACTTGTAATGATAACTGTAATTGCATTTCTGCGCGCTTTCTCCTATTTTACCGGTTTGACGGCAGAAATGGTGTTCGCCCGAAAAGGCACGGCACTTTGCAAGAGGAGGTTTTGATGGAACCAATGGCTTCTCCGACCCGGTCGGATCTGTTACAAACGATAAGAGAAAAGAAATATCGTGTCAGCGCCGATTATCTGCTGCGTGAAATCGCAGGAGAATACGCGATCATTCCCGTCGGGGCAGCGTCTCAGATTTCGAATGCTGTAATGGTTCCAAACGATACCGCCGTATTCCTCTGGAATACATTTTTGCAGCCGCATACCATTTCGGAGGTCGTTGCACAGGCTGCAGAAGAGTATGAGGCTCCGGAGAAAAAAATTCAAGATTCCGTATTAAACTTTGTGCATGATACTTTAAAATATCAATTATTAGAGGAGGTTGTTTCATTATGAGAAAAGAGTGGATGGAACCTGTCATTGAGGTTCAGGAATTTGTTGCAAATGAGTATGTGGCGGCTTGTGAAAGCGGAATGGTTTATAAATTTACCTGTGATGCTCCTGGAGGACCGTTGTATTATTATCCTGAGGGTGATGGTAAAATTAATGGAGAATACACTGGCCATGGATCTGCAGAATTGTTAGGTCTCTTCTATCACCCATGCGATGCTAAACACGAAGCCAGTGTAACAAGTGACTTTTACGATGGATTTGTTGATTACAATCATAACAGACGGCAGGATCCTAACGAAGGAGTCATTGTATGGCGCGGTCCAAACAATAATAACGGACATGCAACCATCGAATTAAACATGAATTCCTGGGCGACCGCAAAATCCTGATTGTTCCCACAACATCATATTTTTTCAAACGACTGTAAAAGGATCGAACCAACCGTTTCGATCCTTTTCTTTCTGTTCCCAGGCAAAGCGGATATTCGCAATCCGCTTCGCTACTTGCTTGATTCAGTTCATCCCTGGTCCTCTGGACCGGTTTTTGTTTTTTCGGAGGAATTTTTATGAACTATATGGACGACGCTTCGACCTTTGAGCATTCCCTTCTCCAGAAAGCCCGCCAGAAGCACATTCCCGTTACCGGCGCGCTTGAGCTTCTGCCGCTTTGCAATATGAACTGCGACATGTGCTATGTCCGTCTGTCCCGTTCAGAAATGGAACGGCAGGGACGGCTTCGCACGGTGGAGGAATGGGTTCGCCTTGCAGAACAGATGCAGAAGGCCGGTACCGTTTTTCTTCTTCTGACCGGTGGGGAGCCGCTGCTCTTTCCGGATTTTAAAACGCTGTATCGCAGGCTTCGAAATCTGGGCATGATTCTTACTATCAATACAAACGGAACTCTGCTGGACGAAGCCTGGGCTGATTTTTTTGCCACATACCCGCCGCGCCGCATCAACATCACGCTCTATGGTGCCGATGCCGCTTCCTACGACCGTCTGTGTCATTTTCCGCAGGGCTTCGATCAGACCCTTCGCGCAGTCCGGCTGCTCCGCGCGCGAAACGTGGATGTGAAGATCAGCTGCTCTGTAACCAAAAAGAATCCGCAGGATTTTTCCAGGATTTTTGCCCTCGGAAAAGAGCTCGGTGTCCCTGTTCACGCCGATCACTATATGATGCCCGCCGTCCGGGAACGCTCCCTCCCCTTCGATGCGCAGGTACGCCTGCACCCAGGGGACGCTGCCGCGCTGGCCTTTCAGGCGCTGAAGCTGCAGCTGGACGCCGATATTTTCCGGCAATATGTCCGGGAATCCGTCCGTCGTGTCAGCGACCCGGCTTTCCCGCGGGGGGACGGCCACATTTCCTGTCTTGCCGGGAACTGCTCCTTCTTTATCAACTGGCAGGGCCGGCTTTTCCCCTGTGTGATGCTTTCAGAGCTGTCGGCGCCGGTCTTTGATCTCGGCTTTTTGGCAGCCTGGGAAACGGTTTCCGCAAAAGCCCGGAATCTTTCGCTTAGCACAAAATGCCGGCAATGCCGTTTCCGGCCGATCTGCCGCACCTGCGCAGCAGCTTCCTTTTTAGAGACCGGTTCGTATCAGGGCGCGCCCGATTATCTCTGCCGCTATGCTGAACATTATTATGATCTGCTGCTCGCCGAGCTCGCTTCCTTTTCTTCCGATCCGTCATAAGTTGTATCTGAGCAAAAAAACAAAAACTCCCGCCGGAATCCATTTGGTGGTTTTCCGGCGGGAGCCTCTTTGCGGTTTCGTATCCTTTTTCTTATTCCCGGTACTCTTCCTCAATATTTTTTACAGCGCGAAGCTTGTTTGCATAGGCAAGGATCTCTTCCTTCGGATAATTCTGTTTCCGACACCAGGTTAAGATTTCTTCTTTTACCTCTTCCGGCATTTTGTTGTTCATGCGGAGACAGTCGCAGAAGGTTCTTTTCGGTGCATAATAGCGGTAAGATCCGAACTCTGTTTCTTTCTCACAGATTTCGCCCGGAAGACCTGCATTTTGGAAATAAAAACGTCTGATTTCAAAATTTTCCAGCTCCATCTTTTTCCGGTCTGTGCGGGATGTGGCAACCGCAATGGTTTCCGGCTCTTTTTCCAGCATTCCGGCAAGCCATGCAGCGCTGTCCATACAGATCACCGCGCGCGGGTTTACCTTTGCAATTTCTATATATTGATAGTCTTTTGGCTTTTCATAGCCGCACTCTTTGCACCAATACCATCCGCGTGCAAAACGTTCAAGACTTCCTTCCTCTTCCATTTCTGCAAGCTGCAGTACGGTCACCTGATGATCGCGGAGGTCTGAAAAGCTCATATAGCCATGATGTTGTTTAAATAAAGTCGTAATCTTCTGGTATGTTTTAAAAAGCATATCTTTTTTCCCCTTTCAGGATGTGTAACATCGTTTTTCATCTATAGGCGTTTGCACATATAATATTCCAATTTTCATCGAATGGCAAGCCTTAATTTCCGAAAGATTGTTTTTTCTCTGTATTTTTGTCATTCCTGCAAAAGAAGAGAGAAGAGACCGGATTTTTCACTATGAAAACCCGGTCTCTTCTCTCTTTTTTAGGTACTGTTTCTTTCTCTGTACGGTCTCTGTAACCATTCAGAGTCTCTCTTCATGCCATGCCGCATCCGACCGGCTTTTTATTCCTTTGCCGTTTCCAGAATCTCTTTCAGGTACTGAAGAAACAGCTGACATTCTTCCATCGTTCCCACGCTCACACGGCTCATCTCAAAAGCGCCGATACGGATGCCCTTTTCCATCAGCTGTTCCTGAATCCAGGCAGGATCTTTTCCGGTATCGAAGTAGATGAAATTCGACTGGGACGGATAAACCCTGCAGCCAAGCGCTGCCATCTCTTTTTCCAGATATTCTCTTCCCTCCACGATTTTGGCTTTCTGCTCCTGATAATATTCCTGGTCTGCCAGGCCTGCCACTGCCGCTTTCTGGGCACAGACATTCAGGTTCCAGGAAGCGGAACATTTCCGCATGATTCCAATCAGCTCTTCGGATCCCAGCGCATAGCCGACACGAAGGCCTGCCATCGCATAATATTTGGAAAAGGTGCGGAGAACCAGAATCGGTTTTTCCGGATGCGCTTTCATATAATCAACCATACTGCAGCAGTCCGGCTCGGTAGCAAACTCCATGTATGCCTCATCCATCACCAGCAGCACGTCCTCCGGAAGGGTATCTGCGAATGCCTCCAGCTCCCCGATCGGCACATACGTTCCGGTCGGGTTATTCGGATTGCAGATCACCACAATTTTTGTTTTTTCACCGATTTTTTCTTTCATGGCAGGCAGATTAAATTTCTGCTCCTCGGTTACCGGTACGGAAACCGGCACACCGCCATTTAAATACGCCATGTCGGCAAATGCCCCGTAGGTCGGAGCGGAAAACAGTACCTCATCTCCCTCGTCCAGAAAGGTCAGTCCGATCATATCGATCATCGCACTCGATCCGGCTCCGGTCAGTACATTTTCTGCTTTTAATCCGTACTGTTCTGCCACCTTCTGTTTCAGCAGTACTGCCGCAAAGTCAGGATAAAAATGGCTTCCCGCCATGGAGTCCTCCAGTGCCGCCACTGCCTTCGGTGACATTCCGTAATTGTTTTCGTTTAATCCCATATGGATCAGTTTTGAGGTGTCCTTCGCAAATGCTTTCTGACGTTTGCTCGGCGGCATACTCTGTAATGCGTGGCTGATGATTTTATTTACTTCCATATTCATTTCCTCCTGTTTCCACGGCTTCTATTGTTTTTTTTCCGGAAAATTACCGTTTTACGGCTCCCCTCGAAACAGCTGCTAAGCCATCTGCGGAGCCTTCCCGTTTTCCGATTTTTTGCTTAAGACTCAGAAGAGCTGTCTCCCAATACCAGATATTTGGTACGGATCATGTTTCTGGACGGGTCAATCTCAAAGTTTGTGATATCGGTGCTTACCAGATAAATATTGGAAGAGTTCAGTACCGGTACGCCGAAGCAGTAGTCGTTTACCAGTACGCTCTCAGCCTGGTGCAGCAGCTCAAATCTGGCGGTCGGATCGCTTTCCTCATTCGACTGTGCCATCAGTTCGTCATACTCCGGGCAATTGGTCTTGTTATCGTTGTAGCTGTCGTTGGAACGGTACATGGAAAGGAAGGTGAACGGATCGGTAAAGTCTGCAGTCCATCTCATGCGGGCAAGCTGGAAATCACCGGATCTTCTCTCTGCTACCTGTACCTGCTGCTCCTCTGCCTGAAGCTCCACCTCGATGCCAAGGTTTGTTTTCCACTGTGCCTGCAGGGCCTGTGCCATATCGCTGTCGAGCTGGAGGCTCGGGTATTTGTAGGTGATGGCCGAGAAGCCTTCTCCATCCGGGTAACCGGCCTCTGCCAGAAGCTCTTTTGCCTTGTCCGGATCAAAGCCGATCGGATCTTCCTCTGCTTCCTCTGCCCAGTCCTTGCCGCTTGCGGAGGATTTCAGATGTTTTGCTACGAAGAAATCACTTGCCTCATAAGAGGAACCGCACGCGGAAGCTACCTCATCGCGGTTGACTGCCATAGAGAACGCCTGGCGGACGCGGACATCGTCAAATGGTGCTTCATTTACATTGAACAGTACATAATAACTAGTCTGAGATGGAGAAGTAATCAGCTCATCGCTGTCTTTATACTCGTCCATAACGGTATAATCTGCTGAGATAAAGTTCAGCTCACCGGATTTATACGCATTAATGATGGACTGTGTATCGTCCATAACCATTTTTTTGATCGTATCGGTTTTGATCCGGTCTGCCTGAACGTAATTTTCATTTTTCTTATAAACGCTGTACTGGTTCGGTACATACTCTGCGAGGTAGTACGGTCCGCAGCTTACCAGCGCATCCATATCATTTCCCATTGCCCAGTCGCCGTTGGTTTCGGTCTGAAGCTCACGATGCGTCGGCATATAAACCGGAAGTACAAAGAGCTGTTCGAAGTAAGCGCACGGCTCCTTTAAGTTGAATACGATGGTCTTGTCATCGCTGGTGTCTACGCCAAGACCGCTCTCATCGCCGGTTCCGTTGTACATTTCCTCAGCTCCCGCAATCGGGTAAAGCATTGAGGAATAACCACTCTTGCAGTTCGGATCCAGTGCGCGGACAATGGTGTTTTTGAAATCGGCACTTGTCACATCGTCTCCGTTGCTCCATTTTGCATCGCTGCGGAGATGTACGGTGTACTGTGTCATATCCTCATTGACATCAACGCTTTCTGCCAGAATGTAATCCCAGGAACCGTCCTCTTTCATTTCCATGATCGGCGCCATACACACATCATCGTAGGACCACCACCATAAACCGCTCTCTCCTGCACTGTCCAGGCTTCCGGCCTCGGTATACATCGTTGTTACAATCATATCGGAAGTACTGCCGCTTTTGCCTCCGCTGGAAGAGCTGCTGCTTCCTCCGCTGCTTCCGCATCCGGCAAGGGATCCTGCCAGAAGAACAGCCGCTGCCAGTGTCGCTGTTGCTTTCCATAATTTCCTCATAATGTTCTCCTCCTTTTGCTGCTGATGCTTGTTTGAAACACAGCTCCGGTCCCTGGAACCTCTGTTCCCGAACCTGCGCACCGGAATGGTTCTATTTTGCTCCGGCCAGCAGCGGTTCGATTGCCAGACCCTCCCTCTGTCTCAAATACCGCGGGGAATATAAGAAGCAAGCCACTTTCCTGCCCTCAATATCATACGTTGCCGGGCGGGCCTGGCTGCATTCTTCCATAGCGTAGGGGCACCTCGTGTGGAACGGGCATCCTTTCGGCGGATGGATCGGACTCGGGATTTCGCCTTCCAGCAGGATTCGTTTTCTGCTTCTTGCGGTCTTCGGATCCGGGATCGGCTCTGCAGAAAGCAGTGCCTTCGAATATGGGTGAAGCGGACGGCGGTAAACATCATTGGATTCTCCGATCTCTACCATATGTCCCAGATACATGACACCGATCCGGTGGCTGATATGCTTTACCATGCCAAGATCATGTGCGATAAAGAGATAGCTGATGCCATCTTTTTTCTGAATATCCTCCAAAAGGTTGATGACCTGTGCCTGGATGGAAACGTCGAGCGCCGAAATCGGTTCGTCGCAGACGATAAAATCGGGTTCGAGTGCCAGCGTTCTCGCAATTCCGATTCGCTGTCTCTGACCGCCGGAAAATTCATGCGGATATCTCCGGATGTGGTCCGGTTTCAATCCAACCGTTTCCAGCAGCTCCTGCACGCGTTCTTTTCGCTTTTTTTCATCGTACATGTGATGAATCACCATCGGCTCCTCAATAATCTCACCGACGGTAAAACGGGGATTTAAGGATGCATACGGATCCTGGAAGATCATCTGCAGCTTCTGCCGGTAGGGAAGCATCTTTTTCCGGGAAAGCCTGGAAATATCTTCTCCCTCAAAAACGATTTCGCCCTTTGTCGGCTCATAGATCCGTAAAATCGTGCGGCCAAGTGTACTTTTTCCACAGCCGGATTCTCCGACCAGTCCGAAGGTTTCCCCTTTTTTTACCTCGAAGGAAATACCATCTACGGCAATGACCTTCTGTGCTCCCTTCATTCCTCTGTTCACATCAAAGTATTTACACAGGTTTTTTACTTCCAGTACATTTTCACTCATTGGCAGCCGCCTCCTCCCCGGAAACTGTGATTTTTGTTTCATCCATACATTCCAGCCAGCATCTGCAGCAGTGCGTCTCGCTGTAGGTTGTCACCGGAGAGGCCTGTACCTCACAGATCTTCATAGTGTAAGGACAGCGGCTCATAAATGCGCAGCCCTTCGGAAGCTTTAAGAGGTCCGGCGGTGTTCCCGGAATCGGAACGAGCGGTTCGTCGTTATCCTTTGCCGAATTGTTGATACTGTTCAGAAGACCTTTCGTGTACGGATGATGCGGTTCGTAGAAAATCTCATCGACGGTTCCCTCTTCTACGATCTGTCCTGCGTACATAATGGCAATCCGGTCACACATAGAAGCGACAACGCCGAGGTCGTGGGTAATCATAATAACGGAGGTTCCTTTTTCCTTCGTCAGCTTTTTCAAAAGCTCCAGAATCTGTGCCTGTACGGTCACATCCAGTGCGGTTGTCGGCTCATCTGCGATAATCAGCTTCGGATCACACGCCAGAGCCGTCGCAATGATGATTCTCTGCCTCATACCGCCGGAAAATTCGAACGGATACTGATCGAGCCGTTTTTCCGGACTTGGAATTCCGACCTGCCGCATCAGCTCAATGGCTTTCGCTTCCGCCTCTTTTTTGGAGCAATTCTGATGCTTTCGAATTCCCTCTGTCATCTGAATTCCGATTTTCAGGATCGGATTCAGAAATGTCATCGGATCCTGGAAAATCATGCCGATGCGGTTTCCGCGGATCTGCTGCATTTTCTTTTCATAAGCCCGTTTTTCTTTCCGGTCCTTCGTGTGCGGCGGAGAAATGTTTTCTCCGTCGAAAAGGATCTCTCCTTCTTCCACTCTGCCGTTCGATGCCAGAAGCCCCATCAGGGTCAGCATGCCGACACTTTTTCCGGAACCGGACTCGCCGACAATACCAAGTACCTCGCCCTCTTCCAGATGGTAGGAAACATCGCGGACTGCGCTGACGGTTCCCTGCTGCGTTTCAAATTTTGTTGTGAGATGGCTGATTTCGAGTAAACTCATACGCTTCACCCCCTGGTTTTCTTTGGATTAAAGGCATCGCCGATTCCCTCACCGAGGAAGTTCAGGGAGAAAATGGTGATACAGATGCAGATGGTCGGCAAAAGCAGCTGTCCCGGGTGCATGGTAAGCACCTGACGGGCATCCTGTGCCATGGAACCCCAGCTTGCCATCGGAGCGGAAATGCCGATTCCGATGAAGCTTAAGAAGGCTTCGGTAAAAATGGCATTCGGAACAAGGAAGGTAATCTGTACAATGATCGGTCCGATGGCATTGATCAAAAGGTGACGGAAGAGAATTCTCGCATCACTTGCTCCGATGACGAGTGCTGCCATGGAAAATTCCTGCTCCTTTAAGGCGATCAGCTGGCCTCTTACCTGACGAGCCATGCCGATCCAGCCCGGAATGCAGATACCGATCAAAATGCTTCGTACATTCGATCCGAGAACCATCATGATCAGAATAACGTAGATCATAGATGGCATTGCGTAGATGATATCCACAATACGCATCACAAAGTTATCAAATTTTCCACCAATGTAGCCGCACAGTCCACCGATCACCACACCGAGAACGGTGTTGATGACAGCTGCTCCGAAACCGATCGCCAGGCTGATACGGCCTCCGTAACAGAGTCTTGTAAATACATCACGGCCGAATTTGTCGGTTCCGAAAATATGCTGTGCCGAAAAGCCTGCGTACTGATTGGCTGCGTCCTGTGCATCGTATGCATAGGGGCTGATTATCGGTCCGAAAATGGAGATCACCGCCAGAAGGAGGATGACGACCAGTCCGAGAACTGCCATTGGATTTTTCTTAAATCTTCCCCATGCCGCTTTCCAGAAGCTTTTGCTCTCCACGGCAATAAACTCGCTGTTCTTTTTGGATGGATCAATCGGTGAAAACCAGTCCATAACAGTCACCTCCTAGTTTGTCAGTTTGATTCTCGGGTCAATGAGGGAACAAATAATATCCACCGCCAGGTTGGCAACGGTGATAATCACACCGATGAAAACACTGAAGCCAAGGACTACGGTGTAATCACGGTTCGTGATCGCATTCGTAAATTCACGTCCGATTCCGGGAATGGAAAAAATAGATTCTACAACAAAGCTTCCTGTGATCAGAAATGCGATGGCCGGTCCGAAATAGGTGACAACCGGGATCAGTGCATTTTTAAAGACGTGACGCGCGGTGATGTACAGATTGCTAAGTCCCTTCGCTCTTGCCATCGTTACGTAATCCATCTGGATCGCCTCGGAATACGTACTCTTGGTCAGTCTGGCAATCGAAGCGATCTGTCCGAATGACTGTGCTGCCACCGGAAGAATGTAGTTGGCCGGAGAACCAAGACCGACGATCGGGAGTACCGGCCACCAGACACCGAAAATCATCATCAGCAGGATCGCTGTGACGAATCCCGGGATACTGACCCCCAGCGTCGCAATTCCAAGCAAGGTGTTTTTCACTGCCAGCCGCTTGCTCGTCGCCATCCAGATACCCATCAGAATACCGATGAAAGCAGATACCGCAATAGAGAGAAGTCCGATGCTTAGCGTGTACGGAAATCCTCTTGCGATCAGTGTATTAACAGAAACGTTCTTTTTATAGGAAATGCCGAGATCTCCGTGCATCAGATTTTCCATGTAAAGAATATACTGTTTCCACATGGGTTCATCCAGTCCGTAGGTCGATTCGAGCTGTTCAATCGCGCTCTGGGAAAGATTATCCGCCTCGAACGGGCTGCCCGGCATAATCCGAATCAGGAAAAAGGTAATGGTGATCAGTGCCCAGATCGTCACCACTCCGATGAATAAACGTTTTATGATGTATCTTACCATGCAGCATTCCTCCCGTTCCGGCTTTTTTAGCTCAGAAGAGGCAGCCGAACGATCTGCTCTGGCTGCCTCTTTGCACCTTTTTACTGTCTTTTGTTTTTATAATGCTTCCTCGCCGCGCTGGCCGGTACGAACCCGGATGACGTCTGCCACTTTCTCGACAAAAATCTTTCCGTCTCCGATATTTCCGGTACACAGCTTCTTTTCCAGAAAGCCTTTTAATACTTCAATTGTCTTATCGTCACCGACGGTCTCGAATTTGCATTTCATCAGTACATTCGGTCCGCTCATGGTTCCACGGTACATCACCCGGTAACCCTTCTGGTTTCCATATCCGGTGATATCCGTTTCCATCACGCCGTACACGGCACACGATTCCATGATGTCGATGACATCCTCCCGGTTCGCGGGTTTGACAATAACTGTCAGCTTTTTCATATCCGCACCACCTTTTTTATTGATCCTTTTTTAT
Source organism: Blautia sp. AM28-27 (assembly GCF_003480905.1). NCBI lineage: Bacteria > Bacillati > Bacillota > Clostridia > Lachnospirales > Lachnospiraceae > Blautia > Blautia sp. AM28-27. The sequence continues at coordinate 178,857 of NZ_QUJK01000006.1, forward strand.
TTATCATTATGGAAGTGGAAGTTTGCATAAGCGCTGCATCCGTGCTCGTGCATATCCAATCCGTCGATCTCTTCCTTCTCGGTTACGCGAAGTCCGATGGTCTTTTTCAGGACGAAGAACAGAATGAACGCCAGGATCAGGGTATATGCTGCAACTGCTACAAAACCGATCATCTGGGTGATAAAGCTGCATCCCTCGCCGAAAATACCGGTGAATAAGGTTCCGAGTGCTCCACAGACACCGTGTACACTGATTGCACCAACCGGGTCATCGATTTTTACGACTTTATCAAAGAATTCAACTGCGAATACAACGACAACACCTGCAACTGCTCCAATGAACAGTGCCTCGTAATCATTGACTACATCACAGCTTGCTGTAATAGCTACCAGTCCGGCCAGTGCGCCGTTCATTGTCATACTGATATCCGGTTTTCCATAACGTACCCAGGTAACAATCAGGGTAACAAGTGTTGCTGCTGCTGCCGCAAGGTTTGTAGTCATGGCAATGTCGCCAAGATTATAGGTTGCTGCTGTGGTAGATCCACAGTTAAATCCGAACCAGCAGAACCAGAGGATAAAGACACCAAGTGCTCCAAGCGGAAGGTTATGACCCGGAATAGCAACCGGTTTTCCCTCTTTTGTGTATTTTCCGATACGAGGTCCGACCATTTTTGCACCGGCAAGGGCACACAGACCGCCGACCATATGAACTGCGGTAGATCCTGCAAAATCATGGAACCCGATCTGGCTTAACCAGCCGCCTCCCCAGATCCAGTGTCCGGTGATCGGATAAATGAAAACGCTGATCGCTGCGGAGTAAATCAGATAAGAGATAAATTTGGTTCTCTCTGCCATAGCTCCTGATACAATCGTTGCCGATGTTGCACAGAACACGGTCTGGAAAATCATGAATACGCCGATCGGCAGTCCGTTGAACATGCCGTCTGCATCTGCCAGCGATTTCGGATGAAAGAAACCTGCTGTTCCGATAAAGGCATTGCTTCCTCCGAACATCAGCGCAAATCCAATGATAAAGAAGAAAATAGAGCCGAGCACGAAATCCATCATATTCTTCATCAGAATGTTTCCAGAGTTTTTCGCTCTTGTAAATCCTGTCTCCACCATGGCAAATCCGGCCTGCATAAAATACACCAGAAAGGCTCCGACCATGGTCCATACGATATTGAGTAATACCTGTGTGTTTTCCATAATAAGTTCCTCCTCATTCCCATCTTACCTGTTCCCGTCTGCAGATCTTCTGAAACGGTCATCTCTGAAACGGTAGCTTTCAGATTTTTTAAAGTGCCTGTTCGCCGTGCTCGCCCGTTCGGATCCGCACTGCATCTTCAACATCGTAAACGAAAATTTTTCCATCGCCGTAGTTTCCGGTTGACAGGTTTTTCACAACAAAATCAACGATTTTCGGAACCTTGTCATCCTCCACAACGGTTTCCACTTTAACTTTCGGAAGCATTTTGGCCACGATTTCCGCTCCGCGGTACATCTGACGATATCCCTTCTGATTTCCATATCCAAGGATATTTGTGATCATCATACCATTTGCCTTCTGCTCCTCGAGGAGTAGCTCCAGGTTTTCGAGGCTCTCCGGACGAATTACAATTTCCAGCTTTTTCATGATTTTCCCTCCCTTTCCGAACCGGCTCCTGTACAGCTTCTGATTTTTCCGGCTGCGGATTTCTTTTTTATCCGCCTTCCCGGTTTTCTCTTCCATTCATTTACCGGCTCTGCTGCTTCTATATAGAAATCTGTTTTCTGACAGATTTTCTAACCTCTTCTTTCATGCCTGGACTGTTCCGCAGCTCTGCTGTTTTTACAGTCGTTTTTTTGCAGCTGTTTTCACAATCCGCTGTTTTTAATTAATCACACTCGTCGGCATTCCCTCCAGGTAAGACCGGAAGTTTTTCACCGCCAGATCTACTGCGCGGAGTCTTGCTGCCTTCGGCTGCCAGGCGATATGGGAAGTAATAAAGGTGTACGGCGACTGCATCAGCGGAATCTGATACTGCGGCGGCTCATTTGCGACAACATCGAGTCCTGCCATATAAACCTTTCTCGATTCCAGCGCCTCAAGAAGCGCCTCCTCATCGATGATGATTCCCCGTGCGGTGTTGATAATGATGACACCGTCCTTCATTTTGGCAAATGCTTCACGGTTCAGCAGGTTTTCTGTTTCCTTCGTATGCGGACAGTGAATGGAGATCACATCCGACCGTTCGAAAATTTCTTCCATGCTGACCTGCTCGATGCCGTCATACTGCGGCCCCGTCTTTTTGTGACGGCTGTTTGCGATGACCTTCATGTCAAAGCCGAAAACAAAAACAGCATTTCCGATGATGTTCAGCGCATTCATCACGATGGAAGTAACCATTGAAATATTTGAGTTTCCCATAACCCGGAAAAGCGCCGCCCCCGCATTGTAGATTCCAAGAAACGGAAACGAAAGCGATGTAATGAAGAAGTATTCCACCGCGTAGGCCATAACCTGCTCTTCCACCGATCCGTAGACTACCCGGAGAATCCAACGGTTTCCGAAAAAGGAAATGCCGCAGATAACAAGTGCAATCAGTCCGCAGATCATCACGAGCTGTTCGGCTGCGTGACACGCTGTTTTCTTATCCCCGCTTCCGAGGAACTGTGCTCCGACAACGGAACCGCCGCTTGCCATCGATGTGAAAATCACGATCAGCAGTACACAGATCGTATTGACAAGTGAGATTCCGGAAACAGCCGTTTCACCGGCCCCGGATACCATCACCATATCTGCCATACCGACGGTAACGGCCAGCACCTGTTCCACAATCAAGGGAACGATCAGCCGGACCAGACGCTTTCGGTCAAATAAGACGTTTGTGTTTTCCATCGGACTTTCTCCTTTCCGGTAAAATCAAAAGGCGACCTGGAAGTCTTCCTTCCAGATCGCCCCGTTGCGAACTCTTTACTGACGTTTCTCCTTTGGATTGAAAAACGCGGCACGAAGCTTTCCCTTCGTACCGCGCCTTCGCGAATCCATTACTTATATGGAGTTTATCTTGAAAAACAGACAGAGCGTTTTCCGGTTTTCTGAGAGTGTTTTTTGGGAGAAATAAAACCTTGGAGAAAGGGAGAAAATTACAAACGGAGCGATTCTATTCCCAGAACCGCTCCGTTGCGTTATCTTTACTCTATTCTTTTTCTCTGCTGTTTTTCAACATAGGCACATTCTAGCGGAATTCCCGCTTTTTGTCAATCCTTAAATTTTTCGATGATTTCCGGTCTTTTGCATCGGTTCTGTCAATTTTACACAATTTCACCGATATTTTTTCGGTTGTTTCTGAACATTTTTCTCATGAACCTTTGAAATTTCTTTGTTTTCTTTTAAAATCGCGGAAAAACTCCGGTAAAATTCTGTGAAAATTCAGAGCGAACGCCAGACTTGGCATTCATCAAATATCCGCTACCTGTCTGGAGCGTGTTTGAAAAAAGCTCTGTTATGTCAGATCCAGTCAAAATCTCCGCCGGTAATCGCAAGACTTAAGAGTGCATCCATCTTTTCCACTTCCTCTTCGCCCTCAATTTTTTGCAGCAGCACTGCGGTGTCCAGCACATCCTCCAAAGATTCGCCAGGTCCGATTTCATAATCCACCTCCGCCTCGCAGTCCGGGCATGGGATTTTTTCCATCGTCTGAAGGGATAAAAAGCGGTTGCCGCATTTCTTGCATTCATAATAACCACATGTTTTGGTTCCGTCTGGTACGTAATACATTTTTTCATACTCCTTTTTATTTTTCATACTTCTCAATGATACACTGATGTTCTTTTACCGCATCCGTGAACTCGCTGCGGATTTCTTCATTTGGAATGTACGCCATCTGTTCTCTTCGATCGTATGCCAGATAGCCTAAGTGAATCAGTGCAGTTAAAACGTCATCTTTATTTTTAAATGTCACCATATCATTCTGATACGATTTCGTTTTTACTTTCACTCGTTCCCCGGACATCATCGTAATAATGTCTGTTATAATATGCATCCAATTACGTATCGGATTCTACATCTTAATTCCGCAGTATTC
>NZ_QUJK01000007.1:0-113130 GCF_003480905.1 Blautia sp. AM28-27
TGACTGTTACTAATCGGTCGAGGGCTTGACCTGAATGGTTGTGTTCACAAAAAATGGAATGATAGATGTGTAGTGTATGCGGTTTTGAAGGTATATCGGAAAAACCATCGGAGAGATCCGATGGTTTTTTACTGTTAAAAAATAAAAGAAAGAGCGCTGCTAATGAGAAAAAATACTCATTAACAGCGCTTTTCATTTCACAGAAAAAGCAGTATTATGGGGTTAGAAGAGTCTAACACAAAACAGACTCTTACACACTCAGGAAAAAAGATGCAGGGAGGAAAGTTATGTTTCTTGAGATTAATAACCTGAAGAAGAGTTTTGGAACCGGTGAAAGCCGTGTGGAGGTCTTAAAGGGAATCCAGTTTTCTGTGGAAAAAGGTGAAATCTGTGTTCTCCTAGGTCCATCCGGTTCCGGTAAATCGACACTGTTGAATATTATCGGCGGAATCGACGAGGCGGACAGCGGTTCGATCGTGATTGAAGGCGAAAAAATTGAGGATATGAATGAAAAAACGCTGACACGGTACAGACGAAAACATTTAGGATACGTTTTCCAGATGTACAATCTGATTCCAAACCTGACGGTGAAAGAAAATATGGAAGTCGGCGCATACTTAAGCAATCATCCGCTCGACATCAACAATCTGTTAAAGACACTGGGGCTCTATGACCACCGCGACAAGCTGCCGAACCAGCTCTCTGGCGGTCAGCAGCAGCGTACTTCAATCGGAAGAGCTATCATCAAAAATCCAAGCATTCTGCTCTGTGATGAGCCGACAGGTGCACTCGATTACCATACTTCAAAAGAAATTTTGAAGCTGATCGAGGACGTCAATCAGAAGTACGGCAACACCGTCATTATGGTAACACACAATGATGCGATCAAAAACATGGCGGACCGCGTGATTCGTCTGCGCGACGGCCAGATCCGTAAAAACTACGTCAATGAGACCAAAATCGCCGCCGGCGATCTGGACTGGTAAAGCGGGGTGGAAGTATGAAAAATCCATTACGAAAACGCCTGCTGCGGGAACTGAAGAACGATATTGGAAAATATCTCGTTATTTTTCTGTTTATGACGGCGACGATTGGCTTTGTGTCCGGTTTTCTCGTTGCGGATGAGAGCATGCTGTATGCTTACGATGAAAGCTTTGAAAAATACAACGTGGAAAACGGAAATTTTACAACAGAACAGAAGCTCACCGACGACCAGAGAACACGGCTGGAAAAAGAGAAGGTAACGATTTACGAGAATTTCTATAAAGACGAAGATGTCGACACGGATCTGGATTCGGAACCAGAGAGCACGATCCGTCTTTTTAAAAACAGAACAGAGGTCAATCTGGTCTGCCTGATGAAAGGCGAAATGCCGCAGCAGAAGGATGAAATTGCAATTGACCGTATGTATGCGGACAATAATGACCTGCAGGTCGGTGATGTGATCTCGGTTGATAAAAAAGAACTGACGGTTACCGGTCTTGTGGCACTTTCGGATTACAGTGCGCTGTTCAGCAATTCGAGTGACATGATGTTCGATGCGGTTAAATTCGGTGTGGGAATCATGACCGAAGAAGGGTATGATGCCATTACCGATGACCATATCAAATACTGCTATTCCTGGAAATACGATACGGAACCGAAAGATGAAAACGAGGAAAAAGAATGGTCCGATAATTTCGTCGAGGTTCTGGCGGCTCATTCCTCGCTGACGGGTTATCTGCCGCGCTACGGCAATCAGGCAATCAAATTTACCGGCGACGATATGGGCGGTGACAAGGCGATGGTGGAGGTACTGCTGTACATCCTGATTGCCATCATGGCGTTCATTTTTGCAGTTACGACAAACAATACGATTGTAAAAGAAGCGTCGGTGATCGGAACGCTGCGCGCATCCGGCTATACGAGACGGGAACTTCTGCTGCATTATCTGTCCCTGCCGGTACTGATTACGATTTTGTCGGCGGTGATTGGAAATATTCTGGGATACACCGTGTTTAAAGATATCTGCGCCGGTATGTATTATGGAAGCTACAGTCTGCCGACGTATCAGACGCGGTGGAATGCCAATGCATTTCTGCTCACGACCGTAATTCCGGCAATTCTGATGTTTGTGATCAACGCGGTGCTGATTTCCGGCCGTCTGCGTCTGTCACCGCTGCGTTTTCTGCGCCACGATTTTGCAAAGAAAGGAAAAAGCCATGCGGTGCGTCTTCCGAACTTCCGGTTCTTCTCGCGGTTTCGTCTGCGGATCCTGCTGCAGAACAAATCGAGTTACTTTACCCTGTTTCTCGGTATCGTATTTGCCAATATTCTGTTGCTGTTCGGTATGATGATGAAACCGCTGCTGTCACATTACCAGACGGAGGCGGTGGAAAATATGCTGGCAGATTACCAGTATATTTTAAATGTCCCGGATCCGATCGATGAGGATGATGAGTACACGCTGATGGGAATTGTGCAGAAACTTCTGACGCCGTCACTGAAGACAAATACGGAGGGCGTGGAAACGTTTGCCGTCACATCGCTGAAGAATATTCCGAAAAACCGGGAGGGCGAGAGCATTTCGGTATATGGAATTCAGAAAGACAGCAAATATGTTTCCGCTGAACTGTTTGAGGACGGCGTGACGATTTCCGACGGTTATGCCGAAAAATATGGAATGAAAGTCGGCGATACACTGGAACTGAAAGAGCCGTATGAGGACAAAACGTACAGCTTTGAAGTAAAAAGCATTTATGCCTACCCGGGAGCCCTTGCGGTATTTCTGCCGATGGATGTCTTCTGCGAGGAATTCGATCATCCAGAGGACTACTTTAACGGCTATTTCTCCAATGAGCCGATCACGGACCTGGAGGAATCGTATATCGCGACGAAAATTACGGAAGATGATATGACAAAGATTTCACGGCAGCTCAATGTGTCGATGGGAGAAATGTTCCAGCTGATCAATGTTTTCTCGATTGTACTGTTCATGCTGCTGATTTATCTGCTGACGAAGCTGATCATCGAGAAGAATACGACTTCGATTTCGATGGTAAAGATTCTCGGCTACGAGAACAGGGAAATTTTGAGTCTGTATTTGACGGCGACAACCTGGGTTGTGATCGTCTCAATCGGTGCCAGCCTGATCATTGCCTCCGCGCTGATCCGCCAGATTTATGTCATTATGCTTTCCGAGTACAGCGGCTGGCTGACATACTATATTGATCCGGCAATTTACGGAAAAATGTATCTGATGGGCCTTGCGGCGTATGCTGTTATCGCTGTGCTGCAGTTCCGCCACATCCAAAAGATTCCGATGGACGAGGCACTGAAAAATGTAGAATAAAAAAAGTTACAGGAGAAATCTTGACAAGCCCGGGCAAAGTGTGGTATATTGCTCTCAAACTTGGTGTGGATTTTTCAACTTGTAATAAAGTTCTTTTCGCCACGCAATTATCGAAAGCAGATAATTGCGTGGCTTTTTTTGTGGCAATGGAGCAAAGTCCGTGCCTGCACGTAAGCCCACCAACAGAAAAGATCACAAATGGAGGTAATAATGAACGAAAACTTTATGAAAGAAAAGCCAGTATTTCCACTGCTGGTTTCGATGGCGTTTCCAATGGTAATCTCGATGCTGGTCAATTCCTTATATAACATTGTGGACAGCTTCTTTGTCGCACAGATCAGCGAAGATGCCATGACGGCGCTCTCCCTGGTTTATCCGGTACAGAATTTTGTAAATGCCGTTGCCATCGGTTTTGGAATCGGACTGAATGCGGTGATTTCGTATTATCTGGGAGCGGGTGACAAAAAGGCAGCCGGCTGTGCTGCAACGCAGGGTCTTGCCCTTACCATGCTGCATGCGGTTATTTTAACGATCGGAAGCCTTCTGGTCATCGAGCGTTTCCTGCGGATGTTTTCTTCTTCCGAAACTGTCATCGATCTTGGTGTCCGGTATTCACGGATTATCTTTCTGTTTACCATAGCAATCATGGCAAACCTTTACTTTGAAAAGGTTTTTCAGGCAGTCGGCCGGATGAAAGTGACGATGACCGGTATGATGATCGGCTGTATTGTCAACATCATTCTGGATCCGCTGATTATTTTCGGAATCGGACCGTTCCCGCGTCTTGGAATTGAGGGTGCGGCACTTGCAACCGGCATCGGTCAGGTGACACCGGTCGTGATTTACTGGATCATTTACAAGATCCGCCCGATTTCGGTCAAAATCCATCCGGAATATTTAAAAGAAGGAAAAAATCTGGTCGGAAGACTGTATGCGATCGGCGTCCCGGCGATCCTGAACCTGGCGCTGCCGTCTCTTCTGATTTCCGCACTGAATGGAATCCTGGCCGTGTATTCCCAGAGCTACGTTGTCGTGCTCGGCATTTACTACAAGCTGCAGACGTTCATCTATCTGACAGCAAACGGCATTGTACAGGGCATGCGCCCGATTATCGGCTTCAACTACGGCGCAGGCGAGCATAAGCGTGTGCGGAAGATTTATGAGATCACCCTGATTATGTGTGCGGTGATCATGCTTATTGGAACCGGCATCTGCCTTGCCATTCCGGAACAGCTGATCGGACTGTTCAGCAGCAATCCGGAGACCATCCGTCTTGGCGGACAGGCACTGACACGCATCAGCGCGGGCTTTTTGATTTCGGCAGTTTCCATCACATCCTCCGGTGCGCTGGAGGGACTCGGAAAAGGCGGATCTTCCCTGATCATTTCCCTCTGCCGAAATGTCATTGTCATTCTCCCGGCAGCTTACCTGCTGTCCCATCTGGGAGGCGGCGTTTTCGTATGGCACGCCTTCTGGATCACAGAGGTCATTTCCGCAGCGGTTTCTCTTGTGGTATACCGCCGCGCAGTACGAAGATAAAAAATATAAGAAGAAAAGAAAAGCGGCCTCTTGTGGAAGGCGGCTTTTCTTTTTATAATAGATAATACAGACGTAAGAATTAAGTAAAGATTTTTTTGAATATTCATGGTACCATTACGGTAGTTAAAAACAGAGAGGATGGAAACGACGTGGAAGAAACAAATATTTTAGTTGTGGATGATGAAAAAGAAATCGCGGATCTGCTGGAAATTTATCTGATCAGCGATGGATTTCAGGTATTAAAAGCGTACAGTGCAAAAGAGGGACTCCGCATTCTGGAGGAGAAAAAAATCGACCTGGTGCTGCTCGATGTGATGATGCCGGATATGGACGGTATTGCGATGTGCCGCCGCATCCGGGAGACGAACAACATTCCGATCATCATGGTAAGTGCCAAAACGCAGGATATCGACAAGATCGTCGGTCTGTCAACGGGAGCAGACGATTACGTGGCAAAACCGTTCAATCCGCTGGAGCTGATGGCGCGTGTAAAATCCCAGCTCCGCCGCTACCGCGAACTGAATCCGTCGAAGCCGCACGAGCGCCAGGAAGTGATTTCCTTAAAGCATCTGGAAATCAACAAGGTAACCCATCAGGTTGTCTGCTACGGAGAAAGCATCAAGCTGACACCGATCGAATTTGATATTCTGTATCTGCTGGCCTCCAACCCGGGCCGCGTGTTCGGTACAGACGAAATTTTCGAGCGCGTCTGGCATGAAAAATTCTATGAGGCGAACAACACGGTTATGGTACATATCCGCCGTCTGCGCGGAAAAATGAAAGACGACACAAGAGAAGATAAGATTATTACAACAGTCTGGGGAGTGGGATACAAAATTGAAGCCTGATTTTATAAAAAACTTCAGCCAGAGGATGGTCTTTGATCTGATTGTAAGTGCACTTGTCACGGTACTTGTAGTGATGCTTACCGACGGGATTCTGACCTTTTTCGGCAATGGACTGATGAACATCGGTTACCGGAGCGCCTGGATCGGACCGGGAGGCCTCCGCCCATCGGTGCGGACGATGATTCTGACGGCGGCTGCGCTGCTTTCGTTCTGCCTGACCTTTTATTTCCTGATGCGCGAAACCATCCGATACATTGGGAAGATTCTGGAAAAGGTAAAGGAGATATCAGCAGGGGATTTTGATCATCCGATCGAGGTAAAGGGAAATGACGAGTTTTCTGTGATGGCGGAGAACTTAAATACGATGCAGCAGAATATCAAGGAAATTATGGAACGGGAACGGATCGCGGAGCATACGAAAAACGATCTCGTCTCATCCGTGGCACATGACCTCCGTACGCCGCTGACTTCGATTATCGGCTATCTCGGCTGGGTGCGCACGCGGACGGATCTGGATGAGGAGATGAGAAATCATTATATCGATATTGCCTATCAGAAAGCACTCCGTCTGGAGCAGCTCACGAACGAGCTGTTTGGATTCGTCAAGCTGGAGCACAAAGAGATGCAGCTGCATCTCGGAAAACTTGATCTGGTGCAGCTGATGGAGCAGATGCTCGACGAGATGACGCCGTCTTTTGTGAAAAATGAGCTTCAGGTGGAATTTCTGCATGCGGAACATGCGATTTTTCTCGAGGCGGACGGTGAGCTGCTGGCACGGCTCTTTGGAAATCTGCTGAACAATGCTGTCAAATACGGAAAAGAGGGAAAACAGGTCCGCGTCTCAATGGAAAAAGAGGGCGAATATGTGGTCACGCGTGTCATTAACTACGGACGGATCATTCCAAAACAGGAACTGGATCATATTTTCCAGAAATTTTACCGGACAGAGCAGTCGAGGAGCCGCGATACCGGCGGGACGGGACTTGGACTTGCGATTGTACAGCAGATTGCGGAACTGCATCACGGACAGGTGCGGGTAAAAAGTGATCTGCAGGGAACCGTCTTTGAGGTGGAACTGCCGGTCGGAATGCCAAAGGGGAAGAAAGAGGACGAAAAGCGATGAACAGGAAAAGAAGAAGCAAAATCTGCTGTCTGTCCGGTATTTTGCTGCTGATTCTGCTTCTGGCGGGAGTTCAGAGGGTGTCTGCGATGACAACGCGGACAGAACTTTATCAGAACACGCCGTCGGATGGCGGAAGAAGCGGCGGGAAAGAAAAGCAGCTTCTTGCCAACAGCTACGCAGGGGAATACCAGATTGATTTTTCTTATGGATTCGAAGGAAACTATCAGGATGGGAATCACGTACCGATTCGTGTGACAATCACAAATGAGAGCGCTGTTGAATTTGAAGGATACTTTGTTTTTCAGATAAAAAACGCCGCGGAATCGATTTACCGCGGAAACAGTGGAGAAGGCATTCTCTCAAAACTGTTTCCGGGGGTCAAGCGGTCGGGCGATGGAAGAAACAGCCTTTTTACGTACCGTTTTCCAATCTATATTCCGGCGAACGGAACCGTTACAAAGACTTTTTCTGCAGGGCTTCTGGTGGAAAATACGTCTTTTTGTGTCCTGCGCCTGGAGAACAGCCAGAGGGACACGGTGTACAGTCGGGAAGAAACGATTTCGAGTGAAGGCTTCTTCCAGTCCAAGGTGGAAGTCTGCGTTGTGGAAGAAGAAACTAATTACGGGCAGCAGCTGAATGGAGTTACGCTGAACGACGGGATTTATGAGGTGGAAGCTGCATCTGTCCGGGCAGAGGAGCTTGTCGGGCTTGCGGAGTCGTATTCGCCGGATGTGCTGATCCTTCTGGAGCAGTCCAAAGAAGAACTGGATGAGACAATCCAGAAAGAAATTGATCTCTGGCAGGCAGAGGGAGGTCTTCTGATTACCTTTTCGGGAAACGAGACATTTGCGGAAAGCCAGCGCAGTGCGTTTAAAGAAGCGCCGGTAGATTTTCTGAAAAATATTCTGGACGAAGAGACCACCAGCCGCCTTCTGGCAAAACGAAATATGAATTATCAGAAATACTATACGATTTCCGATCTTCTGGAAAACACTAAGATCCGGAACCGTCCGAATACGGTGCTGTACGGCGGCCTGATTCTGGTCTATCTGGTTCTGGCAGGGCCGGGATTGTATTTCTTTTTGAAAAAAACAGGAAAACGTCAGTATCTCTGGGGGGCGATCTGTGCCTGCTCGGCCGTCTTTGTTATGCTGATCAGTCTGTTTGGCCAGAGCACGAGGCTCAAGGCCCCGGTGCTGACGTATGTAAGAGAAATCTGGCAGTACGATACATACCAGAAAGATTACATTAATTTCTGTGCACAGGCGCCGTACAATGCTTCCTATGAGCTGTATCTGGATCCGTCCTACGATCTGGTGATGTACAACCGTATGGACTATATGTCCAACAGCACGGCACAGCCGGAAACGGAGGATGCGGAATATGAAAAGACGGAGATCAGTTTCGGAGAACAGAAAAACAGGGCAGAAATTTCCAATCAGGCTGCATTTGCCCTGAATGAGTTCGGCATGCAGCGGATGGAAACGCTGGATGAAGGCAAAGGACTGAAAGGCACGTTTCATTTCTGGGATCAGAAGATCAGCGGAACCGTGGAAAATAAGACAGGCTATGATCTGGAGAGCTGTGTGATCGCCGTTCCAGGTTACTGTGCCCTCATTGGAGACATCAAAAACGGGGAGACGATCACGCTGGATGGAATAGAAGCGGACAGCGTGCGGGAGTTCGGAAATTGGAGTGCGGCAGAAGATCTGCCGGAGATAGAGAAAAATTATCTGGACGGTGTCATCTATAATCACATGCCGAACCGGAGTGACAACTGCCTTTTCTTTGGAAAGCTGGCAGGCAATGACGATACGTTCCAGCTTGACAGCGGATACGAAGCGTATGGAATCTCGTATTACTATCAGGAAGTGTCTGTGGACATGAAAGAGGCCGGCGTTGTGTACTGTCCGTATGCGCAGGAGTACAGCGGATGGGACGGCGGAAACACGGTAAGCTTTGAAATGGGACCGAATTCCGGCGGAATCTCGGAAGAGGAAACAGAAGTAACGTATTATCTGAACGGTGTCTTTGAAAACAACAACATCTGGTGTCTGTATGGAATGTATGCTAAAGGCGTGATGCAGCCGGATTCTGAGGGAATCTATGATCCTGCATTCTGGCCGTATGCGATGACGGCGTTAGAAGATAAGATCCAGGCGGCAGAAACCGGCGGGGGAGGAAAACGGGGAACCATTCTTTCGCTTGCTTTCGAGAAAGCCCGCACAGAGGATGGGACCAAGATCCGGAATTTCAATGGAATCATTGAGCTGTACAATTTTCAGACGGGAACGTATGATGAAATTTCCGACTGGGAGATCGATTTTGCGAGTGATCCGGCGCTGGAGGCGCAGTATGTGAATGCGGACAACCAGATCCGTGTGCGGTACCGTCTTTCCGAAGAAGAAAAGGGAGAAGAGTATCATGAAAATTATGGATACTATGAGGCACCGAATCTGATCGTAAAGGCGAAAGAGATCCCACCGGAGCAATATCTGGAGAACCTGTTAACGGAGGAGCCAAATGCCGATACTGAAAATTGAGAAACTGACCAAAAAATACGGAAAAACATATGCCCTGAACGGTCTTGATATGGAAGTAAAAAAAGGCGATATTTACGGCTTTGTCGGACCGAATGGTGCGGGAAAAACAACGACGCTGCGCATTATTTCAGGGCTTTTAAAGAGCGACGGCGGCGATCTGTGGCTGGACGGCGTGCGGACGACAAAAAATATTCTGAAGCAGAAAAGCCTGATCGGCTTTGTGCCTGATTTCTTTGGCGTCTATGAAAACTTAAGCGTGATAGAGTATCTGGAATTTTTTGCCGCATCGTATGGAATTTACGGGCGGGCAGGAACTGTCCGTGCGCGGGAAGTGCTGGAGATGGTCGAACTATCGGGAAAAGAGGAGCAGATGGTGGATTCGCTCTCAAGGGGCATACAGCAGCGGCTCTGTCTGGCGCGCGCGATGATCCATAAACCGAAGCTTCTGGTGCTGGACGAACCGAATTCCGGTCTGGATCCGCGTTCGAGAAAGGATTTTCAGCTTCTCCTGCAGCGATTGGCGCGGGAGGATTATACGATTCTGATCAGCTCCCATATTCTTTCGGAATTAGCAGATCTGTGCACCAGCATCGGTGTCATCAACGGAGGTGTCATGGTACAGCAGGGAAAGCTGGAAAACATTATGCTTGCGATCGACAGCTCCAATCCGCTGCGCATCACTGTGCTGAACCAGGTGCCAAAGGCGCTGGAACTATTGCGGCAGGATCCGCAGGTCAGCCGCCTTTCTGTGGATGAAAACAAGATTGCGGCCTGGTTTTCGGGAAGCCGGGAGGAGGAGGCGTATCTGCTGCAGAAACTGGTGGATGCCGGAATCCTTGTGGTTTCGTTTGCACGGGAACACAACAGCCTGGAGTCCCTGTTCTTCCATCTGACCGGGGAAACGGAACAGAAGAGCCGAAACACAGAAACGTTCGGAAACACGATCGGATAAGGAGGGAACGAAACGTGCGGTTAAATCCTGTATTTGAAAAAGAAATGAAGCGGAACTCGCGGTCATCGCGGATTTCCTGGATTATTTTTGTCTGCAATCTGCTGCTTGCCGTGGTTGCGTTTGTCTGCTATTTCGGGGAGAGCAGCCAGCTTGGCTATCTGGCACCGGTCAGTTACAGCGTTCCGATGAACTGCTATATTCTGATGACGTATCTTCTGTTTATTCTCGTCGTCCTTTCAGTTCCGGCGGTTGCGGGAGGAAGCATTTCGCTGGAGCGTGAGAAAAAAACGCTGGATGTGCTGCTGACGACGAACCTGAACCCGTGGAGAATCATTACGGGAAAGCTGGAGGCATCGCTTGGCGTTGTTCTGATACTGACGGTTTCGGCACTGCCGGTGCTGTCCCTTGTTGTGGTGTTCGGCGGTATCGGCCTTGGCGGACTGCTTCTGATGGCGGGAGGCCTTCTTCTGACCGGAATTTTTGTCGGCAGTATCGGCATTTTCTGTTCGGTTGTTTTTAAGCGGACCACACTGGCGACCGTTCTTTCCTATGTCATTGTCGTTTTTCTGGTCGTAGGAATATGCGCCTGCACGGGGCTTGCCTACTACGCAGGACTGCTGCAGCAGGAGATGACGGCAGCTTATCAGCAGATCGATGTAGGAGGTGTAATTTACCTTCTTCTTTTCAATCCGTTTACCTCGTTTGCGGGGATCATCAGCCGCCAGCTTGGGAATGGAAGAGAGATGGAACAGCTCTGCTATCTGCTTGGAAATTACGGACAGAATCCGCTGATCCATTATCTGCCGGAGGCGAGTGCCGTTCTGCAGCTTCTGATATCAGCCGTTCTTCTTGTAACGGCGGGAAGAAAGCTGAATCCATTAAATAAATAACAGGAGTAAAAGAGAAGATGAAACCATTTTGTTTTAGCCTTTCCGGAATTTATGAGTCCGAAGGATATGCCTGGGAGCAGGCGGGAAAGATCTGGGATCTAAGAGAGCTCCGGGGAACTGACGGTTATCTCGATCCGGAGACGGAGCAGTTTCTGGAAGCGGAACTTGGCCGAAAAAAAGAAACGAAAGAGCTGCCGCGGATCCGCCTTCTGGATTCCGGCAATTATCACTATATGAGCAAATTGCTGCTGGGACTGGAAAAAGAAGATTTGTTTTTAGCCGTATTCGACCACCATACCGATATGCAGCCGCCGGCGCTTCTTCCGGTGCTCTCCTGCGGTTCCTGGATCCGGGATGCTGCCGGGGCGTATCAAAACATCAAAGGAATCTGTGTGATCGGCCCGCCGGAGGCGTCGGTGCGGGAAACAGAAGCGATGGAGCATGTCTGGTTTGTGACACAGGAAGAGCTCGACGACGGAAGCGGAGCGGCGAAGATCAAAGAGATTTTTGCATCCCATGCGGGAACATTTCCGGTATATCTGTCGGTCGATAAGGACATTCTGTCAAAGGAGGAGCTTGATACGAACTGGGATCAGGGAAATGTGCGTGTGGATGAACTGCTGTCCCTTGCAAAGGACTGTCTTGCGGGGAGAAAGGTGCTCGCGGTCGATCTCTGCGGAGAGCCGTCGGCGAACGCGCCGGAGGCGGAGTGCAGCGCGGCAAGTCTGGTAAACCAGAAGCTGTACGGCGCGCTTGCGGCAAAAATCGAAGATTGACAAAGCCGGGGCAAAAGAGTATCATAAATTCATACCCAGACGGGGTATATAGAGTGACGGAACACAAGGAGGAAACCTCATGGGTGAATGTTGTACACACTGCAGTGAATGCGACCGGAAAAAAGTGCGGGACGAAAAAGAATACAAAGATCTGATCCACCGTCTTTCGAGAATTGAAGGCCAGGTGCGCGGAATACGGGAAATGGTGGAGAGCGACCGCTACTGCGTCGATATCCTGACCCAGGTATCCGCGATCCAGTCTGCATTAAACAGTTTCAACAAGGTACTGCTTTCCAGCCACATCAAATCCTGCGTTGTGGAGGATATCCGGCAGGGAAAAGAAGGCGCCGTGGATGAGCTCTGCAAAACCATCCAGAAGCTGATGAAATAAGAAGGAGAAGAAGAAAATGAAAGCATATGAAAGATTACTGAATTATGTTAAAGTGCCGACACCGAGCAATGAGAAGAGCGGAACCCATCCGTCTTCCGAGTGTCAGAGAGTCCTGGCAGACCAGCTTGCAGAAGAAATGAAAGCGCTCGGCGTATCGGATGTCCGTGTAGAGGATAAATGCTACGTCTATGGAAAAATTCCGGCAACAAAAGGATACGAAGGAAAGACAAAACTGGGATTTATCGCACACATGGATACGGTATCTGATTTTGCAGATCATGCGGTAAATCCGATCGTACATGAAAATTATGACGGAAAGGATCTGAAGCTGGCTGACAGCGGAAGAACACTGGAGGTTTCGGTATTCCCGCATCTTCCATCCCTGGCCGGCAGAACGTTGATCACAAGCGATGGAACAACGGTGCTCGGTGCAGACGACAAGGCGGGCGTGGCAGAGATTATGACACTGGCAGAAGCCCTTCTTGCCGGAGAAATCCCGCACGGTCCGATTTCCATCGGATTTACACCGGATGAGGAGATCGGTGAAGGCCCTGACTTTTTTGATGTTCCAGGCTTTGACGCAGAGTTTGCCTATACCGTGGACGGCGGCACAGAGGGAGAAATCGAATTCGAAAACTTCAATGCAGCCGGAGCGAAATTCACGGTGACCGGATTTAACATCCACCCAGGCGGAGCAAAAGACACGATGATCAATGCAATCGCTGTTGCAAGCGAGATCCAGTCTCTTCTGCCGGAAGCAGAGTCCCCGAGAAATACCGAAGGATATGAAGGCTTCTATCATCTGACCAGTATGTCCGGCGATGTGGCACATGCCGAGTCCGAGTACATCATCCGTGATCACGATGCAGAGAAATTTGCAGCAAAAGAAGAGAATCTGCGCCGGATTGAAAAAGCAATGAATGAAAAATACGGCGAGGGAACGGTAAAACTGGAGATCAAAGAGCAGTACCGCAACATGGCTGAGAAGATCCGTCCTTGCTACCATCTGATTGAGAATGCCGAAGAGGCAGCCAGAAGAGCCGGCATGGAGCCGATCGTTCTTCCGATCCGCGGCGGCACAGACGGCGCACGCTTAAGCTTCATGGGGCTGCCGTGCCCGAACATCGGAACCGGCGGATATGCATGCCATGGACCGTATGAGCACATTACCGTTGAGGGGATGGAAAAGACGATGGCAATGCTGAAAGAACTGGTTAAGATCTACGCAGAATAAAAGAGTTGTCAGAAAAAAGGAAAAGTCCGGCAGAAAACTGCCGGGCTTTTTTGCTGGCGTTTATGATAGGAAGAAAAAAATCAGCACAGCAAAAAACGGAGCCATGCAGGCTCCGATTAAAAGCAGTTCGTAGGGGAATCGAACCCCTGTTTTCGCCGTGAGAGGGCGACGTCTTAGCCTCTTGACCAACGAACCATATGATATAGAACAGAATTTTTAAAAGAGAAGGAAGTCTGTGAAACCTTCAACAGTTCGTAGGGGAATCGAACCCCTGTTTTCGCCGTGAGAGGGCGACGTCTTAGCCTCTTGACCAACGAACCGTATGATATAGAACAGAATTTTTAAAGAGAAGGGATTCTGCAAAACCTTCAGCAGTTCGTAGGGGAATCGAACCCCTGTTTTCGCCGTGAGAGGGCGACGTCTTAGCCTCTTGACCAACGAACCATGTCGCTTAAAACAGGATTTTTAAGAGAGAAGGCATCCTGCGAACCTTCAGCAGTTCGTAGGGGAATCGAACCCCTGTTTTCGCCGTGAGAGGGCGACGTCTTAGCCTCTTGACCAACGAACCGTACTCGCTTATAATACACGATGTCTGGAGAAAATGCAAGTGTTTTTTTGAAAAAAATTTAAAAAATTTCAAAAAGTAGCGAAATTCGCATTTTACTTGCATTTTTTGCCAGTTATGGTATGATGAAACAAACAAATGTTCTAAAAAACAGAAATACGTTCTAAAAAGAAAGAAAAAAGATTAGAATAGAGAAGGAGAAGACAAATGAAACAGTACAAAGGAGCCATTTTTGATCTGGACGGAACACTGCTCGACTCGATGCGGGTCTGGGATGACATCGATGTTGCATTTTTAAAGAAGAGAGGACTTGAGGTTCCGCCGGATTATCAGGAGGCGATTACACCGCTCGGCTTTCTGGAGGCTGCCCGCTACACGATCAGACGGTTCGGCTTTCCGGAAACGCCGGAAGAGCTGATTCAGGAGTGGCATCAGATGGCGGTCGACGCCTATACGTATGAAGTGGAGTTAAAAGACGGGGCAGCAGAATATCTCCGCTATTTAAAAGAAAAAGGAATCCGCATGGCGGTTGCTACCTCATCGAGCCCGGAGCTGTATGAGCCGGCCTTAAAGAGAAATGGGATTTATGAGTATTTTAAAGCATTTGTCACCGTCTCGGAAGTAAAGCGCGGCAAGGGCTTTCCGGATATCTACGAGAAAGCGGCTGAAAAGCTGTCTCTTCCGCCGGAAACGTGTGTGGTATATGAAGATATCCTAGCGGGAATCCGCGGCGCCAAAATGGGCGGATTTGCGGCTGTGGGCGTGTATGACAGAAGCGGGGAAGGAAACCGCGCAAAGATGGAGCAGGAAGCAGACCGCTACGTGACTTCTTTTAAGGAGCTGATGAACGGAGGAGATTCTTTCTTCTAAAGAAAATCTTGCTATTCCGGGAAGAAAAATGATATAATAAAATACTGTGCCCCAAAATGGGACAGACAGAAGTATTTTTAAGAGAAAAAGACAGTAACACATAAGTGAGGATAGAACAGTTATGCCAAAAAAAGAAACGTATGATGCCAGCAGTATTTCCGTGCTGGAAGGTCTCGAAGCAGTGCGTAAGCGCCCTGGTATGTATATCGGAAGTACCTCGCGGAAAGGCCTGAATCATCTGATTTATGAAATTGTAGACAATGCGGTGGACGAGCATCTTGCGGGCTACTGCGACACCATTCACGTAACACTTGAAGCAGACGGCTCGGCGACCGTGACCGACAACGGCCGCGGAATCCCGGTCGGCATGCATGAAAAAGGCGTTCCGGCGGAGCGTCTCGTTTTTACAACCCTGCACGCCGGCGGTAAATTCGACAACAATGCGTACAAGACAAGCGGCGGTCTGCACGGTGTCGGTTCTTCGGTTGTCAATGCGCTTTCCACCTATCTTGACGTACAGGTCAGCCTCGGCGGCTGGGTTTACCACGACCGCTACGAACGAGGTGTTGCCGTACAGGAACTCGATGAGGATGGGCTGCTGCCGAAGATCGGAAAAACGAAGAACAGCGGAACCCGCATCAACTTCCTGCCGGATCCGGAAATCTTTGAGAAAACACGTTTTTCCGTAACAGAGGTCAAAAGCCGTCTCCATGAGACTGCATATCTGAACCCGGCGCTTACCATTTATTTTTCCGATCTGCGCGATGGAAAAGAGGAGCACCTGACGTATCACGAGCCGGACGGCATTGTTGGTTTTGTGCGCGATCTGAATAAGAACAAAGAGGCAATCCACGATCCGATTTATTTCAAAGGGGAATCTGAGGGCATTACCGTAGAATGTGCGTTCCAGTATATCAACGAATTCCAGGAAAACGTGCTCGGCTTCTGTAATAATATCTACAACGCTGAGGGCGGTACCCATATTTCCGGTTTCAAATCGACCTTTACGACGATTATGAACAGCTATGCCAGAGAGATCGGTGTCTTAAAAGAAAAAGACAATAACTTTACGGGATCGGATATCCGAAACGGTATGACCGCTGTTATTTCGATCAAGCACCCGGATCCGCGGTTCGAGGGCCAGACAAAAACGAAGCTGGACAACCCGGATGCGGCAAAGGCCGCCGGAAAAGTAACAGGCGAGGAGATTCCGCTGTATTTCGACCGCAATCTCGAAGTGCTGAAAAATGTTCTTGCCTGCGCTGAGCGATCTGCCAAAATCCGTAGAAGCGAAGAAAAAGCCAAGACAAATATGCTGACCAAGCAGAAATATTCGTTTGATACGAACGGCAAACTGGCAAACTGCGAGAAAAAGGATCCGTCGCTGTGCGAGATCTTTATCGTCGAGGGAGATTCTGCGGGCGGTTCCGCAAAGACGGCGCGTGACCGTAATTTCCAGGCGATTCTGCCGATCCGCGGTAAGATTCTGAACGTAGAGAAGGCTTCTATTGATAAAGTTCTGGCAAATGCAGAGATCAAATCCATGATCAATGCATTCGGCTGCGGCTTTTCCGAGGGTTACGGCAACGACTTCGATATCACAAAGCTCCGTTACGATAAAATTATCATCATGGCAGATGCCGATGTCGACGGTGCGCATATTTCAACGCTGCTGCTGACACTGTTCTACCGTTTCATGCCGGAGCTGATCTACGAGGGACATGTCTATATCGCGATGCCGCCTCTTTACAAGGCAATGCCGTCCCGCGGAAAAGAAGAGTATCTGTACGACGACAAAGCACTGGAAAAATACAGAAAGACACACAAAGAAAAATTTACGCTGCAGCGCTACAAAGGTCTTGGCGAGATGGACCCGGAGCAGCTCTGGGAGACGACACTGAATCCGGAGACGAGACTTTTGAAGCGTGTGGAGATCGAGGATGCCCGTATGGCCTCCGATGTGACGGAAGTACTGATGGGAACCGAGGTTCCGCCGCGGAAAGCATTTATTTATGAGCATGCAACCGATGCAGAGCTGGATATTTAACAGGAAGGACAAAGGAAGATGAAAGAAAAATCAGAAGATCAGATTATACGGACCGAATATTCTGAGGTCATGCAGAAATCTTATATTGATTATGCGATGAGCGTCATCATTTCCCGAGCGCTTCCGGACGTGCGGGACGGTTTAAAGCCGGTACAGCGCCGTACTCTGTATGACATGTATGAGCTCGGCATCCAGTACGACAAGCCGTTCCGAAAGTGCGCGCGTATCGTCGGCGATACGATGGGTAAATACCATCCGCACGGCGACAGTTCCATTTACGATGCTCTTGTCGTAATGGCACAGGATTTCAAAAAAGGGCAGCCGCTTGTGGACGGTCACGGAAACTTCGGGTCGATTGAGGGTGACGGTGCCGCTGCAATGCGATACACCGAGGCGAGACTGCAGAAAATTACACAGGAGGTCTATTTAAAGGATCTCGACAAAGACGTTGTCGATTTCGTACCGAACTTCGACGAGACGGAAAAAGAGCCGTCTGTTTTGCCGGTGCGCGTGCCGAACCTTCTGTTGAATGGCGCAGACGGTATCGCTGTCGGTATGGCAACAAGCATTCCGCCGCACAACCTGTGTGAGATTGTGGATGCGGTCAAGGCCTACATGAAAAACAACGACATCACCGTCAAAGGTCTGATGAAATACATCAAAGGACCGGATTTCCCGACCGGCGGTATTGTCGTCAATCAGGATGACCTGCTGTCGATCTACGAAAAAGGTGTCGGAAAGATTAAAATCCGCGGAAAAGTGGAAGTGGAGAAAGGCAGAAACGGAAAGCAGTATCTTGTGATCACCGAAATTCCGTACCCGATGATCGGTGCGAACATCGGAAAGTTCCTGAACGATGTGGCGGGGCTTGTGGAGAGCAAGAAAGCGCCGGAAATTGTCGACATTTCCAACCAGTCCTCGAAAGAAGGAACACGCATCGTGCTCGAATTGAAAAAAGGCGCGGATGTGGAGCGGATCACGAATCTGCTGTACAAGAAAACACGTCTGGAAGATACGTTCGGTGTCAACATGCTCGCCGTGGCAGATGGAAGACCGGAGACGTTAAGCCTTAAACAGGTGATCGAGCATCACGTTGATTTCCAGTTTGAAGTGGCAACCCGCAAATACCAGAACCTTCTCCGCAAAGAGATGGAGCGCCGCGAGGTGCAGGAAGGTCTGATCAAGGCATGCGATGTGATCGATCTGATCATTGAGATCCTGCGCGGAAGCAAGACACAGAAGCAGGTCAAAGAGTGTCTGATTATGGGTGTGACCGATGGTATCCGCTTCAAATCAAAGTCAAGTGAGCGTATGGCAGCACAGCTCTGCTTTACGGAACGCCAGGCAACGGCGATTCTGGAGATGCGTCTGCAGAAACTGATCGGACTGGAAGTGGAAGCACTCTTAAAAGATCATGAGGCGACTGTGGCGAAGATTACGAAGTATGAGGATATCTTAAATCATTACGACTCGATGTCGGAAGTTATTATGGAAGATCTGACGCAGATTAAAAAAGAGTACGGCCACAAGCGGAAAACGGCGATTGAGAATGCTGAGGCGATTGTTCTTGAGGAGCCGAAGGTCGAGGAGATGGATGTTGTCTTCCTGATGGACCGCTTCGGTTATGCGAAGACGATCGATACGTCTGCTTACGAGCGGAACAAAGAGGCTGTGCACAACGAGAACAAATATGTGTTCCAGTGCAAAAACACCGATAAGATCTGCGTCTTTACGGATCTTGGAATGATGCACAGCATCAAAGTAATGGACATCCCGTATGGAAGATTCCGTGACAAGGGAACGCCGATCGACAACCTTGGAAATTACAGCAGCCAGAAGGAGCAGATGATTTACGTCGATGCACTGGAAAATATCAAGAACAATAAGCTGCTGTTCGTCAGCGCGGCCGGTATGGTAAAGCTTGTCGATGGATCCGAGTTTGATGTCGTAAAACGAACGATCGCGGCGACGAAGCTTTCATCCGAGGAGGACCGTCTGATTCTTGCCGAGGTCTGCCAGGAGCAGGAGTATGTGGTTCTGCAGACGAAAAACGGTGTCTTCCTGCGCTTCCTTACGAGTGAAGTGCCGGAGAAGAAAAAAGCAGCCGTTGGTGTGCGTGGTATCCGTATGGCAGAGGACGACGCGGTAGAGCATGCGTATCTGCTGGCAAGCCGGATGGATTACACGATCACGTATCACGACAAAGAGATTTCTCTGACAGCGAAGATTAAGCTGGCAAAACGAGATACCAAGGGAACAAAGATCCGGGTATAACGCAGAGTTTTGTTTATAACCATGAGAAGCACGCTCCGCGGGTTTTTCGAGAGATCACTTGGCAATAAAAGGACACCTGCCCGATACCAGAACGGTACGGGCAGATGTCCTTTTTGCATAATTTTTTAGTTATTTGAAAAACTGTGGGAAGTCTTTCTTGGGGTTCTTCTTTCAATGGCAACGTACGGACGATGATGACCGACATATTTATAAGCCGGACGGATGATCTTTCCTTCGTTGACAAGCTCTTCGATCCGGTGTGCGGACCAGCCGGAGATACGGGAGATAGCAAAGATCGGGGTGTAGAGCTCTTTTGGAAGGCCAAGCATTGCGTAGACGAAACCGCTGTAAAAATCAACATTTGCACAGACTGGTTTGAGCAGACGGCGCTTTTTGGCGATACACTCGCCGGCAATGCGTTCTACAGACTCATAGAGAGCAAATTCTTTCTCGCGGTGCTTCTCAGCGGAAAGCTTTTTTGCATATTCTTTCAGAATCACACAACGTGGATCGGACAGGGTATAAACAGCATGGCCCATACCATAGACAAGACCAGTTCCATCGAATGCTTCACGATCAAGCATTTTGGTCAGGTAGGTGCGCAGTTCGTTTTCGTCTTCCCAGTTTGTAACATTCTCTTCAATATTTTCAAACATTTCCATAACCTTCAAGTTGGCACCGCCGTGGCGCGGTCCTTTTAAGGAACTTAAAGAAGCCGCAACAGCAGAGTAGGTATCGGTTCCGGAGGAGGAGACAACGTGTGTCGTAAATGTTGAGTTATTTCCGCCGCCGTGGTCTGCGTGAAGAATTAACGCAACATCGAGAACCTTTGCCTCCAGAGCAGTGTATTCTCCATCCGGGTGAAGCATCTGCAGAATGTTTTCAGCCATCGACAGCTCCGGTTTCGGATTTCGGATGATCAGGTTCTGGTTTTCGTGGTAGTGGCGGTATGCATGGTAGCCGTAAACGGCGATCAGCGGCATTTTGGCGATCAGACTCAAAGCCTGGCGGAGGACGTTCGGAATGGAAATGTCATCCGGCTTTTCGTCGTAGGAATACAGGGTCAGCACACAGCGCTGCAGAGTATTCATCATGTTTTTGCTGGTTGCCTTCATGACAACGTCGCGGACAAAAGTGTCCGGCAGCTCGCGGTAGATACTTAAAATTTCGTTGAAATCATTTAACTGCGGTTCTGTCGGAAGAGAACCGAACAGAAGAAGATAGGTAATCTCTTCAAAACCGAAGCGTCGTCCTTCCATACCTTTGATCAGATCAGCGACGTTATAGCCCTGAAAATAGAGACGGCCATCGGTCGGAACTTTTTCGCCGGTGCGCTCATCAATATCGAAGCCGATAACATCGGAAATTTCGGTCAGGCCGGTGAGAACACCTTTACCAGTGGAATCACGCAGTCCCCGTTTTACATCGTACTCAGTGTATAAAGATAAATCAATCTTTCCGGAATCTTTCGTATACTCTACAAGCTGACTGAGCTTGTCTTCCAGATTATCGTATTGCATGGTCATGACAACAGCCCCTTTCTTCCTTTAGTTAAAAACTATACTTACTTTTTTGGCGGTTGTCAATGCTTTTCTTTCAAAATACATTAATTTTTATAAGGAAAAGGGATGGTTTTCCTTAATTTTTGAAAGTAAGGGCAAAGTTTATGCATAAAATTTGCGCCAGGGAGGTGAAAACAACAGGGATGGAAACGGTGGGAAATCAGTGGGGCGGAACAAATTTTAGAAAAAGATTCATAAATTTCAAAAAAATGCTTGCAATTTCAAAAAAATACGGTATAATAATGATTGTGTCATTCAGGAAATGAATTTCACAGGCCGAAATAGCTCAGCCGGTAGAGCACTTCACTCGTAATGAAGGGGTCGTCAGTTCGAATCTGATTTTCGGCTTATTCTTTAGAAACCCGCAGGACGTAAGGTTCTGCGGGTTTTCTGGTATCATGAGAAATATGACAGAAATACGAACGCCCTTTGCAGGAAAAAGATCTGCTGCAAAGGGCGTTTGCTGTTACAAGTTTCAGGAAAATCAGTTCGTACAGCATATCCTGACGGAGCTTTTGGCCAGGCACTTCAAAGAGCACATCAGCTGTTGCCATTTTCCTGTGCTGCCACCCGTGCGTCGCGTTCCCGGCGGGAAAAGACGCAGCCGCAGTAGTCCTGGCGGTAGAGGCCGTATTCATGGGAAAGTTCGATGGAACGCTGGTAGCCGCCCCGTTTCTTGAAATCTGAATTGAGATATGGGATCCCGTATTCGGCGGCAAGCCGTTCTCCGATTTCATTCAGCTTTTCCGCGTTTTTCAGCGGGCTGATGGAGAGGGTTGTTGTAAAATAGTCGAGTTTGAGCTGCTTTGCCATTTCGGCCGCTTCGCGGAGCCGCATTTCATAGCAGACAAAACAGCGCTCGCCGCCCTCTGGCACATTTTCCATCCCACGTGTCAGTTTATAGAACCGGTCAGAATCGTACGGGCCGGGGCAGAAGGAAATCGGATGCACGGCGGGAAGAGAATGGATCAGACGCTGCTGTTCCTCCACGCGGTGCTCGTACTCCGTCGGCGGATAGATGTTGGGATTATAGTAAAAGAGCGTAATGGAAAAATACTGCGACAGATATTCCAGCACGTAACTGCTGCACGGCGCACAGCAGCTGTGCAGCAGCAAGGTCGGAACTTCACCGTGAAGTCCTGCAATCTTCGCATCAAGCTCTTTCTGGTAATTTCTTTTATTGGCCATAATGTATCTTCAAACCTCCTGGTATCTTTCAATCCTTTCTATTATAGCCTCAGCGCGGCTGGGATGCAAGCTGCATATGATATCTTATAGATAGAGGAGGATGCAAAAAAATGGATGATCAAATCCTGTCATTAGAGCATATATCACTGTCCTATCACACCATGAAAGGAGAAACACCGGCGCTGTGCGATCTGACTTTTTCGGTAACCCCGGGGGAATTTGTTGCTCTTGTCGGACCGAGCGGCTGCGGAAAGAGCACGATCCTGAACTTGATTTCCGGTCTTTTAAAGCCGGAGGCGGGAACTCTGCTGAGTCGCGGACGGCCGATCACGGAGGCGGATCTCCATATCGGCTACATGCTGCAGAGAGACCACCTGTTTGAATGGCGGACCATCTACAGCAACGTTCTGCTGGGCCTTGAGATTTCGCGCACGCTGACACCCGAGCGGAAAGAAAAAGTCGGGGAGATGATGGAGACATACGGCCTGAAATCCTTTTCCAATGCCCGTCCGTCCGAACTTTCCGGCGGTATGCGGCAGAGGGCGGCACTGATCCGTACACTGGCGATGGAGCCGGATCTTCTGCTGCTTGACGAGCCGTTCTCCGCTCTCGACTACCAGACGAGGCTGAACGTCTGTGATGATATCGGAAAGATCATCAAAAAAGAGGGAAAGACAGCAATTCTCGTGACACACGATATTTCGGAGGCCATCAGCATGGCGGACCGTGTGATTGTTCTGGCGGCACGGCCGGCATATGTGAAAAAAAAGATTCCGATCCGGTTTGCGATGGAGGAGCGCACGCCGATGAAAGCGCGCAGTGCGCCGGAATTTAAAACGTATTTCAATGCCATCTGGAAGGAGCTGAATGAAAATGCGTGAGCAGGCAAAAACGCCGGAGAGCAGCTTTCAGAGGGCGTATCTCCGGCAGAAAAAAAGAGAACGGGAGCAGGTGCGGGTGTTTCGGGCTTTGCTTCTCGTCAGTTTTCTGGTATTATGGGAGGTGGCGGCGGATCTGAGATGGATCGATCCGTTTATCTTTTCCAGCCCTGTGCGGGTGGGAAAAACGTTCGTGACCCTGCTGACGGAGCAGAACCTTCTGCGCCATATCGGGATCACGGTGTATGAGACGGGAATCAGCTTTCTGCTCGTCTCGGCACTTGGCATGGCGTTCGCTGTGCTTTTGTGGCTCTTTCCGCGCTTTTCTGCGGTGATGGAGCCGTACCTGGTAGTCCTGAACAGCCTGCCGAAATCGGCGCTCGCCCCGCTTCTCATTGTGTGGATGGGGGCAAACGTGAAAACGATCATCACGGCCGGCATTTCCGTTGCGATATTCGGCTCGGTGATCAGCATTTACAGCAGCTTTCAGAGTGTGGAGCCGGATATGCTCCGCCTGATTGCAACACTCGGCGGAACGAAGAAGGATATGCTGTTCCGCGTTGTGCTGCCGTGGTCGTTTCCGGGGCTGCTCGCCGTGTGGAAGGTCAACATCGGCCTGTGCCTCGTCGGTGTTGTAATCGGAGAGTTTATCGGGGCAAGAGAGGGGCTTGGCTATCTGATTATCTACGGCAGTCAGGTGTTCAGATATGCACACGCAAGAGAAGGGAGGATGACAGATGATTGGAATCGTATGTCTGGAAGAACGAAGAGGAATGCAGTTTGGCGGACGACGCGTTTCGCGGGACCGCGTGGTAACGGAAAAAATCTGCGAACTGTGTGAGGGGAAAACGCTCTGGATGAATCCGGCTTCGGAAAAGCTGTTCGCGGAGCAGAAGGAGAGTGGGAAGGTAACACTTCAGGCGGCGGCAGATTTTCTGGAGCAGGCAGGCGAAGGAGAATACTGCTTTGTGGAGAATACGGGACTGCAGGCTGTGGAAGCGAAGATAGAGAAAATCATCGTTTTCTGGTGGAACCGGCATTATCCGTCTGACCGGAAATTCGACCTGGATCTTTCCAAATGGAATAAAGTGTCCGAGGAGGAGTTTGCAGGCTATTCCCATGAGAAAATAACGAAAGAGGTATATGAGAAATGAAAAAACTAAGAAAACAGCTTCTGCTGCTGGCGGCGCTTCTTGTTCTGACACTGACCGGCTGTGAGGCGCAGGATCTTCTCTCGACGGAGAGAGCAGATTCCGGTTCGGAGGTTACGGCCGCTTATACGATGACGGAATCCCAGATTACCGATCAGGCACCGACGGCCGTTTCAGTTCTTGATGTTCCGGAGTTTTCCGGTGAACCGTATGTCGTTTTAAACGGAAATGAGCCGGATTTTACCGATGAGGAAAAGACGACCGAGTCGTACGAGCATTACAGCGATCTGGACAGCCTGGGACGGTGCGGCGTGGCAGAGGCGAATATCGGCCAGGATCTGATGCCGACGGAGAAGCGCGGCGCGATCGGCCAGGTAAAGCCGACGGGCTGGCATACGGTAAAATACGATCAGGTGGAAGGTAAATATCTGTACAACCGCTGCCATCTGATCGGATACCAGCTGACCGGTGAGAATGCAAACGAGAAGAATCTGATCACTGGAACACGTTATCTGAATGTCGAGGGCATGCTGCCGTTTGAAAACATGGTTGCCGACTACGTCAAAGAGACCGGAAACCATGTGCTGTACCGCGTTACACCAATTTTTACCGGGGACAACCTTGTAGCGGACGGTGTGGAGATGGAGGCACTTTCCATGGAAGATGACGGCGAGGGCATTTCCTTCCATATCTTCGCATACAACAATCAGCCGGGCATCTCGATTAATTATGCAACGGGAGACAGCACGTTAAGCGAAAGCAGCGGAACGATGACGGATCAGCAGGAATATGTCATGAACACATCCAGCATGAAATTCCACCTGCCGTCATGCTCCAGCGTCAGCTCGATTAAGGATGAAAACAAGG
Source organism: Blautia sp. AM28-27 (assembly GCF_003480905.1). Classification (NCBI taxonomy): domain Bacteria; kingdom Bacillati; phylum Bacillota; class Clostridia; order Lachnospirales; family Lachnospiraceae; genus Blautia; species Blautia sp. AM28-27. Next base: position 25,030 of record NZ_QUJK01000007.1, read on the forward strand.
CGACATATCAGGGACCGCGCGAGGACCTGATCGCCGAAGGCTATGAGCCGTGCGGACGGTGCAATCCGTAAAAGAAATTACAAAAAGAGGGTCGGAACTTTCCGGTCCTTTTTTCTATATAGTAAAGAGAAGCATCTGGAAAGTGAGACAGGAGATGGAAGAGGAGAAGCTGCGTGCGGTTTATTATGCAAGGTGCAGCACCGAGGAGGAAAATCAGAAGGATGCGCTGGTAAGACAGGCGGCGGAGGCGGAAGAGGCAATCCGGGCAAGAGGATGGAGGCTTGTGGATGCCTACGTGGAGAGCCGCTCCGGTACGAGCCGGAAGGGCAGATGGGAATATAACCGCCTGTACGAGGATCTCGAGCAGAACCGGTTTGATGTCGTCGTAATCAAGTCGCAGGACCGCCTGATGCGGAACACGCGGGACTGGTATCTGTTCGCAGACCGCTTAAACTGCGCCGGAAAGCGGCTGTATTTTTATCTGGAGAACACATTCTATTCGCCGGAAGACGCGCTTCTGACCGGCATTAAGGCGATTCTGGCGGAGGAGTACAGCCGGGAGCTGAGCAAGAAGATGAATCTGGCGCACCAGAAACGGCAGCAGAATAATGGAAAGCCGGTGCTGACCTCAAAAAGTTATGGTTACCGGCGGACGGCAGACGGAGCGATTGAGATTATCCCGGAGGAGGCCGCAGTGAAGCGCCGTATGTACGAACTCTGTGCAGACGGTCTCGGCGGACGGAAAATTGCGGCGGTTCTGGCAGCGGAGGGCGTCCGCAGCCGCGCCGGAAAACCATTCTCTGGAACAGACATTATCCGCATGGTGCGGAATCCCATGAATAAAGGCACCGTAGTCATGAACAAGAAGCATTACGATTTTAACACCGGAAAAACGCTCCCTACACCGCCGGGCGGGCAGTACGTCTATGCGGGGAAAATTCCTGCTATCGTCTCTGAAGAGCTCTGGATAGAGGCAAATCGGGCGGCTGACGAGCGTCTCTGCCGCAAAAAGGTGGGCAAATCTGTTCAGACTTGACTGGGTAATCCTGTCCATCCTGATCCTCTGCCTCGTTGCGGCAGGATTGTACGGCATCTTGGGCTGGCTGGAGAAAAACTACACAAAACGCCGAAATTCGGGAAAGTAGGTGATTTGACTTGCAAAGGAAGGTTGGATGCTTGTATAATAATGCATGATAATTTAAAAAACTTACAGGAAAAGAGGAATGAAAATGGCACAGTTATGGGGCGGACGGTTCACAAAAGAGACCGACAAGTTAGTGTATAATTTTAATGCATCCATCAGCTTTGATCAGAAATTCTATAAACAGGACATCAAAGGCAGCATGGCACATGTAAAGATGCTGGCAAAACAGGGCATCCTGACAGAAGAGGAGAGAGACCAGATTCTTGCAGGACTGGAGGGGATTCTTGCCGATGTAGAGAGCGGAAAACTGGAAATCACCAGCGAATATGAGGATATCCACAGCTTCGTGGAGGCAAACCTGATCGACCGCATCGGAGACGCCGGAAAGAAGCTGCACACCGGAAGAAGCCGCAATGACCAGGTAGCCCTCGATATGAAACTTTATGTCCGCGATGAGATCACCGAGATTGATGCACTCGTCAAAGAGGTGCTGGTAACACTCGAAAAAATCATGGAAGAGAACATTCACACCTATATGCCGGGATTCACCCATCTGCAGAAAGCACAGCCGATCACACTGGCACATCACATGGGCGCATATTTTGAAATGTTCCGCCGCGACAGAGGCCGCCTTGCAGACATCTACAAGAGAATGAATTACTGTCCGCTCGGTTCCGGTGCGCTGGCTGGAACGACGTATCCGTTGGACCGCGCTTACACCGCAGAGCTGCTCGGCTTTGACGGCCCGACCTTAAACAGCATGGATTCCGTATCCGACCGTGACTATGTCATTGAGCTCCTCAGTGCTCTTTCTACGATTATGATGCATCTTTCCCGCTTCTCCGAGGAGATCATCATCTGGAATACCAATGAGTACCAGTTTGTGGACATCGACGACGCATACAGCACCGGAAGCAGTATCATGCCGCAGAAAAAGAATCCGGATATCGCAGAGCTTGTTCGAGGAAAAACAGGCCGCGTTTACGCAGCTCTGATGTCAATGCTCACCACTATGAAGGGAATCCCGCTGGCGTACAACAAAGATATGCAGGAGGATAAAGAGTTGACCTTCGATGCCATCGACACCGTAAAAGGATGCCTGGCTCTGTTCAATGGCATGCTTTCTACCATGCACTTCAAAAAAGACCGCATGGAGAACAGTGCAAAGAACGGTTTCACGAATGCAACGGACGCAGCTGATTACCTTGTTGGAAAAGGCGTTCCGTTCCGCGATGCACATGGCATTGTCGGTCGTCTCGTTCTGTACTGCATTGACAAAGGAATCTCCCTTGATGATATGAAACTCGAAGAGTACAAAGCGATCAGCCCGGTCTTCGAGGATGATATTTATGATGCCATCAGCATGAAGAACTGCGTAGAACGACGCAACACGATCGGTGCGCCGGGAGCAGATGCGATGCTGGCTGTCATCGAGCAGAATAAAAAATATTTACAGGAAAATTGAAAAAACAGTTGCAATTTTGAAAAAATTGGTATAGTATGACATGAGACGCACAAATGTACGCCACAGAAGAACAAGGAGATGAAACCAATGGAGCAGAAATTGAGAGTAGGAATTTTAGGAGCAACCGGTATGGTAGGTCAGAGATTTATTTCTCTGCTGGAGAACCATCCGTGGTTTGAAGTTGTGACCCTGGCAGCAAGTCCGAGAAGTGCCGGAAAAACATACGAGGAAGCAGTCGGCGGACGCTGGAAAATGGATACTCCAATGCCGGAAGCAGTGAAAAAGCTCGTTGTGATGAATGTAAATGATGTAGAGCATGTGGCATCTACCGTAGATTTTGTATTTTCCGCAGTTGATATGTCGAAAGACGAGATCAAAGCGATTGAAGAAGCATATGCAAAGACCGAGACACCGGTTGTTTCCAACAACAGCGCACACCGCTGGACACCGGATGTGCCGATGGTAGTGCCGGAAATCAACCCGGAACATTTCGATGTCATCGAGTTCCAGAAAAAACGTCTGGGCACCAAGAGAGGATTTATTGCGGTAAAACCGAACTGCTCCATCCAGAGTTATGCGCCGGTTTTAACTGCATGGAAAGAGTTTGAGCCGTATGAGGTTGTTGCAACCACATATCAGGCAATTTCCGGAGCAGGAAAAACCTTCAAAGACTGGCCGGAGATGGAAGGCAACATCATCCCGTTCATCGGCGGCGAGGAAGAGAAGAGCGAGCAGGAGCCGCTTCGTATCTGGGGTAAAATCGAGAACGGCGTGATCGTAAAAGCAACCGAGCCGAAGATCACCTGCCAGTGCATCCGTGTACCGGTATTAAACGGACACACCGCAGCTGTTTTCGTTAAGTTCCGCAAGAAACCAACGAAAGAGCAGCTCATCGAGAAACTGGAGAACTTCAAAGGCCTTCCGCAGGAACTGAACCTCCCAAGCGCACCGAAACAGTTCATCCGCTACATGACCGAGGATAACCGTCCGCAGGTAACCCTGGATGTCAACTACGAGAACGGCATGGGAATCAACGTAGGCCGTTTAAGAGAGGATTCCATCTACGACTGGAAATTCGTAGGTCTGTCCCACAACACGGTCCGCGGCGCAGCAGGCGGAGCAGTACTTTGTGCAGAGACACTGGTTGCAAAGAAGTTTATCGCTGCAAAATAATGCTTAGAATGATATAAAAAACGCCTCTGAAACGTTTTGTGTTCAGAGGCGTTTTTTGTGCATGGATCAAAAGAATATAGTTTGCAGGATATCGAAAGCAGCAAAAAAGAAGCGCCATACGGAAAATCCCGCGGCGCTTCTTTTCTGCTCAAATAATTCTATTTACGCAAGGTTTGGCTAATCTTAGAATTTGCCAGCTTTTGCTGCCTCTTCAACAGCAACAGCTACAGCAACAGTCATACCAACCATTGGGTTGTTTCCTGCGCCGATGAGACCCATCATTTCTACGTGAGCCGGTACAGAAGAAGAACCTGCAAACTGAGCGTCAGAATGCATACGTCCCATAGTATCGGTCATACCGTAGGAAGCAGGACCTGCTGCCATGTTGTCCGGGTGAAGAGTACGTCCTGTACCACCGCCGGAAGCAACGGAGAAGTATTTTTTACCAGCTTCGATACGCTCTTTTTTGTAGGTACCTGCAACTGGATGCTGGAAACGAGTCGGGTTGGTGGAGTTTCCGGTGATGGAAACGTCAACGTTCTCTTTCCACATGATAGCAACGCCTTCGCGAACGTCGTTAGCGCCGTAGCAGTTAACTTTCGCACGCGGTCCATCGGAGTATGCTTTTCTGAATACTTCTTTCAGTTCTCCGGTGTAGTAGTCATATTCAGTCTCTACATAAGTAAAGCCGTTGATACGAGCGATGATCTGAGCAGCGTCTTTTCCAAGACCGTTCAGGATAACACGCAGAGGTTTCTGACGTACTTTGTTTGCTTTTTCAGCGATACCGATAGCACCCTCAGCAGCTGCGAAGGACTCATGTCCAGCCAGGAATGCGAAGCACTCGGTGTCCTCTTCCAGAAGCATTTTACCAAGGTTACCATGGCCAAGACCAACTTTACGCTGATCTGCTACAGAACCCGGGATACAGAAGGACTGAAGTCCCTCACCGATTGCTGCAGCAGCTTCAGAAGCTTTGCGGCATCCTTTTTTGATTGCGATTGCTGCGCCTACAGTGTAAGCCCATTTTGCATTCTCGAAGCAGATTGGCTGAATGCCTTCGATCATTTTGTATACATCAAGGCCAGCAGCTTTTGTAACTTCTGCAGCTTCTTCGATGGAGTTGATTCCGTACTCAGCAAGCTTAGCCAGAATCTGTTTCTCTCTTCTTTCATATGATTCAAATAAAGCCATTTTCCTATCCTCCTAAATTATCTGATTACTCTTTTCTCGGGTCAACGATCTTAACAGCATCAGCAACACGTCCGTACTGTCCGCTTGCTTTTTCGAAAGCTGTGTTTGCATCATCGCCGGCTTTGATGAAGTCCATCATCTTTCCGAAGTTGATGAATTTGTAACCGATAATCTCATCATCTGCATCCAGAGCGATACCTGTTACATAACCGTCGGTCATCTCCAGGTAACGAGGTCCTTTTGCAAGAGTTCCGTACATGGTACCAACCTGGGAACGAAGTCCTTTACCAAGGTCTTCCAGGCCTGCGCCTACAACCAGTCCGTCCTCGGAGAATGCACTCTGGCTTCTTCCGTAAACGATCTGCAGGAAGAGCTCTCTCATAGCAGTATTGATAGCATCACACACAAGGTCAGTATTCAGTGCCTCAAGGATGGTAAGTCCTGGCAGAATCTCAGATGCCATAGCTGCAGAATGAGTCATTCCTGAACATCCGATGGTCTCAACGAGAGCTTCCTGGATAACGCCCTCTTTTACGTTCAGAGTCAGTTTGCAGGTACCCTGCTGCGGTGCGCACCAGCCAATACCGTGAGTGAATCCGGAAATGTCTTTGATTTCTTTTGCTTTTACCCATTTTGCTTCCTCCGGAATCGGAGCTGCACCGTGATGCACGCCCTGGGCAACCGGACACATCATTTCTACTTCGTGTGAATAAGTCATTGTTAAACTCCTTTCAAATATGTACTTATTTGAGCTTTTGTCTTTCGAACGGACTGTTTCCAGCCTGTTCACAGACCTATGGTTATTGTCTCACAAAATTGGTCATTCGTCCAGCATATTTTGATAAAAAATTGCAAAGACCACCGGAAAACGATAAAATTTCCGGCGGTCTTTTAAATCAATCGGTTTGGTTTTCTCTCGATAAAAGAGAATTTTTTTAATTATCAGATTTTTTTGACAATTTCTTTCGCATTCTTAAAAATATGACCTGACGGGATCACACCGCGAACACAGGAGAGTGGATAAATGTTGGAATTTCTTCCGACAACCGTTCCCGGGTTCAATACGCTGTTACAGCCGACCTCAACTTCATCGCCGAGCATCGCACCGAATTTTTTCAGTCCGGTTTCGATCTGTTCATCTGCGCCTTTGACAACAACGAGCTTCTTATCGGATTTTACATTGGAAGTAATGGAACCGGCACCCATATGGGCTTTGTATCCAAGAACAGAGTCGCCGACATAGTTGTAATGCGGAACCTGTACTTTATTAAAGAGAATGACATTTTTCAGTTCGGTGGAGTTTCCAACGACAGCGCCTTCGCCGACGATGGCGTTTCCGCGGATAAAGGCACACTGACGGATCTCAGCGCCTTTTCCAATGATGCATGGGCCGTTAATGGAAGCGGTCGGTGCGATCACGGCATCTTTTGCGATCCAGACATTTTCGCCGCGTTTTTCGTATTCTGCCGGATCGAGTGTTTCGCCGAGTTCAAGAATAAAATCTTTAATGAGCGGAAGCACTTCCCATGGATACGTTTTGCCTTCAAAGATTTTTGCGGCAATGGTCTGGGTTAAATCATAAAGTTCAGAAATGGTTGCATCTTTCATGCGTGATTCATCCTTTCTTGTTTTAGTTCCTGTTTATCTTACCACATTTCAGGAGTTCTGTGCGCCTTTTTTTCTGGCGGTGGAATAGGACTTTGCAGAGGAGTCTTCTGCAGCGGTACGTTTCCCGGTACGGGAGCGCGTGGAAGAGGCTTTTCTGTAATACGGCGCGGACGCATCAAAGCTGCTCTTTAGCTGGAACTGATTCCGCAGCTGCTTCACATTTACCGTGTGGCGTGTCACAAAGTTTTCCAGTTTTCCCATATATTCCTCGGAGGTAATGGAGCCTTCCGCTACATAGGTAAGTCCCTTTTCCCAGCTTGCCGTCAGCTCCGGATTCAGAAGCGGGCGGATCGACTGGTGTACGACGTCGTAGATCATTTCGCCAAGCTGTGTCGGGGTGATAACCTGCGTCTTTTTGTTCAGAGCAAGATATTTGATAAAGACAAGCTTTTTCAGAATCTCAGCACGCGTCGCACTCGTTCCGATGCCGCTTCCCTTAATCTGTTCGCGCAGCTCCTCGTCTTCAATGAGCTGTCCGGCATTTTCCATTGCAAGGATCATCGAACCGGAGGTGTAGCGTTTTGGCGGAGAGGTTTCTCCTTCCTTGATAGAAAGGCCGAGAAGATTCAGCTCGCTGCCTTTCTGCAGCTGGGACAGCGCTGCAAGAAAAGAGGGATCGCAAGTCGTCTCGTCCTCCTTTCTGCCCTCGTCGTCCTCCTCTTTCTTACGGAAGAAAGAATACTGCATGGCTTTTAAATAGCCCTCCTGCACGAGAACGCGGAAGTTGGAGAAAAACTGCTCGCCGCCGATTTCGGTGACAAGAGCAACTTTCTGATAGACCGCCGGCGGATAGAAGATACCGAGAAAACGGCGGACAATTGTCTCATAAACTTTTGCGGAGAGTTCCGAGAGGTTCCGCAGATTGTTAAGGCCCTGTCCGGTCGGAATGATCGCATAGTGATCGGTAATCTGTTTATCGTTTGTATAGCGGGTGGAACCAATCTTTTTCCAGCTTTCACCCTGCAAAATTTCATTTGCAAGGCCGCTGCAGATACCGTACTGCTGCAGGCCGCGCAGGTTTTTGCTGATTTCCCTGGCAACGGCAGAAGAAAGCACACGGGCATCGGTTCGCGGATAGGTAACCAGCTTTTTCTCGTAAAGCTCCTGAACAACTTTCAGCGTTTCATCCGGACTGATTTTGAAAAAGCGGGCACAGTCGTTTTGCAGCTCCGCAAGGTTGTAAAGCAGTGGCGCATTTTTATTTTCCTTTTTTCGCTCCATTTTCAGGACATGCGGGATCAGAGGATTCTGCATGCTTAATTCCTCAATCAGTTTCTGTGCGTCCTCTTTTTTCTGGAAGCCGTTCTCCTTATAGAGAAGCGGAGAGTTGAAGTAGCGACTGCTTTTTACGGCGCGCCATTCCCCCTCAAAATTGCGTCCATTTAAGGAAAGACCGGCGATGACACGGTAGAATGGTGTTTTCACAAAGCTACGGATTTCGCGCTCCCGGCGTACGACCATGCCGAGCACACATGTCATAACACGGCCGACGGAAATAGACTGATATTTAGTGCCGAGATACGATGCGACAGCGCTTCCGTATTTGAGCGAGAGAAGACGGGAAAAGTTAATGCCCATCAGGTAATCTTCTTTGGCGCGGAGATAAGCGGATGCCGAAAGATTGTCGTATTCACTTTCGTCCTTCGCTTCGCGGATACCGCGCAGGATTTCTTCTTCTGTCTGCGAGTCGATCCAGACACGCTTCTGTTTCTTGTCTTTGATACCGGCCATCTGCGCGACGAGACGATAGATGTATTCTCCCTCACGCCCGGAGTCGGTACAGACATAAATGGTTTCAATATCCTCCCGGTGGAGCAGGTTACTCACAATGGTGAACTGCTTTTTTACTTCCGGGATAATTTCATATTTGAAGTTTTCAGGCAAAAAAGGCAGGGTCTCGAGACTCCACCTTTTTAACGCAGGATCATATTTTTCCGGATAGCTCATCGTAACCAGGTGACCGACGCACCAGGTTACGACGGACTGATCCGACTCTAAGTATCCATCCCTGCGCTGCATATTCTGTTTTAACGCTTTTGCGAACTCCTGAGCAACGCTCGGTTTTTCCGCAATGTATAAAGATTTTGTCATTTATCTGCACTCATCATTCGAAGCGGCCAGGCAAGGAGCACACCGCCTCCTATTGCGTTTCCTATAGTTACAATGACCATACTTTTCAATGCGGCAGTCAGAGAAATGCCGCCTGGGACCAGAAGTGCAGCGGTAACAAAGGTGGCCATGTTGGCAACGCAGTGTTCAAAACCGGCAACAACGAATCCGGTGATGCAAAGTATAATCATGAAAAATTTGGCAACTTCATTTTTGCATTTCATGCCGCAGGCAACGGCAAGGCAGACGAAGAAGTTGCAGAGAATGGCACGGAAAAACATTTCTCCGGCAGGAATGGAAAGTTTATTTCCAATAAATCCTGCGTAATAATCGGCAGTACCGGAAGCACCTGCCAGTACGAAAATTACGGAGAGAATCAGGCATCCGACAAAGTTTCCGATGTAGCTTACCAGCCATACTTTTCCAACCTGTGCCCAGGAGACCTTTTTGTCATAGGCCCCAAATGCCATAACAAGATTGTTTCCGGTGAAAAGCTCTGCACCGATAAAAACGATCAGCAGAACCGCAATGGCAAACACAATACCGCCAAGCAGTTTTCCCCAGGCAGGATCTGTACTCTGGAACGTATTGCCTACCACGTTGGAGAAAATCATGGCAACCACGATAAAGAAACCGGCCATGACTGCACGGAGAAAGTATTTCCCCGGGTGTTCTTTCAGCAGCCTTGCTTTGTTTACGGCTGCCTCTGAAAATTTTTGTACGTCATCATAAGGCATAGAATAACTCCTTTCTTATGTCCCGTAGGATGGACATATCCCCTCTCTTTTTGTCCGGGGGATGGTCTTTTTTTCCGGAGCAGCTTGCAAATGCTTCGGATTTCGCGCTTTCAACTTTGGCTATTATAGCATTTCCCGGAAAGATTCGCAATGAAGGAGGAAGAAAAAAGTATATTTCCACAGAAATGTCAGAAAATAAGGGGTGAAACGACAGATTGTATGATGAACTCAGAGGGATTGAAACAAGGATTGAAAGCTTTTTTTATGTTCTGTTTTACAAAGATCTCGGACACAGTGAAATTGTAAACCATGATGATCCGGCGTTTGTGAAACTGGTTTATCATCTGCACTGATGTTCATTCTTAGCAAAAACCTCATCTGCTGTTTTCATACAAAAGATAAAACGGCAGGTGAGTTTTTTGTAATGGGCCTCTGGAAAGGATAAACTAAAGCCGTATAGTATCCATTACACCGGATTTTTTCCGATATTCTAAAGGAGTCATATGATACTGTTTTTTGAATAAACTCTGAAAATGAGGCTGGCTGGAAAAGCAGAGATAACTGCTGATTTCAGCCAGACTTTTTGTACTGTAGGTTAAAAGCATTTTAGCTTCTTCTAATTTACATCTTGTAATGAAAGCACCTATGGTAAAGCCGAGCTCAGTTTTGAATTTTTTCATCGTGTAGGAAGTACTTTTCTGAATGGAATCCGCGACATCATTCACAGAGATGGATTCATTTGTATGTGTACGGATAAAATTCATACAGGTATAAACTTCTCTTGAGATTCCAGCAGGGATTTTGGTTTCACCTGCCTGCTGACAAAAATCCAGAATCATGGAGTATTGCAGTGCCTGGATTTTTTCCAGTGACTGCAGTGCCTCGCATTCCTGAATATAAAGATCCAGAAGCTGATATGTTTTTTCAATATCTACTCCTCCCGGAATGGCACCAAGAACAGCGGTTTTGATTGCTGTCACGATAAAAAGATTTTTGGCATGGCGAATCGGAGTTTTTGCAAGTCTGCCTTCTTCTAATTGTAATGTATTATTCTTCAAAAAATTCTGCAAAGCATTTACATTTCCGTTTTGAACAAACTGAAAAAGTTCGCATTCAAACTGGTAAGTGTTATGCATCTTTTTATTTTCCATATTTTCTGTAATGGATTTCAAATGCTGCTGGCTCTGCCGCAATTGCTGGGGTGCACGCTGTCCCAATAATTTCAACACACTGATTTCCTTGTGGTTCACACATTGATGCAGGAAAACAAGATGCTGACAAAATTGGATATGTGATAACCGGGGAATGGAGGCGAGAGCCTCAGCGATTACTTCCTTGTACTTCAGGGGCGTGGCAGAGTCATGCATATAACTGCGGACGAGCTCATCTGTCACAGGAACGGAAAAAACCGGGCCTAAGATGATATATTCACCAGTAGCTTCAATTTGGACAGAGCCATATACAATGTCGGGAGATGCAAAACGAAATTCGGGATTATAATCGGATGGATAAAGCGGATAAGGGCTCTCGGTTGAGATGTGGAGCTGTTCTGATAAAGCAGAGTAAATAGCTCCTGCTTCAGTAATTAGATTCGTAGGAATTCCTGTAACGGCATAGTAATTTTTACAAAAAGTAACATAATTCATATGATATTCTCCTGGTATCTGTGGGATGCAGTGGATCAAATTTTCGTTTGAAAGTTTCTGCAAAGCAATTCACGATTCCTTCACTTCCAAATTTAAAGTATAAAATGGAAAAAGAAAAATAACAATACGAAAACATATAATTTTGTATGTTTTTATGTAATATCTTTCCTTTCATTTTTGATAAAGTGCGATTAGAAAAAAGGAAAGGCGGATCATACGTATGAGACAACCGATTAAAATTAATAAAACGAATCCAAATAAAGGTGTTCTCGATTATTCTTATCTTTTGGATGCACCAGCTGGAAAACATGGATTTGTAACGACAAGGAATGGCCATTTTTATTTTGAAGATGGTGTAAGGGCAAAATTTCTTGGGTTTAATGTGGCTGCAAGATCAAATACCCCGGATCATGAAACCGCAGAGAAACTGGCGGAACGTTTTGCGAGCCTGGGCGTGAATGTGATTCGGCTCCATGCAGCAGATGCCCCAATCAGCGAAGAACCACGCAGCTGGTCCAGCTGTAAAGAAGCTCCACTTTTAGATTATGAAAAAGGAAACGGGAGAGAATTTCATCCGGAAGGTCTGGATCGATTTGACTATTTTGTCGCAAAATTGAAAGAGCGGGGTATTTACCTTCACATTGATCTTATCGTTGCAAGAGATTTTGTAGAAGGAGATGGACTGGACTACCCAGGAAATGCGGGAAGCTGCATCAAACGTTTTCCCATGTACAATAAACGGATGATAGAGCTGCAAAAAGAATATGCCAGAAAGATTCTCTGTCATGTGAATCCTTATACAGGTCTTGCACTGATTGACGATCCGGCGGTGATCACGGTTCAGATCAATAATGAAGATTCTGCGATTAAAGGAACGATGGAAACGGATCAGCGGGAAGAGATGCAGCCATATCGGGATGAGGTACAAAATCGTTTTAACAGCTTCCTCTTGATGAAATATGGAACAAGAGAGCGTCTGAAAGAAGCATGGACGTTTGAAGGAAAATGTGCGCTTGGCGAGGAAGAAGATCCGGAGAAAGGAACTGTGCAGGGAGCCGCAGGTAATTTCTATCAGCCGGAATGCGACCCTTTGGGAAAATGGGAAGAAAATGAAAGTCCGGCCCGCTATGCTGATTTTATGGAATTTGGCATTACGATGAATCGTAATTTTTATCAGGATATGAAAGATTATCTTCATTCCCTTGGAGTAAAAGTTCCGATCGTGACAAGCAATCTGGTTGCCGGTGCAGCGGATGTATATGGCCATACCGACGGGGATTTTATGGAAAATAACAGCTATTTTAATCACCCGCTGCTTCCGATCCAGGAGGCAAATACCTATCTGGTTGCAGGGCCGGCCGAATATGTGTCAACGAACCCGCTGACCATGCAGACAGGAGTTGGTTCTATGGCAACAACACTTTTAAATCTTGCTTCCGTTGCCATTGTAAAAGGAAAGCCTTTCATGCTCAGTGAGTGGAACGAATATGGGGAACATCCTTTCCATTCGACAGCATATGTGCACACGGTTGCCTATGCATGCTTGAACGACTGGGACGGACTGATTTTATACAATTATCATACGTCGGAAAAGGCGGACGATCAGCCGGACGATGAAATCTGGAGTGTTTTTGATGTATATAATGATCCGGCGGTTATCTGTCAGTGGGGATTTATGGCATCTGTATTTCTCAAAGGGCTGGTATCGGCGGCTAAAAATCGTGTAGATGTCGTATATACACAGAACGATTTGAAAACACTGCCGAAAATGCACGCAATGCCAACTACTTTTTTACCTTACATCACATGTATGCGAAATGTATTCCTGGACGGAGGGGATACCTATCAGGGAGACGCGGCTGTTGCAGTGAACGCAGGATTTTTGAATGGGGCAGATCTCTCGGAGGCAGAACACGGTGTGTATTATGCATGGTCACCGTATCGTGACGCATGGCGGAAATATAAAGACCACAACAGGCTGAAACAGGCAGCGAAGAATGCAGAAGAGATACGAGAAGGCGTGTATCTGGGAGCACAGGCACTTGTCTTTGATGAAATTCAGAAAATCGCAGGCACAGGAGATTATCGTGAATTTGCTGCAATTCTTGACCGGGCAATGAAAGAATGGAAGATACTTTCGGAGGAATGTGGTCTGGTAGATGGAAAACTGATTTCTGATACAAAAGAGCTGGTGTTTGATCCGGCACATGCCCGGTTCGTAATTCATACACCGTATTGCGGATATTTCAGTGGAAGCCCAGCAGAAAGTCTGCGGCTGTCTGAAAAAATTGAGATCCAGTCAGAAAATGAGCGGATTACGCTGGCACTTCTTCCAGTGGGAAAGGAAAAACTGGAGCAGGCAGAGGAATTTGTGATCACTGCGATGGGAACAACGGGAATGGACAAGACAACGTATCAGGAAGGTGCACAGATGATGGGCTTTCCGTTTACTGCAGTACACTTTCAGGGAAAATTATATGCCGAAACGCTGGAAGGAAGAATCTACGTAAAAGCTAAGGAGGCCGTTCTTACAGCATTAGATCCAATGGGAAATGAAATTGGAAGAATAGAAGGAAAAGAGACAGAAAAAGGAGTATGTTTTCTTCTGTCAGGCAATCTTCCAAGTGTTCAATATAATTTAAAAATAAAAAAAGAATGCCCAAATATATAATATTAAATTGCTATATGTAATAAAAGAAACAAAATACTTGATAGAATACAAGTATAAAACAGCGGCTGTAAAAAACGATGGGAGAAAAAGATATGGGAAAAAAGAAACAAAAAGTCCTCTATGATGCAGACGGGGCAAGAAGAGTTATGAGAAAAAGAGATTATATGGCTGATATGGGAGGTCAGTTAGCGATAGGCGTGATGGCCAATCTGGTTGGTCAGCTTACTTACTTTTATACAGATAAAGTCGGCATGGCGGTAGGCGGAGTCGGAATTGCGATGATGATCGCTAAGATTATAGATGCACTGACGGACGTTCTTGTGGGAAATATGATTGACCACTCCAAAGGTGGAAATAAGAAATATTACTCCTGGATGCTGAAAATGGCGATTCCTGCAGCAGTCATCATCATTATGATGTTTACGGTCCCGATTCAGGCAGGACAGACAGCGGCATTGATTTATGTACTGGTTACCAATCTTCTTTTAACAGCAGTTATTTATACTATGATTGCCACACCGTTTTCAGCGGTTATGATTGTGCGTACCCACAGCCAGAGTGAGCGAAGCAATATGGGGCTGTTCCGTGCAGTCGGAAACTACGGTGCCGGAACAATCATTGCTATTATCACAATTCCGGTAACCAATATGCTGGGTGGTACACAGAGTGCATGGATCAAATATGGTGTTGCGCTTGCACTTGGCGTTTTATTACTTTTCCTGATCTGCTACAACAATGGAAGAAAAGCAAAATTTGCTTCGGATTATGAAAGCGAATCGGAAAACGCATCAGAAACAGCACCGACAGAAACAGAAGAAGAGGAAGCAGTTCCATTTAAAGATGCTATAAAAATGTTATTGCAGAATAAATACTGGGTGATCGTTCTTCTGTTCAATTTGATTACCAATATTACCGCTGCAGTGGCAGCAGCCTCGGGTACATACTATGCAAAATGGATTTTTGGCAACGATAATCTTGTTGCAGTCATAGGAGCGGCAGGTATGCTGGCAACGGTAATCGGATTTGTGGTTTCCAAGCCGATCATTTCGAAGCTGGGTGTTACAAAAACAATTCAGCTTGGGTTAATGGGAGCTGCCATTCCATCCCTGATCCGCTGCTTTATTCCGGAAAACTTTATGGTTTATGCAGCAACCAGCCTTGTGGCGAGCTTTATCCAGATTCCACTGATGTGTCTGTACGGCGTATTAACAGCAATGACGGTAGATTATAACGAATGGAAATATGGAAAGAAATTAGTTGCAATGTCGGGCGGAGCCATAGGATTTGGAAGTAAAGTGGGAAGCGGCCTTGGATCTGTTATCTTATCCGCATTTCTTGCCATTGGCGGATATCAGGCATCGCTGGAAAGTGCAACTGCTTCCATGCGATATTCGATTTATGGATTTTCCAACTATCTTCCGCTGGTTGTAAACCTGGCTATGTTCCTGATTTTTACCAGATTTGATCTGGAAGAAAAATTACCAAAGATGCGGGAAGAAGTACTTGCGAGAAAAGAGAAAAAATAAACGGAGAAACTACAAGGTCGGTACAGGAAAGACTGTACCGACTTTGCAGTTGTCATTCAATTTACAGAAACTGCCAGTGGCAGGCTCTGTAGGTTAAAAATAAGGAGAATTGAAAATGAGCGATACATTATGCAATGAAAAAAAGAAACCTTATACATTTTCAGAAGATGGAAATTCCTGCATTATAACAGAAACCAGAACACCAAGATACTGGTATAATTATCTGTGGAATGAAAATCATTACTGTGCGCAGATTTCCCAGACAGGACATGGGCGCAGCTATTACCTCAGTGAAAAAGCAGATATGTGTATGATGAATCAGGACGATGCAAGATATATCTATCTAAGAGACGAGAAAAGCAAAGAATGCTGGAATATCGGCGAAGGTCCATTAAATACGGAAGTAGAAAATTATCAGTGCGTACACAGCATTGGATCTTCCAGAATCCAGTCTTCTTATCAGAATATTGCAAGTTCCTGGCGGCTGTTTGTACCGGAAGAAGGATACCAGGAAGTGTGGACTTTGAAAATAAAAAATACAGGGGAAAGACAGCGCCATCTCAGCATATTTTCAGCAGTCAGCTTTTATCTGGAGGGCTTTTCTTATCCGCGATATTATGAAATGTATCGTTGTATGGAAACAGATTATGATGAAAAGTTAAAGGGTGTATATTGCAGATCCGCACATCCTTTCGCACCGCACAAAAGATACAACGCATTTCTGGCAGCATCAGAGCTGGCATACGCATATGATGGAAATCTGGAAGCATTTTGCGGGACAACCAGTACCATAACAAGGCTGGATGCATCAGCAAGCGCGCTTTTCCAGAGACCGGACATTGTCGTAAAGGGAAAAGACTGTACAAATTCCAAAGCGGCCCTTTTTATTCTGGGCGGTGTGCTGCAGCATAAAATTGTGCTACAGCCAGGAGAAGAAAAAGAATTACAGTTTGTATTTGGAATCAGTGAATCACTCGAAGAGGCAAGGGCGGTATCGGAAAAGTTTTCCAATTCTGCAGCTGTGGAAAAGGAACTTGAAAAAGCAGAAACGCATTATCTGGAAAAATATCGTTCGCTGACCGTGGAAACGCCGGATGAAAAAATCAATCACATGATGAATAACTGGGTGAAAAAACAGGTAGATTTTTGCATTGTCGGGAAAAAAGGAGTCCGCGATAATCTTCAGATTGCAGTCGGCCTGTTAAACTATCGGCAGGAAACAGCAAAAAAAGAGATTCTGGAATGTCTTCGCCATCAGTTTCGGGATGGTCATGGAGTTCTTACGTGGTATCCTTATGATGATACCCGGTATTCCGATCAGCCGTTCTGGATCATATGGGCTGTCTGCCAGCTGATAAAAGAAACGGGAGACTTTTCTATCCTGGATCTGGAGATTGAATGGCAGGATGGAGGGAAGGCGGCTGTTCTGGATCATGTGAAAGCGGCTGTGAATCGATTGCTGCAGGATAAAGGAAAGCATGGACTGGTACGGATTTATTTTGCGGACTGGAATGATGCACTCAATGTTACAACGGATGAATATGCGGAATCCGTAATGCTTTCCCATCAGTTCTGCCTGGCACTGAAGGAATTAGAAGCATTACTGAAGAAAAAAGGCGATCAGGTATATGCCGGAAAAATAGCAGAGGAATATCGTATCTTACGAAACAGCATTAATGCATATGCATGGGATGGAGCGTGGTACATGCGGGCGTTAAGTGATGTGGAGAATATTGGTTCCAAAAACAGCGAAGGAAGCAAAATTTATCTGAACGCGCAGACATGGGCTGTTTTAGGAGATGTTGCAGATGCAGAGAAATTACCAAAGATATTAAAAGCAGTGGATTCCATGGAGCATGATTTTGGATTTCCGTTAAATCTTCCGCCGTATCAGAAGTATTCGCCAAATGTAGGGAGAATGTCCGGCATGCTGCCAGGATTGTTTGAAAATGGTGGTGTATACTGTCATGCTACAGGGTTTAAAATTCTGATGGACTGCAAGGTGGGGAGAGGAAGCAAAGCATTCGAAACACTGAAAAAAATTATGCCGGACAGTGATAAAAATCCATCCATGCAATCCGGAGCAGAACCATATGTTTTTACAAACTGTTATTCTACCAATCCCGGATATTATGGAAAATCCTACCAGTCCTGGACAACGGGAACTTCTGCGTGGTGCATGATGGGGGTGTACGAAGGAATCCTCGGAATCAAACGGGATTACGATGGACTGCGGATCGATCCGTGTCTGCCGAAAGAATGGGAAAAGGCAGAAGTGACCAGACATTTTCGAGGTGCTGATTATCATGTAATCATCGAAAATCCAGATCATCTGGAAAAAGGAGTGCTTGAAATTAAGACAGATGGAGCAGTTTGCGATATGTCCGACAAAGCAGATGGGTTTGTGCTGCCTGATTTCAAGGATGGAAAAATGCATGAAGTCCATGTTATATTGCGTAAATAGACAAAAGAGGCTTGTTTAGGAAGACATCAGCAGAAAGAAAGGAAAAGAGATGAAAAAAAGTATTTTTCAGGAACTTGTGGAAGAATCAATTGTTCTTTTGAAAAATGAAGAGCAGATCTTGCCATTAAAAGAAAAAAAGGTGGCTTTTTTGGGACGGGCACAGATAGAAACTATTTTTTCGGGAAACGGTTCGGGAGCATCCAAATCCCTTGCAAACAAGAATCTCTTATGTGAATGTGAAAAAAGAGGAATCTGTGCAGAAGCAGGGTTAAAACAATTTTACACCAGCCATCAAAAAAACGAATCGGAAAAGTTTGTGATTGACGGTATTGATATCACAAATGTAGAAAATATGAACTGCGGTTTTATGTATGAGATCTTTGGAAAATATCAGCCGATGTGGACAGAGTATCACATTCCGGAGCAGCTGATGCAGAAAGCCAGGGAGTTTACCGATACCGCTGTTTTTGTGCTGGGAAGGAATTCCGGTGGGGAAGAATGTGACAGACACATCGAAGGTGATTATGAACTTACCGAATCCGAAAAAGAACTGCTGGAACAGGTGTGCTGTGTTTTTCCACATGTGATCGTTGTACTGAATATTAATGGAATGATCGATATGCAGTGGGTGAACGCCTATTCCGCAATCAAGGCCGTGGTGTTTCTGGGAATTCCGGGCGAAGAAGGCTGCGGAGCATTAGCTGATATTCTGACGGGGGCTGTGAATCCATCTGGAAAATTAAGTTTTTCCATGGCAGAGTCTTTCAAAGACTACCCGACAGCAGAAAATTTCACCTGGAATAAAGAACAGGAAGATGAAATTTTAACTTACGAAAATTATGGACTGGATGCAAAGGCAAATGGAAGTACAGGATATACGAAAAGCCCGGTAACGGTGTATCAGGAAGACATTTATCTGGGGTATCGCTATTTTGATACCTTTCGGAAACTGGTATTGTACCCCTTTGGATATGGAATGTCTTACACATCGTTTACGATTCTTCCGAAAGAGATGAAACAGGAAAAAGAAGAGGTGGAATTTATTACGGAGGTAACAAATTCCGGAAATTATGCAGGAAAAGAAACGATACAGCTTTATTTGTCCTGCTCTGGTACAGAGTCGGAAAAACCGGAAAAAGAATTAAAAGGCTTTGCAAAAACGAGACTTCTTGCTCCGGGGGAGAAGCAGAATATTTCGATCCGAATATCCATGCAGGATCTGGCAGGATATGTTGAGACATCTGCATCATATATCCTGGAAAAGGGAAAATATCAGTTTTTTATCGGAAATTCATCCCGTGAGACAATTTTTGCAGGAGAAATCCAGATAAGAGAAGATTACATAATTAAAAAATGTGTGAATCGTCTTTGCGTGCAAAACTGCAATGTAGAGCATTTGCAGGTACTATCTGCAAGAGAAGGACGAAAAAAGGTCCGAATGCATGAAAAGAAAAAAGAAGAGACCGATGGTTTAAAAGAGCAGGAAAGATATGATCTTTTACGGGATGAAATGGAACAAGTAAAAAATTTCAGTATCGAACAGCTGGCTGCATTGTGTGTGGGGTATGGACCTGGAATTCCATTTGCAGCGTTCAGCAAACAGGAACAGCCGGAAACTATATTGGATGGTCAGGGAAATCCAATGACCAAAAACGATCATCCAGTCGGAGCAAAAGGATATGTCTCCCCGGCTATGCCAGAAAAAGGTATTCATTCCATTTTTTATAAAGATGGACCGGCAGGTGTGGGAACGGGGGCCTGGCCAACGGCTATGCTGATTTCCTGCGCATTCAATAAAGAACTGTGGGAAGCGTTTGGAAATGCGGTTGGCGCAGAGTGCGAAAAGAAAGCGGTTGACGTATGGCTGGCACCAGCAGTCAATCTGCACCGGAATCCGCTTTGCGGGCGAAATTTTGAATATTTTTCGGAGGATCCTTATCTGACCGGAATCTGTGCGGTCCAGATTACAAAGGGCGTTCAGGAAAATCATCCTGTCCGCGTCTGCCCCAAACATTTTGCCGTGAATGAACAGGAAACGTATCGAAGAGGAAGTGCGAAGAAGCGGTACGATGCGGTAGATTCCATCCTTACGGAACGTGCATTGCGGGAACTTTATCTGAAACCTTTTGAAATGTTGGTTCGAGATGCCGGAGTATCTTTTATTATGACATCGTTTAATAAAATTAATGGGGTTCTTGCAGCTGGAAATCGAGATTTGTGTACGCATATTTTACGGGAAGAATGGAACTTTGATGGTGTTGTCGTTACTGACTGGGGCGATATGGATATTGTCGCAGATGGCGGCGATGCTGTGGCAGCGGGAAATGATATCGTGATGCCGGGTGGCCCGCCGGTGATCCGGCAGATTTTGCAGGCCTATCAGGAGAGACGGATTACCAGAAAAGATCTGGAAAGGAGTGTTGCAAGATTGTTACATGTTCTGAAGTTATTTGAGAAAGGGGAGCGTATTTAAATGAAATCATATAGGGATTATTCACTGGGTGCTAAAGAAAGAGCCTCTCTTCTGCTCAAAGAAATGAGCCTTGATGAAAAGATGGCACAGATTAACTGTGTTTTTCCTTTTGATCAGGATGCCTATAACTTTGAAAAAATTCAGCAGGAGACAAAATACGGAATGGGAGAAGTAAGCACGCTGGAAATGCGCAGGATGGAGACACTTGATGAAGTGGCTGCATGGCAGAGAAAAGTGCAGAAGATTGTGATGGAAAACAGTGCCCATCGAATACCGGCAATCTTTCATATGGAAGGATTGTGCGGGGCCTTCATTCAGGACTCCACCAGTTTTCCGTCTGGGATTGGCAGGGGAGCAAGCTTTGATCCCAAGCTGGAAGAACAGATTGCAGAAATTGTGAGTAGACAGGAAACGGCCTGTGGCATTACCCATATACTGGCACCGGTTCTGGATGTAGCAAGAGATCCGCGTATGGGCCGTTTTGGAGAAAGTTATGGAGAAGATGCTTCCCTTGTAAGTGCGATGGGGGCAGCGTATACGAAAGGAATACAAAAGAATACAGTTGCTTCAAGAAAAGCAGAAAGTGTGGCAAAACATTTTGTGGCTTTTCATAATTCGCAGGGTGGAATTCATGGAACACACAGCGAAACGCCGACGCGACTTTTAGAAGAAGTGTTTGCAAAACCTTTCCAGGCAGCAATCACAGAGTCAGATCTGAAAGGTATTATGCCTTGTTATTGCTCTGTGAATGGAGAAGATGTATCTGCTTCTTATAACATGCTTACGAAACTGCTTCGGGAAAAAATGGGATTTGACGGCATGTGCATCAGCGATTACGGTGCAGTGGGAAATGCGCATAGTGTACATCATATTGGAGAAACATTTGAAGAAGCCGGTGCGATGTGTCTTCATGCGGGAATGGATATCGAGATGCCGTCCTGTACTGGCTATAATGAGAAATTAAAAGAGATGTTTTCAAGTGGAAAACTGGATATCCATATTTTGGATACAGCGGTTTTGCGGGTTCTGGAGGGAAAATTCAGAATGGGCTTATTTGAAAATCCCTATGCGCTGGAAGGGAAAGAGCTTCATGCTCTTGTAATGCAGGAAGCAGACAGGAACACTTCCCTGCGGTCGGCCAGAGAATCCATGGTACTGCTGAAAAATGACGGCGTATTGCCGATTGCGGCAAAAGGGAAAAAAATCGCGGTGATCGGACCGCATGCCGGGTATGCCAGAAAAATGTTTGGTGGATACACACATATGTGCATGATGGAGTCTACCTATGCGATTGCCAATTCTATTGCAGGTGTAAGCGGAGTTGTACAGGCAGATGCAGATGAGATTATTACGGTTCCGGGAACCAATATTCAATCTGATGAGACAGAGCAGTTTGATCAGATCCTGAAAAGACAGAAACCGCAATGCAGAAATCTGTATGAAGAATTCCAAATCCGCTTTCCGGAAAGTGAGATTTTATATGCATATGGCTATCCGATTGCAGGAAACGACGAAAGTCATTTTGAAGAAGCGCTGCAGGCAGCAAAGCAGGCAGACATTGTGATACTGACGCTTGGCGGTAAGCACGGAACGTGTTCCATGGCATCAATGGGAGAAGGAATTGACAGTACTGATATTAACCTTCCAAAATGTCAGGATGCATTTATTCGCAAGGCTGCGCAGCTTGGAAAACCATTGGTTGGCGTTCACTTTGATGGAAGACCGATTTCCAGTGATGCTGCAGGGGAATATTTAGATGCTATTCTGGAAGCATGGAGTCCATCGGAAACAGGAGCAGAAGCAGTAGTTGATATTTTAACCGGAATATATAATCCGGGAGGAAAACTTCCGGTTACCGTTGCTTATGGAGTGGGACAGCTGCCGGTTTATTACAATCATCCATATGGTTCCTCCTGGGATCAGAGCGGCAGTATCGGTTTTGCCAATTATGTGAATATGCCGCACAGACCGAGATATTATTTTGGATACGGACTGTCGTATACAACATTTACATATTCGGATTTACATATCTCGATGGGAAATGAAAAGGCAGCAGATACGGTTCAGATCTCCTGCGCTGTTGAGAACACGGGAAGCTGTGAAGGAGATGAGGTCGTCCAGCTTTATTTACGAGATGAATATGCCAGCCTGACAAGACCAGTAAAAGAACTGGCAGGTTTTAAGCGCATTCACCTGCGAAAGGGCGAAAAGAAAACGGTATGCTTTGAGGTGAAAACGGATCAAATGGCTTTTCTGGACATTGATATGCACTGGAAAGTGGAAAAAGGACGATATGCAGTAGAGGTCGGAAGTTCTTCAGAAGATATTCGTTTAAGAGGAAGCTACTGTGTGAAAGAAAATAAATGGGTTGCGGGAAGAAATAGAGCGTTTTGGGCAAGTGCCGCAGCGAAATAAAAAGAACAGAACCGGATGCCATTTTATACAAAGCGGCATTCGGTTCTGTTCTTGCGGTATTCCCGTGGGGAGCAGTTCATTTTTTCACGGAAACATTTTCCGAAATAGGACTGCTGGCTGAAGCCGGTCTGCAGGACGATCTGTCTGATGGGAAGTGTGGTTTCTGTTATCTCCGTGATTTGTTTTCTATGTTTTGGCAATATTTTAATAATTTTTGCAGATATTTTCATATTATTTTTTCGATATAATAAGTATACGTGTTGTAAAAAGGATTGTAAAGGTAGTCCAAATGGACAATAATAGTTTATCACATACAACGTGGAATTGTAAGTACCATATGAACCAGAGCAGGAAAACCTGCCGTCGCTGATCACACTTGAAAAAATATGTGCAGCTTTGGGCGTGACATTATCGCAGTTTTTTCGAGAAGATAATTCAGAGAATCTGACAGAAAAACAGAAAGAAGTTCTAGGGATATGGAATGATCTGAGTACAAATGAGCAGGAAACAGTAATGTCAATGCTGCGTGGACTTCGGAAGTAAGAGAACAGTTCGAGTATATGTATCGGCTGTTCTTTTTTTGTTTTTGAACGTTAAAATGTTAATTTTTTTCTTGTGTATAGTAGAACACTAAAGTATAATAAAATCAGTTTTTTACATAAGATTAAAGCTATAATAAGGAAATTGGCAAACCAGATGAAAGTCTGGGACGCAAAGCTACAGGGCCTTTAAAATGGCAGCCAGTTGCATAAAATGAGGTGCACTGTCTGTCTGACGGTGCTTTTTTACGGTGTTATTTCATAGACGTAACAATAATGATTTTATCAGGAAAGAATGAGGAAAATAAAAGTATGAAAAAGGCAAAACGTTGTCTGATAGCAGTGGTGTCAGGTGTACTTGTAGCATCTGCTGTCTTGTCTGGATGTGGACAGTCAAAGAAAGAAGTATCTATAAATGATGATCATCTTACCGTTTATCTGTGGGAAAATCGTTTGATGAAAAATATTGCACCCTATATCCATGAACAGTTTCCAGATCAGGATATTGAATTTATTATAGGTAACAATGATACCGATTTATACAGTTATTTTAAAGAACATGATGAATTACCGGATATTATAACAGTACGTCGATTTTCTGGAACAGATGCACAGGACTTACAGCCTTATCTTATGGATTTTGCTTCTTATGATGTTGTTTCCAAGTATTATTCTTATGCGGTGCAATATTATAAGAATGCGGAGGATGAAATCCAGTGGCTGCCAATCTGTGGTATTCCGCAGACGATCATTGCCAACAAAACACTGTTTGATCAGTATGGCGTAAAGATTCCAGAAAATTATGAGGAATATGTACAGGCATGTCAGCAGTTTTATGATAATGGCATAAAACCGTATTCCATGGATCTTGGGGAAGACTGGTCTAATAATGAAATCATCCAGGCTGCAGCAATCGGTGAGTTTACAAGCCTGGATGGTATTGAATGGCGAAACGGTGCAGAGACTGCAGCGGATGAAGTAAAGTTTGATGATGTATTATGGAAACGTATTTTTTCAGAAACCAGTCAGTTTCTTAAGGACTCGCATTTTGGTAAAGAAGATATCAATATTGATATCAATACAGGAACCCAGATGTTTGTCGAAGGAAAATCAGCAATGTTTCATGGACATCCGACGGTTATGCAGCAGCTGCAGAAACAGATGGATGCGGAGCTGATCCGTATTCCTTACTTTTCACAGACATCGGATGAATCCTATGTGTACATGACTCCGTCCTTAAACATTGCATTTAACAAAAACCTGGAAAAAGATCGGGAGAAACTGGATACTGCGCTGGATGTGCTGGATTGTATGATTTCAGAAGAGGGGCAAAAGCTGATTGCGGATGGAAGCGGTGTTATTTCATTGAATACAGATGTTCCAACCATGATGCAGGATGTGCCTGGACTGGAAGAGGAAATTAATCATAATGCTGTTTATATCCGATATTCCGCCCAAAAATCATTTGATGCAAGTCTTGAGGCTGTTCACGGATTACTGTCAGGGGAAATGGATGAAACACAGGCTTATGATACTTTTCGCAGTGTAATGAATCGTAAAGATCCAGAAGAAAAAGCAACGGTGAATTTTGAAAATGAATATTCCATTTCACTGAACGATAGAAATGGCCGTGATGCAGCATCTTCCATTTTAACTACGATCAGAGAAGAAAATGATGCACAGCTGGCTCTGGCACCATATTATTATTTCACTTCTTCTATGTACAAAGGAGAATGCACCAGCAGCCGGGTTGGCATGATGACAGCGAAGAGTTCAGATACACCATTATATGTTGCAAAAATCAATGGTAAACAGGTTTGTGAACTCGTGGAAAATTATCTCGCCGATGCTGATGAGAATTTTTATGTAACCAATAAATACGAATTACCAATTGCATCCGGTATGAAAATGATCGTCAGTCAAGAGGAAAGTGGATTTTCGTTAAAGGACTTAACAGTTAATGATAAGAAAATAGACAAAGAAAAGGAATACTCGATTCTTCTTACAGACACCACAATGTCCGTTTTGAAAAAAACAAATCCGAAATGTGAGATTGAGCAGCTTAAAGATACAACATTATCAAGTGCATGGACCGAAGCAATGTCAAATGGACAGCAGCCGTCAGCACCGGAAGACTATATAGAGGTTGAACAGTAAAAGTGGAGATAGAACAAGCGGTAAATAAAAGAAAAAAAATAACAAGGCTGTTGCTTATACTACTTATGATTCTTTTAAGCTTAGTTTGTATCAAGTATCTTATAAGTAAGTCTAATAAGTATATCAGCGAAAATGGAAAAAGCAGTATGGGAGCTGTTGTTGAACAGATACAGCAGACCTATGATCTTCAGGTGAGTGGATACTACAGCCAGCTGCAGTTGGTTGAGGAATTCTTACTTCATGAGAGGGAACTGTCTCTTGAAACGGATACGAACAAAAATTTCTTTGAAGCATGGGAAAAAGAATCGGAAAGTACTCTTATATTCCTTCAGGAAAATGGTCAGGCAATATCAGCAGGTGGAACAAAAATGCGGATTGATATGCCAAGTAAACTTCTGCTGGACTTAAAGAACGGATACAATATTGGAAAACTGGTGCGTCTTGATTATGATCAGAAGAAAAAAGACGGTTATCTGGTTGCGATTCCATGTCAGAAATACACGATCAATGGAGAAACTTATACGGCAATTGGAACTGTGTATGATCATTCGAAACTGGATTCCATGTTAAAATTGAAAGGTTATCATGGAAAAGCATATTTGTTCATGCTGGATCATGACGGAAATATTACGTATACGAACCAGAGTGGAGATAAATACCTGCGTAATTATTCTTTGTTAAAACATTTAAAAGGGGAACAGGCTATTACAGAAGAAGAGGCTGATTTGTTCAAAAAGAAGTTTGATAACAGAGAATCCGGAGTTGCACTTTTGGGAAAACAGAACCCCTATTATCTGGGGTATTGCCCGATAGAAAGCAACAACACCATTTTGGTGTGCATTGTGGCTAAGGGAGTTGTGGACAATGTGCTGATGGATTACCAGAAAACGGTGTTGTTTACAACAATACTCATGGCAGGTTTTATACTTTTACTTTTTGCCGGATTATTCTACAGTATTTCCAGACTTAGTCTTGCAGATCAAAAAGCAGAATATGAAAAAAGAAATAATGAACTTCATTTACAAACAATGAAGGAAATGGAAGTAGTCAATCAAAAACTGAAAAAGGCAAAGAACGTTGCAACAGAGGCTTTACAGACAGCTGAAAATGCAAATAAGGCGAAAACGGATTTCCTGTCTAATATGTCACATGATATTCGCACACCTATGAATGCAATCATTGGTATCACATCTTTGATTAGACATGATGCAGGTAATAAAGCAAAAGTTATAGAGTATGCAGATAAAATACATATTTCATCACAGCATCTGTTGGGAATTATCAATGACGTTCTGGATATGAGCAAGATTGAGGCAGGAAAAACAGTCTTCAAATATTCTGACTTTTCTATTCTGGATCTTGTACAGGAACTTAACACTATATTTCATACTCAAATATATGAAAAGCAGCAGACCCTTACAATCATAAAAGAAAATATTCAGCATGAGTGGGTGAATGGGGATCAGGTTCACCTGATGCAGATTTTCAGCAACCTGCTTTCCAATGCAGTGAAGTATACCCAGGAAGGTGGGAAAATTCAGTTCTTTGTAGAAGAATGTGAGACAAAGTCATCTGTCTATGCAAAGTACCGTTTCTTAGTTAGCGATAATGGTATGGGAATGTCGGCAGATTTCAAGGATACAATTTTTGATGCGTTTACCCGTGCGGAAAGTTCCCTTACAAATAAAATACAGGGAACCGGACTTGGAATGGCGATTACTAAGAATCTGGTTGAGGCAATGGGAGGTACCATTGATGTGGAGAGTGAATTGGGACAGGGAAGCTGTTTTGAGGTTCTCTTGGATCTGAAAATTGCAGAGGATAGAACAGCTGCTCTGGCGGCACAGGAAGAAACAGATGAGCAGGATGGTAATATCCTGCAGGGAATGAAATTCCTGTGTGCAGAGGATAATGAGTTGAACGCAGAGATCCTGACGGAACTGTTAAAGATTGAAGGTGCGGAATGTACCATCTGTGAAAATGGTGAAGAGATTTTGAAGGCATTTGAGCAGTCTGCTCCAGGTGATTATGACATGATCCTGATGGATGTGCAGATGCCTGTTATGAATGGCTATGAGGCGACGAGGGCAATCCGCAGAAGTTCCCATGAACTGGCAAAGACGATACCGATCATTGCCATGACTGCCAATGCATTCTCAGAGGACATTCAGCATTCTCTGGCAGCCGGTATGAATGCACATGTTTCAAAACCGGTTGAGATGAAGGTGCTGGAAAAGACGATAAGAAGTATAAAATCAGGCGGGGGGGGGTACCGAACCGCAGGTCACTGTACAGTGACGAATGGAAAGTAACCGGACATAGAAGAATCAAAAAGGAGAGTTAGGGATAGACAGAAAATGAAAGGAAAAAGAGTGATTGCAGGCATTCTGCTTGCAGGGATTTTAGCAGTCACCCTGGCGGGGTGTAAAAACACAGATAACACGAAAGAAAAAACCGAAAAGCCTGTTATTACCCTCGGCAGCGACAGCTATCCACCATACAATTATCTGAATGAGGATGGTGTACCGACGGGAATCGATGTAGAACTGGCTGCGGAAGCTTTCAAAAGAATGGGATATCAGGTGGAGGTTGTCCAGATCAACTGGGAGAAGAAAAAAGAACTGGTGGAGAGCGGAGAGATTGACTGTATCATGGGCTGCTTTTCCATGGAAGGACGCCTTGACGATTACCGCTGGGCGGGACCATATATAGCAAGCCGGCAGGTGGTCGCTGTAAATGAGAACAGTGATCTCTATAAACTGAGTGACCTGGCGGGAAAGAACCTGGCTGTTCAGTCCACAACCAAACCGGAAGGCATCTTTCTGAACCGGACGGATCAGAGAATCCCAAAGCTGGGCAATCTGATCAGTCTGGGACACAGGGAGCTGATCTATACATTTCTTGGGAAAGGATATGTAGATGCAGTCGCCGCACATGAGGAATCTATTGTCCAGTATATGAAGGATTATGATACAAGCTTCCGCATCCTTGAAGAACCTTTGATGGTTGTGGGGATAGGAGTTGCTTTTGCAAAAGAGGATGACAGGGGAATCTGTGAGCAGATGGATCAGACACTGGAAGAAATGCGCCAGGATGGCACATCCCTGAAAATTATTGAAAAATATCTGGATGATCCCCAGAAGTATCTGGAGGTGGATGATCTTGGATATTAAGAGAAAGAAAAAAGAAAAACGAATCCAGCTGCTCGGTGGTCTGATTGGAATCTGTGTGGCTGTAATTTCTCTGTTTTATTTCTTTCATGCGGAGAAAGCGGAAGCAGAGAAAAGAATGGTGGAGATTGTAAATTATGTCAAAGTGCAGTGTTCCACCTACACCCATTATAATGAATCTTCGGAATCCAAAAGTCTTCTCCGTGCGATTGAAAGTGCCAGACAGATGAGTACGAATATCGATATGGAAATAGAAAACGGCGGTCAGCTAAGCCGGGATTTCCTGAAGGAAAACCTGCAGACTCTATGGGTGGATGGTATCATTGTACTGGATGCAGAAGGAAAGACGGACTGTGAATACAGCACGGATGAGTCTCTGGCTAATGAGATTACGGAGTATCTGCAAAAAGAAATTATCATGAATTTTGCCGGATATGAAGAAAGAAGCTATTCGGAACGGTTTACCAGGGAAGATGGATCCTTTATTGACATTGCAGCCTGCGCCAGAAAAGATGCACCGGGTATCGTTGCAATCTATTATTACACATCTCCTGAATTTGCCAGAAACTATACGCTGACGATACAGGGGCTTTTAAATGGTTATAGTATCCAGAAAGATGGAACGATTATCGTTGCAGACGACGGAATCGTTGTTGCCAGCAATAATGAGAGCCTGTTGGGACAGAATACAGCCGACAACGAAGTTGTTCAGGCAATGAAAAAGCATACAGACAGTCAGCATATCTATCATTTTAGGAAGGAAGGAATTGGATGTTATGGAATCATGCTGAAACAGCGTGATTATTATATCTACGCATATCTTCCGGATACGGAAGTGTTTTGTAATCTTCCATTAAGTGTTATAGGTGTTATTTTTCTTTATTTTCTGATGTCCGGCATATTCTGGTTCTGGACATACAGAACCAATCTGGCGCACCGGAAACAAGAATTTGAAAAAGATGAAAAATATAAAGCAGAACTTCTGATAGCAGCAAAAAAGGCAGAAGCCGCCAATGAGGCAAAAACAGAATTCCTTCATCGTATGAGCCACGATATCAGGACTCCGATTAATGGAATCTACGGTTTGATCAATATGGCAGACCATTATGCAGATGATATGGAGAAGCAGAAGGAATACAGAACAAAGGTTAAAGCGGCATCCAATCTGTTGCTGGAACTGGTAAATGATGTTCTGGACATGAGTAAGCTGGAGTCGGGTGAAGTTGTTCTGGAAGAGAGTCCATTTAATCTGAGCAAAATCTCTGAGGAAGTGCTTGTTGTAATTGAACAGATTGCTGCAGAACAGAATATCCGGATTGTATGGGAGAAAAAAGAAATCATACACCGTGATCTTATTGGAAGTCCGGGGTATGTAAAACGTGTGATGATGAATATCCTGTCCAATGCAGTGAAATATAACAGAGAAAATGGACATATTTATCTTAGCTGCATGGAAATCCCATCCGAACAGCCAGGAATGACGACAATGGAATTTATCTGCCGGGATACAGGAATCGGAATGACTGAGGAGTTCCAGAAACATATTTTTGAACCATTTGCACAGGAATATACGGGAAGCCGCACAAAGTTTGTCGGAACCGGACTGGGAATGGCCATTGCAAGGAAGCTGGTCGAGAAAATGGGTGGAACCATTACTTTTGAAAGTGAAAAAGGCGTAGGGACGACATTTGTGATCCGGGTTCCATTTAAAATAGATCCGGATGCGGATAAACGTGAAGAACAGAAGGAGGTATCCGAAAAATCTATAAAGGGATTGCATATTCTTCTGGCGGAAGATAATGAGCTGAATATGGAAATCGCTGAATTTATGCTTCAGAATGAGGGCGCGGACGTGATTAAAGCGTGGAATGGGCAGGAAGCGGTTGAGCTGTTCAGAAAAAGTGAACCTGGTGAATTTGATGTCATTCTTATGGACATTATGATGCCTGTAATGAATGGTTATGAAGCCACAAAGATGATCAGGTCTCTGGACAGAGAGGATGCAAAGGAGGTACCGATCATTGCAATGACAGCAAATGCGTTCACGGAGGACAGAATAAAAGCAAAAGAAGCAGGGATGGATGAACATGTTGCTAAGCCAGTTGATGTGGAATTACTGATAAAAGTAATTCATAAATTGGTGAAATAAAAGATGTTATAAGAATGTTAGGGGGCAGTTACTGCAAACAGTAACTGCCCCCTAACTAGGATATTTATGTAATTATTTCTGGTCCAGTACGGACTGAATCTGCTTCATCAGCTGATCGTAGTTTGACTGATCGTCAATGCCACCCATGAAAGGTTCCCCAACGATATTTCCGTCTTTATCTACAAGAACGGTTGTAGGAAATGCCATGATGTTTCCTTTTCCAGCATAGTTTCCAACTGTTGAATTAGAATCGAAAGTCAGGTTCTTGTAGGAAGCGCCCTGAGCTTTCAGGATTTCTTTTGCCTCTTTGATTCCGGCTTCATTGTTGTCTAAAGTATCCATGTTGATACCAACAACTTCGCCACCCATTTCTTTGAGTTTCTCATTTAATTCATTCAGCTTAGAGAGCTCTCCGACACATGGCTTGCATCCACTGAACCAGAAATTTACAACTGTAACTTTATTTTTAGCGAAAAGACTGTCATCTACATCGTTTCCATCCAGATCTTTTCCTTTGAAACCTTTGAATACAGCTGTGGATTCGTCTGATTTGGAGGAAGAGCTGTCAGAGGAATCGGATGCAGCAATCTCTTTCTCAAGCTTGGCAATTTCTTCTTCAATTCCGCGGATTGTCTCGATGTCTTTGCACAGAGTTTCATATTCTTCTTCAGAGAAAGAGTCTTTGTTAGATTCCACTGTGCTTGCGAGGGAATCAGCATAGTTTTCGCTCATGGCATCACCGGCAGCGTTCTTGTTCATAAGATCAAAGGCTTTGTCCCATGCATCTTTGTGATCAGCAAAAAGCTGGTTTTCCTGCTGGTAAAGGTCATCCCGTTTTTTGTTCAGCTCGTCTGCGCTGCCCGTTTCTGTTGTGGAAGAAGATTCCTGTTTTGTGTTTGTATTGTCTGTTGAGGAGGAATTTCCGCAGCCTGTAAACGCAAAAAGTACAGAAATGGCAAGGGATGCAGCAATTACCTTTTTTAATTTCATTGAGTTTGTTCTAAGTGTTTTGTTTTTCATGATTTTAAATCTCCTTTAAATTACGTTTTATTAGTTTTTATTTTCAGCCTGTTTCTTAGTTGAAAATCCGTAATGATAGCAGATTGCATCAGTCGGACAGGCTTTCATACATTCTCCGCATCGGATACACTCCGGATGGTTTGGTGTGTCTACTACATTGACATCCATCTTACAGACACGACTACATTTCTGGCAGCCAACACATTTCTCATGATCAACCTGAATTTTAAGAAAAGATACCTTGTTAAACAGTGAGTAAATAGCACCCAGCGGGCAGATCCATTTACAAAATGGACGGTAAAACAAGATGCTCAGGATGATGAAAAGCGCAAGGACTGTGAACTTAAATGTAAATAAATGTCCGAGTGCGGCACGGATTCCTGAGTTGGCAAGTGACAGTGGAATTGCGCCTTCAAGTACGCCTTGTGGGCAAATGTATTTGCAGAAGAAAGGATCTCCCATACCAAGTGAATTGGTTACAAATGCCGGAAGTAGTATAACAAAGACGACCAGAATCACATATTTCAGATACCGCAGAGGCTTCAGTTTTGCGGTGGAAAGTTTCTTGCCCGGAATCTTATGCAGCAGATCCTGGAACCATCCAAACGGACAGAGAAATCCACAGATAAACCGCCCTAACAGAACACCTAACAGGATGAAAAATCCGGTGATGTAGTAGGTAAATTTGAATTTTGAAGAACCGACCACGGCTTGAAAAGCTCCAATCGGACAGGCACCTGTGGCGGCAGGACAAGAGTAACAGTTTAGTCCCGGGACGCACATCGTTTTTACATTTCCCTGATAAATTTTCCCTTTCAACAGATTCGGGATGTGAATGTTGGTCAGCAGTGTAGCAGCTGCCTGAATCCATCCGCGGAAGCGGGCCAGAAAGTTTTTGTTTGATTTCATTTTCTTATCCAATTCCTACACACTCCATACATAATTTTATTGCCTTGCTAAGAACAACCGCTGCTTCTCCGCGGAAGATCCCGACAAGGAAAAACACCAGACCGGCTGCAAGTAAAAGAATCTGTGTTGCTTTTTCAGATTTCATTAAAATACTCCTTTCAATGTTCAAAGTCCGTTTATTGACCTTTCGATGTTTGCATTGTACAATAGAGGGTGTAAAATTCCTGTTAAGAAAATGGAGAAAAATAAATTGAGATTATTAGTTGTTGAAGATGAGAAGAAATTATGTGATATGATTGCGAAAAGTCTGCACCAGGCAGGTTATGAGGTAGACACGTGTAATGACGGAGAGGAAGCACTGGATTAAAAAATTTATGAAAATGAATAAGTGGAAAGTTGCATGTCCATTGACATGGCTTTCCACTTATTTTTATGAATTCCTATGCGCCAGACGAGCAGACAACAGAAATTGGCATCTTACCCGCGAATTTCTGCATTTCACATCATGCAGACTGGACGAATGCTGTAAAATCATATATAAAAGAAATAGGAATAACTGGGGGTGAGATGGATGAAATGTGAGGTGGAACAGATTGATCCAAAGCAGGAAGAACATGTTATGGTATATTGCCACAACAGGGAAGCATCCTGGGTGCAGAATGTTCGGGAAGCTGTATTTGGACAAACATCGGTATGTGGATATAAAAATCACGTTTTGTATCAATTGAAATTGTCTGATATTTTTTATGTGGAACAGCAAAGAAATCAAAGGAGAGGGCAGGCGTAATGGAAACAGATATGATTAAAATCACTCATTTAAAGAAAAGCTTTGGTGATGTAAAAGCAGTCAATGATCTGAGTTTTCAGGTGAAAAAAGGAGAGCTCTTTGCATTCCTTGGTGTAAACGGGGCAGGGAAGAGCACAACGATTTCGATCATCTGCGGGCAGCTTCACAAAGACAGCGGAACGGTTCAGATCCAGGGCACAGATCTGGATAAGATCGGAAGGAAAGTTGGAACAATGCTTGGCGTGGTATTTCAGGACAGTGTGCTGGACAAGCCACTTACCGTCAGGGAAAATCTGAAAAACAGAGCAGCGCTTTATGGAATAACAGGAAAAGCGTTTGAAAAAAGATTGCGGGAACTGGTGGAGATTTTTGATTTCGGAGATTATCTGAACCGGCCGGTCGGAAAACTGTCCGGCGGACAGAGAAGAAGAATTGATATTGCAAGAGCCTTGCTGCATCGGCCCGAACTTCTGATTTTAGATGAACCAACGACAGGACTTGACCCACAGACGCGGCTTTTGATCTGGGATATCATTGAAAAACTTCGAGTGGAAGAAAAGCTGACAGTTTTTCTGACTACGCACTACATGGAAGAAGCTGCAAATGCCGGTTATGTGGTGATTCTGGATAAAGGAAGCATCGTGGCAGAAGGAACTCCTTTTGAGCTGAAAAATGAGTATGTGCAGGACACTATGTCTGTTTATGGTGTGACAGAAGAAGAAATCAAAACACTGGGCAGAGAGTATAAAAAGATCCGGGATGGCTATCAGTTAAAAGTAAAAAATACCGCAGAGGCTACCCGGCTGATCGTGGAACATCAGGAAATATTCCGTGATTATGAAGTGGTAAAGGGCAGAATGGATGATGTATTTCTTGCTGTAACCGGAAAAACATTGGGAGGTGAGCACAGATGAAGGCAGTATTTGCACTTATAAGTCGAAACAGAAAATTGTTTTTTAAAGACAGAGGAATGTTTTTTTCGGCTTTAATTACTCCGGGAATTCTGATTTTGCTGTATGCTACATTTCTGGCAAACGTATACAGAGATTCCTTTGTGTCCGCGATCCCGGACATGATTACAATCTCAGACAAACTGATCGATGGAACGGTGGCCGCACAGCTTGCCGCGGCTCTTCTGGCAGTCAGCTGTGTGACTGTGACATTCTGCGTGAATCTTACGATGGTACAGGACCGGGCAAACGGAACAAGGAAAGATTTTAATGTATCGCCAATCAGCAAAGCACAGCTTTATCTTGGGTATTTTTTATCTACTGTAGTCAATTCCCTGCTGGTAAATGGGCTTGCGCTTGTATTATGCCTTGGCTATATGTACAAAATGGGCTGGTATATGAGCGCTGTAGATGTATTCTGGGTTCTTCTCGATGAAATTTTACTGGTACTCTTTGGAAGCACGTTGTCAAGCATCGTCAGTTTTCCACTGACAACCCAGGGTCAGTTATCCGCAGTGGGAACGATCGTAAGTGCCGGGTATGGATTTTTATGCGGAGCTTACATGCCGATTTCAAATTTCGGCAGCGGCCTGCAGAAAGTACTGTCGTATCTGCCAAGTACCTACGGAACTTCTCTGTTGAAAAATCATATGCTCCGTGGAATCTTCGAAGAGATGGAGAACAATCAGCTGCCAGAAGAAATGATTACTGCGATTCGTGATACACTGGATTGTAACCCGAAGTTCCAGGGGTCTGTAGTAAGTGTAAATCAGATGGTGATGCTTATGGTTGGATGTGTTGTGGTATTTGGAATTATTTTTTTGTGCATGACAGCTCTTCCGGAGAAAGATGGGAAGTAAATATATCCTTCGACTATAGAATGAATAAAAAATGAGAAAAGAGACAGTTATGAATATTACAGAAAGAGAGATCGATGACCCGGAAAAAGAGGGCGTTATACTCGAATATGTAAATTTTACGAAAGAATTTGCAGAAATAAAAGAGTATGTAAGAAGCAAAGGGGAATCTATCCGGGGATACACAGAAAAGAAAGAATGTGTTTCCATAAGAACAGAAGATATTTTATATTTCGAGGCAGTGCAAAACAAGGTGTTTGCTTATACGTCAAATAAGTTTTATGAAATTAAAAGCAGACTGTATCAGCTGGAAGAGAAAATAACAAGAAAATGTATGAAGCGTGCATCAAAGACAACGATTGTAAATGCGGATCGTATTGTTTCGGTTCATACCGCATTAAATGGGCGTTTGTATGTGCTGATGGAGGTTTTGATTATTGGAGTTTATGTTACGGTGAATCTGATCGTATATGTAAATGACCATATGGTGGCGGAAAGCATGAACCAGAAACTGGAAGAGATGAGAAAACGGAAAGATGCATAGAAAAAATAACTTTGGATAGTTAAAGACAGCGTATGCCGGAAGGACATGAAATCGCTGGTATTGTAGAAACAAAAGAAAAAATTTGAAAAATTTCAAAAAATATCGTTGACAAACAGAACAAAGCGTGCTAATATACATATTGTCAGCAGGACGTAAGAACTGCTAGAAAACAGATATGGGGTCTTAGCTCAGCTGGGAGAGCATCTGCCTTACAAGCAGAGGGTCACAGGTTCGAGCCCTGTAGGCCCCATACTTCTAAAAATATAGTATGGCGAGATAGCTCAGTTGGCTAGAGCACGCGGTTCATACCCGCGGTGTCGAGGGTTCGAATCCCCCTCTCGCTACGAAAGAGAGAGCTCCTGCGAAAGCAGGGGCTTTTGTTGTTTTACGTTCGGAGGGGGCTGCCAGTGGCGGGCCCTGCAGATTACAATACCATGGAAAATGACAGGGAGGCGCTTATGAAATTATTCCACTTATCCGATCTCCACATCGGAAAGCGAGTCAATGAATTTTCGATGATCGAGGATCAGAAGTACATTTTGTCGCAGATTCTGCATACTGCAAAAAGAGAGAGACCAGATGGTGTACTGCTTTCCGGAGATATTTACGACAGTACGATTCCAAGTGCAGAAGCGGTTCAGGTTTTTGACGCGTTTCTGACAGAGCTTTCCACCAATCGGATTCCCACTTTTATTATCAGTGGAAACCATGATTCCGCCGAGCGTCTGGCATTTGGATCCAGCCTGATGGGAAAAAGCGGGATCTATTTTTCAAAGGTATACAATGGAACGATAGAGAAAATTCCGCTGCAGGATGCGTATGGCACGGTGTGGATTCATCTGCTTCCGTTTTTACGGCCTGCGGTGGTGCGTCATGCCCTGCCGGAGCGTGCGGAAGAAGTAATGTGTACAGCGGATGCAGTTCGGATTGCACTGGAACAGGATTTGGTTGATGAACAGGATCGAAATGTGATTCTGGCCCACCAGTTCGTAACCGGGGCAAAACGATGTGATGCAGAAGAACTGCAGGTTGGCGACTTGGATCAGATTCCGGCAGAATTGTTTGAAAAGTTTGATTATGCTGCACTGGGGCACATCCACAGCCCACAGAAGGTGGAAAGAGACACGGTTCGCTATTGCGGTTCGCCGCTGAAATATTCTTTTTCGGAAGCAGGACAGGAAAAAACGATTACGGTGATCAAATTAAAAGAAAAAGGAACGGTGGAGCTTAGAACAATTCCATTAAAGCCCTTGCACGA
Organism: Blautia sp. AM28-27; assembly: GCF_003480905.1. NCBI lineage: Bacteria > Bacillati > Bacillota > Clostridia > Lachnospirales > Lachnospiraceae > Blautia > Blautia sp. AM28-27. The sequence continues at coordinate 62,055 of NZ_QUJK01000007.1, forward strand.
TCTCAGGAAAATCCAGGGGACGTATCTGGAAGTCACGGCAAAAAGATTTTATGAGAACAGCGACTGCGAGGATTACCTTCTGGTGACGTTGACGGATGAAGAAGATGTGCCGGATGGAATGGCAAAACTCCGAACGATCTATCCGAACCTGATGCGCCTGGAGTACGATAACAAAAGAACCCGGTCTGCTGCAGACATTGGCACGGCGGAACGAGTGGAGGAAAAATCAGAACTGGAACTGTTCCGGGAATTTTATGAATTACAGAATAATCAGAGCATGACCGCACAGCAGGAAGCGCTGGTGGAAGAATTGTTACGGGGGATGAAGGGATGAAACCAAAGAAATTAGTCATCAGTGCATTCGGACCGTATGCGGACCGGATGGAACTTGATTTTGATCGGCTGGGCGGCGGTCTGTATCTGATTACGGGGGACACCGGCGCTGGAAAAACAACGATTTTTGATGCCATCACGTTTGCGCTTTACGGGGAAGCGAGCGGTGAAATCCGGAAAGGCGAAATGTTCCGCAGTAAGTATGCAAAACCGGAGGTGCGTACCTTCGTAGAGCTTACGTTTACGTATCAGGGAAAGGACTATACGGTAAAGAGAAACCCGGAATATCTGCGCCCGAAGGACCGCGGACAGGGCATGACGATGGAGAAAGCGAATGCAGAACTGATTTTTCCGGATGAGCGGCAGCCGGTTACGAAAACTTCGGAAGTGACAAAGAAAGTGACAGAACTTCTCGGGCTGGATCAGCGTCAGTTCCGACAGATTGCGATGATTGCGCAGGGAGATTTCCAGAAGCTTCTGCTGACAGGAACAGCGGATCGGAGTGAAATTTTCCGGAAAATGTTTCACACAGAGATTTATCAGGAGCTGCAGAAGCGCCTGCGGGAAGCAGCAAAGGAGCGCTGGAAAATATACGATGAAAAGAAACGCAGCATCAGCCAGTATCTGGACAATGTTGTCTGCCCGGAAGAGGCAGAATGGAAAAAAGAGTTTGACCGGCTGAAGAAAAATAAATTCGACGGCCAGGTTATGCGCGGTATGGAACTGCTTGCACGCTGCATCGAATGGGACGATGAGAAATTAAAGGCGCTGCAAGACGAGCAGAGTACGCTAAATGAAGAGATCGAAAAGAAAAACCAGCTTTTGGGAAAAATAAAAGAGCGACAGACGAGACAAAAAGAGAAAGAGCAGAAAGAAAAAGAATGGGAGACTCTGCTTCCGAAGGAAGAAGAAAAGAAAAAGAGAAGTGAGCAGGCAGAGAAAGAGGCGGAGATTTGTAAGCAGTTGGAAGAGCAGATTCGGGAAGAAAAAGTGTGTCTGGAACTGCTGCGAAAAGTGCAGCAGGAGCAAAGTGCAATGACACAGCTGCAAAAGGAACTGCAGGCAGCAACAGAAGCAAAAGAACAGCTTCAGACAGAGCAGGAGCGTGCAAAAAAAGTCCTGGAACAGAAGAAAGCACGGGAAGAACGTCTCTCTGATGCGGAGGTGAAACTTGCACGGACGGAACAAAAAGAAGCGTATGCCGCAGAGCAGATACAGCAGATGGAAGCATACTGCGAGACAATTGCAGGCGCAGTCAAAGAGGAAACGGCAAACAAAGAAGAGGAAAGCGTTCTTTGTAAAAAAATAAAAGAAACAGAGGAGACAGCGGCCAGGGCAGCCGAAGAGGCAGAAAGGCTGGCCGGGCAGGATCAGGTCTGCGAAAAACTGCTGGATGAAAAGAAAAATCTGGAACAGAAAATCCACACTTTAGAAGAAACGAAAAAACAGCTGGAGAGAACGACGGCTGAAAGGACGCAGATTGCCGCGCAGGTGACACAACTGCGAAAGGAAGAAGAGAACTTACAGGCGGATATCGCGACAACGGCAGAATATCTGGCCGAAAGAGACGGAGCCGCGCTGCTGCAGGAAAAATACCACCAGAAGCTGGAAACGCTGGAAAATCTGCTGGAAAGCTGGGAGCAGGGACGCAAAGAACTGGAAGAAAAGCAAGGTGCATACCAGCGTGAAATCAAAAAGAGAGATGCTTTACGGGAAACATATCAGGCGATGGAATCTTTATTTCTGGATGCACAGGCGGGAATTCTGGCAGAAAAACTGACAGAGGGAGAACCATGCCCGGTCTGCGGCGCTATTCATCATCCGCAGCCTGCCAGACGAGCAGAACATACGCCAGATAAAGAAACGCTGGATCACAAGAAAGAAGAACTTCGGATGCAGGAGGAAGCGGCTGCGGGACAAAGCGAGGCTGCGGGCAGCTGCCGCAGACAGGTAAAGGAAAAACGTGCACAGCTAACGGAATGGCTGTTAAGAGAACTGCCCGAGAGTCAGAAAGAACACGAACAGAAGCGACTTTCACAGATGCCGGATGTTTTATTTCAACAGGAAGCGGTCGAGAAGGCAGAGCAGCTTCGGAAGGAAGAAGAAACACAGAAAGTACGTCAGATGGAATATGCGGAACTGGAAAAAAGACAGACAGAACGGCAGAAAAGACTGGAAAGCATAAAAAAGACCATTGCAGCGGAACAGACACAGCTTGGCCGGGCAGAAGGAACCAAAAGAGCACTGGAAGAACAGTTGGAAAAAGAAATTGCGGAGGCGCAAAAAACGACTGCTTTTATGGAGAAAAAGAATCCTGCGCAAAGAAAGGGTCCGGGGGAGAGCGAGGACAGAAACTCCCTGGCTGATCAGATTGCCCAGGTGATTTCCTTCCGGAAAAACAGACAGAAACAGTGTGAGGGAGAGATTGCTGCCACGCGGGCAAAGGTGAGCCGCCGTGCAGAATGTATCGCACGGCAGAAAAAAGCGGAAGCTGAGCGGAAAGAGGATCATGAGCGGCTGCAGAAGGTGCGGAGCCGTCTTGAAGTACTGCAAAGCGATCGGAAGAGATGGAAGGAACAAGAAGAGAAACTGCTGGAAAATCTGGAAGAGCAGAGAGCGATCTGGGCAGAACAGGATCAGCAGAAAACAGGAGCGAAATCCGAAGGCAGGCCTGGAGATGGGAAGGAGCAGCTGAAGGATCTGGTAAGTGCAGAAACGGTGAAAAAACAGATAAATGAATTTACGGGATCGGAAATCGCAGAAAAACTTGCAGATGCGGAAAGAGAACTGTGGATTCGGTCTGTATGGGAACAGCACTGGCTGAAACAAAAGCGAAAAGAACTGACAGAACAGAAACAATGTATTCTTGCAGAACAGGAGGAACTGAAAAAGATCCGACAGGAAATCCAGGAAGAAACACAGAAAACGGAGCAAAGAGAACAGGAAATTCGCAAAAAAGAGCTGCGGGAAACGGAACAAAAGGCTGAAAGAAAAGCACTGCTGGAAAAGATCCGGGAAAAAGAGGCGCAGCTTGCGGGAAAAGAAGAAACAGAACTTCTGGAACATATTGCAGCCTGGGAAGCACAGAAAGAACGGCTGGAAGAAGCACAGAAAACAGCAAAAGAGGAACTGGATGCCATACAGAAAAAACTGACGGAAGTACAGGCGGCGCTTACGGCGATTCAGGCGTTAGAAACAGCGGATTCACAGGAACAGCCGCTCCCGTCAGAAATAGAATTACAGGAAGATTTAAGGGGACTTTCCGAACAGAAACAGGTTCTGGATCAGCGTTATAACGAGCAGTATCACGCGGCAAATACGAATCAGAACACATATGATGCCATTCGGAATCAGCAAAGTCAGATGCAGACCGTGGAAGAAGAGTACAAATGGGTCAATGCGCTTGCGGATACCGCATGTGGAAATGTGAGCGGAAAGCAAAAGATTGAACTGGAAACGTATGTGCAGATGGCGTATTTTGACCGGATTCTGCGAAAAGCCAATGTGCGTTTCCTGACGATGAGCCAGGGACAGTATGAGCTGAAACGGCAGGAAGACGGCACGAATAAGAAAGAAAAAGCCGGATTGGAACTGAATGTGATTGACCATTATAACGGAACGGAGCGGAGTGTCCGCACGCTCTCCGGCGGCGAATCGTTTCAGGCATCGCTTTCGCTGGCACTTGGCCTGTCAGATGAAATTCAGTCGTATGCAGGAGGAATCCGGTTAGATTCCATGTTTGTGGACGAAGGTTTTGGTTCTCTCGATGAAGAGTCCCTGAATCAGGCGGTGAAAGCACTGGAAGGTCTGGCGGATGGAAACTGTCTGGTCGGAATTATTTCTCATGTGCCCAAGTTAAAAGAGCGGATTGAGAAAAAAATCATTGTGACGAAAAATCGAAGCCGGGATGGTGTAGGAAGCCGGGCAGTGATCGAGTAGACCACACAGGAGATGATTGGGATTCGAGAGAATTCCTTGTCAGAAAGTACGGAAAATGCTATAATGGATCCGTTGGGCAAAAAAAGTTGAATGAACAGAGCAAATCCGGCGAATCATGCCGGCTGCCATAGAATGGAGGAAACAAATGAAAACATCAGATTTTTATTATGATCTGCCAAAAGAACTGATTGCACAGGATCCATTGGAAGACCGCAGCGCTTCCCGCCTGATGCATCTGGATAAAACGACAGGTGAATATAAGCATGGTCATTTCCGTGATATTCTGCAGTATCTGAAACCAGGCGACTGTCTGGTTATCAATGATACGAAGGTAATTCCGGCGCGTCTTTATGGTTCCAAGGTCGGAACGGATGCGGCAATTGAGATTCTTCTTTTAAAGAGAAAAGAAAATGACATCTGGGAAACGCTGGTAAAACCGGGCAAAAAATGCAAGGTCGGAACCGTAATATCCTTTGGAGACGGAATTCTGACAGGCGAAGTAGTCGATATCGTGGATGAAGGAAACCGCCTGATCCAGTTCCACTATGAAGGCATTTTTGAAGAAATTCTGGATCAGCTTGGTGAAATGCCGCTGCCGCCGTATATCACACACAAACTGCAGGACAAGAACCGCTACCAGACGGTATACGCGAAACACGAGGGAAGCGCAGCCGCTCCGACCGCAGGACTGCACTTTACAAAAGAGCTTCTGCAGCAGGTACAGGATGCCGGTGTAAAGATCGCCCATGTAACCCTGCATGTCGGCCTTGGCACCTTCCGTCCGGTGAAAGTGGAGGATGTCACCCAGCATCACATGCACTCTGAGTTCTATGTGGTAGAAGAAGATCAGGCAAAACTGATCAACGATACGAAAGCAGCAGGCGGCCGTGTGATCGCAGTCGGAACAACGAGCTGCCGTACTCTGGAGTCGGCAACCGGCGAGGACGGCATTTTAAAAGCCGGAAGCGGCTGGACCGAGATCTTTATCTATCCGGGTTACCGCTTCAAGATGATCGACGGACTGATCACCAATTTCCATCTGCCGGAGTCCACACTGGTGATGCTGGTATCGGCACTGGCTGGAAAAGAGCATATTATGGCAGCTTATGAAGAGGCTGTAAGAGAAAAATACCGCTTTTTCTCCTTCGGCGATGCCATGATGATTGAATAAAAAATTCGTTTATGACAAAAATACGATGCTGAAAGAAAACGACCATATAGGAACACCCGTGAAGCCCTATATGGTCGTTTTTTTCTCTGCGAATCTTCTAAATCTTTCTTTTTCCCTGCCGAAAAACAGAAGATTTTATTAAGGTTTCTGAAAACGAGCGGAACTGGGTTGTGTCAGGGAATGTTTTTGCGTATACTGATACGTGTTTGAGACAAGGGAGGACGGATTTTGAAGAGAGACGAGAGAAGAAAGTTTCCATACTATGGTATCCTGCCGCTAATTCTGACGCTGACAGCGAATTTTATCGCTTATTTTGGAACGCGGCCGTTTACCAGTTCGTGGAAACATTACAATATAGAAACGGTGCTGGACCAGCAGATCCCGGTGATCCCGTGGACGATCGTGATTTATTTTGGCTGTTATCTGGTCTGGATTGTAAATTATCTGATTGCCGCAAGCAGAGAGAAAGAATTTGTCTGGCGGTTCTTTGCAGCAGATGTTCTGGCGCGGCTTGTCTGTATGGCATTTTATCTGCTGCTGCCGACAACGAACGTAAGGCCGTCGATCCCGGAACAGGGATTCTGGAATCAGATGCTTGCCTTGCTCTACCAGATGGATGCGGCGGACAATTTGTTCCCATCGATTCACTGCCTGAACAGCTGGTTCTGCTATATCGCAGTCCGTGGAAGACGGGAGATTCCGCGCTGGTATCAGCGGTTCTCTTTCTGGGCGGCACTTGCCGTGTTTGTCTCTACGCTGACAACAAAGCAGCATGTGATTGCAGATGTGATTGGCGGAGCGCTTCTGGCAGAAGTGACGTGGCAGATCGCGGGACGCACGCATCTTGGTGCATGGTATGGCATGATATTGGAACGAAGGAGGTGGAAACGCCGTGCAGAGTAAGAAAAAAATGATCGTGAATACCGTTTTTCTCGTTGTGATTTTTGCGTTGACGATATACGGTGTTTTCCACGGCGAAGACCTTGGCGCAATGATGGAAGCAATGCGGCGGGCAGATGTGCGGTGGCTGTTGCCGGGACTGTTCTGTGTCGTGTTTTTTATCTGGGGAGAATCGATCATCATCTGGTACATGATGCATTCCTTCCAGATTCCGGTGAAGAAGCGGACATGTTTTCTGTTTTCTTCCGTCGGATTCTTTTTCAGCTGTATCACACCGTCCGCAAGCGGCGGCCAGCCGATGCAGCTCTACTATATGAAAAAGGAGAAAATATCTCTTCCGGTATCAACGGTGATTCTGATGATCGTCACGATCACCTACAAAGCGGTGCTGGTCGTGGTGGGACTTGGGCTTGTTCTGTTCGGACAGGGCTTCCTGCACCGGTATCTGACGGAAATCCTTCCGGTTTTCTATCTGGGAATCGGTCTGAATGTCTTCTGTGTCACAGCCATGCTTATTCTGGTTTTTCATCCGGCGCTTGCGCGGACAATTCTGGTTTTGGGACTGAAAATCGTGGAAAAACTGCATTTGATGAAACGAAAAGAAAGCCGCCTGAAAAAACTGGAAGCTTCCATGGAAGTCTACCAGAATACGGCAGCGTATCTTGGCACCCACAAAATGGTGCTGGTCAATGTCCTTGCGATTACCTTTGCACAGAGGTTTGCTTTGTTTGCAGCAACATGGTTTGTATACCGCGCCTTCCATTTATCAGGCATTTCCTTTATCACCATTGTGCTGCTGCAGGCGGTCATTTCCGTATCGGTTGACATGCTGCCGCTTCCGGGAGGAATGGGAATCAGCGAGACACTGTTTCTAAAAATTTTCCCGCCGGTCTTTGGAAGCACGCTGCTTCTTCCGGCAATGGTGCTTTCCAGAGGGCTCGGCTACTACGGGGAGCTGCTGGTGAGTGCAGTCTTTACCATCGTCGCACAGCTTACGATCGGGAATACGAAAAGAGAAAAAAGAGGGGGAACTACATATGATAGGGTTCTATGATTATACCGTAATATTAACATATATCAGCTTTGCATCGTCCATCAGCGGCATTTTTCTTGCAACGCGGGGACACTTTAACTGGGCGATTTTTTGTCTTGCTTTTTCCGGACTGTGCGATATGTTCGATGGAAAAATTGCGCGGACGAAGAAAAACAGGACCGAAGATGAAAAGCGGTTCGGCATTCAGATCGATTCGCTCTGCGATGTGGTCTGTTTCGGCGTCTTTCCGATCGTGCTCTGCTATGAGCTTGGCATGACACATTTTTACAGCATTCCGATTCTTATTTTCTACGGTCTTGCGGGCGTGATCCGTCTGGGATATTTTAACGTGATGGAAGAGAAGCGTCAGAATGAAACTTCGGAGAACCGGAAATATTACCAGGGACTGCCGATTACCTCGATGTCAGTAGCCCTGCCGCTGCTGTTCGTCTTTGCACCGCTCTGCCGCGGATACTTTCTGATCTGGCTGCATCTGCTGGTGCTGGCGGTCGGCGTTCTGTTTATCACGGATTTCCGCTTCCGCAAGCCGACGAATAAAGAGCTTGCTGTGCTGGTAGCGGTCGTTGGAGTGGCTGTGCTCCGCGGACTTCTGATCTGGAAGGGAGGAAGAACGGTTTGAGACTCTGCGCTTATCCTTACCGAAAACAGGGGAAAAATTATCCAAAGCTTGATCTGATCCGCGAGGAAAATGATCTGCAGGACCGTTTTCTACACATGATGTACAGCCATGCCGCCGGAAGAGCCGCGATGCAGCCGCTGGTTCAGTCATTTGTATCTCGTGCGGCAGGCTGCTTTCTGGACAGCCGCTTATCGGTGCCGCTGGTTGCACCGTTTGTAAAGAAAAATCATATTTCACTGAAGGAATGTACCGCAAAGCAGTTTATCTCGTTCAATGATTTCTTTGTGCGGAAGCTGAAAATGGATGCACGTCCGTTTTCCAATGCGCCGCAGGATTTTATCAGCCCGTGTGATGCGCGGCTTACGGTTTATCCGATTCATGAGAACGGGAAGTTTGAGATCAAGAACACAGAATATACGCTGGAACAGCTTCTGCGCGACCAGAAGCTGGCAAAACGGTATGAGGGCGGAACGTTATTTCTGTTTCGGCTTTCCGTGGACGATTATCACCGGTATCTCTTTGTGGATGACGGCGTCTGTTCGACGGAACGGCGGATTGAGGGTGTGCTCCACACGGTCAATCCGGCGGCGAATGATTTTTGCCCGATCTATAAAGAAAATACGAGAACCTACACGCTGCTGCAGTCCGCAAATTTCGGCACACTGCTGCAGATGGAGGTCGGCGCGATGATGGTCGGAAAGATTGTCAATGAAAATGCCGGAGCGGCGAGACGTGTACAGCGCGGCGAAGAGAAAGGCTATTTTGCCTTCGGTGGTTCGACAGTGATCGTTCTGGCACAGAAGGGAAGCGCAGTGCCGGAAAAACGGATCTGGAATTATTCGCGGCTTGGAATCGAAACACGGGTACGGCAGGGAGAAACGGTTGGGACGGCCGGAAGAACAGGGTAAAAGCAAAAAAAATGGATTGTGAGGAAATGATCTTCACAATCCATTTTTTGTTTAAACGTTTTTTATGCCTGCAGCCGTGCCAGATCCTGGTAGAATGTCGGATACGAGATATCCACACAGCCGGCGCGCAGGATTTCCGTCGGTGTCTCTGCGGCAAGCGAAGCGATTGCAAACGACATCGCAATGCGGTGGTCGAGGCGGCTGTCGATTTGGGCGCCGTGGAATGGTTTTCCGCCCTCAATGATCATGCCGTCGTCCGTGCCTTCCAAGGAAACACCCATCGCGGTGAGTTCGTTTACCATGATATCAAGACGGTTCGATTCTTTGACTTTCAGCTCCTCCGCATTCCGGATCACGGTTGTACCGTTCGCTGTGGCGGCAAGAACCGCGATGATCGGGATTTCATCGATCAGGGTCGGGATCAGTTCGCCCTCGATGACGGTGCCGGAAAGAGACGGCGTATAGCGCACGAGAAGGTCTGCAACCGGTTCTCCGCCGGAGTTCTGCTCATTCAGAAGTGTGATGTCAGCACCCATGGCGCGGCAGACGCGGAGTATACCGTCGCGGGTCGGGTTGATGCCGACATTTTTCAGGAGCACCTCAGAGCCTGGAACTATCAGCGCGGCGGCGATGAAGTAGGCGGCGGAGGAAATATCTCCCGGCACACGGACGAGATTTCCATGGAGATCCGGGTCCGGCAGAACCGATGCGGTCAGCCCTTCGGAGGCAACGTCGGCGCCGAAGAATTTCAGCATCAGCTCCGTATGGTTTCTGGAAAGAGCCGGTTCGGTAACGCTTGTTTTTCCGTCAGCATACAGTCCGGCAAGCAGGACACACGATTTGACCTGTGCGGATGCGACCGGCGAAAGATAGGAGATGGCGTGGAGCGGATGGCCGTTGATCGCAAGCGGCGCACAGCCGTTTTCCAGAATACTGCGGATGGAAGCGCCCATCTGGGTCAGCGGATTGATGATGCGTCCCATCGGCCGTTTCTGAATGGAGGTGTCACCGGTCAGTGTACTGGAAAAGTTCTGGCCGGAAAGAATGCCGGAGATCAGGCGTGTCGTTGTTCCGCTGTTTCCGCAGTCGAGAACGGCGGACGGAGCCGAAAGCCCGTGCAGGCCTTTTCCATGAACGAGGATGCGCTCCGGCGTGTTCTCGATCTCAATGCCCATACTGCGGAAGCAGGAGATGGTGGAGAGACAGTCGGCACCCTGTAAAAAGTTTGTGACTTCTGTGGTTCCCTCTGAAATGGCACCGAACATGACGGCGCGGTGGGAAATGGATTTATCGCCCGGCACGGAGATTTCTCCGCGCAGAGGACGTACTGCTTTCTGGAACTGCATAACGTAACTTCCTCCTGTCAAGATATACGCGCTTTTAATTGCGGATATGAATGGTATAGCCATGGTCTTTTAAGACCTTCCGGGCAAGAATGCCTGCCTGCTCTTCATAAAATTCAATGCGGAGAGCACCCTCTTCGAACTCGCGGTTATGCGTAATGCCGATATTTTTAATACTGATCTGGTTGATGGCAAGAATTGTTGTAACGGCTGCGATTCCGCCGGCTTCATCGAGCAGGTCGCAGTAAACGACGTATTCTTTCTTTGTCGGTCCATAGGAAGAATCTTCCATGGAATTCCGGTATTCGCGGGAATTTTCAAACATATTGTAGAGCTCGTGCCCCTTTTTGTTATCGACCAGATACTTTGCCTGGACGAGAAGGCGGATATAGGAATCCAGCACATTCGAGAGCTGCTTCTGGTTTGAGAGACAGATCTGCTGCCATACCTCCGGGGAGGAGGAAGCGATGCGGGTGATGTCCTTGAAGCCGCCTGCAGCAACGGTTTTCATCTGCTCTTCCGGTGTGTCCAGGGATGCGAGTGCATTGACCAGGGTAGCGGCAACGATATGCGGCAGATGACTGACACCTGCGGTGATGTAGTCGTGCTCTTCGTATGTTAAAACCATCGGGATCGCCTTTAAGGACTGGACAAGATCAACGAAAGCGGAAACTGTCGCGATCTCAACATCTGGTCCGGGTGTAATCATATAGTAAGCATTTTCCAGCAGGTAATCGGTGGCGCTGGAATATCCCGTCTTTTCGGAGCCTGCCATCGGATGGCCGCCGATAAACTGGTGCGTCATGCCGAGGGTCTCAACCGCCTGATGGATTTCTCCTTTTACACTTCCGACGTCTGTGATGATACAGCCCGGTTTTGCGATGCCTTTTACGAACGGAAGATAGGAGATGTTGGTGCTGACAGGAGCACATAAGAAGATATAGTCACAGTCGGCAAAGCGGTCGTCCCGTTCTTCCAGCGCGATATCAATCACGCCTTCCTGAATTGCCTCTTCGATCGTCGCTTTGGTGCGGCAGTAGGCCATCAGTTTATACTCCGGGTGAACCTTTCTGAGGGTTTTTGCAATGGAGCCGCCGATGAGGCCAAGGCCGATAAAGCCGATACAGATTTTTTCGGATGTATCACACATAATTCAAGTAGTCCTTTCTGACAATTTTCGTAGGTAAATCGTATAAAAGACATTGTAAAGCATCTGAAATCAAATGTCAAAGATTTCTTGCTTTAAAGCGACAAAGCATTTTTGAAAGGCAGCAATTTTGCTTGTTTTGCAAAATCCGGCAGATTCCACAGAAAAGCCAGATAGAAAAGCGGAAGAAGGGCAGAATAACCAGCTAAAATACATACAAAATTTAAAAATTCAGAAATATATTGTGAAATATGAATAATATACTTGCAAAAAAGCAAAAACTTTAGTAGAATAGTGACTATGATAAGAGGAACGGAAGACGTGAATCTTGATAAAAAGCAGAAAGGCGAATAAGAGCGGCCTTGCAATCTGCAAATTTACTTACATGGGAGGTATTACATATGGACGTTTTTAGAACTGACCGAATCAGAAATGTGGTGCTGCTGGGGCACAGCGGCTCCGGAAAGACAAGTCTGACCGAAGCTATGGCTTATCTTTCCGGTATGACAAACCGTCTCGGAAAAGTGACAGACGGAAATACCGTCAGCGATTTTGACAAAGAAGAAATCAAGCGCAAATGCTCTATTTCCACAACGCTTGTCCCGGTCGTATGGGGAAAAAATAAGATCAATGTTCTGGATACTCCTGGAATGTTTGATTTCGTAGGAGAAGCACAGGAAGCCGCTTCCGCAGCAGATGCCGCTGTAATCGTGGTATCCGGAAAGGCCGGCGTGCAGGTCGGAACCCAGAAAGCATGGGAACTCTGCGAGAAATACAATCTTCCGCGTATGATCTTCGTAACGGAAATGGATCAGGACGATGTCAGCTACCGAGAAGTCGTTGAGCAGCTCACCGAACTGTACGGAAAACGAATCGCACCGCTTCATATGCCTCTGCGTGAAAACGGTAAATTTGTAGGATATATCAATATTGTAAAGAACAAAGGCCGCAGATATATCGAAAAAGATAAAAAAGAAGAATGCCCGATTCCGGATTACTCCGTAGAATATCTGGAGAAGTACCGTGAAACCCTGATGGAATCCGTGGCAGAAACAAGTGAAGAGTTTATGGACCGCTACTTTGGCGGAGAAGAGTTCTCGGTAGCAGAGATTTCCGCAGCGCTTGCCATGAACGTAGGAGACGGCACCATCGTTCCGGTATGCATGGGCTCCCCGGTCAATCTGCAGGGCGTATCGAACCTTCTGGATGATATCTGCGGATACTTCCCGGATCCGTCCACCCGTCCGTGTGCCGGCATCAATCTCAATACGAACGAAATTTTCGAGGCAAATTACGACTTCGCGAAACCGAAGAGCGCGACCATTTTCAAGACGATCGTGGATCCGTTCCTTGGAAAATATTCAATGATTAAGGTTTGCTCCGGCGTTATTAAAAGCGATGATGTGCTCTATAATGTAGATCAGGAATCCGAAGAAAAACTGAGCAAGCTGTACGTGCTCGAAGGCTCCAAGCCGATTGAAGTACCGGAGCTTCATGCAGGAGATATCGGTGCCATCGCAAAACTCGGCGATGCAAGAACAGGCGATTCCCTTGCGACAAAGAACAATCAGGTCCGCTACGGAAAACCGGATGTTTCGACTCCGTACACCGCAAAACGATATAAACCGAAGAACAAAGCCGATGTAGATAAGATCTCCCAGGCCTTTGCCAAGATGATGCAGGAAGACCTGACTATGAAGGCAGTCAATGATTCTGCAAACCATCAGACATTGCTGTACGGCATGGGCGACCAGCACATCGATATTATCGTTAGCAAGCTGCTGGAGCGCTACAAAGTAGAAGTAGAGCTGTCCCGTCCGAAGGTAGCCTTCCGCGAGACGATCCGCAAAAATTCGGATGTAGAAGCAAAATACAAAAAACAGTCCGGCGGCCACGGCCAGTACGGTCATGTAAAAATGCGCTTCTCCGCTTCCGGAGATCTCGAAAAACCATACGTTTTCGAGCAGGAAGTTGTCGGCGGCGCCGTTCCGAAGAACTATTTCCCGGCTGTTGAAAAAGGTATCCAGGAAGCCGTACAGAAAGGCCCTCTGGCTGCTTATCCGGTAGTCGGCGTCAAAGCCGTTCTGTATGATGGTTCTTATCATCCGGTAGACTCCTCCGAGATGGCATTCAAGACCGCAGCGATCCAGGCGTTCAAGAAAGGCTTTATGGAAGCATCCCCGGTTCTCCTTGAGCCGATCGTTTCGATGAAGATCACTGTAGACGATAAATACACCGGCGATATCATGGGCGATCTCAACAAACGCCGCGGCCGTGTGCTCGGCATGAACCCGGATCACAAGGGCCATACGATTATCGAGGCTGATGTTCCGGAACTTGAGATCTACGGATACGGCACAACACTCCGCTCCATGACAGGCGGAAGCGGTGATTTCTCCTATGAGTTTGCGAGATATGAGCAGGCTCCGTCCGATATCCAGGCAAAAGAGATTGAAGCAAGAGCTTCGAAGGTTGAAAAAGCAGAAGAATAAAGCTTTATAAAATAGTGTGATAAAACAGAGAAAATCCGGTTTCGGGAGCAGAATTGCCCGGAAACCGGATTTTTCTGCGGTTTTTGAAGAAAAACGGAGGATATAGGAAAAAATAAATTGTAAAAACAGGGAAAGAGTGATAGAATACAGCTATATGTTCAAATGTGCATGCTGTCCTATGCGGCAGTGTGAGAAAAAAGAACTTTGAACTTGAACATGCAGGAGGTTACCTATGAGTAAAAGATATGAGCCACAGAACATTGAGAAAAAGTGGCAGAAGATCTGGCAGGACGAGAAAGCCTTTGCCGCCACAGATGATTATACAAAACCAAAATACTATGCACTCGTTGAGTTCCCGTATCCGTCAGGACAGGGACTTCACGTAGGTCATCCGCGTCCGTACACCGCACTGGACATTGTAGCCAGAAAGCGCAGAATGCAGGGTTACAACGTTCTGTATCCGATGGGCTGGGATGCATTTGGTCTTCCAACGGAGAACTATGCGATCAAAAACCACATTCATCCGAAGATCGTTACCAAAAACAACGTACATCACTTCAAAGACCAGCTTCAGTCTCTTGGATATTCCTTCGACTGGGACAGAGAGATCAACACGACGGATCCGGAATACTATCACTGGACCCAGTGGATTTTCCTGAAACTTTTCAAAGCCGGACTGGCATATAAAAAAGAAATGCCGATCAACTGGTGTACTTCCTGTAAGGTAGGTCTTGCAAACGAGGAAGTTGTAAACGGCGTGTGCGAGCGCTGCGGAAGCCCGGTTGTCCGCAAAGTAAAGAGCGAGTGGATGCTGAAGATCACCGAGTATGCAGACAAGCTGATCGACGGTCTGGACGGCGTTGACTATATTGAGCGTGTCAAAACTTCCCAGAAAAACTGGATCGGACGTTCCCACGGAGCAGAGGTTGATTTCTCCCTGAAAGATAAACCGGAGAAGCTGACTATCTATACCACACGCCCGGATACCCTGTTCGGTGTTACGTACATGGTACTCTCCCCGGAGCATCCGTACATCGACCAGTACAAAGATGAGATCAAGAACTGGGATGAGGTCTGCGCATACCGTGAGATGGCAGCCAGAAAATCCGATTTCGAGCGTTCCGAGCTTGCAAAAGACAAGACCGGTGTCATGATCGACGGACTTTCCGCAGTCAACCCGGTTAATGGAAAAGAGATCCCGATCTGGATTTCCGATTATGTACTGATGAGCTACGGCACCGGCGCCATCATGGCAGTACCGGCACACGATGAGCGTGACTGGGAGTTCGCAAAGAAATTCAACATGCCGATCATCGAGGTTGTTGCAGGCGGCGACGTACAGAACGAAGTTTACACCGACGTTGCAGAGGGAACTCTTGTCAACTCCGGTTTCCTGAACGGACTTTCCGTTGCGGAAGCAAAAAAGAAAATTCTTGAGTGGCTCGAAGAGAACCACGTTGGAAAAGCAAAAACAAACTATAAGCTGCGTGACTGGGTATTCTCCCGTCAGCGTTACTGGGGTGAGCCGATTCCGATCGTACACTGCGACAAATGCGGTTACGTTCCGGTTCCGGAAGAATCCCTTCCGCTGGAGCTGCCGGATGTAGAGAGCTACATGCCGACCGATAACGGCGAGTCTCCGCTGGCTGCCATGACAGACTGGGTCAACACCACCTGCCCGTGCTGCGGAGGACCTGCAAAACGTGAGACCGATACCATGCCGCAGTGGGCTGGTTCTTCCTGGTATTACATCCGCTATACCGATCCGAAGAACAAAGAGGCTCTGGCAAGCAAAGAAGCTATGAAATACTGGCTGCCGGTTGACTGGTACAACGGAGGAATGGAGCACACCACCCTTCACCTTCTGTATTCCCGTTTCTGGCATAAATTCCTGTACGATCAGGGCGTAGTTACCTGCCCGGAACCGTATCAGAAACGTACTTCCCACGGAATGATCCTCGGCGAGAACGGCGAGAAGATGAGTAAATCCCGTGGAAACGTTGTCAACCCGGATGATATCGTAGCTGAGTTCGGTGCAGATACCCTGCGTACGTACGAGATGTTCATCGGTGCCTTCGACTTAAGTGCATCCTGGTCTCAGGAAGGCGTAAAAGGATGCCGTCGTTTCCTCGAGCGTGTATGGAAACTGCAGGACAGCCTGGTAGACGGAGATTCCTACTCCAAAGAGCTGGAGTCCAAAATGCACCAGACCATCAAGAAAGTATCCAGCGACTATGAGTCCCTGAAATACAACACAGCGATCGCAGCCATGATGACCCTGGTCAACGAGTTCTACAAAGCCGGAAAAGTAACGAGAAAAGAGTTCGAAACCCTTCTGATCCTGCTGAATCCGGTTGCACCGCATATGACCGAGGAACTGTGGGCAGACCTTGGATACGAAGGCCGTCTGTATCAGACCGCATGGCCGGAGTTTGACGAGGAGAAGACGGTAGAGGCAGTAGCCGAGATCGCTGTTCAGATCAACGGTAAAATGCGCGGAACGATCAAAATCGCCAAAGATGCAGATAAAGAGACCGCAATCGCCGCTGCAAAAGAGGCAGTTGCAGACAAACTGACCGGAAACATCGTAAAAGAAATTTACGTACCGGGAAGAATTGTGAATATCGTTCAGAAATAATAATTATGTAAGCTGAAGAAAGGAGGCTGATTCTTGGAAAAAGAGTCAGTCTCCTTTTGCATAAATATTGCTGTTTAGCAAGGAGGGATACAAAATGGATCTTAAAACAATCAGACAGGAAGCGCGTGCCGTCGCAGAGGAGCTGATTACGACGGCGCAGATGAAACCGGGACAGACTCTGGTAGTGGGATGTTCTTCGAGTGAAATTCACAACAGTAAGCTTGGAACGGATTCCAGCCAGGAGATCGGGCAGGCGGTGTTTGAGGCGCTGTATGCGTGTACGAAGGAGCATGGGCTGTATCTGGCGGCGCAGTGCTGTGAGCATCTGAACCGCGCGGTTGTTCTGGAGCGTGCGGCGGCAGAAAAATACGGTTACGAGCCGGTCTGCGCGGTACCGTGGCTGCATGGCGGCGGATCGTTTGCGATGGCGGCATACTATGGATTGGAGGACGCTGTCACCGTAGAGCGTGTGCAGGCGCATGCAGGTATTGATATCGGTGATGTGCTGATCGGCATGCAGCTGAAGGCAGTAGCCGTTCCGGTCCGGGTATCGCAGAAAACGATCGGAGATGCGCACGTTGTCTGCGCGCGGACAAGACCGAAATACATCGGCGGCGAGCGGACGCATTACGCGGAAGATCCGGAGATGAGAAAGTAAGAAACTGTGATTTGTAAATCAAAAAATGCCGTACAGGCGGAGGAAAAATTTCCAACGCTGTACGGCATTTTTGATGGTTGGTTTTACGTTTTATTTCGCTTTTCTCGCTTCCCGTTTTCGCAGGAAGAAAATTTTCTGCTTCCGGTAAAAAGAGGAAATGGAATCCACGAGGATGCTCAAATATCGCAGAACCGGCTCTGTTGCGACAGAGAATACGACCAGCAGCATGATACATTTTCTGGACATATCAGAAATGGCGAACAGTTGGTTCAGATAGGTACTGCAGAAAATGAAGGCAATAATCGAGCCGATCAGGATCGTCCAGCGCATCCAGTTGAGCGGCTTGCTGATCCGGTAGAGAATCATAAAACCGACAATGGCGAGCAGTACGGTGGAAGCGGTCGAAATATCTTCCGAGCCGACCGCAAATTCCTGGCCGAAGACGACGAGTGTTGCGACCATCAAAAAGTCGGTCAGCGCCGCAGGCAGGGCCCGTGTCAGAATGTTCGTGATAAAGTGGCCCGCGATCCGGTTTTTGTTCGGCATCAGCGAGAGCAGGAAGCCTGGAATACCGATCGTAAACATACTGATCAGCGAGATCTGGGACGGCTCCAGCGGATACGTCACCATCGAGATCAGTGAGAAGATGGACAGCAGGAACGAGAAAATGTTCTTTACCAGGAACAGCGTTCCCGAGCGCTGCAGGTTGTTGACAACGCGGCGGCCTTCCAGTACGACAGAAGGCATCTTCGAAAAGTCGTTGTCCAGCAGAACGAGCTGTGCAGCCTGTGCGGCAGCGTCACTTCCGGATGCCATCGCAACGGAGCAGTCGGCATCCTTTAATGCGAGCACATCGTTGACACCATCGCCGGTCATCGCAACGGTCTTGCCGTTTTTCTTTAAAGCCTGGACAAACTGGCGTTTTTGGTCTGGTGTGACACGGCCGAACACGGTGTATTTCAGGATTGCTTCTTCGAGCTCTTCCGGTGTCTTTAGAGTGGAAGCATCAATATAATCCTCTGCGTGTGCAATCCCTGCCTGGCGGGCAACCTCAGATACCGTTACCGGAGTATCACCGGAGATGACCTTGACATGGACACCCTGATCTTCGAAGTAGCGGAACGTTTCCGGTGCTTCTTTTCGGATCGGATTGGAGAGAAGCACGTAGCCAAGCGGCGTGACACGGCCGGAGAGTGCTTTTCCATCCGGTACAGTTTCGGATGTGCCGAAGACGAGGAGACGGAATCCCTTTGAGGTATACGCTTCAATTTCACTCTGATAGCGTGCAAAATCATCGCGGAGAACGAACTCCGGGGCACCGAGCACGTAGGAGACATCCGAAAATGTCACACTGGAATACTTGAATTCCGAGGAGAACGAAGTCATCGAAACGGCAGTTTTGCCGTTGTTGTCTTTAAAATATTCTTTCAGTGCCGCCATAGTAATGTTGTCGTTTGACATGGCAGATGCGAAATCACCGACCGCAAGGGAAAGCTCTTCTTTCTGCAGTGCGGGAGCATTTTTGCCGGATTCTGTATCAGGGACTGAACTGGAGCCGACCAGAATCAGATCATGTACTTTCATATTTGTCTCGGTGATGGTTCCCGTCTTATCGACACAGAGCACGTTGACGCGAGCCAGCGTCTCGATACATTTCATATCATGCACGAGAACCTTCTGCGAAGCCAGCCGCATAACGCTGACGGCAAGGGCAACGCTTGCAAGCAGGTAAAGACCTTCTGGGATCATGCCGAGCACGGCGGCCACCATCGAGGTAATGCTCTCACGGAACGTTTCGTGGGAGACGAAAAACTGCTGGCCGAAGAGCAGAAGACCGATCGGAATGATCAGAATGCCGACAACCTTTACCAGCTTGTTGAGGGAGCGGATCATCTCGGACTGTTCGCCCTCTTTCATGGCCTTTGCCTCGAGGGTCAGACGGGAAATGTAGGAATCTTCACCGACCTGGGTCAGACGGCTCTTGCAGCTTCCGGAGACGATAAAACTTCCGGACATCAGCTCGTCGCCCGGGCGCTTGGTAATCTCATCGGATTCACCGGTAAGCAGCGATTCGTTGACCTGTACCTCACCTTCAAGCACGACGGCATCAGCGCAGATCTGTTTTCCTGCGGTAAATACAACAATATCATCGAGTACGAGATCTTCCGCGGCGAGTGTTACCTCAGCCCCGTCACGGATCGCAGTAGCCTTCGGCGCGTTTAAAACAGACAGCTTTTCCAGCGTCTTTTTCGCCTTGATCTCCTGTACAATACCGATCAGCGTGTTCGCGATGATGACCGGCAGAAACGTAAGATCCCGGAACGAACCGGCAAGGATCAGAAAGATGGCAATAATCAGAAAAATCAGGTTGAAATACGTACAGACATTGCTCTTTACGATCTCGGCCGTTGTCTTGGACGGAGGTTCCACCGCACGGTTGGTCCAGCCGTTCTCGCGGTACTCGGCAACCTGCTCGGCGGAAAGGCCTTCGGAAGGGTCTGCCTCATAACGCGTCGTTGGAACACGGCGGTGAATGATTTCGGGAATTGTTTTGTTCATAACAGTTATATTCCTCTCCGGCCGTCCTGATAAAGAAGAGACAGCCTCACTGTGGTTTGTTTGAAAAAGATCACGTCTGGAATCTTTTTCCATACTAAGAAGTATACCATAGAGCATCGAAAAAGAAATGAAGGAAGTATTAAATTTTACGAAAAAAAGACTTTTCGCAAAGAGGAACAGATAGGAATGTGCGAAAAGTCTTTTGTATTCTGAATTTAGTCCTGTACTTCCTGAAGATTGCGGATGTTCGGCTCCGCCATCATGGAGTAATTGGTGTAATAAACAACGAAGCCCGGTTTGCTTCCGTTTGGTTTGCGCAGGTTTTTCTTTAAGGTGTAGTCGATTTCCACCTTCGGTGCCTGTCTGCCTTTCGAGTAATAGGCGGCGAGAGCAGCGGCCTCTTCGTAGACGGAATCCGGCAGCTCTTTACCGTTCGTCTTTACGATGACATGGCTGCCCGGCTGGCCTTTCGCGTGGAACCACCAGTCGTTGCCGGAGGCGAATTTAAACGAAAGTTCCTCGTTCTGGAAGTTGTTCTTGCCGACATAAATGTCAAAGCCCTCGGAAGAGCGGTAGTGGAACGGATGGGAGGTGATTTTCTGCTTTTTCCCTGTCGGTCCCTTGCGGCGGATGTAGCCGTACTCGATCAGCTCTTCTTTTAACTGCACCAGATCCGCCTCATCGAGCGCAATATCAAGCGCCGTGCTGATGGATTCGAGATGGTCGATTTCCTCTTTCGTCTCGACAAGAAGTTCCTCGAGTGCCTCACGGGTCCGCTTCAGCTTTCCGTAGCGGTCGAAGTATTTTTTTGCATTTTCGCCGGCAGAGAGCGTTCCGTCGAGTGGAATCGTGATTTCCTCGCCGTTATAGTAATTGACGGCGTTCAGCGAAGTATCGCCCGGCTGGCAGCTGTAGCCGTACGTATTTAAAAGCTCACCGTAAATCCGGTATTTTTCCCGCTTGTCGGTGTCTTTTAACTGTTTCTGCTGCAGGTCGTATTTTTTGACATTCCGTTCGAGTGCGGTATTGACGACACGGCGCAGATCGGAAGATTTCTGACGGATGCGGGTGATGCGGTTTTTCATGGCATAGTATGTTTCCAGTACACCGGAGATCGAATCGTATGTTTCCTCCCGCAAATCCTGATACTGCGTCAGTTTCAGTGCGGAAAATTCTTTCGGCTCATCGCCCTGGTATACGATGTTCGGCGTAAATGCGCCGTTTTTGATATCCTCAATCAGATAAGAGAAGGTGCGGAACAGATGAAGCTTCGCATTTTCTTCGAGTGCATTGACCGCAAATCCGCCGTCGATGCCGGCGCGGCAGCAGACTTCCTCCGCCATCAGCGGGCTGAAGCCGGTAAGGGAAGTGTAGATTGCCTTTGCGGCAGCCATCGGTTTCGTGCAGACGAAATCGAAAAATTCTTCTTCTGTGATCGTGAGCGGATCTTTCTTATCCTGCGTGTGCGGAATGAACCAGGTGCGGCCCGGAAGAACCTCACGGACAGAACTCATGTTGGCGGAAATATGTTTGATACTGTCAAGGATCGTATTGTCCTCCTGACAGAAGATCAGGTTGCTGTGTTTTCCCATGATCTCCACAATCAGCTTCTTGCGGCAGATATCGCCGAGTTCGTTCAAATGCTCGAGCTCAAAAATAAGAATACGCTCGAGTCCCGGCTGGGTAACGGAGAGAATGCGGGCGCTGCCGATGTGTTTGCGGAGCAGCATACAGAAATTCGGTGCGGTCATCGGGCCGGGCTTATTGTTGTCCGTCAGGTAGATCAGCGGAAGCGAAGCACTTGCCGAGAGGAGAAGACGGTAAACGGTACGGTTGTTTTTTATTGTAATCATCAGCTCGTCGTTTTCCGGCTGTGCGATCTTGTTGATCTTTCCGCCGACGATGGTCTGATTCAGTTCCTGTGCAATATTTGCAATGGTAATTCCATCAAAAGCCATAGAAAATATCTCCTTTGTTTGAAATTCTAGTATTTTCATTATAATACAGAAAAAAAGATTTGACTAGGCTTTCTGAATGAATTATAATAAATCCGTATGGGTAGATGTATTTTCTGAAAAAGACTTCAGAAGGTACAGGAAAGGACGGATTGTGGCAAAACTGATCAACATCGGATTCGGCAATGTCGTAAATTCGGATAAAATAATAGCAGTGGTGAGTCCCGAGGCGGCGCCCGTCAAGCGTATGGTGCAGCGTGCAAAGGAAAGCAACCGCATCATCGATGCGACGCAGGGAAGACGCACGAAAGCAGTGCTCATCACCGGAGAAGAATTTATCATCCTTTCGGCTTTGCAGCCGGAAACGATCAGCCGTAGATTCAACGGCGGCTGGGAAACAGAAAAAGAGCGAGGGGAATCTGAAAATGAGTAGAGGAATACTTACTGTAGTATCCGGTTTTTCCGGAGCAGGAAAAGGAACACTGATGAAACGCCTGATGGAGGAGTACGACAACTATGCGCTGTCCATCTCCGTCACCACAAGAGACCCGCGTCCGGGCGAGGAAGACGGCGTATCGTACTTTTTCCGTACAGAAGAAGAGTTTGACCGCATGGTAGAAGAGGATGCCTTCCTCGAGTATGCGCGTTACGTAAAACATTCCTACGGAACGCCGAAGGCATACGTAGAGGAGCAGCTGGATGCCGGAAAAGATGTTCTGCTTGAGATTGAAATCCAGGGAGCACTTCAGGTCAAGGAAAAACGTCCGGACACCCTTCTTGTGTTCATCACACCGCCGACCGCCGAGGAGCTGGAACGACGCCTCCGGGGACGCGGAACGGAAACAGAAGAAGTTATCAAAGGCAGAATGGAGCGTGCAAAAGAGGAAGCACAGGGCATGGACCAGTACGATTATGTCCTGATCAACGACGACCTCGAAACCTGCGTAAAACAGATGCATGAGACCATTCAGAGCCAGCATTTCATGAGCAGCAACCAGAAAGACTTTATCGAACAGATGAAAAAAAGTCTGGAAAAATAGAAAGGAGCATTTATTATGATTCATCCATCTTATCAGGAACTGATTGCAACTATTAACGAGGGCCAGGATCTGGACGAGGCACCGGTTGTCAGCAGCCGTTACTCTCTGGTACTTGCAACAAGCAAACGTGCAAGACAGATCATCGGCGGAGCTGAACCGCTTGTAAAAGTGAAAAAAGGCATGAAACCGCTCTCCATCGCCGTAGAGGAGATGTACAAAGGAGAGGTTACAATCCTTCCGGAATCTGAAGTTGAAGCGGAAGAGGAAACAAAAGAGGAGCCAGTAATTGAATAATATGAAAATTCTGTTTATTTCCCTTGGATGCGATAAAAACCTGGTAGATTCCGAGCATATGCTGGGTCTTCTGGTAGAGCATGGCTTCGAGATCACCGATTCCGAGGAAGATGCAGAGGTTATCGTGATAAACACATGCTGCTTTATCCACGACGCCAAAGAAGAAAGCATTCAAAATATTCTTGAAATGGCGAAGTACCGTACAGCGGGAAGCTGTAAGGTTCTTCTGGTAACGGGCTGTATGGCAGAGCGCTACCGCGATGAAATCATTGAGGAGATTCCGGAGGTTGACGCCGTACTTGGAACGAACAGCTATGACAAAATCCTGGATGCCATTCAGGATGTCCTCGGCGGCGACCGCTTCCAGGAGTATGCCGATCTGAAAGGACTGCCGAAAATTGACGCACAGCGCGTTGTAACGACAGGCGGCCATTACGAATATCTGAAAATTGCAGAGGGCTGTGACAAGCACTGTACCTACTGCATCATTCCGAAGCTGCGCGGACCGTACCGCTCCGTTCCGATGGAGGAACTGATAGCAGAAGCGAAGACGATGGCAGAACAGGGTGTCAAAGAGCTCGTTCTCGTTGCGCAGGAGACAACCATTTATGGTATCGATCTGTACGGAAAGCCGTCTCTCCACCTTCTGTTAAAAGAGCTCTGCAAAATTCAGGAGCTCTACTGGATCCGGATTCTGTACTGCTATCCGGAGGACATCTATCCGGAACTCGTTCAGACGATGAAGGAAGAGCCGAAAGTCTGTCACTACCTGGATCTGCCGATTCAGCATGCCAACGATGAGATCCTGCGCCGCATGGGTCGCAGAACATCCAAACAGGAGCTGATCGACAAAATTGATTTCCTGAGAAGCGAGATGCCGGATATCACACTGCGCACCACGCTGATCACAGGATTCCCGGGAGAGACAAAAGAGCAGCACAAAGAACTCCTCGAGTTTATCAACGACATGGAGTTCGACCGTCTCGGCGTATTCACCTACTCTCCGGAGGAGGGAACACCGGCTGCTGCGATGGAGCATCAGATCGACGAGGAGGTAAAACTGGACCGTCAGGCAGAACTGATGGAGCTGCAGCAGGATATCTCTGCAGAACTCGGCGAGCGCAGGATCGGCCAGGAGCTTCTTGTTATGATCGAGGGCAAAGTGGCGGATGAGGATGCCTATGTGGGCAGAAGCCAGGCGGACGCACCGGGTGTAGACGGCTATGTATTTGTCAATACACCGGAAACACTCGTATCCGGCGACTTCGTAAGAGTGAAAATTACCGGCGCTCTGGAATATGATCTGATAGGAGAGATAAGCCAATGAATTTACCAAACAAATTAACGATTCTGCGGGTAATTATGATTCCGTTTTTCGTGTTCTTCCTGCTGTCTGGCGTGGGCGGAAGCGCGTCCAAATGGATTGCACTGGTAATCTTTGCCGCTGCCAGCATCACGGATACGCTGGACGGCTACATTGCAAGACGTGACAATCTGATTACCGATTTCGGAAAGTTTATGGATCCGCTGGCAGATAAGCTGCTGGTATGCTCTGCACTGATCTGCTTTGTAGAGCTGGACAAGCTTCCGGCGTGGATGGTTATTATTATCATCGCAAGAGAATTTATCATCAGCGGTTTCCGCCTGGTTGCTTCGGACAATGGAATTGTCATCGCAGCAAGCTGGTGGGGAAAATCGAAAACAATCAGCCAGATGATTATGATCATTCTTCTGATCGCCGACATTCCGGCACTTTCCGTGCTGAATACCGTGCTGATCTGGGTTGCACTGATTCTGACCGTTGTTTCTCTGATTGATTACCTGGTAAAAAATAAAAACGTGCTTTCCATGCAGAACTAGACAGGAAAAAGCACAGAATAAAAACGCTGACCGGTTTGGGATTCCAGACCGGCAGCGTTTTTTGGTTTGTAGTTTTTCAGCGTTTTTTCCCGGAAGCAGCGGAGCGGAAGAGGCGTACCATCTGGTCAATTTTTGCCGCTTCCTGTTTGGATTTTCCGGCTTTGATGGCAGAGATGATCAGGTCCGCCTCGGAGGCGGAAAACTGTGCGCCGCCCTGATTTCCCTGCATCAGGGAGAGAAGAAACGGCATCATTTCCGCCTGGGATTTTCCACGGCTCTGAGAGGCCATCTGCTGCAGTGCCTGAAGCCGGGCAAAGTCAATTCCGGAAAGAGAGGGGTCCTGCGACCAGTCGTTTTGCTTATCATCCGAACTCATAGCAGATCCTCCTCATTTCCGGGATTTATATTCTGAAGCATCTGGACCATCTGCATGGTCTGAAACATCTGGGAGAGAAGATCCCGCTGCGGACCGGCGGCAAAACGGGAAATATCCTGCAGCATCTCAAGCGGAGAGACGTGCGGGGCATCAACAGACATCATGGAAAGGTCGGCCGGACGGGAAAAAAGCTGAATGGTCCGCTGGAGCTCGAGCCATTTGCTCAAAATCGCAAGGGAGGGCTGCAGGCCGAAGGAGGCGTAGGGAATGGCAGCCTTCAGCATCTGAAGCTGATCCTGTGCGATCATCTGGTCCAGCGGTGTCATCTGTTCCACATTTTGTTCCTGTTCCTGATTCAAATTAAGATCCTTCCTGGCAGCATTCCTGCATTTGTCTTTTTATTTCTCTTTATCTTATGTTCCAGGCCGGAAAAAATGACAGAAGGCGGGAAAAAACATATGATAAGAGGAAGAAAGAAAAAGGAGACCGCCGGAAAATGGATGGAAAAGAAACAGCAAAAAGAAAACAGGTACTCGAAGGGAATGCCTTTTATGAAATAGATCTGGAATGTATGAGAAAAAAAGAAAAAAGAGAAGAGATGGAAAAGCGGGAAAGAGAAGCACGGAAACCGAAACGGTTTCGCTGAAAGAGAATTCTGGTGAAAAAAGCCCCGGGGCGGTTGATCCGCACCCGGGGCTTTTTCTGCCCGAACATCTGGGAGGACTGAAAAAAGGTCAGCAGCCGCATCCACAGTTATTGCTGTTGCCGCATCCACAGCCGTTGTTGTTCCATCCGCCGCAGCAGAACAGAAGAATCAGAACGAGCCAGCAGTCGGAATTGCAGCCATTGTTGTTGTTTCCGCATCCACATCCGCCGCAGCAGGAGAGGAGAAGCAGAATCCAGATAATACTGCAGCCATTGTTTCCGAACAGGTTGTTGTTGGAAACACCGCATCCATTATCGCAGCCACAGCCGTTGTCACATCCGCATCCACAGTTTGTAGCAGCTAAATCACTCATGTTTGTTCCTCCAAAGGAATCATTTTGCTTACAATTCATGATATGAAAAACTGCCGGGCGGGGTTACTCTTAAAGAGAAAAATTCAAAGACCCTACAGACTGCGTCCCTGAAAATCAAAAAGCTCTTTCACCGGAATGTCAAGTGCCTCAGCGATATCGAACAGAAGATTCAACGAAATAGAGGTTTTTGTATTTGGCGCTTCGATGTTGCTCATATGGGTACGACTGATATGTACCGCCTCGGCAAGTTCGGCCTGCGTCATTCCTTTTGCTCTTCGGTAGTAGGCAATCGTAAGTCCAAGAAGGCGAAGATCGTTCAAGCGTTCGTAATTCATAGTCAGGAATCCCCCTTTTAGTTTTATAAATATAATGATAATACGTAATGATACAACGGAAAACAATCAAAAACAAGGCAGTTGCACATTAAAAGTTTGCATCAACAAACGGATATACCATAGAAGCAAACCTGTGAGCGGGAAAATCAGTTTGTCATAAGGCTTAGAAAGCTCTGATATAACTGCAATCTTCCGTATCCCCACTCGCGGCTTGGATAAGTAATGGTATCAGTTCGGCCAGCGCCGCGGATCAGATAGTTTTTCAGCTCCTGCGCCGTAAAATAGCGGGATGGGGTGCGTTGAATGCCCCATTGCAGGAAGAGAGCGGCAGCACCGGATGTAATAGCAGCGGACGCGCTTGCGCCGCTCCGGTTTTCGTAGGAGCCTGCTGGTCCCGGTCCGGTGACGGAAATCCCGGGGGAAGCAAAATCGGGTTTGATTTCACCAAGCCGGGTAAAGCCGCGTCCGGATTCCGGTGAAAAACTGTTATTGGATGCCTGATAGGTGGAGGGAGACAGAACGGGAACGGTGGCGGAGGGTGTCGTCAGTGTCGTGTACGGGTCGGGTTCCAGAAAGATCACATCGGAAGTGGAAAATCCGGTAATCGGAAGCCAGACGTGGAAATCGGGCGGGGAAGGAAAGGCGCGGTAAACCTGAAGTGTCCAGATGCCGGGCGTCGGATCCAGCATGCGGATCAGGATGAGCTGGCTGCCGGTCGTCGTCTGAACGACTTCGTAGTTGACGTAGATGACGGTGCGTTCCAGAACAAAGGTGATCCTCTGTTCCTGAGTCAAAGAGACGGGAATCCGCGGAATCGTTTCTCCGCCGGGAGAGCGGAATCCGACGGAAAAAAGCTGCGGAACCTGTCCCCAGAACTCCAGGACAAAACCGCGGCTGCCTTCGGAAACGAGAAACTCCACATTTTTCGGGGAGTCATTTTCGGATACGGAGCCATAATAATGGTGAGCGGCGTTTCCCTCGTTGCCGGTGGCGCAGACCGGAATAATGCCCGGCGTATTTCCGTAGCGCGCCAGCGTCAGAGCGATGGGAAGGGTTCCGGAATGACTTCCCTGATTTGTTCCAAGTGCCAGACAGATGACCAGTGGTTTTCCCTCCCTGGCTGCGACTTCGTTTAGAAAACGCATCGCAGAGAGAAGATCATCTTCTTCAAAGACAGGAGCATTGGTGGAGACAAGATAAAAGTCTTTCAGATTCTGTTTCGCCGGTTTTAACTTAACAACAGCGAAATCGGCTTCCGGTGCAGCACCGAGAAAGCCGGCGGACGCATTCGGAGTACCGCCAGCGACTCCGGCGACGTATGTTCCGTGTCCGTCCGGATCCGTGACCGGAACGACAGAAAGAGGATCCCTGCTTCGAAGCGCATCGTCAAGGTCTGACTTTTCGTAGAGACTGCCATAGGGAAACTGCGGCGGCGGTGTGCCTGTGCGGTCGGTCTGATCCCAGATGGAAAGAATCCGGCTCTGACCGTTGCTGCGCAGAAAGGCGGGGTGGCGGTAATCGATGCCGGTGTCCAGAAAACCCAGGATTACATTTTTGCCGGTATACCCGCCGCCGTAGAGATTCTGCGTCTGTACAATGCCGGAGACTTCTAAAGAGAGGGTGGAAAGCGGCGTGAAAAGTTTCGGGAGTCCGGTAAAAAGAATTTCACCAAAGAGATTTTCCGGGAGCAGGCTGCGCTCGAGAAAGAGAACGGAATACTGCGAATTCAGTGTAAGAAGGGCACTGGATTCCGGAAAGAGCATCTGGTACCGCTCGGACTGTGCCACGTAATTCTGAATCAGAATGTTGATGTAATCGTTGGAATAGATGATGTCCGTAAGATCCATAAAGAGATCCTTTGTTTTTGAAGGTATTGTATGCAAACCATACAGAAAAGTATGCATGCTCAAAAAAGAAATCCCCCTACCGGGTGCAAGATCTGCACGGTAAGGGGAAAGAAAACGAAATCAGCTTTCCAGAAGAGCGCTGATATCCTGCTTTGGTACTTCCATCGGATAATGACTGTCGAAGCATGCACGACAGATCGGCAGGTCACCGACCATGTTCTGGAGCTTTTCGATCGGCATGTAGCCCAGGGAGTCCGCTCCGATCTGCTGGCGGATTTCCTCGGTGGAATGGGAGCTTGCGATCAACTGCTTGTTGGAAGGCACATCGGTTCCAAAATAGCATGGATACAGGAACGGCGGGGAACTGATACGGACATGAACCTCGGTCGCACCGGCTTTTCGCAGCATCGTAATCAGATTCGAAATCGTTGTTCCGCGGACAATGGAATCGTCAACGAGGACAATTCGTTTTCCTTTTACGACGGATTCCAGAACACTCAGCTTGATTTTTACGCTGGATTCCCGTTCCTTTTGTGTCGGTTTGATAAAGGTACGGCCGACATAGCTGTTTTTGTGGAAGGCAAGACCGAACGGAATGCCGGATTCTTCGGAATAGCCTTTTGCGGAGGCAAGTCCGGAGTCCGGAACGCCGCAGACAAGATCTGCGTCAACCGGATAGGTCTTTGCAAGCGTTGCGCCGCCGCGGATTCTGGCTTCATAGACACTGATGTTGTCTATTTTGCTGTCGAGGCGGGCAAAATAAATATATTCAAAAATACAATGCGCTTTTTTTACGTCAACCGGCATAAATTCGGATTTCAGATTTCCGGTTTTGTCAAACGTTACAATTTCTCCCGGAGCGACATCGCGGACGAATTCAGCGCCGATCGAAGTGAGGGCGCAGCTTTCCGAGGCGAGAACCCAGGCGTTGTCCCGCTTTCCGATGCAGAGCGGTTTTAAGCCGTATGGGTCGCGCACGCCGATGAGTTTTCTCGGGCTCATGATGACAAGGGCATAGGCGCCGCGGATTTCTTTTACCGTGCGCAGAATCGCTTCTTCTACCGTTTTGGAATGAACGCGTTCCCGCGCAATGCCGTAGGCGATGATTTCAGAGTCAATCGAAGTGTGAAAAATTGCGCCGGTGTTTTCCATCTGCTCGCGCAGTTCCATAGCGTTGACCAGATTTCCGTTGTGCGCAAGGGCGAGGGAGCCTTTCAGATAATTCAGAACGAGCGGCTGTGCATTCTCTACGGTAGTGGAACCGGTGGTAGAGTACCGGACATGGCCGATGCCGATATTGCCGGACAGCTCTTCTAATTTGGATTCTTTGAAAACTTCGTTGACAAGGCCAAGGCCTTTGTAGGATTTCACATGGCCCTTTGGACCGCTGGTGTCAGAGACGGCAATTCCGCAGGACTCTTGTCCTCTGTGCTGCAGGGCGGAAAGGCCATAGTAGATCGAAGGACTGACGTCGGCACCATCCAGATCGTAAATGCCGAAAACACCACATTCCTCCCGGAGACCGGTATCATAACAATTGTTTGACGATGGCTGCATAGGTATTCTCCTTTTTTCAGTTGTAGACCTGCATGTTTTAAAAACATTGATTATCATACTCATTTTTGCGGATGATGTCAAGAAAATCGTGATATGTATAAAATATGGTGCAGAAATTTAGGATTTCGTGGAAAATGTCGAAAATAATAAAAAATAGTAGAATTTTTCTCTCTGCCGCAAGATGATTTTAGGTCGGTTGAGGGATTAGAAAACGCCGGAAACCCGCATAAACTCTATGTTTTTGCGGGTTCTCGGCGTTTCTTTTATCGCCTGTATTAGTGGTGCTTTTTCGGTAAATGGTGCCCAAATGGTGCCCAAATCCCACGCGGGGCTATAAAACGATATAAGAAGCGGTAAAGAGATACAGCGGTTAAAGCTCTAAATCGCTGCTCTTTTTCTTTGCCGCGCTCTTTGCTTTCTTCGGCTCGGCTTTCTCTGCCTTTGCCGGGTCAGACTGTTTGACCGCCCCATGATAAGCGTCTAAGACTTCTTTCTTGCGTTCAAGCCGCACGTCCACATAACGGGCGGTAACAGCTTCAAAGTTCATAGACAGTCCAAGCGATACGCCGATACCCGCAAGCGTATGTCCTAACACTTCGCCTACGGTGTAGAAGTCGCCTGTCAGTTGGTGCATATTCGTAGCCGCCGTATGGCGTAAATCGTGAAAGCGGATATGCGGCATATCCAAATCTTCAAGCAGTTTTCCAAACTGGGAAGATACCCACGACGCGGAGATAGGGGAACCGTCCGGCTTCGCTACAACAAGGTCATTGTCATAGTATGGTTTTCCGTCTTTTTCTGCCTGTTCGCGCTGCGCTTCCTGCATAGCAAACTGTTTGAGGAAGAACGGGCGGGCAAGCTCTGTGATAGGCAGCTTTCGCCCGTTGGATTTCGGCGGTGCCATTTCCTCAATGACTTTTGTTTTCGACGGCACCTTAAAGGGTAGCTGCTCGGAAACGTCAAAGGTGTTGTTTTCCAAATCCACATTACGCCAGCGCAAGCCCAGGATTTCAGAACGGCGCATACCGTAAAGCCCGCCTAAGATAACGGGCATTTCCCAAACGGTACCCTCGACGCGCTGCATAAGGGCTTTTACCTGTTCCGGCGTATAAGGGTCGGGGGTCTTGTCGCTCTTTCCAAACTTCGTAAGCGTGTCCTTTGCTGCGTTTGTTTCGATATAGCGGTATTTCCGGGCATGGCTCAACGCCACGCTCAAAACACGCTTTGCCCCGGCTGCGGTGGACGGTTTCAAGCCTTTGTCAATAATCTGCTGAAACATTTTGTCTACCATAGCGGGGGTAAGCTGATTAAGGGCAACGCCGCCGATATAGGGATTGATATAGTTTGCAATCGTCTTTTTGTACCCGTCGTAAGTAGAGGGGCGCAAGTTCACTCTTGCATAGCTTTCCACCCATTCATTCAGATAGCTTGCAACGGTCTGTTTCCGCTGTGAAGCGATAGACGCAATCTGCCCCGGATTATGGAGCTTTGCTTTCATCTCTGCTTCATGCTGCGTTGCTTCCTTTTTTGTCGGAAAGCCCTTTTTGGAATAGGTTTTCTTTTCCCCATTCGGGGCGGTGTACTTGATATTCACGTCGTAAACTGTTCCCGGTCGCCCGGTCAGTACGCCGTTGCTGTCGCGTTTATTCTTAACCTGCCTTGTTGATATAGCCATAGCTTAACCTCCCTGTCGTGCCGGGGGCTTCGCTGTCGTCTTTGCCCTGTGATACCAGTCCCAGATTGCAGCGTCAGCTATCAAACGGCGGTTTCCATTCTGTATATATTCAAGCTCGCCGCTATCCATAAGCTCGCGCAGCTTATTTTCCCCGATACCGCTAAGCTTGCTCATTTGCTCAACGGTCTTTAACATAGGGAATACAGGGATAGCGGGGCTTGTTGTTTCCTTTTTTGCCATAGGAAAATACCCCCTTTCATAAATGGCTAAAAAGTCAAGTTACAAAAAGTGGGCTTTAACCGGGCGGCTGTTAGCACAACCTCGCGGGAATTGCACCCCTGCTCATTTAAGGCAGCTTTACCCATTGCCTGCGACGCTCTGAACGCTCGGACTGTGGCTGTAAAGGCTTATCTCCCCTCAATGCGTGTCGTCGCCCGCAAGCTGCTAACTTGCTTTCCATCGTGGTGTTTCTCGCTCGGCTTTTCCCGATAGGGGAATAGCGTCATGGCGCACCCTCTGTATGGCTCGGCGCAAAAAGGACGTACCCGGTTTGCCCTATACTGCGTCGCCGTTATCTTGCGTCGCTTTCTTTGTCAAGGAACATACGGGGCTGCTGCGGATTGATACGAAACGAAAAAGGGGTTAAGACGTTTCGGTATCGGTGCAGCTATTCAGCCCTAAATGTGAGGATTGCCCTCATTAGCCTTGCTTGCAGCCGTTGGCGAATATCCTCGTCAACGCCAAAATAGACGTTTCCGCGCTCGTCGCAGAGCTTTCTCATAGAAAGGCTCGCTATGTAACCGCTAAAGTGCTGCAAGACAATTTTCATAGCGTCCGGGTCGCCCTTTGTCGCTGCCACAATGACAGGATAGGGAACAAGGGCAACGTCCGGGAAGTCAGATTGTTTACCATTCGTCCCATTCATCAGCGTGTTCCTCCAAATATTTCTTCAAGATTTCAAAAGAGCTTGTCCGTCTGTACTGTATCGTGCTGCGCGACGTATTGAATAACTTTCCAATCTCCACGTCGGTCATGCCCTCGAAATAGTACAGCATGATAGCTTTCCTTTTTTCTTCCGGCAAAGTGCGGATTGCTTCAAGCAACAGCTTCGGCGTGATTTTCTTTCCCGCCTGCTGATAGCTCGGCTCGGCTTCTTCGTCTTGAAAATACTTGTCAAGCGTGTAAAGCTGCCGCTCCTCATGCAAGGCAAGGTCGGAAAACGACACTTCCTTTGCTCTGCGACGCCGGATTTCCTCATGGGCGTTGCAGGCTTCGTTGTGCAGCACCCGTTTACAGAAACTTTGAAAGATACATTGCTTCTGAAATTCCACGCGATTAGGTTCCATGTTCTCACCTCCTTTCGTGCCGAAAGGTAGGTAGTACCTCCCCTTTTCGCGGGATAATACAGGCGATTTTTTCAAACGCCGAATGAAAGCGAAACTTTTTTGAAAAAACCTCCCGAAAATGCAAAATGCGCCTGTCTGCAAGACGCAGACAAGCGCAAGGGAATTGAAAGCGGTATTCAGATGATTTGACAGTTCATATCTAAGGGTAGAAGTGTCCCCGGCGATGGTCGGGCTTTTTTTGATAAGTCAAAGAAAGTAGAATATTGTCGATATGGTTTATCGCTCATGGCGGCTACCTCCTAAAGCCGCCGTTTTATATGGCTATGGGTCGTCGCGCAAAAAGAAACGGCGGCTCTGAAAATCAAAGCCGCCGTAATTTAGAAATGGCGCGTGAAAATACCTCTGCTTTGCGACGGCTTTTTTTCTTTTGCCGTCGTCCGGCAGATTATTTCTTTATGAGTAAGGGCGAAAAATCAATCGTAATCATAAAATTATGGTCATGTATTTCAATTATTGGATTTGTACAATTCATCATAAGTAATAGCTTTTTCACAATGTAAAGTCCTTGTCCAGACGTACCATTACTTCTTGAAACATCTGCTACATAAAAGCGTTCCAACAGTTTTGAATATTCTTCTGTAGGAATAGATGCAACAGGATTTTTAATACAGAGTTGTACAGAATCTGCGATATTAATTAGTTGAATTACAACATTATTTGTAGTGGATGTTACCGCATTGAATATAAGATTTTGTATAATGCGAATACACGCCTTTCTGTCAGCATTAAGATAGATGTCCATATTAGGTATTTCTATTTGGGGTTCAATTCCATTAACGCTGAAAATCGAATAATTGTCTAGCAGGATTTCAGTAAGCAATGAGCATAGCTCAACCTTTTCATAGTAAAATGGATATTGTCCTGCTTCTAAAAGAGAGATTTGATAAAAGTCATCTATGAGACGTTCTAATCTCAATGCTTTTCCGGATAATGCTGAAATATATTCCGCTCTTTTTTCATCAGGCGCACTTGATAGAAGTTGCAAATATCCGCGAATGGAAGTTAGTGGTGTCCGTAAATCATGAGAAAGGCAAGAAATATTCTCTTTTAATTCATTCTCCTTTTTTTGAATTTCGCCCAGATAAATATTATCTTTTGATACAATCTGATTTATGATTTCAACCAAATGCTCTAACCGCCTATCAGATAAAGACACTGTAACTAACTTTTTCGTTTTTCTATTCAGAATAGCATTTAGTTGGACGATTACTTTATATATCTGTATTTTCCAGTTAATTAAAGAAATTGAAAGGATAATGACCAATGCTATCAGAACAAGAAACATAATCGCCCAACCCATATTCTACCTCCCTTTTACTTGATTTCTTTTCTAATCATAATAAGACCGCCAACAATCAAAAGAGAAATGCACCCTATGAAATAGAATGGTAAATGCTCAATAATACCCATTGTGCGACAAGAGCTGAAATTCATCCAATAGTACATAGGATTTCCATATACAAAAAATTTTAAGGGTATTGAAACCGTCTCCATATCACTCCATAGCATTAAGTAAACAGACGCTCCACTGAATACATATAAGCAGCAAATCCCTGTTACAATCCCTGTATTTTGAATAACGACACATAAAAAAATAGAAATGCTTTCTAATGCTAATAAAACCGTTCCGCAAGCAAGAGCCCATCCCAAAAGGTTTATTACTTCACTCGCAGTTGGAATGTAACCGGATTGTATGATTTCAATAACGAAAAATGTAGCTACAAAAATCAGATACGTTATCAGAGACACCACCAATATTGTAATCGCTTTGGTGTAGTAGAGAATAGTTCGTTTAGTGCCGTATGCAACAGATAATTTGATTGTACCCGTATTATATTCTTTTGTAAAAAATATGGTTGCAAATAAAATGCCAATAATCCAGAAAAAGGCTGTATATGCAAGAGATGAGCGGGCAACAGTTTGAAACGTTGGTATTTCACTAGATAGATAACACTTAGCTTGAAATCCGATTACACTTTCTGTTCCATCTCCGGCTCCAAAAAAAGTCATGTCACCAAGTGCAAAAGAGACCATTATAACCGCCGCACATACGCCTAATATAGTTATCAATATCTTTGAGTGACGCAATTTATAAAATTCAGCTTTAAAATGGTTAATCATTTTGGCACCCTCCTATCAAATTAGTGTAATAAGTTTCAAGACTATCTCCAGATTGTGCTAACTGATAAATCGTAATGTTATTTGCACTTAGCAACGCTGATACTTTTCCGGCATTTTCAACATAATCATATAGATGAATACTTTTGTCTGGCATAACAGAAAAATTTGAAGTATTCAGTTTGCTTTCCAATAAAACACTAGCAGCAGCTACATCATTCACTTGCAACAACAAATGCTTTTTGCAGCGTTTGTCTAACTCTGTAGCGGTAATTTCCTGTAAAAGTTTCCCCTCATGTAAGATACCATATCTATTTGCTAATTGATGAAGTTCCGTGAGAATGTGACTTGAAATCAAAATAGTGATTCCACGTTCTTTATTTAGTCTTTTGAGTAAGTTTCTTAATTCGATAATTCCAGTAGGGTCTAGTCCGTTAATTGGTTCATCTAGTACGAGAAATTCAGGATTCCCAAGCAAAGCGATTGCGAGAGCTAGTCTCTGCCGCATACCCAAAGAGAAATCTTTTGCTTTTTTCTTTCCGGTATCTTTCAAACCAACTAATGCTAAAGCATTATCAATGCAACCTTTTCCTGGAATACCGCGTTGCAAACGTTGTACCTCCAAATTTTCATAGGCTGTCATATCAAGATAAAGAGAAGGGCTCTCAATAATACAGCCAATGCGCTCACGCTGCTTTGCAAGTTTCTTATTGCTTTCACCGAATAAAGCAATTTTGCCAGTAGTAGGTTCTGCCAGTCCGGTTAGTAAACGAATCATTGTTGTTTTACCGGCACCGTTTTCTCCGATAAACCCATAAATATCTCCTTGCATTACAGACATAGATACTTGATTTAGGGCTAGTGTATTGCGATACTTTTTTGTGATGTTGATAGCTTCAAAAACTGTTACGTTCATTTTTTCACAGCTCCTTTCTTGTTATTTAGTATCGCAGACAATTCCTTGAATAATCTAAAGGTAAAGCTAAAGATTATCTAAAGCTCACTTTGCAAATCGGTAACCCAAGCCCCATATGGTCTTAATTCGGCAGCCTTCGCCCTTTAATTTTTTTCGTAAGTTACTTATATGTGTGTTAATGACATCATTATCCCTTGCAAATGGTTCTTGCCAAATACTTTCATAAAGATTTTGCTTAGAAAAAACTTTATCAGGATATTTCGCCAGTAGTTCTACAAGTTGATACTCTTTTGCTGTAAGCACAATAATTTCGTCTGCAACAGTAACTATTTTTGAAGATGTATTAATGGAAAGTTCTCCAAAGGTCAAACAAAGATGGGGAGTATCTTTTTGACTTCTTAGCAAATTGCGTTCAATTCGCGCTAGTAATTCGTCCAAATCAAACGGCTTTGTTAAATAGTCATCAGCACCCAAGCGTAGCAGTTCGACTTTGTTGAATGTTAAACTTTTTGCAGAAACAACAATTACAGGTACATCTGAAAATTTTCTGATATTTCTAATTAATTCATCTCCACTGATAAAAGGAAGCATTAAATCTAAAATAATTAAATCTGGGGATAATTCTTTTATGCGTTCAATCGCATTTGCACCAGTAAGTGTGAAGAAGACTTGATAATTGTACTTTTCCAGATGGTCTTTTATCATAACGCAAATTTCTTTATCATCTTCGATAATTAAAACATTATTCATGTTGAAACTCCTTTCTGCGTCTATCAGTTGGCTTTTCCACGTCTTTTGGTATCAGCCACATACTACCAAATTTTGAAACGCCCGGTATGCGCTCCCCCTCACAAAGTTTCTGCACCCGTCTTTCTGAAATGCCCCATTTGCCCGCTGCTTCTGCACAAGACATATATTCCATAAGCCACCCGTCCTTTCTTCAAAGTTTATCAGTATAATTATATACGGTATGGCGAATAATAGCAAGTACGGAAATAGGCATTATTTAGGTTCGTTATAGGAAGTATATAGACATATCCAAGAAGAAAGGGGAACAGTAAAATGTAACTGGGTGAATGAATATGGCAAAAAGACCAGTAGAAAAGTACGACTTCAAGGCTTTTGGGCAAGCAATAAAGAACGCGCGGAAAGAGCGCAAAGAGAGCCGCAAGAAAGTAAGCGACGAAATGTATATTTCCCCGCGTTACCTTGCAAACATTGAGAACAACGGGCAGCACCCAAGTTTACAGATTTTCTTTGAGCTTATGCTGCGCTATCATATATCCGTAGACCAGTTTCTTTTAGATACGCAGCCGGAGAAAGACACAAAGCGGCGGCAGCTTGACGCGCTTCTTGATGATATGAGCGATACAGGAATACGGATTGTTACCGCGACGGCGAAAGAAATTGCAGAAGTCGAAAACGAAAACTAAATAGGCTTTAGGAAGCGTTGTAATCTTTTTGAGATTGCAGCGTTTTTCTTTTGTGTAAGTTTGGCAAAACGGGGCTTTCCG
Organism: Blautia sp. AM28-27; assembly: GCF_003480905.1. NCBI lineage: Bacteria > Bacillati > Bacillota > Clostridia > Lachnospirales > Lachnospiraceae > Blautia > Blautia sp. AM28-27. Next base: position 99,728 of record NZ_QUJK01000007.1, read on the forward strand.
TTGTAGTAAGGATTAAGAAAAAACTTTCGTAGCAAGCATAGGAAGCGGGTACCCACTTCCGTATTTTCGCCCTCCTGCGCTGCGGCACGTCGGTTGAAAATGGCTTGTTGGGAAGTGTCCCAAACCCTCGGAATGGAAAGGAGCGAAAGCATGGACGGACGCAAAAGAACGGTACAAATCAAATTCAGAGTAACAGAAGCAGAACGGGATTTAATTCTTGAAAAAATGAAGCTCGTCCCCACCCGGAACATGGCGGCATATCTTAGGAAGATTGCCATTGACGGATACATTATCCAAGTAGACCACACCGACATAAAAGCCATGACAGCGGAGATACAGAAAATCGGTGTCAACGTCAACCAGATTGCAAAGCGCGTAAACAGTACGGGCAGCGTCTACCAAGAGGACATAGAGGAAATAAAGGGGGTGCTTGCGGAGATATGGCGGTTACAAAGATTAAGCCTATTAAAAGCACGTTGAGCAAAGCCCTTGACTATATCCAAAATCCCGATAAGACGGACGGGAAAATGCTTGTGTCCTCTTTTGGCTGCTCCTATGAAACGGCAGACATTGAATTTGAATATACCTTGTCGCAAGCTCTCCAAAAGGGCAACAATTTAGCCTTTCATCTGATACAGTCCTTTGAGCCGGGGGAAGTGGATTATGAAACCGCCCACAAAATCGGAAAGCAGCTTGCCGACGCGGTAACAAAAGGGCAGCATGAGTATGTATTGACGACGCACATTGACAAAGGACACGTCCATAATCACATTATTTTCTGCGCGGTCAATTTTGTAGACCACCACAAGTATAATTCCAATAAGCGTAGTTATTACGGCATACGGAACATGAGCGACAGGCTGTGCCGGGAAAACGGCTTATCCGTCATTGTCCCGAAAAAGGGAAACAAGGGAAAGAGCTATGCAGAGTATCAAGAGGAAAAAACGGGAACCAGTCGGAAAGGCAAGCTGAAAATCGCCGTTGACGCACTCATTCCCCAAGTGTCCAGTTTTGAGGAATTGTTACAACGGCTGCAAGCTGCGGGCTATGAGATAAAGCCGGGAAAATATGTGTCCTGCCGCGCTCCCGGACAGGAACGCTTTACCCGTCTTAAAACCCTCGGCGCAGACTATACAGAGGAAGCCATAAGGGAACGCATAGAGGGCAAACGCGCCCGCGCTGCGAAAGCTCCCCGCGCAGATCGCGGCGGCGTTAGCCTGCTGATTGACATTGAAAACAGTATCAAGGCGGCGCAGAGCAAAGGCTATGAACACTGGGCGAAAATCCACAATCTGAAACAGGCAGCTAAGACCATGAATTTCTTGACGGAGAATAAGATTGAACAGTACGCGGATTTAGTCAGCCGGATTGAGGAAGTGGCGGCAGAAAGCGAACAGGCGGCAGACGTATTAAAGGGCGTTGAAAAGCGGCTTGCAGATATGGCGGTGCTGATGAAGCACGTCGCCACTTATCAAAAGACAAAGCCTGTCTATGACGCATACCGCAAGGCAAAGAACAAAGAGCGATACCGCGCCGGACATGAGCGCGATATTATCCTCCATGAAGCTGCGGCAAAGGCACTCAAAACGGCGGGCATTACAAAGCTCCCCAATCCCGCCACGCTGCAAAAGGAATATGAAGCACTCCAAGCGCAGAAAGAAGCCCTTTACGCCGATTATGGCAAGCTGAAAAAGAAAGTCCGGGAATATGACGTTATCAAGCAGAACATAGACAGCATTTTGCAGACAGGAAAGCAGCCGGAACGGGGCAAGGAAACAGAGCGCGGATAAACAGGCGCAAAAAAAGACAGGACGCGGAAAGCCAGTAATGACCTCCCGCGCCCTGTCTTTTTGTGGGTGCTGATTTTGGTATGTTACGCAGTAGAAAGCTGTTTTTAAGGGAAAAGGTATTCTGTATCGCCTAAGTGATTTTCACGCGCTGCAAGCCCTGTAAATCAAGGCTATTTTCGCCCTTATCGCGTAACAAGGGCGCGTCGTTTTCTCATGCGCTCCGCTGCCTGTCTGTTCGTGATACGCTTGCGGCAGTCCGGGCAGTATTTGACGCTGTTTGACTTTGATACAAAGAACGTGCCGCATACAGTACAACGCTTTTTATCCTCGGTCTTAAAAAGCTCGGCATACAGGAGCTTATCAAGGGGAAGTACGGCAATCCGAAACCATTTGCAAAGCAGCGAATAAGAGATAAGCTGCGGGCATACGCACTCGTCCCCGTCGTCAAGCAAAATACAGTGTCCGTTATCGCAGTTGCAGCACTCCCGGCGCACAAGGGAATTGACTTTCCGGCTCTGGGGCGGCGAAAGCCGCTTAATGCTGCTCATACTTCCTCTGCGGCGTAAATGGTAAGCTCCGCAAATTCTTCCTCGGTCAGCGCGTCCACTTTGGAAAGGGCGCGCTTCGCCAGTTCCCGCATATCCGCGTCCATGTAAGGCAGCGCGGCGTTGATGTTCTCCGTAAGCTGCGCCTTGCTTCCCTCATGGTAAATGCTCAAAAGGTTTGTTTCCTCAACGGTAAATCTGTTCATGCTCATACCTCCAAATCGTGATTTTTTGTTTTCGCTGCGGCTTTCTTCTGTGCCTTTTCCTTATCCGCTTTAAGCTGCGCCCGGATAGAGGGCTTCTTTTCCGGCTTGCCCTTGCCGCGCTCCTTATCGGCTTTGACCGCGTTAGCCAGGTCAACAAGGGAAATCGTTTCTCCCGCCTTAACCTTTGCTTCCAGTTCGTCAACGGTCGGCGTATTGTTGATAATCCCGTCAATCATGTTTTCGTTTTGCTCGGTGGTCTGCTCGGCAGCTTTCAAGGGATTTTCCCGCTGCTCGGCTGCTATGGCAAACGCCCGCGTACCATTTCCCATGACTAAATATTTTCCGTCGTCGGATTGATGGTGAAAGCCATATCCGGCGGCTTCCATTTGTTCGCGGCTCATATCGGTTACATAGAAAGTACCGCGCGGCGTTTTGATTGTTTCGCCTGTTTCCAACTCGTCGGGCGTAAGCTGCTTCTGCTCCTGTAAAAACTCCGGCACATTCTTATAGCCGAAGCTGTCTACATAGTGGGCGGCGTCCTGCCCGTTCTGATGAAGCACCACCACGTCGGAAACGGAAAGGCTGTGTCCCTTAAAGTCTTTGGGGTGGTCGATATTGAAACGGGTATAAATATCTTCAAGGGAAGTCCCCGGCGTAAGCTCTGCGGAATAGACAAGCTCATAGTTCGCCTTATCAACCACATTTCCCGTCGCCTGCAGGCGGTCGTATGGCTCAAAGCGCAAGTCCCGCGTTTCGTCGCCATGCTTTAGCTGATAAATGGAAAAGGTGCCTTTGTCCTGTTCGGCGGTCTTAGCGGTTTCCTGTGCCTTTGCGTAAAGCTCCTTGACCTGTCCCTCGGTCAGTTCGCCGCTTTTGAGTTGCCCCATAAGCTCGCGGCATTTCTGGGGCGTTCCTGTGAAAAGTACCGCGCCCATTTTTGCCCGCCCGTTTTCCTGCGTTACATAGGCTTGCAGCAGATAGGCGTTCTCTTTCCTGTCGCTGTAAGGATTGCGGCGCACCCGGTAAACTGTTTCCGGGATAAAGGCTGCTTTTTCCTGTGCGGAGGCTTCCTGTTTCGGCTGCTCCGGCGCGGCGTTTTCCTCTTTGTCCGGCTGCTCCTGTCCGGCAGTCTGCTCCTTATCCTGCGCCTTTGAAAGCTCCGCTAATGTTTCGTCAATGGAATTGATAATCTCGGCGGCTGCGCTGCGGATTGTTTCAAGGGAGCTTTTCAGTTCGGAAAGCTCGCGGCCGCTGCTCCACCCGGCGACGTACCCAAAGGAATAGTCCGACGTATCAAGCCCGTAGTGTTGGCAGACGGTATAAGCGACGCTTTCCGCTTCGACTTCGCGGGTACGCCTGTCAATATGGGGCTGCTGTTCGTTCTCCGGCGCGTTCAAATCTATATCGTGCAGCTTTGCGTGTGCGATTTCATGTATCGCCGTTTTCAAGGTTTGAATCTCGCTCATGCCCTCGTCAATGGCAATGCGCTTGTCCTCCAAATGGTAGTAACCATGAGAGCTACCCGGTATCTGCTCAAAGCCAATAGGAACGGGGGAAGTCTTTTCAAGGGCAGCGAAAAAATCCCTGTAACGCTCCACGTCGCCCGTCAGTTCATTTACGGCAATGTCGGGAAGCTCGCGCCCCTCGGTCTGCGACACGTCAAAGACAGACACTACCTTATAAGCGGGTATCGTGATTTCCTTTTCCTCCGTAACCGGCTTCCCGTCTTTCCCAATGATAGGCTGCTGCGTGTGGGGGTCGATTTTCTTCATTTCCTGTTTGACTTTGTAAGGCGACGGGGCAATGATTTTAATTCCTTTTTGCCCTTTTATCACGTTTCGCCCAAAATTATTTTTCCATGCGGAAAAGCCCGCAACAAGGGAAGCGTCCGGCTTCTGCATGGCGATAAGCAGCGTATTGTTAAAGCTGTAATTATGAAATTTTGACATGACGCGCAGATATTCCCGGTAACGCTCGCTGTCAAAGAGTTCCGTTATTCCCTGTTCCAGACGGTCGGTAATCTCTTTCAATTTCTCTGCGGGTTTTTCGCTCGTCAGCACAATAGGGATAACCGGGCGCGGCTCCTGCGGCTGCTCTATGGTCTGCACTGTTTTCTGTCCCGGTGCGGCTGCGTCCATTTCTACCTTTGACGGGTCGGGGCGGTGCGGCTGCGGGAAGCTCATAACGCGGTATTCCCTCGGTATGTCGCTTTCTCTGCCATTGTACCACTCCGTAAAGGTGTTCTTGTTGTTGTAGATATAGCCCTGTTCGGTAAAGCGTCCTCCGTCATTGATAGCAGCGTCCCGCCCGTAATCCTCATACATGAAATACTTTTTTGCTTCTTCGGGCAGTTCTAATTCGTCCAGTTCGTCGATAAGGTAATAGCCGTAATCTTCTTCGTTCTGTACGGTGGGATAAAGCCAGTAGCAGTCAAGATTTTGTGCAAGGTTGATAAGGTCTTTGACACTTCCGGCACGTTCCCCAAGAGCTACCGCCGCCGTAAACTTGTCCCTGTCCTCGTCGCGCTGCATGGCAAGCAGATTGCCTAAGTAGTTCAGTTCGTCAAGCCCTGCGCTCTGGATAACGGGAAGCGGCACGTCAAAGGGCTGCTGCTCGGTGTTTGCAAAGCCGTTGATAAAGAAGTCCTGCGGGTTATCCGCAGTAATGCCGACGCGCTGCATAGCTTCGTGAAGCTGCTCCTTTGTGGTCGGCATGGAAAGCCACACGCCGCCCGGTTCGCTTGTTTCAAAGCGGGTGCGGCTGTCGATAAGAATGGAAAATTGTTCGCTCATGTATTCGCTCCTTTCTGAAATGGCAGCGTAGACGCTGCGCGTTGGTGGTTACGCTCCTAAATACAACGCGCCGCCTGTTCTGCCAAAGATTTTGAAAAATTGCAGAGGGTTTGGGAAACTTCCCAACAAGAAAAATCCCCCGCAATCGTCGGCAGACGAAAACGGGGGATTTACGGAAGTGGGTACCCGCTTCCTATGCTTGCTATTCAAGTTCTTTGTTCTTTGAAATGGTTACTTTGTAATTCACATATTTACCGCCCGTGTCGGCTAAAAGTACCGTTCCGTCGTAGGTTTTGCCCGTTTTCGGAGAGTACAGTTTTTTAACTGTTGCCTTGCCGGATTTAAGAAGTGCTGCGGCAATCTTCGGGGTAAAGGCGGTTTTTCGTTCCTCAAAGAAGCGGTCATTTTTCCACATGGTAAAGCCGCACTCTTTGTTGGAACAGTAGTAGTTTTTCTTTCCCTCATAGACCAGGGACTTGCAGCGGGGACACTTCCCAAGCTCTGTTTTTTCTGTCTTGAAAAGCTCTTGTTTCTCACCCAACACGGAAGCATAGGTTTTTACAAGCTCCTGCGTCATTGCTTCGATACCCTGCATGAAAGCGGCAGGGTCAGCGTTACCCTTTGCAATCTGCGTCAGATTGTTTTCCCATGCAGCCGTAAGCTGCGGAGAAGTTAAGCTGTCCGGCAGGACGCACACAAGGTTTGTGCCGTCTTTGGTAGGAAGTAGCTGCTTGCCCTTGCGCTCGATAAAGCCGCCTTTTACTAACTTTTCAATGACAGCGGCGCGGGTAGCGGGCGTCCCAAGCCCCCGGCGTTCTGCGTCCGGGTCGGTGTCCTCATTCCCAGCGCGTTCCATAGCAGAAAGTAAGGACGCTTCATTGTGGGGCTTCGGCGGCGTCGTTTCATGCTCCGTAACCTTTGCAGCAGGGTTTTCAAAGGTCTGTCCCTCGGTAAAGTCCGGCACATCTAAAACAAGTTCGTTTTCGTCGTCGCTGTCCGGCTTCTTTTTGAGGGTCACCCGGTAAAGCCGTTCCATGTCTTTCCACCCGGCAGCGATTACCGCCTTTCCCTTTGCCGTAAATTCATGGTCGGCGCAGGAGAAAACCGCCGTTACCGCTTCAAAACTGTACGGCTCGGCGGTCGCCATAAGCAGACGCGCCCCGGCAAGGGTAAGGATATTGCGCTCGCTTTCCGGCAGCGCGGTAAGGTCAGCCTTTGCAAGCTCCATAGTGGGAATGATTGCGTGGTGGTCTGATACCTTTTTGCTGTTCAGAACGCGGGAAACTTCCGGCGTAAAGGAAATGCCCGCCATAAAGGGCAGCTTCCCGCATAGCAGCGCGATAATGCCCGTCGCTGTTTCTCCCATGTCATCGGTCAGAAATGCGCTGTCCGTTCTCGGATAGGTCAAGAGCTTCTTTTCATAGAGGGTCTGTGCAAGGTCAAGGGTCTGCTTTGCCGTGTACCCGTAAATACGGTTTGTTTCCCGCTGTAAACTGGTAAGGTCAAAGAGCTTCGGCGGGGCAATGGTTTTCTTTTCTTTCACAAGGGAAGTACAGACAGCCGCCGACGCTTCGCAGGCTGCTTTCAGTTTGCCCGCTTCATCAGCGGCGCAGATCTTCGCGCTTGCCGCTTCTGCGCCGGGGAGCATAAGGCGCACATGATAGTAGGTTTCTTTCTTGAAGTTTGTAATGGCAGCGTCCCGGTCTACAAGCATTTTTAAGGTCGGGGTCTGCACACGTCCCACGTTCAAGGTCTTTCCATACAGGCAGGAGAAAAGGCGGGTCGCATTGATACCGATAAGCCAGTCAGCCTTTGCCCTGCATAGTGCGGAATGATAGAGGGTGTCATACCCGCGCCCGTCCTTCAGATGTTCAAAGCCGCTTCGAATTGCGTCCGTTTCCATAGAGGAAATCCAAAGACGGGTAAAGGGTTTCTTGCAGCCCGCCATTTCATAGACAAATCGGAAAATCAATTCTCCCTCGCGCCCCGCGTCGCAGGCGTTCACGACTTCCGAAACGTCGGCGCGGTGCATGAGGTCTTTCAAGATTTTGAATTGTTTTCCCTTGTCGGCGGCTACGGTGTACTGCCATTCCTGCGGCAGAATGGGTAAGCTGTCATAGCTCCATTTTCTGTACTGCTCCCCATAGGCGGCAGCTTCGGAAAGCTGTACCAAATGCCCGATACACCAAGAAATGATGTACTTGTCATTTTCGATATATCCGTCTTTCTTACCCGTAACGCCAAGGGCGGCGGCAACCGCCGCCCCGACGCTGGGTTTCTCACAAATCACAAGTTTCATTCTTCCTCGTCCTCCTGTTCGGTGTCTGCGATGTCAGTTTCTTCCTCCGGCTCGTCCTCGTCGTATTCGTCAAAATCGAACTCGTCAAGGTCGGTGCTGCCTTTTACGTTCTGCTTCGGTTTCATAAACTTAACGTAGTAGAGGGCTGCGCCGCCGCCAAGAAGTCCCACAACAAGGAAGATGAGAAGCCCGCCCATGCTGTTTTTGGGTTTCTCCGGCTCTGCGGGAGCTTCCGGCTCGGTGTCCTTGCCTGTGCAGTTATTGATAGTTACAGAGCAGACAGGACAGGCGGTGTTGACTTCGCCTGCCTTGCATTTCTCGGTACAGTTGCAGACAGCCGGGGGCTGTTCGGTCTGTTCCTCCCCGATAATCGCCATAAGGTCGCTTTCGTCTACTTGATTTAGGAAGTGGACGGAATTTTCCCCCTCGGCTGCCCGGTCAACGATAATGTAAAAATAGTTGCCGCCTTTGCTTTTCACGACGATAAACTGTTTATCCTCGGCAGCGTCCCCGTCGATGTCGTCCACAAGGGTCATGTTGCCCTCCGGGGTAAGGGGCTGCGGTTCGGTTTCCACGATCACGCCGCTGTCGTCGGTTTCTTCCGTCGTAGGTGTCTGTGCAAAGGCGGTAACAGAAAAGCCGCCCATGAGCATAAGGGCGGCGCAAAGTGCGGTAAGGCTTCTAAGAATTTTATTCTTCATCTGCATTGTCCTCCTGTTCCTCATAGTCTGCGGGCATAGGGGCAATGCCCGGAATACCTCCGCCCGCAAGCATAGCGGTAAGCTCCTGCGGGGTAAGGCGCATAGAGCGCACAAGCTGAACGATTTGCAGATTTTCCGCTTCGGTTTTCTGTGCTTCCAGTCCGCGCAGCCTGTTCTGATACTCCGTGATTTTCTCACGGGTCTTTTGGATTTCCTTGTCAATTCTTTCGATTTTACTCATTGCCATAAAATTTTTCTCCTTTCGATTTTCAAAAAATGTGTCAGTTCCAGTTCATCAGCCCGTACCCTTTGATACAGGCATAGTCAAGGGGATAGCTCTTAATCTTGCAGGCGTCGCCGGAATTGCCCTCCACGGTATAGACGCGGCTTTCGTCCCTGCCGATAACAAGTCCTACATGGTCTGCGCTGCCGTCTAAATCCCAGTCAAAAAAGATAGCGTCGCCGGGGGCAATGTTTTCATAGCCCCGCGCTCCCCATTGTCCGTGAGAAGTAAACCACGGAATACCCTGCGACTGGCAGGCGGCAAAGCGCGGCTCGGAAAGTCCCATTTGCCCGTAGCACCAGGACACGAAACAGGCGCACCATTCCACGCGGGAATTAAAGCCGTACCAGCTCCAATACGGATAGCCGCCCACATTTCCGACTTGCCGTTTTGCAAGGTCAACGATAGCGGTATTGCCGGGGCGCGTTCCGTTTACAAAGTCCACGCCGCTTAAATCTTCCGACGCGGAAGTGTCGGGAGAGCCGCCGCCAAAGATAAGGGGCTTGTTCCCGCTTGTCTGTAAGTACACCCGGTACATTTCCAGTTGTTCCGGGGTCAGATTGTTTTCCGCAATGGTGGATAGTGGGGTATTCGTCAGCTTGACGTTCAAGATGTAATACTCATAAGGCACTTGTACCGTGTAGGTGTCCGTATGCTCGTTGCCGTCCTCATCTGTCCATGTGTCGGTGCGTTCTTCCTCCCGGTAGCGTATTTCCACTTCCTCGGTCAGCGTCAGCTTGTATTGTTGATTGAAAATCCGCTGTAATTCGCTCTGTACCTCGGCGCAGGTGTAGCTTTGGTATTTTGCGGTCAGATAAGACGCTAATTCATGGGGATTGTGTCCGATATTTGCAAGGTCATAGCGGTACTCGTCATAGCCCGGATTGTCGCGCTCGATATTGTCAATCCTGCTTTGCAGCTCGTTTTCCAATCCTGCGTAGCTGTTTTCCACTTCCACAAGGTCGCTGTCCTCGGACGTATAGGACGTTCCAAGCACGCCGTTTAACGTGCCGGAAAACATTGCCCCACAAGAGGACAGCCCGGACATAACCATGATAAAGAGCAGTAGCACCCCGACAGCGATTGCCACACCCGCCGGGTGCCTTGCCACAAATGCTGCGGTCTGCTTCGTTTTCTCGGCGGCTTTGGCTGCCGCCTTGCGGGTGCGTTCTGCCGCGCCCTTGATACCCTTTGCGGTATTGCGGGCTTCCTTTGCATACTGCCGCTTGATTTTCTGCTTCTGCCAAAACCGGGAAATGGGGTTACTGGTTAGCTGCGGGTTCTCATGCAGGGTCTTGTGATACTGAAAGTCCATATTTGCCCGAAAAGCCGCTTTTTCTGCCTTTGCCGCTTCCCGGTAGGGTTTCAGCTTATGGTTGCGGTAGCCCTGCTTGATTTTCCGCGCCCCGTACTTCAATCCCCGTTCTGCGGCTTCCTCGCTCTTGTGTGCGCCCTCCACGCCGGAATTATCCTTTTCGACAGAATGGATTTTGTTATGTACCAAAATCCCGGCTTCCTGTGTGGGGCGGGATAGCGGGTTGTGCTTCTCCTTAAATCCGGGCGGCTTGTCCTTTTCCTCAAAGTGCAGGCGGGTCTTGCCTTTCCCGGTGGTTTCGTCAAAGGTGCGCTCTTTTACCAGTTTCTTTTCTTTGGGGATAGCTGCCTTTGCCTTATCCAAGCGGTCGGCGGCTTTATCGGATTTCTTGATATACTTTTCAAGCTCCGGGGCAGCGCGTTCCTCGTCGGTAAATTGCAGCCGGGAAGATTTCGTCCCGGCGGTAGCTTCTGCCTGTGCTTTTCGTACTGCCTTTTTACTGGCTTTTCGTGTATGGGCGGCGTCGATATGCTTCATGACGCGCTCCGTTTTGCCTGTGTCCGCTTTGGGGGCAGCTCCCGGCACATGGGGAAGCGGGCTTGTATCAGATACCGGGGGAAGCTGCATAGCGTCCTGTGCCGCCTGTTGTTTCGGGGTCTTTTGTAAATCCGCGTCCCGTATGCGGTTGCTGATACGTTCCGTGTCTCCCGTGGTCTGATTTTCTGCGATAGCCCCGTCGCGGGTCATTTTCTGCGTGATTTTATCGCGGGGCTTTAATGGGTCTTTCAAGTGTTACCACCTCCAATCCGCGCCCCTGCAAGGGCGCAATACTCGGCGTTCAGTTCAATGCCGATATAGCGGCGGTCAAGGCTTTGCGCTGCAAGCCCGGTGGTGCCGCTTCCAAAGAACGGGTCTATCACAACGCCGCCTTTCGGACAGCCCGCAAGTATGCACGTTTCCGCGAGCTTCGGGGGATAGGCGGCAAAATGCCCGCCCTTGTACGGTACGGTATTGATAAGCCAAACGTCCCGCTTGTTTCTTGTGGTCGGCATAAGGGCGTCGTCATAATAGCTGCCGCTGCGGGGCTGATTGATACCCTGTACCTTGCCCTGTCCTGGTACTTCCTCGGCGTATTTGTGTCCTGCGCTGCGCCCTTGCCTGTAGCGCGCAGCCGTTCCCGGCGCGATCGGCTCTGCAATGGCGGCAGCGTCATAGTAATATTTCTTTGATTTCGTCAGTAAAAAGATATGCTCATAGCAGCGGCTCGGTCGGTCGCGGCAGCTTTCCGGCATAGGGTTTTCTTTCAGCCAGATAATATCGCTGCGTAAATACCACCCGTCAGAGCGCAGGGCAAAGGCAAGAAGCCACGGAATACCGATTAAATCCTTTTGCTTGCAGCCCGCTTTCATGCCGCTGCCGCAGTATGTGTCTGCGATATTCAGCCAAAATGTCCCGTCGTCTTTGAGTACCCGGCGCAGCTCCCGGAACACTTCCACAAGCCGCCCGATATACTGCTCCGGCGTGTCCTCACGTCCAATCTGCGCGTCAAGCCCGTAGTCCCTTAGTCCATAGTAAGGCGGGCTTGTGACGCAGCAGTTCACGCTTTCGCTCGGAAGCTCCCGCAGGGCATAGAGGGCGTCGCGGTTGATGATTACGTCTGTTTTCATGGCTTGCTCACTTCCTCCGGCTTTGTCGTAAGCAGACAGTAAAGCTCGGTGTCCGTCGGGAAGCGGTCAATGAACGGCAGCACCACATTCCCGTAAAAGATAAGCCCCTCGCCCGCTTCGGTGTGGGTTACATACTTCATCTGCTGCGGGGAGATGTTAAGCTGCTTTGCAAGGATAGCCCGGTCGCCCTGTGCCTGATTGAGCATGAGGACAAAATCGGAGTTTTCAAAGATATTCTCGACTTCGCGGCTGCTTAAAAGGTCTTTGACGTTCTGTGTGATAGCCGTCGGTATGCCGCCCCATTTACGAAAACGCTTCCAAATCTCCACAGAATAGGCTGCGGTCTGTTCCTCTTTCAAAAGCAAATGAAATTCGTCCATATAGTAACGGGTTGCCTTTTTCTCGGCGCGGTTGACGGTCACGCGGTTCCACACCTGGTCTTGCACAATGAGCATACCTAATTTTTTGAGCTGCTTTCCAAGCTGCTTAATATCAAAGCAGACAAGACGGTTTGAAAGCTCCACGTTGGTACGGTGGTTAAAGACGTTCAGAGAGCCGGAAACATAAAGCTCCAATGCCGCCGCAATGCGGGCAGCTTCCGGCTCCGGCTGTTTCAGCAGTTCGTTGTAGAGGTCGCCCAAAATCGGCATTTTTGCCGGGGCGGGGTCTGCAAGGAAAGGTCGGTACACATTCCTAACGGCGCGGTCAATGACGGTCTTTTCCACGGGCTGCAAGCCCTCTTTGCCGCCGATAACAAGCTCGCAGAGGGAAAGGATAAAGTCGGATTTCAAGGCAAGCGGGTTGTCGTCCTCGGAGTAGTTGAGGTTAATATCCATAGGGTTCACATACTGGGGCTTGCCGTCCATGCCTTTTCCGGCAGGCGACAGACGTATCACTTGCCCGCCCAAACGCTGCACAAGGGAAAAATATTCTGCTTCCGGGTCGCAGATAATAATATCGTCGTCGGTAATGAGAAAGGCGTTTGTCATTTCCCGTTTTGCCGCAAAGGATTTACCGCTTCCCGGTGTTCCAAGAATAAGCCCGTTGGGATTTTTCAGTTGCTTGCGGTCGCAGAGTATCATGTTGTTACTAAGGGCATTTAAGCCGTAGTAAAGGGCTGCACCCCTTTGGAAAAGCTCCTGCGTGATGAACGGGATAAAAATAGCGGTGCTACTGGTCGTAAGCCCTCTTTGAATGGGGATAAGGTTCTCCCCAAGAGGAATAGAGGACATAAAGCCCGCTTCCTGCAAATAGTCAAGGCGGGTCAGAGCGCAGTTGTTTTTCTGTGCAAAGCCCGCCGTAGCAAATACGTCATTATCTAGTTTCCGTTTTGTGTCTGCCATGTTTACCACAAGGAACGTCAGCAGAAACATTCGCTCGTTGCGGCTCTGTAAATCCTGCAACAGATTTTTTGCTTCGCTGCCGAAAGTAGCAAGGTCGGACGGAATTATATCCATGTCATACCCGCTGCGTACCGCTTTTTTCTGTTCCTCAATCTTCATCTTGTCGAGGTCGGTTATCTTGCGCTTGATAGTCTTGATTGCTTCGCTCTGGTCGATACTGCGGATATGCATATTGACGATTATCCCGTTTTCAAGGTCGAGAATGTCCGAAAGCATACGGTCATTCAGCTCCGGCGCAAGGATTTCAAGGAACGATACCGCACCAAGTTTTCGCCCCATGCGGAACGTGCGCCCGTCGCCAAAACGGAACGAGGACGGGGCGATAAAGTCCTTTGTAGAAAGCCCCGACGGCACAAGCCAGTCCCAAGAGAAGCGGAACGGCTCGCCCCCCCGGGGGGAAAA
>NZ_QUJK01000007.1:113140-137359 GCF_003480905.1 Blautia sp. AM28-27
TCCGGGTGGAAAATCCCATGCAGGACGTTCAAGCGTTCCTGTCCGTTCATGGGGCGGGCGGTTACACCAAGCACCTTAAAATTATTCAGTACATCGGTTTCGATACGGGAAAGGCGGGCTTTTGCCGCCGCAAGATTGTCCGCTTCAATGGAAAAGGTAATGTACTTGCACTTTTCCAGTCCGTTGTTGCCTTTTTCAAGCTGATTTTTCAGCATATCCGCGTACTCCCTGCGGATAGAGTTAAAAGCGTCGTCCTGTGCCGGAATTTCGATAGCCGCCTGTGCCTTTTCCTTTCTTGCGCCCTGATTGATGAAAGAGAGCTGCACCGAAACGGAAGCGTCAAAGTAGTTGAGAAAATCGCACCAGTTTTCAAAAATGGCGGTCTTATCATCTGCCTGTGCAAGCTGATAGTTAATATCTTCAAAGACAAGGCTTTTACTGTATTTCTTTTCCGTTACCCTGCAAATCCCGTCCGGGTACATCTGCAAGTAGGGAATGGTCTGCTGCGCGGTGTGGGGCTTCCCGTCGCCCTTTGCCGCCTGTATCACGGCGGCGATTTCTTTCTTTTCTGCGCGGGTCAGCTTACGCTTCACGGGATTTTTTACCGCGCGGGTCATGGTTTTTCGTTCTGCCATTGACAATAGCCGATACCTCCTTTTCCAGTTTTCGTTGTTTTTCTATGACGGCATAAAAATTTTCCGTCTGATAGGGGCGTTCCTTTGGTCGGATAAACTTTGTCTGAATGACGTTCTTTATCACGACTTCAAGGGGCTGCCCGTGTTTTTCATACATTGCCAAGAGGAAGCAGGGAAGCATAACGACAATCATTGCAAATGCCGCCATGCTTGTTCCCGCGCTGTCTTTGAGCAAAAAGAAAAGCGGTAGTCCCATAGCGAGGGCTGCCGCAAAACATATAATCTGCCGCTTTGTCAGATTAAAAGCGACTTTTGTTTTGATTTTTGATAAGTCTTTGGGTACGGGTACATACGCCAAGTGAAAACCTCCTTTCGGTCTTTAATGGGCGTTAAAGATTGACTTCGCAAGTGTGCCTGTTTTGAATAGGGAGAAGCACAAAATCACGGTGTAGGCTGCAAGGGAGAAAATCGCGCTGTGCAGGTTGTCCGCTACAATCATGCTGCCAACCAAAACCGCATAAATGCCGACGCATATCATTATGAGGAAGCCTTGAAAACCGAGGGCGAACAGGGCTTTTAAGTAGTTGTTGCCTATCTGCCCCCACTCTCTGTTGGTCATAGTTGCAAACGGGATAGGCGATACCGAACAGTAAAGGTAAATTTCTATCATTCTGCCGTACAGGATAACCGTGATAAGCACCGACATGATTTTCATGCAAAGGCTCACAAGGCTTGTTTCCATAACGAGCATAAGCAGTTCGGGGATTTCCATAGCGTCAAGTCCGGCTTGCATGGACGAGAGGGCGGCGTCAACGTCGATATTCGTATCGCCGCCGATCACGCCCGCCGCGCCGGAAACAACGTGCTGCGCCATATCGAACACCGCCATAGTGATAGTAAAGGTGTGGGTAACGAGATACACCGCTACCCACGCCTTGAAAAACCACTTAAAGAACATGAACGTGTCAATATCGTGCATATTGTTCTTTTCCGTTACCATGCTGATAAGCTCCACGCATAGAACGTAGGTAATAACAAGCCCCGCAATGGGTACAATCACATTTTCCGACAAGCTCTGTATCATGGAAAATATGCCTGCGTTCCACCCCTGCGGGGTTTGTCCTACCTCTGCGGCGATAGTTCCGACTTTTTCGTTTACGTCCCCGAACATAGTTGACAGATTACCGTTAATGGCTCCAATGAGGATTTCCTTTATCCATTCGTTAATCGCGTCAAGTATGCTCTGCATAGGCTAACCCCGCCGCTTAACCGAACAGTCCGGCAAGCAGAGGTACGAGGGTGCCGCCGATAAGGGCAACGCCGCCGCCCGCCATGAGCTGTTTCATGCCCTGGCTTTTCGCGCCCGGATTGTCGTTTCCGTAGCCCTCCAAGAGGTTGATAACGCCCCAAATGCCAAGACCTGCTCCGAGAGCGATAACGAGTGTCTGCAAAACGCCTACTGCGCTGTTGAAAAATGCCATAATATAACTCCTTTCTGCCGCTGTGCGGCTGCCCGAAAAAGGGCATAAAAAACGGCGGTCAGTTTTCGATAACTGCCGCGGTCATAAGTCCCCGCGCTGCGTTTGTTGCTGCTGCGCGGCGGTATTCAGTTGTAGGGTGCGGCTTCCTGCCGCGATACGCGCAAGGAGTAGGGGCGCGTACCATGTAGCCCGTGTTTATTATTTTTACTTTAAGCTCCCTCCTTTTCAAAAAGCGGTGTGTAGACAGGCTTAATGCCGTACTGCCGTTCCCGGACAGCTTCGATATACTTGATATAGGAAATACCTGCCTGTCTTGTCCTGCGTTCCTGTTCCCGCTGCATTTCCTCGGCAGCTTCCACAAGCCCGCTGATAGCCCGGATTAGCTGCTGTTTTGCCTTTTTCTTTCTGATACGCTTATTCATTTTCTGTGTCCTCCTGCAAATCTGCTTCGTCAACTTCGTAATAGTCAAATACCTCGTCCGGCTTTACGATTGCAGGACGGCGGCGCAAGTGCTTTTCCATGTCAAAGGCATTTTTCTTGTCAAAGTCGGAAAGGTACTTGTACTTCGGGTGTTTGGTAATATCGTATTTTTCGGAGAAGAACGGACGCACCCCGCGTAGTTGCAAGATACATTTCCCGCCGTCCATGACCGCAATTTCATCTTCGCTCATAAGCTGCTTGCCTAACTTCTGATAGTTCAGCCCGTGGGAAAGCTCCCGTCCTCTTGTTTCGGAAGTGTTGAAGCTGTCAATGGTTTCTTTCCCCAAGATTTCCGACATTTCTTTAAGGGTCGTTTTCTCCTTGCCGCCCAAGAACAGGGTCGTATCGCAGTTGCCGACAATGGTATCGGCGTTGTCCTTGTAGATAGCCTTTAGCTGCGACTGGCTCTGCAAGATGATGGACGCGGAGATTTCGCGGCTCCTTATCGTGGCAATGAGTTTTTCAAACTTCGGTATCTGCCCGATATTTGCAAACTCGTCAAGCAGACAGCGCACATGAACAGGTAGCCGCCCGCCGTACACATCATCTGCCTTGTCACAAAGCAGATTGAAAAGCTGTGTGTAAAGGATTGATACAACAAAGTTAAAGGTGTCGTCGGTGTCGGAGATAATAACAAAAAGCGCGGTCTTTCGGTCGCCTAAGGTGTCAAGCTCCATTTCGTCGGTTTCCATCAGCTCGCGCAGTTCCCGAATGTCAAAGGGGGCAAGCCGCGCACCGCAGGAAATGAGGATAGAGCTTCTTGTTTTTCCGGCAGACAGCAAAAACTTCTTGTACTGGCGCACCGCAAAATGTTCCGGGTCTTTTTCCTCCAAGCGTTCAAACATGAGGTCAACGGGGGATTGAAATTCCGGGTCGTCCTCGCGGGCTTCCGACGCATTTATCATTTCAAGCAGCGTCGTAAAGTTTTTCTCATTCTCCGGGGCTTCGTACCAGATGTAGCCGATAAGGGCGCAGTAAAAAAGCCGTTCCGATTTCACCCAAAAATCCTCGCCGGATTTTTCCCCGTCGCCTTTGGTGTTGGCGATAATGGTATTTACCAGTTTCAAAATATCCTTTTCGCTGCGCAGATAGGCGAAGGGATTGTACCGCATGGATTTCTTGAAATTGATGGTGTTTAGCACCTTGATTTTGTACCCGCCCCGCTGCAAGAGCTTTCCACACTCGATTAAAACCGTTCCTTTCGGGTCTGTGACAACATAGCTGCTGTGCATTTGCATTAAGTTGGGCTTTACAAAAAACCTTGTTTTGCCGCTGCCGGAGCCGCCGATGACAAGCACGTTTTTGTTTCTTGCATACTTCGGGTGCTTCGGGCGGCTGCTCATCATCAGCCTTTCGGTCTGCGTCAGCAGCACGTTATTTTCAAACATGGGGTCGATATATGGCTTTATATCCTCGGCATTGCCCCAACGTGCAGAGCCGTACTCCATGCCCTTACGGTATTTCTTTGCGTTCTTGCCTTTCACATAGACCGCAAGCCGGATAACGACAGCCCCGACAATGCCGATAAGCAAATCCATAGGGTTAAAACTCGGCAGGGCATTTGAAAAGGCAGCGGAAAAGCCGCTGCCAATGGAAACCAGCTTGCCGGAGAGGTCAGCCCCCGGCGAGAGCCGCACCGCCTGTCCGACTTTATCAAAGAGATACACAAAGAGCAGATAGGGGGCGTTTAGGATAAGCAGCTTCTTGATATTCGGCTTCATAGCGATACCTCCCTGTCCTTGTATTTTGTCTTTTGACGGTTCGCGTTAAGCTGCTTTGCTGCTTCCCGGAATGTGGCAAGTGCCTTTCGGATAGAGGGCTTTTGCTCCTGTGTCAGCTTCTTTGCGGAAAACTCCTTAAAGGCTGCGGTCAGAGCGTCCGCGTCCCGCCCCTTGAAAAAGACGAGATAACGGGGCGGCGTTTCGGTGCTGTCTTTCTTTAGGGCAAAGTCGATACCGTATTTTTTTGCCGTCTGCTCAAAGGCTTTGATATTGCCCTCGGTTATCTCAATGTTGGATAGCCCCGCGTTCTGCTTCGCAAGCTGCTTTAGGGTCTGCTTCCCGTGGGGCTGTTTTTCCTGCTGCTTTTTTGCCTGTGCAAGCATGGCTTTGATTGCCTTTTGCAGCGTTTCAGCGGTCAGCTTCGCTCCCTTGACAGAGAGCGCAACCACTTTTTCGTTGATTTCATCTTGCAATGTTTACCGTCCTCCTTTCCCGGTAGTAGTGATAGTGTTAAGGTGGTACGCCGCTTTTGGGCGTGAAAAAAGGGCGTCCGTTCTTCACGCCGCCCCGTTAAATCCGCACCCGCAGCCCGTTCAAGTCCTCGGCGCGGATACCTACAAGATACCAGTTGTCCCCGTACTCAATCCGGGTCGGCTTCCATTTGCCGCCTGTGAATACGTCCATGCACTCGCCGCAATGCAAGCCGCCGTAATAGTCGGCAATATCAAAGCGAATATCGTAGCGGTCAGCGGTTTCGTCAAAAATTAAAGCTCCTGTTTTCTATGCCATGTGGTAAATCCTCCTTTTTTCGTTTACAGGCTTTCGCCCTCGTTGTAGGTGTAGTAGTCCGGGTCGCCGTATTTAGGCTTGCCGGATAATGCGCCGCTTGCCATGTCGTGAGCGACAAGGGAAGTATAGTAGCTGTCAATGGTAGACGGGGCATTGAAAAGCACCGCCTTTAGGTACTGCTTGATGTTGCGGATTTTCGTGGTGTTCTCCTGCATACAGTCAAGCACAAAGCGGATATGTTCGCTGTTCAGCTTCATAAACTTTGACTTCACAAGCTCGGCGGGGTAATCGTCCCCGGCAATACGGATTTTCTTTCTTGCCGTACAGACGGTTTCAAGCATGAGGTCAACAATTTCATTCAGACGGTCGCGGTCAAGGCTTCTGTCCTGTAAGAGAATGTCATAGGCGATATTGTCTTTGATAATTTCCTCATACACTCTGTAAGCGTCGTTCCTTTCCGTTCTTTTCCGTTCCGGCGGCTGTGCCGTTTCGTCCTCGCCATAAGGCAAGGGATTTAGGGAATGGATAGGAATGGAATGGGTACTTGATAAATCCGTATTTGATTTTTCTTTTTTTGGTAAGTTAGTTCTTTGTATATCTTTATTTAATTGCGTTGGATTTTCCAACGTAGGTTTTTCCTGCGTAGGTTTTTCCAACGTTGGATTATCCAATGTTGGATTTTCCAATGTAGGTAAATCCGATACAGGCGGGGTCTGCGGCTGCTCAAAGATTACATAGTCTGTGCCGCGCAAGCGTCCTTTCTCGTCGCGCTCCCTTGAACGGACGATATACCCGGCGCGTTCCAGTTCCTTAACGGCTTCCCGGATAGCGTCGATTTTCTCCCGGTTGATAAAGGACAGCCCCGCAAGGGTATAGTCCCAATCCTCCGGCAAGGACAGCATTTGCGATAACAGCCCTTTTGCCTTTAGGGATAGCTCCTTATTGCGTAAGTGGTGGTTGCTCATAACCGTATAGCCCTTGTTGCGCTCCACTCTGAAAACTGCCATAGCTTCATCACTCCTTTGCTGCATACCTGTTACGCAATAGAAACGCGATTTTGAGGGTTTAGGTATCAATCCCTTATCCGCTGAAAACCGCGCCCGCAAAGCCGCATAAATCAAGGGCTTTTTCCTGCCTACTGCGTAACAAAGGGCATGAAAAAAGCGGCGTTCCTGTTCTTCCTTGTGGGAAGTGAGAAACGCCGCCTGTGCGGTGCGTTATTCTGCTTCTTCGGCTATGAGGTCTTGTATGACTTCGCCAAAGTCTGCCGTAAAGGAAAAAATGAAGTATTCCAAAACGGCGGGGTCTGCGTCCATAGGCTCGGCTTCTTCGGAAAAGGGCAAGCCCATAAGCCCATAGAGCATTTTTATGATTTTGAACAGCTTCCCCCGGTCGGCGGGGGTGTTCATGGTAACAAGTACGTCGGTCAAGCGGTTTACGGTTTCCATGTCGCCGCCTGTCGTTACCCATACCATTTCTGCGAATGACTGCGTGATTGCCCCGGCGACAAGGTTTACCTTATCCTTGCTGATTTCGCCGGACGGGAGTATAATACCCTTGTCTAAAAGTACGTTTTTCATGTCGTCCTCCTATAATCTGTGGTGCCAAAATGGTGCCCGGTCTTACAAAATCATCTTATACGGAGATACGGCAAGATAAATGACGATACGCGGAAAACCTTGATTTTAAGCCATTTTCGCAAGGTTTTATAAACACTTGCGCGGGCTTATAAGAAGATTTCCGTCTATCAAATCAATAAAAAATAGTAAAAAAAAGTTGCAGGAAATTCGAGATGTGTTATAATCGTTTTTGATTTTGAATGAAAGCCCCGGACAGCAGCTATGGATGAGCCATGCTTGCATGAGCGAATTCATAGATATTGGCCGGGCAAGACGACATGAGTAAGTAGGGCGATAGCCCGGATTACGAATGTTGTCAGCAGTTGCGGGAGCGACGCAGGCGCGGAGTAACTGGCTTTCATCATAGAGATGTCGCCGGCAGGCGACATTTCCTTTTAGAGAAACTTGTGACGGAAAAGAAAATATCAGAAGAGAAAAACAGGAGGAAATCAATATGGCAGTAAAATATGTCTTTGTGACAGGCGGAGTAGTCTCCGGCCTTGGAAAGGGAATCACGGCGGCGTCCCTTGGACGGCTTTTAAAAGCCCGAGGATACAAAGTGACGATGCAGAAATTTGACCCGTACATCAACGTTGACCCGGGTACGATGAACCCGATTCAGCACGGCGAGGTTTTCGTTACCGATGACGGCACAGAGACAGACCTCGATCTCGGCCACTACGAGCGTTTCATCGACGAGAGCCTGGATAAAAATTCCAACGTGACGACCGGAAAAGTATACTGGTCTGTTCTGCAGAAAGAACGCCACGGTGATTTCGGCGGAGGCACCGTACAGGTCATTCCGCACATTACAAACGAAATCAAGAGCCGTTTCTACCGCGGAAAAGAAGTAGACGAGGAGCGTATTGCCATCATTGAGGTCGGCGGAACCGTCGGCGATATCGAGAGCCAGCCGTTTTTGGAGGCAATCCGCCAGTTCCAGCATGACGTCGGACACGAGAACGCCATTCTGATCCACGTTACCCTGATTCCATATCTGAAAGCTTCCGGTGAAATGAAAACAAAACCGACGCAGGCGAGCGTAAAAGAGCTGCAGGGAATCGGTATTCAGCCGGATGTCATCGTATGTCGGTCCGAGCATCCGCTGACCACCGAGATCAAAGATAAAATTGCTCTGTTCTGCAACGTTCCGTCAAGCCATGTTCTGCAGAACCTGGACGTGGAGTATCTGTATGAAGCTCCGCTTGCCATGGAGAAAGAGAACCTGGCGCAGGTTGTCTGCGAGAGCCTTCACCTTCCATGCCCGGAACCGGATCTGTCCGACTGGACCCATATGGTAGAAGCACTCCGCCATCCGAACAAAGAGGTGACGATTGCGCTCGTCGGAAAGTATATCCAGCTGCATGATGCATACCTGAGCGTTGTTGAGGCATTAAAACACGGCGGAATTGCAAGCCATGCAAACGTACACCTGAAATGGGTGGATTCCGAGCTGGTAACCGAGGAGAACGTGGCAGAGTATCTGAGCGATGTGGACGGTGTTCTGGTACCGGGCGGATTCGGAAACCGCGGTATCGAAGGCATGATCACAGCGATTCGATATGCAAGAGAGAACAAGATTCCGTTCCTCGGCCTCTGCCTCGGCATGCAGCTGACGATTGTTGAATATGCAAGAAACATTCTCGGTTACCACGACGCACACAGCATCGAGATGAACCCGAACACCATGCACCCGGTGATCGCACTGATGCCGGATCAGGATGGAATCGAGGATATCGGCGGTACGTTACGTCTCGGCGCATATCCATGCGTCCTGGCAGACGGATCGAAAGCACAGGAGTTGTACGGTGAGAAAGAGATTTCCGAGCGTCACCGCCACCGCTATGAAGTAAACAACGATTTCCGGAAAGCACTGACCGAAAACGGCATGGTTCTCTCCGGTGTTTCTCCGGACGGAAGAATCGTTGAGATGGTAGAACTTTCAGATCATCCGTTCTACATCGCAACGCAGGCACATCCGGAGTTCAAATCCCGTCCGAACCGTCCGCATCCGCTGTTCCGCGGCCTGATCGCAGCAGCAGCCGAGTACCATGCGGCAAAATAATCGATAAATGGTATGAAAAATTAGGTAAAATGCAGTAATAACCTAAGAAAGTTAAGAAAAAATATAAAAAATTATATAAAAATTAAATTTGCTCTTTACAGGACGAAAAAAATAGAGTATAGTAAGGGCAATCCAGAAAGAACGGCGGGGAACAAAAGATTCCCCTCCATTCTTTTCAGAAAAGACAAAGGATAACCGAAAATAAGGAAAGTAAAGGAAGGGAAGCCGTATGACACAGAGCAAAGAGCGTGTCATGGGAGAAGAAGGGCTGTACCGTTCTTCCTTTGAACACGACAACTGCGGTATCGGAGCCGTCGTGAATATCAAAGGTGAAAAATCCCATGCGACCGTAGAAAACGCATTAAAAATCGTAGAAAATCTTGAACATAGAGCCGGCAAAGACGCCGAGGGTAAAACAGGAGACGGAGTAGGAATCTTGTTGCAGATATCGCACAAATTCTTTTCCAAAGCCTGTTCGACCCTCGGTTTTTCATTAGGCGGAGAACGGGAATACGGCGTCGGCGTATTCTTCTTCCCACAAAATGAGCTGAAACGGAACCAGGCAAAAAAGATGTTTGAGATCATCGTGGAAAAAGAGGGACTGGAACTCCTTGGATGGAGAAACGTGCCGACCGTTCCGGAAGTTCTCGGCCATAAGGCAAGAGAGTGTATGCCTTACATCATGCAGGCATTCATCAAAAAACCGGAGGATGTGGAAAAGGGAATCGCTTTCGACCGTCGTCTGTACGTCGTACGCCGTGTTTTCGAACAGAGCAACGACAACACCTACGTGCCATCCCTTTCCAGCCGTACCATCGTATACAAAGGTATGTTCCTCGTAGGACAGCTCCGCACCTTCTTCCGCGATCTGCAGGATGTCGATTATGAATCTGCAATCGCCATGGTGCATTCCCGGTTCAGCACGAACACGAACCCAAGTTGGGAGAGAGCCCATCCGAACCGTTTCATCGTACACAACGGCGAGATCAACACCATCCGCGGAAACGCCGACAAGATGCTGGCCCGTGAGGAGACGATGTCCTCTCCGATGCTGCAGGATGAACTGCACAAGGTTCTGCCGGTTGTCAACACCCAGGGTTCTGACTCTGCAATGCTCGACAATACACTCGAGTTCCTGACCATGAGCGGTATGGATCTTCCGCTGGCTGTCATGATCACGATCCCGGAGCCATGGGCAAACAACGATACGATTTCCCAGGAGAAACGTGATTTCTATCAGTATTATGCAACGATGATGGAGCCGTGGGACGGACCGGCATCGATCCTGTTCTCCGACGGAGATGTGATGGGAGCAGTGCTCGACCGCAACGGTCTTCGTCCTTCCCGTTACTACATCACCAACGATGGATTCCTGATCCTTTCCTCTGAGGTCGGTGTTCTGGAAGTTCCGGAAGAAAAAATCGTCTTAAAAGAGCGTCTCCATCCGGGCAAGATGCTTCTCGTCAACACCGTACAGGGAAAAGTCTTAAACGATGAGGAAGTCAAAGAATATTACGCAAAGAAACAGCCGTACGGCGAATGGCTCGACAGTTATCTGGTACAGTTAAAGGATATCAAAATCCCGAATCTGCCGGTCGAAGAGTACACGAAAGAAGAGCGGATGCGCCTGCAGAAAGCGTTCGGCTACACCTACGAGGAGTACCGTTCCTCCATCGGAAAGATGGCATTAAACGGTGTCGAGGCAACCGCTTCGATGGGTATCGATACCCCGCTTGCCGTTCTCTCCCATGAGCATCAGCCGCTGTTCAACTATTTCAAACAGCTCTTCGCACAGGTAACGAACCCGCCGATCGACTGCATCCGTGAGGAGATCGTAACTTCCACAAGCGTTTACGTCGGACGTGACGGAAATCTGCTTGAGGAGGAGCCGAAGAACTGCCAGGTATTAAAGATCAACAATCCGATCCTGACCAATACCGATATGCTGAAGATCAAGAACATGAAAGTCGAAGGCTTCAAGGCAGTGACCGTTCCGATCACCTACTACAAGAGCGCACCGCTTGACCGTGCGATGGACCGCCTTTTCGTCGAGGTTGACCGTGCACACCGGGCAGGAGCCAACATCCTGATTCTCTCTGACCGCGGCGTCGATGAGAACCATGTGGCGATTCCATCCCTCCTGGCTGTATCTGCGGTTCATCAGCATCTGGTAAAAACGAAAAAGAGAACTTCTCTTGCGATTATTCTGGAGTCCGGCGAGCCGCGCGAGGTGCACCATTTCGCAACACTGCTCGGCTACGGTGCCTGCGCAATCAACCCGTATCTGGCACTCGACACGATCCATGAGCTGATCGAAGAGGGCATGATCAAGAAAGATTACTACGCAGCCGTTGAAGATTACAACCACGCAGTCATCTCTGGTATCGTAAAAATCGCAGCGAAGATGGGTATCTCCACGATCCAGTCGTATCAGGGTTCCCAGATCTTCGAGGCCATCGGTATCTCAGCAGATGTCATCGACAAATACTTCACCGGTACGGTCAGCCGTGTCGGCGGTATTACCCTGGAAGACATTGCAAAAGATGTCGATGAGCGTCATTCCCAGGCATTCGATCCGCTGGAGCTGTCTACCGATCTGACACTGGACAGTATCGGCCGTCATAAATCGAGAAGCCAGGGCGAGGAGCACCGCTACAATCCGCGCACCATTCATACACTGCAGGAGTCCACAAGACGCGGCGACTACAAGATGTTCAAAGAGTACACAGCAATGGTCGACAGCGAGGAGAGCGGCTATCTGCGGAGCCTGATGGACTTCGATTATCCGGAGCAGGGCGTTCCGCTCGAAGAAGTTGAGAGCGTAGATTCTATCGTAAAACGATTCAAAACAGGTGCGATGTCCTACGGTTCTATTTCTCAGGAGGCACATGAGACACTGGCAATTGCCATGAACCGTCTGCATGGAAAATCCAACACTGGTGAGGGCGGTGAGAGTGATGACCGTCTCGAATCCCCGGAGAGATGCTCCGCGATCAAACAGGTAGCATCGGGAAGATTCGGCGTTACCAGCAAATACCTTGTCAGTGCAAAAGAGATCCAGATCAAGATGGCTCAGGGTGCAAAACCGGGCGAGGGCGGCCACTTACCGGCCGGAAAGGTTTACCCGTGGATTGCAAAAACACGTCACTCCACACCGGGTGTATCCCTGATTTCCCCGCCGCCGCACCACGACATCTACTCCATCGAGGACCTTGCACAGCTGATTTATGACCTGAAAAACTCGAATGTGAATGCAAGAATCTCCGTTAAACTGGTATCCGAAGCAGGTGTTGGTACTGTCGCAGCCGGTGTTGCAAAAGCCGGAGCACAGGTTATCCTGATTTCCGGATATGATGGAGGAACGGGAGCAGCACCGAGAAGTTCCATCCACAATGCAGGACTTCCATGGGAGTTAGGCCTTGCCGAGACCCATCAGACGCTGATCAAAAACGGCCTCCGTAACCGTGTCATGATCGAGACCGATGGTAAGCTGATGAGCGGCCGTGACGTTGTGATTGCAGCACTCCTTGGCGCCGAGGAATTCGGTTTTGCGACCGCACCGCTTGTAACGATGGGATGCGTTATGATGCGTGTCTGCAACCTCGATACCTGCCCGATGGGTATTGCAACCCAGAACCCGGAGCTGCGCAAACGTTTCCGCGGCAAACCGGAGTACGTCATCAACTTCATGCGCTTCATCGCAGAAGAGATGCGGGAATACATGGCAAAACTTGGCTTCCGCACCGTTGACGAGATGGTCGGCCGTTCCGACTTCTTAAAGAGAAATGATAAAGTGACGAACGAGCACGCAGACCGCGTAGACTTAAGCCAGATCCTGAACAATCCGTTTGCAAAAGCAGGCGAGAAGGTAACGTTCGATCCGAAAGATGTTTACGACTTCAAACTTGGCGCAACCCTGGATGAGAAGGTACTCTTAAAGAAATTCGGTCCGGCAATGGATAAGAAAGAGAAGAAGACCGTCAAAGTCGAGATCACCAACACCGATCGTACCGTGGGAACGATTCTTGGTGCCGAGATCACCAGAAAATTCGGCACCTCTCTGGAGCCGGATACGTACACCGTACAGTGCAAGGGTGCCGGCGGACAGAGCTTCGGAGCATTTATTCCAAAAGGACTGACCCTGGAACTTGAGGGCGATTCGAACGATTACTTCGGAAAAGGCCTCTCTGGCGGAAAACTGGTTGTCTACCCGCCGAAAGCAAGAAAGTATAAACCGGAAGAAAACATCATCGTCGGAAACGTTGCCCTCTACGGCGCAACGAGCGGTGAGGCGTACATCAACGGTATCGCAGGAGAGCGTTTCTGTGTCAGAAACTCCGGTGCTTACGCCGTTGTCGAGGGTGTCGGTGAGCATGGATGCGAGTATATGACCGGCGGCCGTGTCGTTGTCCTCGGCGCAACCGGAAAGAACTTTGCAGCCGGCATGAGCGGCGGTATCGCTTATGTCCTGGATGAAAAGAGCAACCTGTACCGCAATTTGAACAAGGAAATGATTTCGATTGAACTGGTAGAAAGCAAATACGATATTGCAGAGCTGAAAAACATGATTGAAAAACACGTCGCACACACCGGCTCTGAAAAAGGTAAAGAAATTCTCACACACTTTGACGAATATCTGCCGAAATTCAAGAAGATCATTCCGAATGACTATAAGCGCATGATGATGCTGAGTGCCCAGATGGAAGACAAGGGCCTTAGCAGCGAACAGGCACAGATTGAAGCATTTTACGAAAGCATGCGTAAGTAGGAGGAAGAAGAATTATGGGTAAGCCAACTGGATTTATGGAATATCAGCGCAAGACGGGAAACACCGTTGCCCCGCTTGAGCGTATCAAAAACTTTAAGGAATTTCATCTGCAGCTCCCGAAAAAGGAACAGCAGATGCAGGCTGCCCGCTGTATGGCATGCGGTGTACCGTTCTGCCAGGCGGGAACCATGATTGCGGGAATGGCCTCCGGCTGTCCGCTGCAGAACCTCGTTCCGGAGTGGAATGACCTTGTGTATCTTGGAAACTATGAGCAGGCATACCGCCGCCTCACCAAGACAAACTGTTTTCCGGAATTTACCTCCCGTGTCTGCCCGGCACTCTGCGAAGCAGCCTGTACATGCAACGTAAACGGAGACCCGGTCTGCACGAAGGAAAATGAACGCGCGATCATCGAAAACGCATGGGCAACCGGCCTGATTACGCCGCAGCCGCCGAAAGTGCGCACCGGAAAACGCGTTGCCGTTGTAGGAAGCGGTCCTTCCGGCCTTGCAGCAGCGATGCAGCTCAACCGCCGCGGCCATTCTGTTACGGTCTTTGAACGCCGCGACCGCGTGGGCGGACTTTTACGCTACGGTATTCCGAACATGAAACTCGATAAGAGCGTCATCGACCGCCGTGTGGATCTGATGAAGGCCGAGGGCATCGAGTTTGTGACGAATGCTGATATCGGAAAAGATGTAAAAGCTGACAAACTCTTAAAAGAATTTGACCGTGTCCTGCTCTGCTGCGGTGCGGCAAATCCAAGAGATATCAAGGCAGAGGGAAGAGATGCAAAGGGCATCTACTTTGCTGTCGATTTCCTGACTTCCGTAACGAAGAGTCTTCTGGATTCCAATTTTGAGGATCATGCCTACATCGATGCCAAGGGCAAACACGTTGTTGTCATCGGAGGCGGCGACACCGGTAATGACTGTGTCGGAACTTCCATCCGTCTCGGTGCCAAATCTGTGACACAGCTTGAGATGATGCCGAAAGCACCGGATCAGCGTGCCGAGAACAATCCGTGGCCGGAGTGGCCGAAGATCTGCAAGACGGATTACGGCCAGGAAGAGGCAATCGCCGTATTCGGCCATGATCCGCGGATTTACCAGACAACCGTAACGGAATTTATCAAAAACAAAAAAGGTGAAGTCTGCCAGATCAAGACCGTAAAACTGACACCGAAAAAAGATGAGAAATCCGGCCGCATGATGATGGTTCCGGTTGAGGGAACCGAAGAGATTCTCCCGGCAGATCTCGTTCTTATTGCAGCAGGCTTTTTAGGATCCCAGAAATATGTGACCGATGCATTTAAAGTGGAAGTCAACCAGCGCACCAACGTGAAGACAGATGACGGAAAATACCAGACAACAAAAGAAAATGTCTTCACCGCAGGCGATATGCACCGCGGCCAGTCCCTGGTCGTATGGGCGATCCGCGAGGGACGCGAGGCAGCAAAGGCAGTCGATGAATCCCTGATGGGATACACGAATCTCTAAGTTTTTCTTGACAAAACACGCGAAAAACTGCTATAATATGCCCAAAACAAGGGTGTTTTTACGCAAGGT
The DNA here is from genome assembly GCF_003480905.1 of Blautia sp. AM28-27. NCBI lineage: Bacteria > Bacillati > Bacillota > Clostridia > Lachnospirales > Lachnospiraceae > Blautia > Blautia sp. AM28-27. Next base: position 128,268 of record NZ_QUJK01000007.1, read on the forward strand.
GTCTTTCTGCCCTGCCGCGTGAAAACACCCTTTTCGTTTAGAATCGTCTTTGATAAAGGAGAGAATCGATATGGCAAAGTATACGAAGGAAGCGATCCTTCAGATGGCGGAGGAAGAAGATGTTGAATTTATCCGCCTGCAGTTTACCGATATGTTTGGAATGATGAAAAATATGGCCATCACCGCCGGACAGCTGGAAAAAGCCCTGAATAATCAGTGCGTTTTCGATGGCTCTTCGTTCGAAGGATTTGTCACCATCGAGGAAGCAGACATGTTTCTGCACCCGGATCTCGACACCTTTGCAATACTTCCGTGGCGTCCGCAGCAAGGAAAGGTTGCAAGATTGATCTGTGATGTGTATGATAGAGAGGGGAATCTTTATGCAAAGAGTTCCCGAACCATCCTTCAGAAGGTAATTTCCGAAGCGAAAGCGATGGGTTATGAGTTTGAAATCTCACCGGAGTGTGAATTTTTCCTGTTCCACACCGATGAGGACGGCGGAGCAACGAGTGTAACGCACGACAAAGGCGGTTATCTGGATCTTGGACCGCTGGACCTGGGAGAAAACGCGCGGCGCGATATGGTGCTGACTCTCGAAGAAATGGGAATCGACGTTGAGTCTTCCTTCCACGAGGTAGCGGCAGGCCAGCACGAACTGGATTTCTGTCCGGCTGCAGCACTTCGGACGGCAGATCAGCTGATGACTGCCAAATTTGCTATCCGTACGATTGCAAAACGTCATGGTCTTCACGCAACCTTTATGCCAAAACCAAAAACCGGAGTTCACGGATCGGGTCTTCATCTTTCCTTCTCCCTGTTTCAGGAGGGAAAAGATGTGTTTGCCGACAAATCCGATGAATACGGGCTCAGCAAAGAGGCATATTACTTTATGGGCGGACTGATGAAACACATCAGCGGAATCGCAGCGATTACCAATCCGCTTGTAAACTCCTACAAACGTCTGACACCGGGATACGGTGCACCGATCTACGTGGCATGGTCTGCAAAGAACAGAAGCCCGCTGATCCGCATTCCGCTGACGGGAGACGGTATCATGGCCATTGAGCTTCGATGCCCGGATTCGGCAGCCAATCCGTACCTAGCACTTGCTGTCTGCATGGCAGCAGGACTTGACGGTATCAAACAGAAAATCGTTCCGCCGTCCCCGGTGGACCGCAATATTTCCGATCTGACAGAAGAAGAACGAAACGCGATGCAGATCACCCTTCTCCCGGGAAGCCTTGGAGAAGCGGTCGCAGAGTTAAAGAAAGACGATTTTCTGTGTCAGGTACTCGGCCAGGAATTTGTGGATGGATATATCAATGCCAAAGAAGAAGAGTGGCATGAGTATCTCCGCCAGGTATCCGACTGGGAGACCGAGAAATATCTGTACCGTATTTAGACGACGAAGGGGCCTGAAAATGCATGAGCAGCATAGTGATAGTACTTCCCAAAATAGAAGATGGAAAGCGCATCCGGGATATTCTGGCAAAAAGAGGATATGAAATCGATGCTGTCTGTTCGACAGCGGCAGCGGCGCTCGGAGAGATGAACAACTTAAACGGCGGTATCGTCATCTGCGGCTACAAGCTTCCGGATATGTTTTTTACGGATCTGAATGAGTGTATGCCGTCCGGCTTCCAGATGCTTCTGATTGCATCGAGCCGCGCATTAAGTGCGGTGGAGGGAACCGGAATCATGGCGGTTACGATGCCGCTTTCCGTGTACGAGCTGGTCAATACACTGGAGATGATGCTGCAGAGTGCGGCACGGCGCAGAAAGAAAGAGCGGGCAAAGCCCAAGGTGCGCAGCGCCGAGGAACAGCACATCATCGATCGTGCAAAAAGCCTTCTGATCGAACGAAATCACATGACCGAGTCGGAGGCCCATCGCTACATGCAGAAATGCAGCATGGACAGCGGCACCAATCTGGTTGAAACGGCACAGATGGTGCTGACGCTTTTGACAGAGTAAGAAAAAGTGAAAAGGAGCGACATAATAATGTTCAAAATCAATGACAATTATCTGAAATTGCCGGGAAGCTATCTGTTTTCCACCATTGCAAAAAAAGTTGCAGCTTACACCGAGGCAAATCCGGACGCGAAAATCATCCGTCTTGGAATCGGCGACGTAACCCAGCCGATCGCACCGGCGATCATTGAAAAGCTGCACGGAGCAGTGGATGAGATGGGACACGCAGAGACCTTCCACGGATATGCACCAGATCTTGGATATGCTTTCCTTCGCGATACCATCGCAAAAAATGATTATCGGGACAGAGGATGCGATATCTCATCTGATGAAATTTTTGTATCGGACGGCGCAAAATGCGACTGCAGCAACATTCAGGAGATCTTCAGCCTGGACAACAAGATCGCTGTATGCGACCCGGTTTATCCGGTTTATGTAGACTCCAACGTAATGGCAGGCCGTGCCGGTGACTACGACGCAGCAACCGAGCGTTTCACGAATGTGATTTACATGCCGTGTACTGCAGAAAACAACTTCACCCCGGATCTCCCGAAAGAAACCCCGGATCTGATTTATCTGTGCTTCCCGAACAACCCGACCGGCGCTATGGTTTCCAAAGCCGAGCTGCAGAAATGGGTTGATTATGCAAATAAAGTAGGAGCCATCATCCTGTATGATGCTGCATACGAGGCATATATCTCAGAAAAAGACATTCCGCATTCCATCTATGAGTGCGAGGGTGCAAGAACATGTGCCATCGAAATGCGCAGCTTCTCCAAGAACGCAGGCTTTACCGGTATGCGTCTTGGATTCACCGTTATCCCGAAAGACATCAAATCCGGCGATGTGACTCTGCACAGCCTGTGGGCACGCCGTCACGGAACGAAATACAACGGAGCTCCGTACATCATCCAGAGAGCCGGCGAGGCTGTTTACTCTCCGGAAGGAAAAGCACAGTTAAAAGAGCAGGTTGCTTACTACATGAAGAACGCAAAAGTCATCTACGACGGATTAAAGGGCGCAGGCTACACCGTATCCGGCGGCGTCAACGCTCCGTATATCTGGCTGAAAACACCGGGAAATATGACTTCCTGGGAGTTCTTTGATCACCTGCTTGCAGACGCAAACGTAGTCGGAACACCAGGATCAGGCTTCGGCCCGAGCGGAGAAGGCTACTTCCGTCTGACTGCATTCGGTACGTATGAGAATACAGTAGAGGCAGTGGAGAGAATCAAAAAACTGTAAATTGTGTGCGAAATACCAATAAAACGGAATTTCTGCGCAATTTTATAAACACGCGAAAAAATAATTTTGTATAGATAAAATTCACGAAAAAATGCATTAGAATTTATATAAAATCCGTAAAAATTAGGTGTTTACAAATGCAAAACTGCTGTGCTATAATGCACAGTATGAAAAAGGCAGTGAAGGAAACTCCGTATGCGGAATCTGACAGGAAGCCGATGTCACCGACTGAGAGCATCAGCATGGAGGAAACATACAATGGGGAACATTCCGGAGCCGGTCTGCTGAACATGAGATCCGAACAGGAAATCAAGTAGGCAGATCCGTGATACGCGTTAAGTATAAATGAGTGGGCGTTTTCCCCCGGAAAACCGGAGAGAAAAACGCAATGCGGGTGGTACCGCGGGAACATAAAATATCCCGTCCCGGAACAGTAGTTAAAAAACTGTTCCGGGACTTTTTTATTTGAAAAAGCAATCCGGGACAGGCGAGAAAGAGAGGAGAACAAGACATGGAATTTATGACAGGCGTAAAGAAAAAAGAAGACATCTCCGTAAAAACTCTGCTGGAGATACCGGAAGGCACAGAAGTAAAACTCGAAGGAGCCGTACACATCATCCGTGACATGGGCGAGGTTGCCTTTGTCATCTTAAGAAAGAGCGAGGGACTCGTTCAGTGTGTGTACGAAGAAGGAAGTGTTGACTTCCCGCTGAAAGATCTGAAAGAGGAATCGGCAGTTGCCGTAACCGGAACGGTCAAAAAAGAGGACCGCGCACCGGGCGGCGTCGAAGTCAGGCTGCAGACCATCACCGTTCTTTCCGAGCCGACCGAGCCAATGCCGCTCGCAGTCAACAAATGGAAAATGAACACCTCCCTTGAAGCAATGCTGAACATGCGGCCGATCGCTCTTCGAAACGTCAGAGAGCGTGCAAAATTCCGCATCCAGGAAGGCGTGGTACGGGCGTTCCGTGATTTCCTTCATTCCCAGGGATTCACCGAAATCCATACACCGAAGATCGGCGCGAAAGGCGCTGAAGGCGGCGCAAACATCTTCAAGCTGGAATATTTCCACCGCCCGGCTGTCCTTGCACAGAGCCCGCAGTTCTACAAACAGATGCTCGTCGGCGTGTTTGACCGTGTCTTTGAAGTTGGACCGGTTTTCCGTGCAGAGAAACACAACACGAAACGTCATCTGAACGAGTATACCAGCCTTGACTTTGAGATGGGCTACATCGAGGATTACACCGACATCATGGCAATGGAAACCGGATTTTTACAGTACATGGCGGAGCTTCTTAAAAAGGATTACGCAAAAGAGCTGGAGATCCTGAAAGTTATGCTTCCAAAGACAGAAGAAATCCCAACTGTACCGTTCACGAAAGCGAAAGAGCTGGTAGCCGAGAAATACAACCGAAAGATCCGCAACCCGTTCGACCTTGAGCCAGAGGAGGAGCTTCTGATCGGCCAGTATTTCAAAGAGGAGTACGATGCAGACTTCGTATTCGTCACCGAATATCCGTCGAAAAAGAGACCGTTCTATGCGATGGACGACCCGGAGGATAAGAGATACACAAAGAGCTTCGACCTGCTGTTCCACGGTCTGGAGATTACAACCGGAGGCCAGCGTATCCACGATTACAAGATGCTCTCTGAAAAGATCGCAGCCCGCGGCATGACAGAAGAGGGCATGGAGCAGTATTTAAGTGCTTTCAAACACGGTATGCCGCCGCACGGAGGTCTTGGCATCGGTCTGGAGCGTCTAACCATGAAGCTGATCGGTGAGGACAACGTCCGCGAGACAACGCTGTTCCCGCGTGATCTTACAAGACTGGAGCCGTAAGCGGATCCTGCTGGAAAATGAAAAAGGAGAATGAGTGAAATGGCAAATGTGATTTCAGATGAAACGATGGAATATGTCGGCATCCTGGCAAAGCTGGAATTAAAGGATGAGGAAAAAGAATCCGCACGGCAGGATATGCAGAAGATGCTGGATTATGTAGATAAATTAAACGAGCTCGACACCAGCAAGGTCGAGCCGATGACCCACATTTTCGAGATGGGAAATGTATTCCGCGAGGATGAAGTAACCAATGGCGACGACCGCGATGCAATGCTTACCAATGCACCGGAAGTCAAAGAGGGCCAGTACAAGGTTCCGAAAACGGTAGAATAGCAGGAGGAGATTGATATGGAAATCAAAGATATGACAGCAGTACAGCTTTCTGCCGCAATCAAAGAAGGAAAGATCACTGTAGCGGACGCTGTAGAAGCGTCTCTTGCGGCAGTCAAAGCATCGGAAGAATCAATTCACGCATTCCTTCTTGTGGATGAAAAGGGTGCAAGAGCACGCGCGGCAGAAGTGCAGAAGAAAATTGACGCAGGAGAGCTCACCGGTCCGCTGGCCGGCGTTCCGATTGCGGTCAAGGACAACATCTGTACGAAAGGTCTTGCGACGACGTGTGCGTCAAAGATCCTGCAGAACTTTGTTCCGACGTACGATGCAGAGGTTATCACACGGCTCGAAGAGGCGGGAGCCGTTATCATCGGAAAGACAAACATGGATGAGTTTGCGATGGGAAGTACGACAGAGACTTCCGCGTACGGCGTGACGAAAAATCCATGGAACACCGAACACGTTCCAGGCGGTTCCTCCGGCGGTTCCTGCGCAGCCGTTGCAGCAGGAGAAGTACCGATGGCACTTGGCTCCGATACCGGCGGATCGATCCGTCAGCCGAGTTCCTTCTGCGGCGTAACCGGCATGAAACCGACGTACGGCACCGTTTCCCGTTACGGACTGATCGCTTATGGTTCCTCCCTTGACCAGATCGGACCGGTCGCAAAGGATGTGACAGACTGTGCAGCACTGCTGCAGACGGTCGCTTCGTATGATGCAAAAGATGCGACATCGATGAAACGCGACGATTACGATTTCATGAGCGCTTTAAAAGAAGATGTCTCCGATCTGAAAATCGGTATTCCGAACAGCTGCTTCGGCGAAGGCCTGGATCCGCAGGTGAAGGAATCCATTTTAAAAGCTGCCGATGTCCTGAAGGCACGCGGAGCAGAAGTAGAGTATTTCGATCTCGACCTCATTGATTATGCCATTCCGGCTTACTACGTTATTGCATCCGCTGAGGCAAGCTCCAACCTGGAACGCTTCGACGGCGTGAAATACGGTTTCCGTGCCAAAGAGTACGAAGGACTCCACGATATGTATAAGAAGAGCCGTTCTGAGGGCTTCGGTCCAGAGGTGAAACGACGGATTATGCTGGGAAGCTTCGTCTTAAGCTCCGGTTACTACGATGCGTATTATCTGAAAGCACTGCGCACGAAAGCCCTGATTAAAAAAGAGTTTGACCGCGCATTTGAAAAATACGATATGATTTTAAGCCCGGCAGCACCATCGACCGCACCGCGTCTCGGGGAATCGCTTTCCGATCCGCTGCAGATGTATCTGGGCGATATTTACACCGTATCCGTCAACCTCGCCGGCCTTCCGGGCATCACCGTTCCGTGCGGCATGGATGACAAGGGGCTTCCGATCGGCATGCAGCTTATCGGAGACTGTTTCTCAGAGAAAAAACTGTTCCGTGCAGCATACACCTATGAGCAGGCACGCGGTGCATTCGGACAGCCAGAAAAATGGTAAGGAGGAAGCAAAACAATGTCAAAACAGTATGAAACCGTCATCGGACTTGAAGTACATGTGGAGCTTGCGACGAGAACAAAAATTTTCTGCGGCTGCTCTACCGCATTCGGCGGTGCGCCGAACACCCACACCTGCCCGGTCTGCACCGGTATGCCGGGATCCCTTCCAGTATTAAATAAGAAGGTTGTCGATTACGCCCTGCGCGTCGGACTGGCTGCAAACTGCAAAATCAACCAGCTCTGCAAATTCGACCGGAAGAACTATTTCTACCCGGACAACCCGCAGAACTATCAGATTTCCCAGCTGTATCTGCCGATCTGCCACGATGGATATGTCGAGATTGACACCGCAGCGGGAAAGAAGAAAATCGGCATTCATGAGATCCATATGGAAGAAGATGCCGGAAAGCTGATCCACGATGAGTGGGAGGATTGCTCGCTCGTCGACTATAACCGAAGCGGCGTTCCGCTGATCGAGATTGTATCCGAGCCGGATATGCGCTCTGCGGAAGAGGTTATCGCTTATCTGGAAAAACTGCGTATGATGATTCAGTATCTCGGCGCATCCGACTGCAAACTGCAGGAGGGCTCGATGCGTGCCGATGTCAACCTTTCGGTCCGTGAGGTTGGAAGTGAGAAATTCGGAACACGTACCGAGATGAAGAACCTGAACTCCTTTAAGGCAATCGGAAGAGCGATCGAGGGAGAGCGTGCAAGACAGATCGAGCTGATCGAGGAAGGAAAAGCCGTTGTCCAGGAGACCCGCCGCTGGGACGACAACAAAGAGTATTCCTACGCGATGCGTTCGAAAGAGGATGCGAAGGATTACCGCTACTTCCCGGACCCGGATCTGCCGCCGGTGCACATTTCCGACGAGTGGATCGACCGCATTGTGAAATCCATGCCGGAATTCCAGCCGGAAAAACAGGCACGCTACGTGGAGCAGTACGGACTGCCGCAGTACGATGCGGGCATTCTGACCGGTTCCAAGAAGCTGTCCGATCTCTTTGAGGAGACGACGGCGCTCTGCGGCAAACCGAAAAAAGTGGCAAACTGGCTGATGGGCGAGACCTTACGTCTCTTAAAGGAGAACGGCCAGGAGCCGGAGGATCTGCAGTTTTCACCGAAGCATCTGGCATCCCTGATCGAACTGGCAGAAGCCGGATCGGTCAACAACCAGGTGGCAAAAGAGGTATTTGAGCAGATCTTTGCAGAGGATGTCGATCCGGAAGCATACGTCGAGGAGCACGGACTGAAAACCGTAAACGACACCGGCCTTCTGGAAGAAACTGCGAGAAAAGTTCTGGAAAACAACCCTGGCCCGGTAGAGCAGTACAAATCCGGAAAGACAAAAGTCCTCGGATTTCTGGTCGGCCAGGTCATGAAAGAAATGAAAGGCAAAGCCAACCCGGCAGCAGCAGGAGAGCTGCTGCAGAAGCTGCTGTCTGAATAAAGAAAACAGAATTGCACGAATGGAGGCCTGGAAATGGTCTCCATTTTTCAGCCCGAAAAATCAAAGAAAATGCATAATCTGCCTCCTTTTGGGAAATTCTTTATAAAGAAACCGGAAGAGATAAAAAGACGATACAAAATCCGGAAAAAGGAGGTTTCTTTACATGAAAGGACTGGATTACACCGCACTCACCGTTGCAATCATCGGAGCCGTCAACTGGGGCTTGATCGGATTCTTCCGCCTCGACCTCGTCGCCCTGATCTTCGGAAACATGACGTGGCTGAGCCGCATCATCTACGCGGTTGTCGGCATCTGCGGTCTCTACCTGATCTCCGTCTACGGAAGAATTTCCGACCACGTACTGGGACAGGCGTAAGAACAGGACCCTCTCATATACGCAGAGAAAGGCGGTATGAGAGGGTTTTCTTTTGCTGTTTTAGGAAGGACAAAACAAATATTGCGGCCCTCTGTATGGTTTTGAGCAGGGATATGGATCAGAAAAAGAAAAAATACCGGATGCTTCTGATGCAGCTTTCCTGTGCTGTTCTGCTGGCAAGTGATGCTGCAGCGTGGGCATTCCGCGGAAGTCCGGGGAGTCTGGAAAGAGGTATTGTGTATGTGAGTAACTATCTGGTTTGAATGTGATAGATCTTGCTGAATGGATTGCCCTTGCAGCAATTTTTATCCAATGCGTCGTAAAACCCCTTGCTTCAGCTATGGGGATATAAGACGCGTCCATCGAATTTACGCAAGTAATTGAAGATGGACAAAATAA
>NZ_QUJK01000008.1:0-128729 GCF_003480905.1 Blautia sp. AM28-27
CCCGGTATGGGGCAGGTCACCCACGCGTTACTCACCCGTCCGCCGCTCAGTCAACCGAAAATCATCCGAAGAATCAATTCAGCCGCTTCGCTCGACTTGCATGTGTTAAGCACGCCGCCAGCGTTCATCCTGAGCCAGGATCAAACTCTCTGATAAAATGTTTGTTCCAAGTTCAAAATCAACATACTAGCTAATTTATCCCTTTTACTGTTTTAAAGGATCTTTCGATCGTTTTGAATTACTTATTCAGAACTTTCGAGGATGTGTTTCATTGTTTAATTATCAAGGTTCTTCACTGTTCTCTCGGTCAGCAACTCGTTTATTTTATCAAACTCATTTGCATTTGTCAAGAACTTTTTTCAACTTTTTTCAAAGTCGAGCGGAGAAGGAGGGATTTGAACCCTCGCGCCGCTATTAACGACCTACTCCCTTTCCAGGGGAGCCCCTTCAGCCAGCTTGGGTACTTCTCCATAGTTTGCCTGATTCATAATCAGATATTCAATTAACTGAGTTTTGAGCGGAGAGGGTGGGATTCGAACCCACGCGCCCTTTCGGACAAACGGTTTTCAAGACCGCCTCGTTATGACCGCTTCGATACCTCTCCGTGTGTGAATTCAAATCTCGGTAACTCCCGAAATCATCTCAGTTTTTGGCTTGTCAGCTTTGCGTTTTTATCTCTCTCGCTCAGCGACATTCGTTATTATATCAGCAGTGTTTCAGAATGTCAACCACTTTTTTGAATTTTTTTTACATTTTTTTCAATTTCTTTTTCGTTTTCGCTGTTTTTCCCCGTTTTGCAATTCACACATTTATTTTTATCTATTTATAGTTTGCTTTCTGTATTTTGCTTTTTTCTATTTTTCTGCCAGAAAGCTCTCTGCAACGAGCAGATCCTCCGGTGTTGTGATTTTTATATTTTCATAGCCGCCTTTTACCATCACTGATGCGATTCCCATCTCCTGCTCCACAACCATGGCATCGTCGGTGATTCCTTCTGTGGAATGCTGCATCAGTTTTTCGAATGCCGGAAACAGAAGCTCTGCTGCAAAGGCCTGCGGGGTCTGTGCCTGCCATACGAGATCTCTTCGCGGGCTTTCCCTGATTTTTCCGTTTTCATCGGTAAGCTTGATGGTATCCTTGACCGGCATGCCAAGGACACAGGCTTTTTCTTCTTTTACACATGCGCAGAGACGTTCCAGCATTTCCTGGTTTAAAAACGGGCGGGCACCATCGTGAATCAGAACGTAATCGGTCTTCTGCTCCTGTTCGCTTTCCAGGCTTTTCAGCGTCTGCAATGCTTTCCAGACAGATTCATACCGTTCCCTTCCGCCTGCGCATACGGAAACAGTTTTCTTAATTCCATATTTTTCGATAATCTCTTTCTGACAGTATTCTATTTTATCCGCACCTGTCACAAGAATGATCTGGTCAATCTCCGGCGAATGTTCAAAAACCTCCAGCGCGTAAACCACGACTGGTTTTCCTCCGATTTCCAGAAACTGTTTTGCTACGCTTCCGCCCATCCGGGTTCCCTTTCCGGCTGCCAGGACAACCACAGTGTATTTTTCTTTCTTCTCGCTCATCTTTTCCTCCGTTTTCTACAAATGCAAAAACTCCGCAGCAGATCTCTCTTCTCCGTTCTGCTGCGGAAGTTTCTTTTTCTTATCGTTCTCCAAGCTTCAGGTTCGGTACGGCATTCAGGTCCCAGCCGTGGCGGGTTCCCTTCTGGTACTCGTAGTAAGCTGCCACACCGATCATGGCCGCATTGTCGGTACAGAAGATCGGGGACGGACGGTAAAAGCGGATGCCCTCTTTTTCACATGCTGCTTCCATCGCCGCGCGGAGTGCCCCGTTCGATGCAACGCCGCCGGCGATCGCCAGACGGTCCATATGGTAATCTTTGGCCGCACGGATGGCATTATCCACCAGAACGTCCACAACGGCCTGCTGGAAGGACGCAGCGATGTCTGCTTCGACAATTGGTTCGCCTGTCATCCGGCATTTGTTCAGATGGTTTAAAACGGCAGATTTTACGCCGCTGAAGCTGAAGTCATACGGCGCATCCTCCATGTGGGCACGCGGGAAGTCGATGGCGTGCGGGTTTCCTTCTTTTGCCAGCTTGTCGATCTTCGGTCCGCCCGGATAGCCGAGTCCGATGGCACGGGCTACCTTGTCGAAGGCTTCTCCGGCTGCGTCGTCTCTCGTTCTTCCGAGGATTTCGAAAGAACCGTAATCTTTTACAATGACAAGATGGGTATGGCCTCCGGAGATGATTTCACACAGGAACGGCGGCTCCAGATCCGGGTGTTCGATATAGTTCGCCGAGACGTGGCCTTCAATATGGTGAACGCCGACCAGCGGTTTCTTTTTTGCATAGGCGATCGCTTTTGCCTCTGCCACGCCGACGAGAAGTGCGCCGACAAGACCAGGGCCGTACGTAACACCGATCGCATCGATATCATCCAGAGTGACATCGGCTTCTTTTAAGGCCGCTTCTACAACCTGGTTGATTTTTTCGATATGTTTTCTGGATGCAATTTCCGGCACAACACCGCCATACAGGGTATGGATGGCGATCTGGGATGAAATAATGTTAGACAGCACACATCTTCCGTTTTTCACGACGGAGGCTGCGGTTTCATCGCAGGAGCTCTCAATTGCAAGAATCAGGGTATCTTTTTCACTCATTTTTCGTTTCCTCTTCAAATAACAGTTCTACTGATCTTCCGTCTTTTCCAAGCTCTGCGGCCGGGAAAATCTTCTGTACCTCATCCATGTACCGCTGCGGGCCGACGAGCGACGGGGAAAAGTGGGTCAGCCACATTTCGGCAACCTCGGCATCTTTTGCCAGTTTTGCCGCCTCGTAGAAGGTCATATGCTTAAATTCTTTTGCTTTTGCCTGTTTTTCCGGCTCGCCGTACATTCCCTCGCAGATGAAAAGGTCGGAGCCTTTCGCATGTTCGGAGATCGACGGAATCGGGCGGGTATCGGTGCAGTAGGTCACCTTCAGTCCCTTTCTGGCAGGGCCGAGGACCATGTCCGGCGTATACGTCTTTCCATCCAGGGTGACAGTCTCGCCTTTCTGCAGCGGATTCCAGCATTTAATCGGAATTTCCTGTGCTTTAGCGCGCTCCACATCGAATTTTCCCTTGCGGGAGATTTCCAGCGAATAGCCGTAGCAGGTGATATTGTGCTGCACGCGGAAGGCTGTGATTTTGTAGCCGTTCATCTCGATCACTTCCTCCGGCGCTGTCACCTCGTGAAATACAATCGGGAACGGCAGCTCCGGGCAGATGACGCGCAGCGAATTGACGACGCGCTCCAGGCCTTTTGGGCCGATCATGGTCAGCGGTTCTCTCCGGTCAGTGTTTCCCATCGTCAGGAGAAGTCCTGGAAGGCCGCTGATGTGGTCTGCGTGGTAATGGGTGAAGCAGATGGCATCAATCGGCTTAAAGGTCCAGCCTTTTTCCTTGATGGCAACCTGGGTTCCCTCGCCGCAGTCGATCAGAAGGCTGCTTCCGTTGTATCGGGTCATCAGGGCGGTCAGGCGTCTGCCTGGCAGAGGCATCATACCGCCTGTTCCCAGTAAACATACATCTAACACGTTTTTCCTCCATATTCTATCCGGCTTTTTCGAAAGCCGGTCAGGTATTTTACGTTGAAAAAGCGTGTCCAAAACGGTTTGTTTCAGACACGCTCTCATCTTAACACAGTTTTTTCAAACACGCAATGACGCGGGTTTTATTTATTTGCTGTCATGACAGCTTCCTTCATCATGCGGACATACGTATAGATGTGCTGCTCCGCATGAGTGCCGTACTTCGCAATCATTTTGACGATAGCGCTTCCGACGATGACACCGTCCGCAATTTTTGCAATGTTGGCCGCCTGATCGGTCGTGTTGATGCCGAAGCCTACGGCTACCGGAATATCGGTTACTTTGCGGATTGCGGCGATCATGGAATCGAGGTCTGTCTTGATCTCGCTTCTGACACCGGTAACGCCCAGAGACGATACGAGGTAGATAAAACCTTCGGCGTCTGCGGCAATTTTCTGGATGCGCTGCTCAGACGTCGGCGCAATCAGGGAAATGACATCTACCTGATGGCTGCGCGCAATATCGTTTAATTCGCCTTTTTCCTCATACGGCATATCCGGGATGATGATGCCATTGATGCCGACTTCCTCGCATTTTGTAAAGAACGGCTCGTATCCGTAATGGAACACCGGGTTTAAGTAGGTCATAAACACCAGCGGAATGTCTGTTTTTTTGCGCACGGAGGCTACCATATCGAAAATTTTATCGGTGGTAGTTCCGGCTTTTAAGGAACGGAGGTCTGCCTCCTGGATGACAACGCCCTCGGCAATCGGATCCGAGAACGGGATTCCGATCTCGATCAGGTCTGCGCCTGCTTTTTCGAGCTCCAGAATATAATTCTCTGTTTTTTCAATGTTCGGGTCTCCGGCTGTCAGAAACGGAATGAATGCTTTGCTGTTTGAAAATGCTTCTGTTACTTTACTCATGAAGATCCCTCCCTCTGTATCTTGCAATGGCTGCTACGTCTTTGTCTCCGCGTCCGGACAGGCAGATGATGATGGAGTCTTCCGGATCAAATTCTTTTGCGATCTTCATCGCATGGGCTACTGCATGGGCACTCTCGATCGCACAGATGATACCCTCGGTTCTTGCGAGGTATTCAAAAGCTTCTACTGCCTCATCGTCCGTTACCGGAACGTATTCGGCGCGGCCGATGTCATGCAGATATGCATGCTCCGGTCCAATGCCCGGGTAGTCAAGGCCTGCGGAAATCGAGTAAACCGGTGCGATCTGACCATATTTATCCTGGCAGAAGTAGGATTTCATACCGTGGAAGACGCCGAGTGTTCCGGTTGCAATGGTTGCTGCAGTCTCTGCGGTGTTGACGCCGCGTCCTGCTGCCTCGCATCCAATCAGGCGGACATTTTTGTCATTGATGAAGTTATAGAACATACCCATCGCATTGCTTCCGCCGCCGACGCATGCCATGACGGCTTTCGGGAGTTTTCCTTCTTTTTCGAGGATCTGCTCTCTTGCCTCTTTGCTGATGACAGCCTGGAAATCGCGGACGATGGTCGGGAACGGATGCGGGCCCATAACGGAACCGAGAACGTAGTGGGTGTCATCGACACGTGATACCCACTCGCGCATCGCCTCATTGACGGCATCTTTTAAGGTCATAGTTCCGGTAGTAACGGCATTTACTTTTGCACCGAGAAGCTCCATCCGGTATACATTGAGGGCCTGACGGTCGGTGTCTTCTTTTCCCATGAAGATCTCACACTCAAGTCCCATCAGCGCTGCTGCCGTTGCGGTTGCCACACCGTGCTGGCCGGCTCCGGTCTCTGCGATGACACGGGTTTTTCCCATTCTTTTTGCGAGGAGGCACTGTCCGAGCACGTTGTTGATTTTGTGGGCTCCGGTGTGGTTCAGATCCTCTCGTTTGAGGTAAATTTTTGCTCCGCCGAGATCCTTTGTCATTTTCTCTGCGTAGTAGAGAAGGGACGGGCGGCCCGCGTAATTTTTCAGCAGGTCATCGAGCTCCTGGCAGAACTCCGGATCGTTTTTATAATAATTGTACTGTTTTTCCAAATTGATAATTTCATTCATCAGAGTTTCCGGTATGTACTGGCCTCCGTGAATACCAAATCTTCCGTCAGACATGTCTTATCCTCCTTATGCATTCTGTGATTTTTTTCGGATCCTTTACGCCGTCTGTCTCGACACCGCTGCTGATGTCGACGGCGAAGGGATGTGTCTGTAAAATCGCCTGTTCCACATTTTCGGCGTTCAGGCCTCCCGCAAGGAAATACGGGCGGTCCATGTTTCTGATCAGTGACCAGTCGAACGATTCGCCGGTACCGCCTTTTCCGTGGTCGAGAAGGATGTAATCGGCGCTGCTTTTTTTCGCCTTTTCGACGTCCTCCCTGGTTTTGATGGAAAATGCCTTGATCAGTTCCCCGCCGGTGCGGAACCGGAGCGAATGGATATATTCTTCACTCTCATTTCCGTGGAGCTGTGCCAGATCGATGACGCCCTCTTCGAGGTATCCTGCGACAATCGCCGGAAGCTCGTTCACAAAGACGCCGACCGCCTGGATTTCGGGATCCAGATAGCGCCGCAGCGTCACGGCATGTTCTTTTGTAATCTGTCTGCGGCTTTTTGCAAAGACAAAGCCGACATATTCGGGCTTCAGTTCATTCACCGCATCGATGTCTTCCAGCCGTGTGAGCCCGCAGATTTTGATTCTGGTCTGTTCTTCCATAACGTTTGACTCCCCGTGCGCTCTGTTTTGTTTTGCGCACTTACGTTACCACTTTAACATATTGAAGAGAGTTTTTCAAGTTCTGCTCTTTTGTTGCTGCTCCGCATCAGCGTTTCGCCGATCAGAACGGCATCGGTTTTATTCTGATACAGTCTTCCGACATCCTCCGGCGTTTTGATGCCGCTCTCGGATACGAAAACAATGTTTTCCGGGACAAGCTCCCGCAGCCGCTCACTGTTGTGGATATCGACCGTGAAATCTTTTAAGTTGCGGTTGTTGACGCCGATGATCCTTGCTCCGGCGCGCATGGCCTGTGCAACCTCCGCCTCATCGTGGGCTTCCACAAGAGCGGAAAGGCCGAGGGAATGCGCTGTTTCCAGATATTCTTTTAAGGTTTCCTCCGGCAGCAGCGCACAGATCAGAAGGACAGCGGTGGCTCCGAGCACCTTTGCCTCGTAGATCATATAGGGATCCACGGTAAAATCTTTCCGCAGAACCGGGATGGATACGGTTTCTGCAATTTTTTTTAAGTAACGCTTGTCGCCTTTGAAGTATTCCGGCTCGGTCAGGCAGGAAATGGCGGAGGCACCGGCCGCTTCATATTCCTTTGCGATCTCCAGATAGGGGAAATCTTCTGCGATGATGCCCTTCGATGGGGAGGCTTTTTTTACCTCGCAGATAAAGGACATGCCCGGCTTTTTCAGCGTCTGTTCAAACGGGAATCCAGTATCCGGGTTCATCGCCGTTGCTTTTTCTTTCATTTCTGCAAGAGAACACTTCTCTTTTTCTGCAGCGACACGTTTTCTTGTGGCTTCTGCAATCGTTTCCAGTATCATATGTTTATTCCTCTTCTGCCAATCTGTTGGCGAGTGACACAAACTCTTCGAGTTTTTTCTGTGCTTTTCCGCTGTCGATCAGCTCCTCTGCCAGTTTTACAGCGTCCTGCATCGGGATTTCTTTTGCTACATGAAGGGCTGCGGCGGCATTCAGGACAACAGCGTCTCTTGCCGGGCCTTTCTTTCCTGCAAGAATTTCTTTCGTAATTTCAGCATTCTCCTGCGGGGTTCCGCCGACCAGCTCTTCTTTGGTACAGCGGGTCATGCCGAACTCTTCCGGTGTGATGACGTATTCCTCAAACGTTCCGTCCTTGATCTCGCAGACGCTTGTCGGTGCGCTTAAGGAAATTTCATCGAGGCAGTCCTGGCCGTAGACAACCATGCCGCGTTTGACACCAAGATTGGAGAGAACTTCTGCCATCGGGCGGACAAGTGCTTCCTCGTAGACACCCATCACCTGCATCGTGGCTGCTGCCGGGTTGGTCAGCGGTCCGAGGATGTTGAAAATGGTTCGGATGCCGAGCACCTTGCGGACCGGTGCCACGTATTTCATGGACATGTGGTATTTCTGTGCGAACAGGAAACAGATTCCAAGTTTTTCCAGAACTTCTTTGTTTTTCTCCGGCTCCAGGTCGATTTTGACGCCGAGCGCTTCGAGACAGTCGGCTGCGCCGGATCTGCTCGATGCGGCGCGGTTTCCGTGTTTTGCAACTGCGACGCCGCCTGCAGAGATCACAAGGGATGCTGTTGTGGAGATGTTGAAGGAATTGGATTTATCTCCGCCGGTTCCGACGATTTCCAGAACATCCTTGTCATGTTCCATGGGAACACCGTGCTTTCTCATGCCGTTGGCACATGCGGTGATCTCTTCGATTGTCTCGCCTTTCATCGTCATGGCAGTTAAAAATGCGCTGATCTGGATCGGATCGGCTTTTCCTCCCATGATTTCATCCATGGCGCCCTCTGCCATCTCGTAGGTTAAGTTCTCTTTATTTACCAGTTTTACAATCGCTTCCCGAATCATATTCTGTTCCTCTCTTTCTTTGCTGTCCTGTGATCTATCTTGTAATTTTTAAGAAGTTTTCTACCATCTGTCTGCCCTGCGGGGTCAGAATGGATTCCGGATGGAACTGGACTCCGTAGATCTTTTTCTCACTGTCCTCGACTGCCATGACCTCGCCGTCTGCGGTTCTTGCCGTTACCTTTAAGGTTTCCGGCAGTGTCGCTTCATCAGCTGCGAGGGAATGGTATCTTGCAACCGGAACGGTTTCCGGCAGCCCCTGGAATAATTCCGAGGTAAGATCCAGCGTTGTCTCGGACTGTTTGCCGTGCATCAGCTGTTTCGCATAGGTGACGGTCGCGCCGTACGCGGCACAGATTGCCTGATGGCCGAGGCAGACACCGAGGATCGGGATCTCGCCGCCTAATTTTTCTACAATCTCCATGCATCGGCCTGCCTGCTCCGGACGGCCCGGTCCGGGAGATAAAATGATGGATGCCGGTGCCAGTGCACGGATTTCGTCGATCGTCATCTCGTCGTTCCGGATGACCTTCATGTCCGGATTGATCGAACCGGCGAGCTGATACAGGTTATAGGAAAAACTGTCATAATTATCTACCAGCAGTATCATAAGTTACTTCCTCCTTCTGCCTCTGCAAGTGCGACCATCACGGCCTTTGCTTTGTTGATGCATTCCTGATGCTCTTTTTCCGGTACGCTGTCGGCTACAATGCCGGCGCCGGAGCGGACGAACACTTTTCCGTTTTTCTTAAACGCAAGCCGGATTGCGATGCAGGTGTCCATATTTCCGGTGAAATCCAGATAGCCGATCGCACCGCCGTAAATGCCGCGCTTGTTGTTTTCCAGCTCGTTGATGATCTGACAGGCACGGAGCTTTGGTGCACCGGAGAGGGTTCCGGCCGGGAGAACGGAATCGATGGCATCGACTGCGGTCTTGTCTTTCCGAAGCTGTCCTTTTACAGTGGAACCGATGTGCATGACGTGGGAGTAACGCTCGATTGACATGTATTTTTCTACTTCCACGGTTCCGAAATCACAGATCTTTCCGAGATCGTTTCTTCCCAGATCAACCAGCATGTTGTGCTCGGCACGCTCTTTTTCATCGGCGAGGAGTTCTTTTTCCAGCCGCTGGTCTTCTTCATAGCTCTTTCCTCTCGGCCGCGTTCCGGCAAGCGGGAAGGTCCGGACCTCTCCGTCCTCGACTTTTACAAGAGTTTCCGGGGATGCACCGGCGATCTCGACATCATCACTCGAGAAGTAGAACATGTACGGCGACGGGTTCGTCGTGCGGAGGACGCGGTACGTATCGAGGAGGCTTCCCTCAAAATCAGCTTCGAGCCGGTTGGAGAGAACGAGCTGGAAGAGGTCTCCCTCGTGGATATAATGTTTGACCTGCTCGACTTTCTCACAGTACGCTTTCTCATCGAAGAGCGGGCGGAACTCGGATTTCAGGTGGCCGGCTTTCGTCTCGGCCGGTTTTCCGAAGCGGATCAGCTCTTCCATTTTTTCGAGTTCCTGTACGGCTTTTTCGTAATTTTCTTCGAGATTTTCGGTTTCGATATTAATCATCAGTACGATTTTCTGACGGTAATTATCATAGGCGATGACCTTATCGAACAGCATCAGGTCGACATCTTTGAAATGTTCCTGATCTTCTGCGTCCAGCTTTAAGGTCGGCTCGCTGTACTTGATGTAATCATAAGAGAAGTATCCGACGAGGCCGCCGGTGAAGGTCGGCAGTGTCGCGATCTTCGGACTTTTATTTTTTTCAATCAGGGTTTTGATGACGGCTCCCGGATGGGCTGTCTTTGCGGTCAGCCGGATCGGTCCGGTCGGAAGCTGTTCTTTGTGACTTTCCGGAATATCTTCTACTTTTTTCATCTCTGCCGCAGCGGCGGTGATTGTCAGGTTTCCGTTGACACAGGTGAGTTCCAGCGACGGATCGTAGCCGAGAAAGGTGTATCTTCCCCACTGTTTTTTATCCTCCACGCTTTCGAGCATGTAGCAGTGGCTGCTGACGCCCTGCAGGACTTTCAGTGTTTCTACCGGTGTACGGATATCCGAATAAATTTCTCTGCTTACCGGGATTTTCTGAAAAGCTCCCGATGCGGCTGCTTTTGAAATTTCTTCTAACGTCATCTGTTTCATCTTGTTATCTCCTTTCCTTGTGTCTGCAAAGGCTGTCATCAACACTGGTCCTCAGAACCAATTTCTGATATACAAAAAACCGCCCCCGGCAAAGAATCACTTTGTTCTTTGCCAAGGGCGGGTATATTTTTATACTCGTGGTGCCACCTTGTTTTGCGATTGCTCACACGCTCTGCAGAATACTATCATATTCCTGGCAACTAACGTATGCCTGCACGTTACAGAATACTCAGACGGTTTCCCGCTTTTCCCTGTACCCTCCGTGGTCCATTTGCTGATCCGCTTTCTGTCCGGCTTCCACCTGCCCGGGCTCTCTGTGAGTGCGCTTCCAACGTTATCTCCACTTCATCGGTTTCAAAGTATTTATTTTTTTCTTATGGGCTGTATTATAGTCCCATTCTTTTTTGCTGTCAAGTAATTTTTTTGCTCTTTTTATTCAAAGTCCGGTATTTTTATGATATTCCCGTGTCCACGCCGCAAGAGCTTCGTCCAGATCGCGCGGGAGCTCGACCTGCATTGCCTCGGTGATCTGGCGGTCCATCTCCCGTTTCGTCTCGGCATCCACTTTCCGTTCGGTGCACATCTGCTCATAGGCATCCTGTCCTTTGCTCATGTAGACCGCAAACAGCCAGCTCTTTAACGATGCTTTCGTGTGCAGCTCTTCATTTGCTTTCTGAAAGCACGTAAGTGCTTCATTCATCTGGAACAGACTTGCGTAGGCACAGCCCATGTTGTTGTAAATACTTCCGGTGAACTGGCTTCCCATGTTGGTTTCGTTTTCCTCGGTATCTTTCAGCGTTTCCTGGTAAACCTGGATCGCATTGATATATTTTTCGTGGTCAACAAGGTAGTCTCCCTTGATTTTTTTCCGCACAATCTCCGGCTGCTCCTCGAACCGTTTCAGGCGCTCATTCATCTCACGGAACTGATCGTGGGAAAGATAATTGATCTCCTTGAAGATCGGCAGGATAAACTCACCGATGTTCTTTTTCTCCTCCAGAAGGACGTAGAGACGCTGGTACAGTCTTCTTAAGTGGAGTTCTTCTTTCATCCACACCAGCAGCTGCTCGTTAATGATGGTCTCGTCCAGCAGATAGATGTTGTGGTACAGATAATAGCACAGTTCCTCGATGGAATAAATATTTGTGCTGATGTTGGAAATATAATACGGATTTTTCGCCCGTTTGACCTGACATAAAATATAACCGCTCATCGTTTACACCTCCCCCATCGTCTCGTGCCAGATTTTGTGGCTTGCCGGGAACATATCGCCAAAACCTAAATCCTCTGCGGTGATCTGACACGTAACCGGAGAATCATACTCCAGACGCAGACGGATCCGTGTTGTCTTCGTCGGCCGTTTGGGCAGCCCGTCCAGCTTCATGGTATAGCGGTTTCGTTTTCCGCTTTCCATGGAGCTTACAACAAATTCCAGCTCCTCCGTTCCGTCGAGGATCAGCTCACATTCTTTTTCTGCTTCATACCAGTTCACACCGGCTGCAATCAGCGCATAGTATGCCGGAGAACCATTGATCGTCATCTCCATGCCGATGTTGTAGCGCACGAGGTCATTTCCGAGGAAGAGATAGCCCTTTAAGCGGCGCTCCTCCACTTTTTCGCGCGCGGAAAAGCAGGCGCCCTGTGCAAACAGGTTCGTTCCGCCGAAGATTCTTCTCTGGTTTTTCTTTAACTGACGCAGAGAGTTGTCGGCCCAGGCAAGGTCGAACTCCTCGCTCACCAGAAATACGCTGGAATAAATTTCATTCCCCATCGCTTCTCCCATCAGATGGCAGAAATCGCGGTCGCGCTCCATCGGCTCGATCGAAAGTGCGGCTTTTGGCCCCCGTTTTACGGTCACAGTTGCCGGCTTCGTTTTACGGCTGATGGAAAGTTCAGAAAACGATGCTTCCTCATCTTTCAGGAAAAACAGACCGACTTTACGGCTCCAGAGCTCCGGCTTCTGGTTCAGCACATGGCAGTAAAAGCTCTCGTCATGCTCCTGCAGGTAGGCTCTGCCGCGCGGAAGTCCGATTATCTTGTATGCTTCACGCACATTTTCCACAAATGGACGGGTCAGATGGCCCGTGGTGATCATCATCGCCTGGATCTGCTGGTCCGGGCGCTCGATGCCGATCATCTTCAGTGCTTCGCGAAGGAACGTGCCAAGGACTTCTCCCGGCGTGTAATCCCGGTTTTCGATCTGGCAGATGCGGGATCCCATGCAGATCTCGTACAGATTGTCCAGCCAGATGCCGTTTTCCGTGTGAGCAGATTTTTCTGCATCCGGTCCTGTTTTCCACGTTTCCTCATTCCGT
Organism: Blautia sp. AM28-27; assembly: GCF_003480905.1. NCBI lineage: Bacteria > Bacillati > Bacillota > Clostridia > Lachnospirales > Lachnospiraceae > Blautia > Blautia sp. AM28-27. The sequence goes on from NZ_QUJK01000008.1 coordinate 12,623, forward strand.
TTTTTGGCAATGGCGGTCGGAAATTCCACCGCCTCTTCTCCTTCTTTTACCGGGATGGAGACGGCCGTATGGGTTCCCCTGTCATAGCAGCAGAACTGGGAATATTTCTCTCCAAAATCAAATCCTAAAATTAAATTTTTCTGTTCCATGTCGTATCCTCCTGCTGCTTCTTTTCATCCACAAGTGCAAAACAGTTCCGAACCAGAGCCTCCTGCTGCAGATACTTTTGGAATGCTTCTTCTGCTTTTTCCGAATCTCCTGCCGCGCGCGCTGCTTTCATCTGATTCAGAAGCTGGTACCGCGTCTTTCCTGCTTTTGGTTCGCCGGTCATGGAGACGGTTTTCACCTCTGTTTTTCCCTCGCCCTGACGGTTCGTAAAGGTCAGGTAATACTCCATTTTCTCGCCGTAGAACAGCAGAAACTCTTTCACAAAAATGCCCTGATACATATTGCGCATCGGTTCGCTCTTCCATGTTTCTTCGGCGTTTGTCCGGTAATGAATCGTCACCTTTGCCTCCGCTCTCTGGCGCTCCTCGATGAACATGCGGTCGCCGATCTGGAAGCCTTCGGTCAGGTGCTCCGGCAGATCCTTGTAGAAGGCAAAGCGGAGTCCCTGTTTCGTAAACGCCAGAAGCAGGGTATGCGCCTCTTTTTCTTCCTCCTCAGAAAGCTGCGGCTTCGTGGAAAGATGTTTCAGCATCGCAAAACGGCAGATCTCGTCCAGCTCCCAGCCCTGTTTCCAGGCGCGGTCCAAGTAGTCAAACATCTGATCCGAAAGCGGTTTTCCGTCCATAAAATAGCCGATCGCAAGATACGTCAGGTATGCCAGAATGACATGCTCTTTTCCGCTCTGGCGGATGTAGCTCTCCAGCATTTCCTGCTCCCACTTCGGGTGGCTGCGCACAAAGACGGACCAGGTCAGAATGCGCTCCTCCAGCTTGTCGCTCTCCATCTGAAAGCCGCGGATTTTATCCCATAAACTGCACATATCCTCAATAGAACCGGTGAAATAATCTCTCAGATAGCACAATACAATTTCATCGTAAATGCCCTGTTTTACCACGTAGGATGCCAGATAGAGAAGCTCCTCGTCCTCTGTAAACTCTTTTTCCAGAATCATCGCATGCGCCAGACGGAAGAGACACGACACCGGGATCTTTTCGTAGCCGTACCGATCCGTCAGGGCAAAGGCGCGGCTGTAACAGCCGTAGCGTACCAGAAGCTCGATCGTAGAAATACGGTCCACCTTTGCGTAAGCGCTGTCCTCCAGCTCTGCAACAGCTGCCTCGGTCTCACGCTCATCCGGATGGGCAAGATAGTATTCCAGCAGTTTCTGACGCACTGTTTTCCGGTAAGCACTGGAAAATGCGCTCGTGCGCGCTGCCTGCTGATACCAGGCAAGATTTTCTGCGGTAAGCTGCATCTCCTCTTCCTGCTCCCCGCACAGGTGCAGCAGCAGACCCGGATTTTCAATGGCAAAACCGCCGCAGGCACGGGCAAGCTCTTCATCCGTAAACAATGGCTCTATGCGGCAGGTTTCTGTCACCGCATATCTTCTGCGCTGCTCATCTTCGAGAAGAATCCGCGCTTTTTTGCCGTACAGACGGATATAAGCACCCCGTTCCGTCATCGGATAGGACGTTTCGCCCCCCATCGCCGGATGGCAGACGATCACACGCGTGATTTTCGGATTTTCACACGTTACATGATGGGTAAACAGCACATTTGCGATCGCTTTTGCGCTGTCGGGATCTTCCGGTTTTTTCAGAAAAGTCCGGTACAGTGCGGCGTATTCGCGGTTCATGCGGCCTTTCTGGATCTGTCTTGCCGTGAAAACCTCCATCGCCGGGCGGTAGCTCTGGAATGTATGGCGGTCTTTTTCGCGGTTTTTAATCACGTTGGCGTAGATCAGCGCTTTCTTCTGGCCTGCCAGTGTGTTGCTGTAGGAGAAATACATCCGGATGACCTGCGGAAGGACCTCGTCGAACGACGCATCCATCGTTTCGATATAGTACTCGTACAGGCGCGTGATGCGGATGTTCCGCTCCACGGCTTTTGCATACCACGGGAAATATTCCTTCCGCACCGGGCGGCCCTTCATCACCAGTTTGCAGATGGCTTCGAGCACTTCATCGGATGGAAAACGCTCATAGCCCGCAGTCAGAATCTGATAGACATTCTCATCGAACGTTTTCATCGTCTCTGTAAGATAAGCGGCCCGTTTTAACAGTTCCCCGCTTAAAACGCCTTCTTTCTGCGCAAATTTCAGCACCTGAACGGTGAACGGCGAAATCCGGCGGAGCTGTCCCTCCTGGCGGAGATAGAGCTGTGCCGCATCCAGATACAGAAGCGGGCTCTTGCACCCGCACTCATAGCAAAGTTCCATCGCGTAGAGCTGACGGGTCAGCGACTGCTGCCAGGAATCGTCGGCATCAATGGCAAGCTTTAACAGAAAATAGCTTGCACTCTCCTGCCGCATCAGTGTTCCAAGGCGTGATACCAGCCCGGTATGGCCCACTTCCATTTTCAGCTTCCATGCCAGATACAGGTACGCTCCTTTTTTCTCCGCGGTGTCCAGCAGTTCCTGATGCTCTTTTACGTAAGAAAGCGTTTCTCTTGCTTTTCCGGTTTCCTCATGGCTCTCGTACAGCCATGCTTTTCCCAGCGTCACCCACGCAATGTCTCCGCCGGCTTTTTCGAACTGCTCGATGGCCTCCCAGGTGTCCTGATACCAGGTACGGTAGTCGCGTTTATGGACTGCCAGATCGAGATAGCCGCGCGCGATGGCAGTTATCTGACGGTCGCGCTCCGTATTTTTCCTGCTGGTCACATGCTTTTCGCTGTTTGTCACTTCCAGTTCAAAGCGAAGCTCCTGTTTTCCCTGACGCACCGTAATTCTGCCGTAATGGCGGCCGTTTCCGATTTTCTCCTGATGGATAATGTATTCCACACCGTAGACGCTTCCGATGAAATCTTCTGAAGTGACGACTTTCTTTTCCACTTCCAGAAAGTCTCCCTGCACCTCGATTTCCATGCGGACGTAGCCCCAGGTATTTTTATACAGATACAGTGTTTCCTTGCGCGGCTGGTCCACGGTAAGCACAGTTTTCTCCGGCTGTTCCGCCGAAAGCATCACCGGCTCTTTCTGACCGAGGGCAACCAGAAATTCCTCCAGATGCTGAAATGTCACCGGCTTGTGGGACAATCCCTGATAAAGTGCCATCTGCTCCGGTGCCTCTTTCTGAAGAAGACGTGCAAACTCTTTTTTTACAAAGAAGCGGTACGCTGCGCCGAAATCATGGCTTGCCAGATGCACAAAATCTGCCAGGGAATGAATCTCCTGCCCGGAAATGTTCATTGTCTTTCCCGCAATCGAGACGTGTACCCGCACGCAGCGTTCCTCCAGATTGCTGCTGACGGTGATGTTTCCACAGATTTCATCGCCTGCTTTTAATCCGCTGGTATCCACGCCGTACTCAATCGTACTCGCCGTTCCCTGGAACTGATTTTTCGCCAGAACGATTCTCTGATGATCTGTGGTCACAATTCCTTTTACTCTTCTCCCGTCTTCCGCTCCGATATTCAGCTCTCCGCGGAAATTCTGCCCCTCGTCCAGCGTCAGGGCCACCTCCGTCTCGGACAGCAGCAGATGGGGAACCTCATATTCAAATCTGCCGTTCAGCAGTTGTTCCAATCTTCTTCTCAATGTTTTTCACCTTATTTTATCTAAATCATTTTCGTTCTTTTCCACAACGTCTGATTATACCCCAAGACGCACGGGATTGCAACGGAAAGGGGACGCTCCTTTTAATAGTCGAACAGCGAAAACTGGTTGCTTTCGGGCAGATCTCCGAAGACACCGAGGTCCGCCATAAAGTCGATAATCGTCTTGCTGACCTTGGTGCGGTCGCGGAAATCATCTTTCGAGAGGAATTTTCCGTTTCGTGCCGCAAGGACAACGGCGTCGGCCGCCTTGTCGCCCAGACCCTCGATCGAGTCGAGCGCCGGCATCAGATGTTTGTCATCGTAGACCTGGAAGCGGTGCGCCTGTGCCTTATAGAGGTCCACCGGCACGAAATCGAAGCCGCGGGCGTACATTTCCTGGACAATCTTCATATCCTTGACGGTTGCCTGCTCCTTCTGAGTCAGCGTGTCTTTCCGTTTTTCGTAATCTTTCATATAATATTCCAGCCGGTCGCGTCCCATGCACATGAGCTCGTAGGAGAATGCGGACGCACGAATGGAGAAGTACGCCGCATAGTACGCCAGCGGATAGAAAATTTTATAGTAAGCGATGCGGTACGCCATCATGACGTACGCCGCCGCGTGGGCTTTCGGGAACATGTACTTGATCTTTTTACATGACCAGATGTACCAGTCCGGCACGTCATGTGCCTTCATCTCCTCTTCCCACTCCGGTTTTAAGCCCTTTCCTTTTCGCACACTCTCCATGATCGTAAAGGAAAGCTCACTTTCGAGTCCCTTGTCGATCAGGTAGATCATGATATCGTCCCGGGTACAGATGGCGGTGGAAATCGTCGCCTTGCCCTCCTCGATCAATGTCTGCGCATTGCCGAGCCATACGTCGGTTCCGTGCGACAGACCAGAGATACGGATCAGGTCAGAGAACGACTGCGGCTTCGTGTCCAGAAGCATCTGGATAACGAAATCGGTACCGAACTCCGGCACGCCAAGACATCCAAGCGGGCAGCCGCCGATGTCCTCCGGCTTGATGCCGAGCGCCTCGGTGCTCTTGAACAGCGACATGACCTCCGGGTTATCGAGCGGAATCGTCTGCGCATCAAGGTGCGTGATATCCTCGAGCATACGGATCATGGTCGGATCATCGTGTCCGAGAATGTCGAGCTTTAAGAGGTTGGCATCAATGGAGTGGTAATCGAAATGGGTCGTAATAATGTCGGTTGTCATATCGTTCGCCGGATGCTGCACCGGGGTGAAGGAGTTGATGTCCTCACCGAACGGCAGAACGATGATACCGCCCGGGTGCTGGCCGGTGGTACGGCGGATGCCGGTGCATCCTTCCACGATCCGGTCGATCTCGCAGTTCCGTTTGTGCTGGCCGCGCTCTTCGTAATAGTTCTTCACGTAACCAAACGCTGTTTTATCCGCCAGCGTACCGATGGTTCCCGCACGGAACGTCTGACCGGCGCCGAAAATAACCTCTGTGTATTTGTGCGCCTTACTCTGGTAATCACCGGAGAAGTTCAGGTCGATATCCGGCTCTTTGTTTCCCTTGAATCCAAGGAACGTCTCGAACGGAATGTCAAATCCGGCTTTTTTCAGCGGCTTGCCGCAGTTCGGGCAGACGGCGTCCGGCATATCGCATCCGGCACGGCCGACGTACTCTTTGACGCGCGGCGAATCGAACTCGCTGTAATGGCACGACTCACAGTAGTAATGCGGGCTCAACGGGTTTACCTCCGTGATTCCCGCCATCGTCGCAACGAACGAGGAACCGACGGAACCACGCGATCCTACGAGGTAGCCGTCCTCGTTCGACTTCCACACTAGTTTCTGTGCGATGATGTACATAACGGCATATCCGTTGGAAATAATGGAGTTCAGCTCCCGTTCGAGGCGCGCGGAAACGATCTCCGGCAGCTCCTCGCCGTAGATTTCATGCGCGCGGTCGTAGCAGATTCTACGCAGTGTCTTGTCGGAATCTTCGATGACCGGCGGGAATTTTCCGGCACGGATCGGGGAGATTTTCTCGACAAGGTCGGAGATTTTGCGCGGATTGGTGATGACGACCTCCTCCGCTTTCTCACTTCCGAGATACGAAAACTCTTCAAGCATCTCCTCGGTGGTGCGCAGGAACAGCGGTGCCTGCTCATCCGCGTCGTCAAAACCTTTTCCGGTCATGATGATGCGGCGGTAGATCTCGTCCTGCGGATCCATGAAGTGGACGTCGCACGTTGCCACAACAGGCTTATGGAACTGCTCGCCGAGTTTAACAATGCGCCTGTTGATCTCCTTTAAATCCTCCTCGCTCTCTACGGCAGAAACGTCCTCTTTTTTGATCATGAACGCGTTGTTGCCGATCGGCTGGATTTCCAGATAATCGTAGAAGTCCACAAGACGCGCAATCGCCGCATCCGGTTCACCGCGCAGGATTGCCTGGTAGAGTTCGCCCGCCTCGCAGGCAGATCCGATCATCAGACCGTCCTGGTATTTCAGGTAGACGCTCTTTGGCAGCTTCGGCCGGCGGTTGTAGTATTTCAGGTGGGATTCTGACACGAGGCGGTACAGATTGACACGTCCCGTCTCGTTCTTTGCCAGAATGATCGCATGGTACGATGGAAGCTTGCGCACAGCCTCCTCCGATACTTTTCCCTGCGCATTCAGGTCATCCAGAGTCAGAATATTGCGCTCCTCCAGCATTTTTACGAATTTCACGAAAATTTCCGCCGTACAGCCGGCATCGTCCACCGCACGGTGATGGTTTTCCAACGATACGCCGACCGCCTTCGCAACGGTATCCAGCTTGAAACGGTTGAGGCCCGGCAGCAGGAAACGCGCCATGGCGACGGTGTCCGCCGTTGTAAATTCCCGCTCGATCCCCTGCAGGACGCAGTTGTGCTCGATAAAGCTCATATCAAACGAAGCATTGTGGGCAACCATAACGGCTCCCTCACTGAACTCCAGGAATTTCGGCAGCACCGTTTCGATGTCCGGCGCGTCAAGAACCATGTTGTCGTTGATGCCGGTCAGGTTCTCAATCCGGAACGGGATCGGGACTTTCGGGTTGACGAAGGTGGAAAACTTATCGACAATCGCTCCGTTTTCCACACGGACGGCACCGATCTCAATGATTTTGTTGACAACCGGGGAAAATCCCGTCGTCTCGATATCAAACACAACGTAGCTTCCGTGGATGTCCTGTCCTTTGCTGTTGACAACGATATCTTTCAAGTCGTCGACGAGATAAGCCTCCATGCCGTAGATGACCTTGAACGGAGCCGAAACTTTTTTCAGCTCATCTTTTGTCGCATCCGGGTGCTCTGCCTGGTATTTTTTCCGGTAAGCGCCGTCGATCGCCTCGATCGCATGGTTTGCCTCCGGGAATGACTGCACCACGCCGTGGTCAGTGATCGCGATCGCCGGATGGCCCCACTCGTAGGCACGCTGTACCAGACGGGCAGCATCGGTGACACCGTCCATATCGCTCATCTTTGTATGACAGTGCAGCTCCACACGCTTCACCGGACTCGTATCCTGACGGCCGGTACGGAAATCGGTGATCTTCTTGATGCCCCAGACAGACATAACCGTCAGATCGTGGTCAAATGCATCAACCGTCGTTTTTCCTTTTACTTTAATGAACGCGCCTTTTTTGATCGCATCCTTTAATTCCGGCACTTCCGCGTTCTGGACGAAAATCTTGACGCCGATGGTATCCGTAAAGTCGGTGATCGTGAACATGAAAATCGTACGCTCATTCCGGATCTCGCGCATATCCACACTCTGGACTCTTCCTCGGATGACAACATCACCGATCTCATCGCCGATTTTCAGAATCTCCACGCTCTCATCCTCGAAATCTCTTCCGTACAGCACATCCGGATTGGAGGATTTGCGCGGCTGATTGTCCGCATTCCGGCTGAAACTGCCCTTGCCTTTCTTGAAGGAACCGCGTCCGCCGCCGGAAAAACCTTTTCCCCTTCCGCCGTCTGCTGCTTTTTCTTTTTTCGCCTCGCCGCCCTTGGCTGCTGCGGCTGCTTTTGGCTGTTCGCCTGCTGCTTCCGCCTGCTCTTCCATCCGGTTCTGCTCTTTTTCGCCGAGCATCTCACCGTAATGGGTATGCGCCAGAACGTGGCGCACTTCCTCCCGGATGCGGAGCTCGGAATTTCTCATGGCGCGGCTCTCGCCCTCCGGCTTTCTCATCTCGGTTTCCACGATCAGGTCGAAGCCGCACCGCTCACAGAAGATTTTCTCGAGAATGTGGACCAGCTCCTCCTCGCGCTCCTTTGCCACAACGGAATCCACGAGCACCAGGTGCATTTTGTTCGTCTCCGGGAAGGTAATCTCGGCAGTCGAAAACAGATGATTCAGAAAGACACTGTGGTTTTTCAGCTCGAGCAGGATACTCGGACGGTACACCTCCAGAAAGTTTTCCGGCGTATACTGGCGCGACAGATAGAACCGCTCAATAATCTTCACGCGCAGCGGCACGTTGGAAAAGAGCTGCTCCTCGATCTGGCGCTCCAGCTGATAAATATATTTTTTGTGAATCCACTGATGGCTGACCACATAGATCCGCAGCAGATCTTTTTTCTTATTGATCGATACCCGCGAAACCTCCACGGTATCGAGAAGCTCTGCCATGCCCCCTTCGATTCTCAAATCCGGAAATACTTCCTGAAACTGTTTTTCCATTCCTATTCCTGCTTTCTTTTTTACTTGCCCCAGTGATCCAGCTCGTCCTTTAAGACGGACAGCAGCTCGCTCTCCGGTACTTTTTTCACGATTTCACCTTTTTTAATTAAAATGCCGACGCCTTTTCCGCCTGCAACACCAAGATCCGCCTCTTTTGCCTCGCCCGGTCCGTTGACCACGCAGCCCATGACGGCAACCTTGATATCAAGATCGTAGCCCTGCACCAGTGTTTCCACCTGGTTTGCCAGTCCGATCAGGTCAATCTGGGTCCGTCCGCAGGTCGGACACGATACGACCTCAATGCCGCCTTTTCGAAGTCCCAGGGTCTTTAAGATCCGTTTTGCGGATTTGATTTCCTCGAGCGGATCGCCGGTCAGGGAAACACGGATCGTATCTCCGATGCCCTGATATAAAATAATACCGAGCCCCACTGCCGATTTGATGTTGCCGGAATACAGCGTTCCTGCCTCCGTAATGCCGACATGAAGCGGATGATCCGTCTGGTTCGTGATCAGCTCATGCGCTTTTGCACACATCATCACATCAGACGATTTGATACTGATGACGAGATTGTCATAGTCCATCTCCTCAATGATCCGCACTTTGTCGAGCGCGCTCTCCACCAGGCCCTCTGCCGTTACGCCGTTGTATTTTTCCACCAGCTCTTTTTCGAGTGAACCGCTGTTGACGCCGACGCGGATCGGAATCTGGCGTTCTTTTGCTGCATCTACAACCGCCTGGATCCGGTCGCGGCTGCCGATGTTGCCCGGGTTGATGCGGATTTTATCGGCTCCGTTTTCGATCGCGGCGATCGCCAATCGATAGTCAAAATGAATATCTGCTACAAGCGGAATCGAGATCTGCTTTTTGATCTCGGACAGCGCCTTGGCTGCCTCCATGGTCGGGACGGCGCATCGGATAATGTCACATCCGGCTTCCGTGAGCGCCTGGATCTGCTTTACGGTTGCCTCCACATCTTCTGTTTTGGTATTCGTCATAGACTGGATCAGAATCGGATTTCCGCCTCCGATGACCCGGTCGCCGATTTTCACAACTCGTGTATTTGCTCTGCTCATTGTCTTTCCTCCATTTATTTTCTCCGTGATGGCATAAAAATCTTATTTTATTATAAGACAATTTTTTCTCCGGCACAACCATCTTTTCTCTTGCAATTTTTTCCCAAATTTTCTATAATGCTAGGAGTGATTTTTTTTATTCAACTGGAAAGGAAGACATACAAACGATGAAAAAGATGATCCTCGTAACCTCGCCGCCGGCGTGCGGAAAGACATACATTTCAAAACAGCTCGCCAAGGAGCTGAAACACGTTGTTTATCTCGACAAGGATACGGTCATTCCGCTGTCGAACCGCGTTTTCAAAGCGGGCGGACAGGAAATCAACCGCAGTTCTGATTTCTTCGAGGAGAATATCCGCGATTATGAATATGAAGTAACGGTCAATTTCGGACTGGAAGCACTCGAGTATGACAATATTGTGCTGATCAACGCACCATTCACACGCGAAGTGCATGATGAGAAGTTCCTGAAAGACTTCTCCAAAAAGCTCGCTGACCATGGGGCAAAGCTTGTTGTGATCTGGGTTGTCACAAAACCGGAGATCTGCCACCAGCGCATGATCGACCGCAACTCCGTGCGCGATACGTGGAAGCTGGAGCACTGGGATGAATATGTGAAAACGATCGACTACTCCATCCCGGAAGCACTGAAGAAAATGAGCAGCTGCCTCGATCTGATGCTGTTCTACAATTCTTCGGATGAAGAATATCAGAAATCCATGGAGATGGTTATCTCCCGTCTCGAAGACGAATAACGACTAAACGAAAAAAGAGAATTTTGCCGGACCTCATTTTTACAGTCTGCAAAATTCTCTTTTTATTTATAGAAACTATTTTCACATCCGATACAAAAGATAATCCGCCGCTGCCGCCCACAGCACCCAGGAAACGCAGAGAACTGCGAACACACTCTTATATCCGAGCACGGCAAAGTGGACGCGCCATTTTTCCTTCTGCGTGAATTTCTCCGGGTTTTTGCCTTTTACCATCAGCATTCCAGCGATCACGAACATGCCGAGGGCCGCGATCAGCAGCAGGCCGTCTTTCGCCGCCTCAAGGGCAGCGCGGAACGTGAATCCCCCAAAGAGGAATCCTCCCAGCAGCAGCACAGCTGCCGCAGCGCCGCCGGAGAGCAGGCCGATTGTAAATGCTTTGCCGAGATCACGGCAGATGTTCTTTATCTTTTCCATGTTTTATAATTCCTTATTTTCTTCTAACGCATCGCAGAAATGACATGCCACAAAGTGATTGTTGCCCACGTCTTTTAATTCCGGCATCTGCTGTCGGCAGATGTCCTTTGCGTACTTGCATCTTCCCTGGAATTTGCAGCCCGGCTTCGTGTTGATCGGGCTCGGCACCTCGCCTTCGAGGCGGATTTTTTTGCGGTCGCGCTCTGCCTCTACTTTCGGGTCCGGAATCGGAATCGCGGAGAGCAGTGCCTGTGTGTACGGGTGGCGCGGGTTGGCGTACAGCTCCTCGGATGTCGTCAGCTCGACGAGCGTTCCCAGATACAGAACCGCCACACGGTCGGAAATATGTTTGACCATCGACAGATCATGCGCAACGAAAAGATAGGTCAGACCCATCTTCTTCTGTAAGTCCACAAGCAGGTTGACGATCTGCGCCTGAATCGAAACGTCGAGTGCGGAGATCGGCTCATCGAGAACGATGAACTCCGGCTGCACGGCAAGCGCACGCGCGATACCGATTCGCTGGCGCTGTCCGCCGGAAAACTCGTGCACGAAACGGTTCGCATGCTCGCGGTTCAGTCCGACCAGCTCCAGATATTTGTAGATCATCTCCTGGCGCTCTTTTTTATTCTTCGCAAGATGATGGATATCGATTCCCTCACCGATGATATCGGCAACGGTCATACGCGGGTCGAGCGATCCATACGGATCCTGGAACACCATCTGCACCTGTTTTTTGAAGGCAAACCGCTCTTTTCCGTTTAATGCATGGACATCGGTTCCCTTGTAGAGCACCTGTCCGTCGGTCTTGTCATACAGGCCGATGCAGGTACGGCCGCACGTCGTCTTTCCACATCCGGACTCGCCAACCATTCCAAGTGTCTCACCCTTGTAAATTTCGAAGGAGACATCATCCACGGCCTTTAAGGTCGCATGGTTTCCGACCTGAAAATATTTTTTCAGATGGGAAACGGAAAAAAGCACTTCTTTTTCGTTATTTTCCATTACAGTTCTCCTCCTTCCAGATTTGGCATTTCTACTTTTGGTGCCATCGGGTGATGGAGCCAGCAGGCAGCCTTATGCTCGCCGCCGAATTCCGTTACCTCCGGCATCTCTTCCTTACAGATCGGCATACAGTAGCTGCACCGCGTGCAGAACGGACATCCGACCGGCGGGTTTAAAAGATCCGGCGGAGTTCCCGGAATTGTCGCGAGTTCCTGCTTGTTTTTCAGATCCAGACGCGGTACGGAACGGATCAGCGCCCAGGTATACGGGTGACGCGGACGATAGAAAATGTCCTCACACGTTCCGCTCTCCACGATGATGCCGGAATACATGACAGCAATCTTCTGTGCGATATTTGCCACAACACCGAGATCATGTGTGATCATGATGACGGATGTCTGATTTTTCTTCTGCAGATTCTTGATAATATCGAGAATCTGTCCCTGAATTGTCACATCGAGCGCGGTCGTCGGCTCGTCACAGATCAGAATTTTCGGATCACAGGCAAATGCAATCGCGATCATAACACGCTGACGCATACCGCCGGAAAATTCGTGCGGATACTGTCTGACACGTTTTTCCGGCTCCGGGATGCCGACCATGCGCAGCATCTCGACAGCCTCCTTTGCCGCTTCCTGTTTTGTCATGTTTTTGTGGCCCATCAGATTTTCCATAATCTGTTTTCCGACACGCATCGTCGGATTTAAGGAAGCCAGCGCATCCTGGAAAACGATTGCACACTCGCCGCCTTTGTAATGCTGCCACTGTTTTTTGTTGTATTTCAGAATATTCTCTCCATGATAGAGAATTTCACTGTTCTCTTTAATCTCACCCTGCGGGGCCTTGATGAGGCCCATGATGGATTTCGCCGTTACAGATTTTCCGCAGCCGGATTCGCCCACAATTGCGAGCGCCTGACCTTTCTCGAGAGAAAACTGTACACCGCGGACTGCCTTTACTTCACCGGCATAGGTGTGATAAGAGACTCTTAAGTTTTTTACTTCCAGAATCGGATTGTTTTGTTCGTTCATATCGTTATCTCCCACTTATTACTGGCGAAGTCTCGGATCAAGGGCATCGCGAAGGCCGTCTCCCAGAAGGTTGAATGCCATAACGATGATACAGAGCACGAGACATGGGAACAGAAGCTGTGACGGATAGAAATCCATGTTCTGCTGTCCCATCGAAATCAGGACACCAAGGCTGATCGATGGTGCCTTGAGGCCGATGCCGAGGAAGCTAAGACCTGCCTCCGTAAAAATAAACATCGGGATTGCCGTCGCCGTATCCAGAATCAGGATACCCAGCATATTCGGTACATAGTGTTTTAAGATGATGCGGAGCGGTTTTGCACCGAGCACCTCCGCCGCGTAAACGTATTCCGTCTCACGGAGCTGTTTGATCATACCGCGCACCTGACGTGCCGTGTTACACCATGCGGTGACACTAAGCGCGACCAGAAGTGCAAACAGGTTATTTCCAAGAATCATCATGATCAGAATCGTAAGAAGCAGAGACGGAATCGAGTTGATAACCTCGATGATCCGCATCAGAACCTCATCGACCCAGCCGCCGAAATGTGCCATCAGCGCGCCATATACCGTTCCGATGATGAGTTTGATTGCCGTTGCAACGATCGCGATGATCAGTGATGCCCGCGCGCCGACCCAGACTCTTGAGAAGAGGTCACGTCCCAGGTTGTCGGTTCCAAACCAGTATTTTGACGATACGCCCTGGTTTTTCTCGGCGATATTCATGGATACATAATCATATCCTTTGATATGCGGTCCGATGATGACCATGACAAGCAGAATGCCGAGCACAACAAGAGATCCCATTGCGATCGGATTTTTGCGGAGCCGTCTCCAGGCGTCCTGCCAGTAGGAAATGGTCGGGCGGTCAATCCGGTTCGCATCTTCCTCGGTGTATCCTATTACTTTAAATTTTTCCGGTGTTAATGCTGCCATAATATCCTCCTTATCTGCTCTTTCCTGTCAGACTGATTCTCGGGTCAACGACCACGTACAGCAGGTCCGTGATAAAGAGAACACCGATGTAAAGTGCTGCGATAATAACCGTCTCTCCCATGATAATGGAAAGATCCTGGTTATTGACCGCCGTCACATAATACTGTCCGATTCCCGGGATGGAAAAGATGCTCTCGATGAAGAAGGAGCCTGTGATACACATGGCAACCGACATCGGAAGCTGTGTGATAACCGGGATAAACGAGTTCCGAAGGATATGGCGGCGGATAATCTGTCCGCGGCTTAAGCCCTTCGATTCAGCAGTCAGCACGTAATCCTGATTGATCACATCGAGCATCGAGGTTTTCAGCAGACGCGCATACGTTGCAATATAAGAAAAGCATCCTGTCAGGGTCGGAAGAATCGTGTATTCCCATCCTCCGAACCACAGATCCTTTCCCGCAGGCCAGCCGATCGTCGGCAGAACCTTCAGGTTACCTGCGAAAATTTTCTGAAGCATCAGACCAAAGATCAGGTTCGGAATGGAAATCAAGAGGACCGACAGGGCGATCACCATATAGTCCCAGAAGCTTCCCCTCCTCATTGCCGCAAGAATTCCAAGCAGCAGACCGATCGTGATACCGACCAGCACCTGCTGGATACCAAGGCGGGCGGATACCGGAAGACGGTCATGAATCAGCTTCTGTACCGTCTGTCCCGCATAGACAACAGATTCCCCGAACTCTCCCTTGCAGATTCCCTTCATTGTGATCACATAGCGCTCCATCATCGGCTTGTCGAGGCCGTAGCGCTTATAGAGGTTTTCCTTTACGGTCGGCGAGAGCTTGCTCGCACGCTCCGTCAGCGGATCTCCCGGAACCGCTTCCAGAAGGAAAAACGTGGCCGTTGCAATCAGAAACAGTGTGATCAGCATTTCTGCAAAACGGCGCAGTAAATATTTTGGCATAAAAATCCTCTCCCTGTCCGGTCTTTTCCGACCGGAATTTTTATTATGATAGCGAAAGAAGAGCCTATTGTTTCATAAGCCCTTCTTCCCTCATTTCTTCTGTTTTGCTGCTTTTTTATTTCTGTACAGATGCTCTGTAAAGCTCCTGGCTTGCGCCGAAGGAGGATGTGTAGAAATCTTTTACCCAGTTCTGATAATAGTAATGTTTATCAGAGTAGTACAGCGGTGCAACACCACAATCCTGTGCAACCAGCAGATCTTCCAGCTTCTGGTAAATCTCAAGGCGTTTTGCGTTGTCGTTCTCTCCGGTCAGAGAATCGATCAGGCTGTCGTACTCGCTGTTGCTATAGAGGCCGTAGGAATCATAAACGCCTGTCTTCATGACGTTCAGGAAATCCAGCGGATCGTTGTAATCGCTGAACCATCCGCCTACAAAGATATCGTAGTTCTTGTTATCGCGCTCGTTTGCAAACATCTGGTAATCGCCAACGGTGTTCAGCTCTACCTTTACGCCCAGATTCTGGGAAATGGACTGCTGCAGGTACTCTCTCTCGAGCTGATTCTCGGTAGCAGAACCCTGGGACAGCAGTGTAATGGTGATGTCTTCCGGTTTGTCGGTGATACCAAGCTCATCAAGGCCTTTCTGGAACAGTGCTTTTAACTTGTCTGCATCTCCTGCATACTGCTCATATTCCTCTTTCATGGTCTCCGACGCCTGCTTGCGGTAGGAAGTTCCGTCGAGCGTGATCGCCGGGGAAACGAAGCCGTAAGCTGCGGTGTATCTTCCGTAAACAGCTGATACCATCTCCTCACGGTTGATGGAGTAGGAAATTGCCTTGCGGATGTTTACGTTTTTCATCAGACCGGATTTTCCGCCCTCAGACTGCTCGTAGCACAGAACCATAGTTCCCGGGTACTCGGTGGTCATGGTCTGCATATTGCCTGCTTCTACTTCTTTGTCATATTTTGCAATGTAATCGCCTGCTGCATCGAAAACGTCCAGCTGTCCGTTATCGAACATGGTTGCTGCTGTTGCGTTCTCTGCTACACAGTACCAGTTTACCTGATTCAGTTTTACGTTGTCCTTATCCCAGTACTGGTCATTCTTCACCCATGTCATGGAGTTATTTTCTACCAGGTTTGTCATGGCAAACGGTCCGTTGTAGACACATTTTGTCCAGTCTTTTCCCCACTGGTCTCCGGCTGCCTCTGCGACATCCTGACGGGTCGGGTAAAGCGGAGTTGCTACCAGCTTGGACTGGAAGGTCGGATCCGCTACCTTTAAGGTAACCTCGAAGGTGTAATCGTCAACTGCTTTGATTCCGATCTCATCGGCAGAACCCTGTCCGTTATAATACTCCTCTGCTCCTACTACGTTGAACAGGAAGAAAGAATAGGAATATCCGTATTCCGGATTTAACAGACGTTTCCAGCCGTACTCATAATCTGCTGCGGTAACCGGCTGTCCGTCGGACCATTTTGCATCCTTTCTCAGATGGAAGGTATAAACCAGTCCGTCATCGGATACGTCCATGGATTCTGCACCGGCATACTCGAAACGGTCTCCGTTTTCATCTGCCACGTCACGCATCAGTCCTTCATAGCACTCCGCCATCATCCAGCGCCATCCCATATCCTGCACATCGAAATTGTTTCCAAAGGATACCGCGCGAAGATTGATCTGTCCGTCCACTTCACCTGCAGTCTCCGGTGCTGCTGAATCCGCTGCTCCAGTACTGGTTGATGCCGCTGTAGCATTGTCAGCAGTTGCTACCTGTGCCTCTCCGCTGCTTCCGCATCCGGCCAGAAGACCGGCTGCCATGCATCCTGCCAAAAGCAGAGAAACGACTTTGTTTCTTTTTCTCATTGGTGTTCCTCCTTTGTTTTCCGCAGACCCTCCCCGGCTGATCCGGCTATGTCTGCACACGGGCCATTGTTTTTCATATAATTATCCTGAATTTTTTCTCTTATTCGGACAATAGCACGAAATAATACCTTGTTTTTTCAATCTTTTCACGTGATTTTAGCCCAACTTTTATCAGAATATCGAAAAATATCTTTTTTGTCAATCTTTTTTCCTACACATTTTGTATTTTTTAAGTGCGCAACAATTCGGTATCAAAAGGAAAAGAAGGAGGCTGCCGTCGCACACAGCATTCTCCTTCTTCTTTTCCTTTCTTTTTCTTTCTTTTTCTTTCTTTTTCTTGCTTTTTCTTGCTTCTTCTTTTTCTTTGCTTTTTCTCTTTTATTCCGCTTTTGCATCCATCTGCCGCAGGCTGTGGATCAGCTCCTCACAGATCTCCAGCTCGCTCTTTCCGTCCGTCTCGATGATAATGTCGGCTGCGGCCTCATATTTCTCACGGCGCTTGCTCATCAGATCTGCGATAAACGGAACGGTTTTGTTGTTCTCGATCAGCGGTCTGTCGTGGCTGTCTTTGACACGGTCTAAAATCGTCTCCGGCTTTGCAGTCAGAAGAACAACGCGGCCGTTCTTTTTCATCTCCGCAACGTTGCACTCACGCATCGGAGTTCCGCCGCCGCACGAAATGACAACGTTTGTTCTCGACTGCATTTCAATCAGAAGATTCGTCTCGCAGTCACGGAAATACTGTTCGCCGTAAGTCTCAAAAATATCGGAGATGCTCATACCGGCACGCTCTGCGATGATCTGATCCATCTCGATGATATCCATGGCAAACACGGTTTTGAGATAATCGGAAATGGTGCTCTTTCCGGCTCCCATGAAGCCAATCAGTACAATATTATAATTGAACAGCTTTCTTGCCTGAATCTTTTTACTGTTTCTTGTGATGCTCTCGAAAACATCCGCCACTTCGTTTTTATGGCGTTTTTCCTGCATCCGGCGTTCCAGCCATTCCTTCTGTTTTGCTTCCTGCTCCGGCTGGAGAATCGGCACGTTATTTGCTTCTTTATATACCATAATGTCCTCGACAATACGGTTTCTCATCAGCAGCGCATCCAGAATAATCTCATCGCACTGTCCGAGGCTCTCTCGTAATACTTCCAACTGATTCATGTTTTTATCCTTTCCAGACTTGTGTGTACTTGTTCGCACAGCCCTCTTCCGGTATTTTTGTCGTATTTTTTGACATTTTCTGTTATTATAGCAGTTGTCCTCCGGAATCACAACAAAAATTTGCACAAAGGTGCGAAAAGCCCATGGAATCTTTTCAGAAATCCATGGGTTTTGGTATATTTTTATTTAAGATCGTCTTTCGAATCCGCATGATACCTGTTCTCCCAGGCATCTTCTGTGGATAACTTCTCATCAGAGTTCAGAAAACTCAGCTCTGCCCCCCCCCGATTTCAGATTCTTTTTCAGCTTTTCAATCTGAATCGAAGTCTGTTTTTCTTCGGATATGTTGTTCAGCTCCTCGCAGATGGCATCTTTGATATCGAGCAGACACTCGAGCATCAGCGGGCTGAAGGTACCGCACTCGCCGTTCAGGATCATCTCGATGGCTTTCTCGTGCGTGTATGCCGATTTGTAGACACGCTCGCTTGTCAGCGCATCGTAAACATCGGCAATCGATACAACCTGGGCTGCAATCGGGATCTCCTCACCTTTTAAGCCGTCCGGGTAACCCTTTCCGTCGTACCGCTCATGATGCCAGCGACAGATCTGGTACGCAATCTGTACCAGCTTCTCGTCCTGATACAGTTCCAGGCTCTTCAGCATGGACGCTCCGATCAGGGTATGTTTCTTCATCTCCTCGAACTCTTCTTTCGTCAGCCTTCCCGGCTTATTTAAAATGTTCTCGTCAATGCACATCTTTCCGATATCGTGCAGCGCGGATGCCGTTGTGATCATCAGCTGATCGGACCAGCTTAAGTGGTAGCGGTCTGTCTTCTGTACCAGACGCTCGAGGAGCATACTGGTCAGAACGTTGATGTGGTGGACATGAAGTCCGCTCTCGCCATTCCGGAATTCCATGATATGGCTCAGGATACTGATCATCATCTGATTGTTTTTCTCTTTTTCGTAAATCTGCTCGGTGACGAGCGTCACGAGACGGCGCTGTTTTGCATATAATTTGATCGTGTTGAAGACACGCTGGTAAACAACTTTTGCATCAAACGGACGACTGATATAATCGGATACGCCCTGCTCATACGCACGGCGCACAAATGCGGTGGAATCCTCGCTCGATATCATGATGACCGGAACCTCTTCGATCCAGTGGTTGCGGTTCATGTAGTCAAGCACTCCGAAACCGTCCATGCCCGGCATGACGATATCCAGAAGGATCAGCGCAAGGCCTGTTCCGTATTCTTCCAGCAGACGCAGGCACTCTTCGCCGGTGGAAGCCTCGATGATATCGTATTCATCCTGCAGAATCTCCGAGAGGATGATACGGTTCATCTCGGAATCATCCACGATCAGGATGCGCTGTTTTTCTCTGCGGTTTTCCTGACGGACAACATCGTCCTGACAACCCAGGATCTGGTCTTTCTCGGTGACAACCATGTTTTTCCGTTGTTTTGCAAGATACATCAGCTGGTCGGCACGCATCGCAGCTTCGCCGATCGTCTCATCTCTTGTCAGAACACCTCCTACGCTGACGGAAAGACGCATCTTCGAGTAGCCCGGCACCTGTGCCTCATGGATCTGTGACTGAATCTGTTTTAATTTCTGTACAAAGTTTTCCTCATCCATCTCCGGCAGAACCAGCAGAAATTCGTCCCCTCCTAAGCGGATCAGACGGTCGGTACGTCGGGTGCAGCGGTTGACGGTCTTTACAATGGTGTCAAGCGCCATATCTCCGGCATTGTGGCCGTATGTATCGTTGTATAATTTGAAATCATCGAGATCGATCATGGCTACGCCGCAGCAAAAGCTGGCGTCCCGGATCTGGTCTTCGAAGTAGCGGCGGTTGAATACTCCGGTCAGCGCGTCACGATACAGCTCTTCGCTGTAGCTGTTCAGCTTGCTTACCAGATTCTGGCGTCCTTCGGAGTCCATCAGTGTTTCATCGTCGAGACGGTTGATCATCTCGATCACGCATGGTTCTCCTTCGATCTCCACGTATCTTGCAATGACCTGATACACATTCGACGCAATGCATTCCAGTTTTGATTTCTGCGATTTCTCCCGCAGGGCTTTTTCGGAAATACAGTTAAGGCACGGCATCGCTTTGTTCCATACTGCGTAGCATTCACACAGCTTGCCATTCTCTTCATCGATAATAAAATCTCCGATCTCATCCGGACGGAGAACCCGCACATACATGAAAATATTCTTCAGATGTTCCACCAGACGTTCTGCCTGTTCCTGTGTCATCTGAACATCCTTAGAAGGCTCTTTCTTATTTATTTTTTCACATTCCGGCAATTCGGTCTGATTCATCTGTTTCCCTCTCTTCTCCCCGGTACACACAAAACTTCATTACCCCTTTGTGTGCTTCCGCGTTTTGCTACATTTTCCCATTCTAATTACAGTTATACATAATAGTGTAACGATTGTTTCCCGTTTCGTCAAGAAAAAAGTGTACAAAAACCGTCCTGTAATGGAAATTTATTCAAAAAAACCGACCGGTTTTACGCGGTCGGTTTTTTCTTCTTATCATGGAAGACACGGCTGTATAACTGCGGATAGATGTTGCTGCAGGAGAGCGCCGGTCCTTCAATATAGCGGTAATGATCGAAATCGTAAACACCGTAATCCGGCTCGGAGTTATCCAGCCAGAAAGCATTGATGCCGTAATCGTAGTAGTTCTTCTTGCATACGTCCCAGACATATTTTCTTGTCTCCGGATTGAACACGTCGATCTCAACGCAGTCACCCTGGAAATCGTATGTCTACTTTTTCGCGCAGACTATCCCTGTATGTTTTTCATTTTATTAGATTTTTTTGTCTGTTTCTTGAAGTTTTTATCCGATTTCTAACACTATTTTGATCTTTTTACCAAATTTGCGGAATGGGCTTTATTTTTAACTGCACAAATTCCATTTCTTATGATAGAATATTTACGAAAAAATAAAGTATCTGATTCACTATACTTTGATTCACAATAAAATGAGGGAGTAATCCATGATTCAAACGAAAGATTCGAACTTAACCTTCCGCCCGCTGACCATCGACGACGCAGAGCAGTACAATGCACTTCTGCGCTACGCCTTTCAGGTTACAGAGCAGGAGCTTTCCGAAAGCGGATGGAAAGACGATGAAATCAAGCAGTCCAAATTCCCGGTTCTCGTCCGTGCCGATGTGCTCGGCTGTTTCTGCGAGGAGGATCTGGTATCACAGTTCGCGGTTTATCCGCTGGACATGAATATCTACGGTGTCCGCTATCCCGTCGGTTTTGTCACCAGCGTCTGCACCTACCCGGAATACACCGGCCAGGGCATCATGAAAAAGCTGATGATCCGGAGTCTCACGCGCATGCGGGAAAACCACCGTTCCTTTGCGCTTCTCTATCCCTACTCTATTCCGCTCTACCGGAATCTCGGATGGGAAATCATTTCCAATAAGATGACGTACACCATCAAGGACACGCAGGTGCCGCGGAAACTCAAAGCCCCTGGCTATGTGCGCCGCGTAGCATGGGATGACAAGGATTTTAAGGAACTACATACCAAATTTGCTTCGAAGACGCACGGCTGCCTCTACCGCAACAATCTGGCGTGGGAAGAATATTTCCGCTGGGATGAGGATGATACCGTCGTTGCGATCTACTATTCCGCTGATGATGTGCCGTACGGCTACATGGTCTATCTGATCAGCTCCGATATCATGCATATCAAAGAGATGATCTATCTGAACCGCGAAGCGCAGCTGGGACTCTGGGAGTATATTCATGCGCACGATTCCATGATCGATGAGGTCAAAGGAAATAACTACTACAGTGAACCCATCGCGTTCGAGCTTGAGGACAGCGATATCAAAGAAACGATTCGCCCGTACTCGATGGGGCGTATCATCGATGTCGTGCAGTTTATGGAACATTACGCCTGCGACCCGGACGAGCCGGATGTGTGTATCCGTTTTGAGATCGAGGATGAGCTGCTTCCGTGGAACAATGACAGCTTCACATTCTTCTTTGAAAAAGGACACTGTGTGCCGACCGACCGCGAGCCGGACCATGTGATGAAAATGACGATCGCATCGCTCACGACACTGCTGCTCGGCTACAAGACGGCTTCCAAGCTGTATGAGATGGCGCGCATCGAAACGACGCCGCAGACTGTGGAATGCCTGGATGACCTGCTCTTCCACCATATTCCATATGTTTCGGACTATATTTAATTTATTTTACGCATTGCAAAAGAGGGACTCCCGTGAAAGGAATCCCTCTTTTTCTATGTAACATTTTTTAGTTTTCTTCCAGTTTGATTTTCTCCTGCAGCACAACGCAGCCTGCCATATCGCCGATGACGTTGACGCAGGTGGCACCCATGTCACACAGTGTGTTGATGCTGATGTAAACGCCCATGACGCCGGCCGGAAGACCTGCCATCGTGGCGAGTGCTGCGAATGATGCGATCGCGCCGCCCGGGATACCCGGTGTTCCGACAGAAAGCAGGACGTTGGCAAGCAGAATGATCACCATCATCGAAATGCTGACGTTGATGCCGCAGGCATTTGCGAAGAACATGATCATAAACGACATCAGGATCGATACCGCATCCATATTGACGGTGGCACCGAGCGGGATTGCGATACTGCTGATCTGGTTCGAAACGCCGAGTTCTTTCTCGACACAGCGCTTGCTGATTGGGATCGTCGCGGAACTGGAACATGTTCCGAATGCATTCAGGGCTGCCGGCATGATCGCCTTAAAGAACTTGACCGGACTCGTCTTTCCGATGAGTTTTACAGCGCCGCCGTAGACGACGATCGCAAATCCATAGAATGCCACATACAGAATGATGAGCTGGGTTGCCAAGGAAACGATGGTTTTGGTTCCGTTTGCCTCGACAACCGGCACGATCGTACAGAAGACACCGATCGGGGTGAAGTACATAACGGTGCTGATGACTTTTAAACAGACCTCATTCAGGGAGTCGATCACGTTTAAGAGCGGCTGTCCCTTCTCTCCGACCGCAATCAGCGTAAAGCCGACAACGACAGCGAACACGAGTACCTGGAGCATGTTGCCCTCCGCAAACGCCTTCACCGGGTTGGACGGGATCAGGTTTTTGATCGTGTCGAGGATGCTGGTCATCTCGGTCGCCTGGATATCGGAAGTTGCCATCTCAAAATGGACTCCCTTTCCGAGGCGGATCAGTCTTGGAATGATAATGCCGACTGCACTTGCAATCGCGGTGGTGCACAGGAAGAAAATCATCGAGTAGCCGGTGATCTTACCTGTCGTTTTTGCATTTCCGATGCTGCAGATGCCCATGACAATTGAGCAGAATACCATCGGGAAAATCATCATATTCAAGGCGTTCATGTAGATGCCGCCGATGACGCCGGTTACGGTCAGAATCGGCGTAAAGCGGTCCGCCAGAAGAAGTCCGGTTAAGATACCGAGAATCAGTCCGGTAAAGATCGCACCTGTAATATGCTTCTGATACCATGCATAAAACTTTTTCATATGTTCTCTCTTCTCTCCTTTTTCACAGAGTAAGAGGCAGGTGTCCCTGTATCTTCTACCTGCCTCTTCGCATACAGCCATCTTATCACACAACCGCGGATAATTCCACTTAAAAATGGATTTATCCGCGGTTTTTCTGGCTTTTGGTCTTTTTTTTCTTTTTTATACGGCTGCTGCCCGGCTGTGGACTTTCTTCCGCATAATCAGATAGCAGATCACCTGCATGATAATCGTGATGATCCACGATCCCGGATACGAAATGAACAGCACATACAGCGAGCGGTGCTGCGGGAAAATGCCGAAGATCCACACGATTCGCGTTCCGACCGTTCCGATGACGGACAGAATCATCGGCACCGCCGAGCATCCCATACCGCGCAGGGCTCCCGGGAAGAGGTCCATGATGCCGCAGAGGAAATACGGAACCGTCGTGATCGACAGAATTTCCATACCGCAGCGGATAACCTCCGGGTCCCCGGTGTAAATCTTCAGGATTTCCGTACCGAACAGATACGCGCCGCCACCCATCACCAGTGCGATGCCGCTGGAGAGAATCAGGCAGTCGATCAGCACCTTATCCATTCGTTTGTATTTTCCGACACCATAGTTCTGGCTTGTGAAGCTCATGCACGCCTGGGTGACGGAGTTGACTGAGGTGTATAAAAATCCCAGCACATTGTTGGCCGCCGTGTAGCCTGCCATTGCAATCGAACCGAAGGAATTGACGGATGACTGCAGCAGCACGTTCGAGAAGTTGATGACGGTACTCTGAATACCCGCCGGGATGCCGACCTGGAAAATCGGGATGATGTAATCCTTTTTCAGGCACAGCTTCGAAAACCGGAGCTGATAACTTCCCTCGCTCTTATAGAGGCACCGCAGAACCAGCACGCAGGAGATCGCCTGCGAAACCACCGTTGCAATCGCCACACCTGCCACGTCGAGACTGAACACGATCACGAGGAACATATTCAGACCAGCGTTGATCACACCCGATACAATCAGGAAATACAGCGGCCGCTTCGTGTCGCCGACGGCACGCAGAATCGCCGCACCGTAGTTGTACAGCATGAAAAACGGCATTCCCATAAAGTAAATTCTCATATACAATGCCGACTGATCAATGACATCCGCCGGTGTATCCATCAGCTCCAGCGCGCCTTTTGCAAAAAATACGCCCACAAACGCCATCACAACGCCGCTGATCAGCGCCAGCATGATCGATGTATGTACCGTTTCCGACATCTCCCGGTCGCGCCCCGCTGCATAATACCGCGCCGCAAGCACATTCGCACCGAGCGAGATTCCCATAAACAGGTTGATGAACACGTTGATGAGTGCCGTTGTCGATCCGACAGCCGCAAGCGCCTGGCTTCCGCTGAACCGTCCGACGACGATGATATCCACCGCGTTGAACATCAGCTGCAGAATGCCGGACACCATCAGCGGCAGCGAAAAGGAAATCAGCTTGTCCATAATCGTGCCGTTGCACATGTCGATTTCATATTTGTTCTTTTTCAAAAATACTCCTCCTTCTTTTGTAGCAGATATGCAGTCTTACACCGCAGACATATACAGAAATGATACCACTTTTTTCCGGTTCTGCACAGAGACTTTCCATAATTTATTGACTTCTGTAAAGTCCACAGGTAAAATAAATACAATTACAGTTTTTCTGTATATAAATCAAGGACAGGAGAAAACCTATGAAAAAAATATGGATTACAGGTGCCGAAGGCCACATCGGTACTGCCCTTCTGGAACTGCTGGAGGGTGTGGAATATCAGCTTCTTCCGACGGATATTCACGAGGTTGATATTACCAAAATCGATGAAGTCACACAGTTTGTTTATGTCAACCGTCCCGACGTTATCATCAACTGCGCCGGTATGACCGACGTTGCCGAGTGTGAAAAAAACATCGACGAAGCCTATCGTGTCAATGCCATCGGTGTGCGCAACGTAGCGCTTGCCGCCAATGATATCGACGCAAAGGTTATTCAGATCTCAACGGATGACGTTTTCGACAAGGAATCCCGCATCCCGTACAACGAGTTTGATACCGTGCATCCGCGTACGATCTACGGAAAATCAAAAGAGGCCGGAGAGAAAATCCTGACACAGCTTTTGAACCGCTTTGTCATCATCCGAAGCTCCTGGATTTACGGGATCGGCCGCGATTTTGTGGATGAAGTACTCCGCAATGCGGCAAAAGGCGGCACGATGGAGGTTCCAAACAACCAGTATGCGGCTCCGACCAGTGCTTTTGAGCTTGCACGCGTGATCTGCCACTTTATCGACAGCGAGGAGTATGGTCTGTACCACGTTGTCTGCCCCGGAAGCTGCAGCCGCTATGAGTTTGCAAGAACCATCCTCGAGTATACTGGAAAAACCGGTGACCTTGATCTCTACCCGGTTGTCGCACGCGATGATGTCCGCCCGACCTATTCTGTTCTGGACAACATGATGCTCCGCCTGACCGGTATTCCTGAGCCGCCCGACTGGAAAACGGCACTGAAAGAATATCTCGAAGAAACCGGAGGAATCGAATAATGGTCCGAAACAGAAAAGAAACAACGGAAAAGTCAAAAAAGAAGCCCGGGCTTTCCACCCAGATTTTTATTGCCCTGCTGGCCGGTGCGCTGCTCGGCGTGGTGATTCACTATTGGATCCCGTCCAGCTATATCAAGGACACCGTCATCGTAGAAGGTGTGCTGTATGTCATCGGACAGGGCTTTATCCGCCTGATGCAGATGCTTGTCGTACCGCTTGTCTTCTGCTCCCTCGTCTGCGGAAGTATGTCCATCGGAGACAGCAAAACCCTCGGAAAGGTCGGCGTAAAAACGATCGGCTTTTACCTTGTTACCACAGCACTTGCCGTCTGCATCGCACTTGGAACCGCCTTGCTCATTCACCCGGGGCTCGGACTTAACATGAGTGCGGTTCAGAAAGCCGACCTGTCCTCGACAGCAGCAGATTCCAGCGTCAGCCTGGTGGATACACTGCTCAACATCATCCCGAAGAACCCGATTGGTTCCATGGCAAACGGCGATATGCTTCCCATCATCGTATTCGCCCTGTTTGTCGGCGTAATGCTGGCAAAGCTCGGAAACCGCGCTTCGGTCGTTTCCAACTTTATCAGCCAGTTTAACGATGTCATGATGGAAATGACCATGACGGTCATGAAGGTGGCTCCGGTCGGCGTTTTCTGTCTGATTGCACGTACCTTTGCAACGGTCGGCTTTTCTGCGTTCGCACCGATGCTGAAATACATGGGAAATGTAACACTGGCGCTGGCACTGCAGTGCTTCGTCATTTATCAGGTTCTTCTGTTCGTATTCACACGGCTGAATCCGATTAAATTCGTGAAAAAATTCCTTCCGGTTATGGGATTTGCATTTTCCACCGCAACCTCCAACGCGACAATCCCGATGTCGATTGATACACTGAACAAAAAGATGGGTGTCTCGAAGCAGATTTCTTCGTTCACCATTCCGCTCGGCGCAACCATCAACATGGATGGTACCTCCATTATGCAGGGTGTCGCTGTCATCTTCATCGCAGAGGCGTACGGTATTCATCTGACCCCGGCAAACCTCGCAACGGTTGTTGTTACCGCAACACTGGCTTCCATCGGTACCGCCGGTATCCCAAGTGTCGGCCTTGTTACCCTGGCTATGGTACTGAATTCCGTCGGACTGCCAACGGAGGGTATCGCTCTTATCATGGGTATCGACCGTATTCTCGATATGCTGCGTACCGCCGTCAACATCACAGGCGATGCTGTCTGCACAACGATTGTCAGCCATCAGGAAAAGGCGCTCAACCGCGAAGTATTCAATCGCGATTAACTGCAATAAACTGCTTGCGAAAAGCCTTTTTCAGACACGCTCTAAGGCTAAGAAAACGCGTTCCCGTTTTCGGAAACCCCTGTGGTTTCCGGCGGGAACGCGTTTTTCTTATCTTATTTTTCTGTTACAGTTCAAATGCCTGGCGGATGCTGTCGTAATGCAGGAATTTACCTTCTGCGGCGTACCCTTTGATTTCGTCCAATGTAGCAAAACGGTAGCCGTCTGTTTCTTCCTCCTGAAGATGAAGATCTTCGTCTTTGATATCCATCACGAAGCGATAAACATCGACAAAGTAATTGTCTCCCTCATCCGGGTTGATGCGCCGGTAGGTAAAGAGATAACCGCCGTCAGCCTTGCTCACATCGAGTCCGGTTTCCTCTCTGACCTCACGGCGCACGGCCTCCCAGGAGCTCTCTCCTGCCTGTGCCGCGCCGCCGGAAACCTCCCACCAGCCCGGTGCCCAGGCTTTCGTCATGACACGTTTTGTGATAAGAAAGGTCCCATCCGGTCTTGCGATTACGCCGAGTACGGTCAGGTGAAACTCGCCCGGCTTCATATGCCAGTCATTCCGTCTCATCGTACGGCCGGTCGGCTGTTTATTTTCATCATAGATATCCCAGAGTTCCATATCGTGTTTTCTCCTGTCGAACTTCTTCCGAGCCCCATCGCGATTTTTCTTCCCTGTCGCATGGTTCTGAATCATTACAGATACTGTTTAATCTCTTCCATTACATTTTCCAGCGGAATTTGTGTTTTCAGAGTCTTATCGCGGGATGCAACCTCGACAACGCCCTGTTTCATGTTTTTCGGGCTTACGATGATGCGCAGCGGAATGCCGAGCAGGTCGGCATCGGCAAACATTACGCCGGCTCTGACGCTTCTGTCGTCGTAGATCACTTCGATGCCTGCGTTCTGCAGATCCTCGTACAACTTGTCCGCATATGCTCTGACTTCCTCGTCATCGACGCGGACTGCACAGAGGTGTACCTGCCACGGAGCGATAGCTTTCGGCCAGATCGGGCCGTACTCATCGTGATGTGCCTCGCAGACCGATGCTGCCAGACGGCCGACACCGATACCGTAGCATCCCATGATCGGGGTCTTGCTCTCGCCGTTTGCATCGACATAGGTCATATTCATGGATTTTGTATATTTGGTTCCAAGCTGGAAGATATTTCCGACCTCGATACCTCTGGAGATCTTCACGGTCTTTTTGCCGCATTTCGGGCAGATGCCGCCCTCCTGGATTTTTGCAAAATCGTGATACTCGGCATTCGGAACGTCGCGCTCCATGTCGAGTCCTTTGTAATGATGCTCTGCCTCGTTGGCTCCGCAGGAAAGGTTGTTTCTTCCCTCGAGGGATTTATCATAGAGAACAACGGCATCTCCGTTCACCTTCAGGTTCACCGGTCCGATATAGCCTGCGTTCAGTCCGCATTCTTCGGTGATCACGGCTGCGTGAACCTGCTCGCCGAGGAAGTTGACCAGCTTCGTCTCGTTGACTTCGAGATCGCCGCGGATGAAAAGGACAACGTATTTATCATCGACATTCTGCTGATAAACAACGGCTTTGCAGGAGTTCTTTGTCTCGTCTCCGAAGAAATTGCAGACGTCTTCAATGGTGTGGACGTTCGGTGTATAAACCTTTTCGAGTGCAGCGGATTCTGCGTCTCTTGCGATGTCGGAAATATTCTCAGCTGCCTCCATGTTGGCTCTGTAATCGCAGGAATCACACAGAACGATGGAATCCTCTCCGACCGGAGTCAGAAGCATGAACTCATGGGAGATGTTGCCGCCCATCATACCGGAATCGGATTTGACAGATACCACCTCCGGCACGCCGACACGCTCGAAGATACGCTCGTATGCTGCGTGGCATTTCTCGTAATACTGCTCCAGATCTTCCTGGCTGGTATGGAAGGAGTAAGCATCCTTCATCGTAAACTCACGCACACGGATCAGTCCGGCTCTCGGACGGGCCTCATCACGGAATTTTGTCTGGATCTGATAGATCATAAACGGATATTTGGTGTAGCTCTGTGCATACTCGCGTACAAGGTGTACGGCTGCCTCCTCGTGGGTCATGCCGAGTACCATTTTGGCATTGTTGCGGTCGGTGAAGCGCAGCAGCTCATCGCCGATGCTATCGTAACGGCCGGACTCATCCCACAGAGAAGCCGGCATGACAACCGGGAACTGCACTTCCTGGCCGTCGATTTTGTCCATCTCCTCGCGCAGGATCTGCTCGATTTTGCGCACAATGCGGCGCAGCGGCAGATAGGAAGAATAGATTCCGTTTGCCATATATTTGATGTATCCGCCTTTTACCATAATAGCATGGCTGTCGATGACACAGTCAGCAGGTCTTTCTTTGAAGCGTTCTCCTACTAATTTTTCAAGTTTCATTTTCTGATTTCCTCCTTGTTTTTTTGGTTTTCAACATCTGAAATCTTCCAGACGCGAGAACATTCCAGCCTGTCCGATTTTAAGCTTTTAGTCAACATTTTACGCATCTAACTCATCACTGAAGTAACGAGTTAGATGCTTCGTTTTCAAACAGAAAAAAGCCCTAAACCGCAAGCTGCAGTTTAGGGCGAATTTTTTATCCGCGGTACCACCTAAATTCAGGAAAACTCCTGCACTCTGACACAAAGCATTTGTACCCCACGATTTTTGTATTTTGTAATACGCGTGATCTCTGCTCTCTGTACCTTCTCTGTAACGGGAGATCCCGGTGCAGCCTACGAAATAAATTTTCCCTGATGGATTTTCTTCTCTTCGGTGCACAGCTCCAAGACCGGTTCACGATAGATTCTGCAAAAAGCTTTCACCTGCCGCTTTCTCTCTGAATGCGCTCTGTCGCTACTGTTTCTTTTCGTCGCTTTTTCACTGCACTGATTGTAGCAGAAACCAGAAAAGAATGCAAGCCCGTTCCTTCTGCTTTTTCTGCATAAACGCCCGCCCAGGTTACAGGCCTTCCCGATACATTCTGCTGATTGCCGCCTGGGCTTCCTCAGACTGTTTTTTCTCAATCCATGCTTTGCGGTCACTCAGGATAGCCAGCATCTCATCGACAACGTCCTCGGCGCGCGGGCTTGTGACGCGGTAGAGATAGCCGAGCATCCGCGTGGCGGTAAAATCGGTGTTCATCTGGCGGTATGCAATTTCCCGGCAGAAGTCGTCCGGGTAACCGTTGTGTTTTAACGCACGGTACAATTCGTCATTTCTCGTTTCTGGCATTGCCTGTCTCCCTTTTTCCTTTAAACATTTACGTTTCCGCTGTTCAGACCTTCCGTCTTTTCCTCAAGTGGCAGCCAGTCCAGTGCCTTTTTGATCCACTCATCCCAGAAATCCCATTCATGGCCACCCTTGCTCTCATAGTAGACAATGTCCATGCCGCTCTCTTCCATCCGTTTATGGTAGAGACGGTTTACTTCCAGAAGTCCGTCCTCTGTTCCGCACGCCTGGAATACGGTCGGCACATTGACAGACGGTTCTTTTTTCCGTGCTTCCTTTAACTGCTCGATAAGAACAGCCGGGTTTTTGTCACTCTTTGCTGCTTCGACCAGATTTCCGAAATAACCTTCTTCATGTGCAAAGCTGTCCGCTCTGCTCTCTTCCGGATTTTCCAGCACATGAAGTGCACCGGACAGGCAGATCACAGCCCCGAAGGTATCGTGATATTTCAGGCCATTTCTGAGTGCGCCAAAACCACCCATGGAAAGGCCTCCGATAAAGGTGTCTTCTCTTTTTCTGGACAGCGGAAACATTTTTCTTGTAATCTCAACCAGTTCTTCTCCGATAAACTGTCCGTGCATGGCACCGATGGACGGCTGATCCACATAAAACGCATTCTCGCCGGCCGGCATGACAACGGCAAGGTTTTTCTCCTCTGCCCATCTTTGGATTCTGGTTCCATGAACCCAGTCTGTCTCATTCCCAAAAATGCCATGCAGCAAATACAGCGTTTTAAACGGTTTTTCCTC
This sequence comes from Blautia sp. AM28-27, assembly GCF_003480905.1. Lineage (NCBI taxonomy): Bacteria > Bacillati > Bacillota > Clostridia > Lachnospirales > Lachnospiraceae > Blautia > Blautia sp. AM28-27. Next base: position 43,622 of record NZ_QUJK01000008.1, read on the forward strand.
GCGCTCCGGCTGCCCAAAGGTAAATTTGTCGACCGGCAGAATAACCTGCAGCGGTACGGTGCGCATTAAAGTTTTTGACATGAAGCTTACCTGAATAAATGCCATAATAAAAATCCCCCTGTGGATATATATTTTTCTTTATTTTACGCCTTATTTCTGCGTTTCGTCAACGTGGAGTTTTGCGTTCCTCCGGTTCCGGCTTGCACCCCGAAGCAATTCACGATATAATCATGTTTATAGCAATCCCAGAAAATAATGCAAAAAATTCAGCACTGCAGAACGTGAATTACTGCGTCACGGATTTTCGTCGTACCCCGGTACGCCTTCAAATCCGTTCCTTGTAATTCGCGCCCTGCAGCACTGCCTTTTTTGCGTTATTTTCTGGTCTTGCTATAGTTTGAATTTTTTCTGTGACAAGATAAGGAGATTTTCTATTATGATAAAGTTGATTGCAACCGATGTCGATGGAACGCTCGTCAAAGACGGCACACTTCTGATCGACCCGGAATATATGACTGTTGTTTCCAGGCTTGTCGACCAGGGCATCCATTTTGTTGTCTGTTCCGGCCGCCAGTTTTCCAGTGAACAGAAGCTTTTCGCTCCGATCAAGGACCGCCTGCTCTACATCTCCGATGGCGGAACTGTCGTGCGCACACCGGAAAAGATTCTGAAAACATATCCGATGGAAACGGCACTCTGGAAATCCATGTGCCGCATGGTACACGACGAACTTCCGTCCTGCGACTGCTTTGCCGCCACCCCGGACTACTGCCTCGCCGAAGATGCCGGAAGCCGCATGTTTCACTGGCTCCGCGACTCCTACGGCTTCGATGTCCGCGAAGTACCGGATCTATCGAAGGTAGAAAACGAGGACATTATCAAATTCACAATCTACCATCCAACCTCCTGTGAAGAGCTTTGCTCCCCAAATTTCATCCCGGCGTGGAATCATCAGGCAAAACTCGCTGTCGCCGGTAAGGAATGGTTGGACTGCAACGCCCGCGGCGTCAGCAAATGGACCGGTCTCTCATTTCTGATGAACTACTTTGGCCTTACCCCAGACGAAGTCTGCTGCTTCGGCGACAACCTGAACGACATCGAGATGCTTCAGAACGCCGGCGAAAGCTACGCCGTCTCCAACGCCCGAGTGGAAGTCATCGCCTCAGCAAAACACACCTGCCCGCCGTACTGGGAGAACGGGGTGCTGCAGGTTCTGAAAACGTTTTTGAAGGAAACGACAAACCCGTTTTGATTTAAAAAATCCAGGCATCCTATACGGATGTCTGGATTTTTAATTCTCTGTTCCTTTACAGTACCCCATGCGGCGCAATGCCGATAGCAAATTCAACAGCGATCGCCACAATGACTACCAGCAGCGAAATAATAAATCCGTGCAGCATCGGCTTTGCGCCGGAGCGGCAGAGGGATTTGAAATCGGTGTTCAGGCCGATGGCCGCAAGGGCGGCCACCATCAGAAATTTGCTGATGGTTTTTAATGCGGCTGCTGTGCCTGCCGGGATAAGACCTAAGGAGGTCAGTGCTGACATGGCGAGAAAACCTAAGATAAACCATGGAAAAATGGATTTGATGCTTACCTTTACGGCGGTTCCTTCTGCTGCCTGCGCCTTCCGTTTCAGATGTACGTTGATGGCGGCGAATGCCAGAACAGCCGGAATGATGGCGAGGGTCCGTGTCAGTTTTACCATGGTTGCGAAATCACCGGCAGCCTCGCTGAATGCGTAACCGGTGGCAACGACGCTTGAGGTATCGTTGACCGCAGTTCCGGCCCAGAGGCCAAACGCGGCATCTGAAAGGCCCATCCAGTGACCGAGGATCGGGAATACGACAATCATGACCGTATCAAATAAAAACGTTGCGGAGAGGCCATAGGCAATGTCCATATCGGTTGCCTCGATGACCGGCGCGATTGCCGCGATCGCGGAACCGCCGCAGATACCCGTGCCGGCGTTGATGAGGCTGCTCGTCTTCCAGTTCAGTCCAAGTGCTTTTCCGATCAGTGCGCCGAGGCCAAAGCACGTTGCCAGGGTAAATACCATAACCGTCAGGGAAAATCTTCCGACCGTCAGCACCGTGCGGATATTCAGGCTCGCACCGAGCAGAATAATCGCAAATTTCAGGATCTTCTTCGATGTAAATTTAATTCCCGGCGCTGTCACGCTGTTCGGCTTGTAAAAGGCATTCACAATCATACCGATAAACATGGCGATGACCGACGCTCCGATAAAGTGCAGGCCGGCGCTCTCCTCCAGGCTTTCCAGGAATTTCGCCGCAACGGCAATCACCAGCGCAATCGCCGCTCCGGGAATCAGTTTCTTTGCGTTTTTCATAATAATAACTTCCTCCAGATGTATCGTTTTTTCTTTCTCTCTCCCCAAAACATTCCGTATTTTTCATCACGTCTGATGCTGCCACTTCCCGCTTCGATAGCGAAGGACAAAGAAAATGGCACGAACAACCCAGTCCATCGTCATGGCGACCCAGACACCGAAGACGCCGAATCCCATACGCACACCGAGCACATAGCTCATGCCGATTCTGCAGATCCACATGGAAAGAATCGAGAGAATCATGCAAAATGCCACATCATTGGACGCGCGGAGTACATTCGGCAGATTGAAGGCAATTGGCCAGATTATCATACAGCAGATGCCGTGGTAAACGATGATATCTTCCGTCATGGCTGTTGCCTCCGCAGACAGACTGTAAACGTGAAGCACCGCCGGAAGTGCCGCGATGACACCGAGACAGCAGACGATCATCATGCCATAAATGATGATGTGCAGCTTTTTCGCATAGTATTTTACCTGCTCATAGTCTCCCGCTCCCGCGCACTGTGCGCTTACGGTCAGCACTGCATTTCCGATCGCCATACCGGGCAGTGTCTGGAAGACAGCAATCGTGTTGGACACGGCATTTGCCGCGATCGACGCTGTTCCGAACTGTGTGATCATACTTAAGACCATAATTTTGCCGAGCTGGAACATACTGTTCTCGAGGCCGTTCGGAATGCCGATGCCAAGGATTTTTTTCAGCATATGGAAATCCGGTTTTAATTTCACCGGATAAGAGCACCGCACTGGATACCGCTTATTATGTACGAGAACAAATGCTGCCGCAGCCGCGTACATACGTGAAAGCAGCGTCGGAATCGCAACGCCGTCCACGCCGAATTTCAGCGCATAGACCAGAAGCGCATTTCCCGAAATATTGATCAGGTTCATGACGATGGATATTTTCATCGGCGTTTTCGAATCACCCTGCGCACGGAAAATGGCCGCACAGCCGTTGTAAACCGCCAGAAACGGAATGGAGGCCGCTACGATCATCAGATAAATATTGCAGTTTCTTTCTACCTCTGCCGTAATGTTTCCAAACACAACATGCAGAATAAACGGCTTTAAAAGATAGACCGCCGCCATGATCACAACTGACAGCGCCGTTGTCACCAGCAGAAGCTGGTCAGCTGCCTCACATGCTTTGTGTGGCCGCTTCTTTCCGATATACTGGCCGCACACGACGGCTCCGCCGGTTGCAATCGCGGTGAACATGTTGATCAGCAGAATAAAGATTGTATCAATCAGCGACACACTCGACACCGCCGCCTCGCCGACACTGGATACCATAATTGAATCCGCCATGCCGACTGCGATGGCAAGAAGCTGTTCAATCAGAAGCGGCACAATCAGCCGTTTCAGATCCGCATTGGAGAACAGGTCACCATCCCGTTCCTTCAGATAATTCATCTTTTGTTTCCTCCATTTTCATACCTTCTCTGTTGATGATTTTTCACGCATGTGTATTACACTCATGCTGTTTTTATCTTACCTGCATTTTTACGTAAAAGCAAGAAGAACCGGCATCATTTCTTTACCGGTTCTCCATTGATTGCCTGTACCAGGACTTTGTCAAATCTTGCGTATTTTTTTACTTCTTTCATCAGCGTATCGAGGTCTTTCACAATCTGCTCGCGCTTTCCTGTCGGTCCTATGAAATATTCTCTGCTGCCCATTTCCAGCAGATTTCCTGTCGTTCTTGTCCGTACGCCGAAGGTAAGTCTTCTGCTTCCCCGTCGGTAATAAATCGTATAGGTACGCGGCACGTAGTTGAACAGGGAGCTTTCGATTTGGGAAAGCGTGTAAAATTCACCGCTCTCTTTTGCCGCCGCATACCGCCGGTCTTTCAGGCAGTCCATTTCGGCTACGGAAATAAAGCAGATCAGATAGTCCAGAAACGAAAACACAACCAGAATCATTGCTTCCACAATTCGTCCCAGATTTGTTCCATCCAGAATATGAACATAGATGTCACTGTAAAATACCACAAAGAAAAGAACAATACTTAAAATAATCTTAATCCACGGCCAGAGACGGGATTTAATTTTCCGGTTTACTTTAAAGACATTAATCCATTCAAGCAACTGTTTATCCTCCACCAATGTAATGATGTCTGTATTTATTTTACACTCTTTTCTCCGTAAAAACACCAAGGAAAGCAGAACACTTTCTGTTATAGTTCACTGGTATCAACGAACTGTAATTCTAAAACATTTCCTTCTTTCTTTTTCCAAATTTGCGTATAAAAAGGGAAGTAGCTGGTAATTCGTGGGATCTTACGGTCACGTCCACTCTTCTCATGCTTTATTTACTTTCCGTATACTTGACACCGTATGAAGTGAGGAGGTCACAAAATTCGTCGGCACTGAGCGGAATGATTCTGCTGCCCGGTCCGCGAAACTTATCAAATAGCATGATACTGGTAAATGGATGATACGTACACCAGAATAAACTCCCATCTTTCTGTTTCGATATATTGAAGAAAAAACGATCACCGTATCTTTGTATCACAGTGAAATCTTCCCATTCTATCTTTTTTTCATATCAAAAAAAAGATAGCTTTATTTCCCCTTCATAAATGTAAATTTGTTTTAGTAAAAATGTCACGGTTTCATAAGCTGCTATGCTTAATAGCAACATTATCTCTATTAGTAATATAATATTTGTTTTTAATGAGTTCGATTGAATTTCATCTTTTCCATTTACCCACAAACTCGCCACGTAATAATCACTAATAGCACACACTATCAGATCTACGCCGGTAGCAAATTTTCCCCCTACTACTTTCATACAATTTTCTCCTCGCTATTTCTTTCGACTGTGCAATATTCGCACCACTGGTATCCATGGTATTCATCATATATCATAAGAATAATTTACTCCCTGCTTTCCATCGCTGTCAAACAGTCCGATGACGTGTGAAAAATACAGAACTTACTCCGAGATCCAACACCTTGGATTTGGGATCGTAAAAACATAAATTTAACCAAATCAAGCAAGTAGCGAAGCGGATTGCGAATATCCGCTTTGACAATACGGATTTCTGTGTGAAAACTTAAAATTGATTATTTGAGAATCGAAAAAAGCATGTTATGCATAGATGGATCAGATTAGAACGTGATAGGGATAGTCTAGTCTGGTGGTTGTTCCTTTTCGGAGACGGAAAGGACATCTAAATTTTTACACTTTTTCAGACATCACTTCATTTTTTTCAGTTCAATCTGATTCCTTTCTAATACCTCTAAAAGTTCATCTCTTCTGGCGGCAAGCTCTCCCCAATAATCTCCGCCATTATAGTGCTTAACCTCAAAATCACTTACGGCAATAAACCAAAAGGTAAATTGATGAAGTCTTGTCATTATGTCTCCATATTCATTTGCGTAGATTCCAAGCAACAGCGAATCTATCTCTGCATTTTCACTTACGCCAACACTTTTCTGTTCCATTTCTTCCCATTCTACAAATTTTTTATAACATGGGCTGAAAAAAGTACAGCCTTTTTCCTCAACTTGAACCTTTCGAAAAATTGCCATTAATGCTGTTAAAAAAATTTGAATCCCGCAATAAATCAAGATTATATTAATCAAAGATTTCACAGCTTCTTGTTTTTGTGATACATACAAATATATCAAAAACCAAAAACTTATTGCTGATGAAATGCTATAAAATATCCTTATTGCCCTGGATACTTTTATCTCCATTATGTTCTCCCTGTCAATTCATGCGAAAAAGTAAACGGAGAACCAACATCAGCACTTTACCGGTTCTCCGTTTACTGCCTGTACCAGGACTTTGTCAAATCTTGCATATTTTTTTACTTCTTTCATCAGCGCATCAAGGTCTTTCACCATCTGCTCCCGCTTCCCTGTCTGTCCTATGAAATATTCCCTGCCGCCCATTTCCAGCAGATTTCCTGTCGTTCTTGTGCGCACACCGAAAGTAAGTCTTCTGCTTCCTCTCCGGTAATAAATTGTATAGGTACGCGGCACATAGTTGAACAGGGAACTTTCTATTTCAGAAACCGTATAAAATTCACCGCTCTCTTTCGCCGCCGCATACCGCCTGTCCTTCAGGCAGTCCATTTCGGCTACAGAAATAAAGCAGATCAGATAGTCCAGAAACGAAAACACAACCAGAATCAGTGCTTCCACGATTCGCCCCGTCTTTGTTTTATCCAAAATGTGAACATAGATATCTCCGTAAAATACCGCAAAGAAAAGAACAATACTCAAAATAATCTTAATCCACGGCCAGAGACGGGATTTAATTTTCCGGTTTACTTTAAAAACATTGATCCAGTCAAGCAACTGTTTTTCCTCCAAAGCTGTAATTATACATGTATTATACTACTCTCTTTTCCCCGTAAAAACAACAGAAATCCGATCACTTCCACTCTTCTCATGCTTTATTTTCCTTATACTTGACACCGTATGAAGTGAGGAGATCACAAAATTCGTCGGCACTGATTGGCATAGTACGGACACAACTAAATTGTGACTTATCAAATATCACAAAGCTAGTAAATGGATGATATGTTGAAAAAAACAGACCACTATCTTTTTGTTTTGATACGTTAAAGAAAAAATGATTTTTATATCTTTGTATAACGGAAAAATCCTCCCATACAATTTTTTTCTTATATCCCAAAAAGGCAAGTTCCATTCCCCACTTATGGATGTAAATACGTGTTAAAGCATCTACACTTCCCCATGACACTATCCCACAAATAAACATTATTCCAAATATTACCCAAAGCTTTTGAGGCAAATTATATAATTCACATTGATTTTTTGCATCTTCCCAAAATCTTGTCATAAGATACCCGATGCCTATTAATGTAGCAACTTGTGCAAACATAAAAAACTTACGATATCCTGCTCTCATATTTTCTCTTTAATTCCTTCGATCTTTATTTTCTTTCCGTGTACTGAACACCATATGAAGTGAGCAGTTCACAAAATTCGTCGGCGTTAAGCGGCATGGTATGAACAGAACGATTTCGCGAATTATCGAATATTACAAAACTGGTAAAGGGATGAAACATTGCCCAATACGGACCTGCATCTTTTTGTTTTGACATATTGAAGAAAAAATGATTATGATATCTTCGTATAACAGAAAATTCTTCCCATTCGATTTTTTTCTTATATTTCAAAAATGAGATCTGCATTCCCCATTCATAAATGTAAATACTGGTTAAAGTATTTATAATTCCAGCAGCCGTACCAAAAGTATAAATCATAAACCACAATATCATAAGTGCTTTATCTTGCATGTTATAAGAACTAATTTGACCTTTTCCCTCTTCCCAAAAATTCAGCATAAGGTATCCGCAGCCCATAAATACCAATATACTAAAATATTTATAAAATTTACGATATCCTGCCTTCATATTTGCCACCTACTAATTTAACTTTTTGAACATTTCCGCTTTTACAACATCAAAGTTGTCTGCGCAAAGGAATCTGCACAATTCCAGATCGTAATAGCGGCTGGCGGTGACATAGAGCTTGGTGTCGTCATCGTAGCAGTAAGCACGATAGCGGAATGGATTGAGCTTTCCGATATTTTCTCCGCTGGTATCGGTCAGACCGGTCTGTTTTCCCCATATTTAAAACGAGCATTACCTCTATTAGAAATATAATACTTGTTTTTAATGAATATGCATGGAACTCATCTTTTCCATTTACCCATATACTCACCACATAGTAATTAATAATAACACACAGAATCAAATCTACACCTGTACCAAATTTTCCCCATATTACTTTCATACAATTTTCTCCTCGTTATTTCTTTCGACTGTGCAATATTCGCACCACTTGTATCCATGGTATTTACCAGTTCTCCCCCTGCATCGTAAGAATAGTTTACTCCCTGCTTTCCATCGCTGTCAATCCGTCCGATGACATCGTTTTGCAAAGATGGGATTTTATACTCTTCCCCCGTAAAAACAATATGCTTTATGGCAGTTGATCCATCCCGCTCCCGACAGCAGTCTGCCCCAGCTTTTGTTTCTGATTTCTGTGATCGTATAGCTTCCCTGGTCTTTGATGACTCCCACCACCGGGTATTCTACTCCGGGACCTGTGCGGATGTTGAGCGCCGGGTCTGTTACACGGTAGATGCCGGGATTGTATTCACTTTTCTCACTGCCGTCTTCTGTTTCCCGAATCAGACGCTGGAACCGCTCCCAGTCTCCCCGCTTCTGAATCTGGGACGGGCAGTTTTTGCTGCAGATGTCGTAATGCCGGTAAACTGCATCTGATGGAATCCCCGTCTCGTTCATCAGGTTTTTCACCAGCTCCACCGTATGTAAAAATGCGGTTTCGTAATCATATCCTTTCTGCACGCACATCTCAACCGCGATGCTGTTCCGGTTTCCATATCTGCCGAATAGATTTTTACTTCCATAATTTCTCCCGACATGCCAGCATCCTCTGCTGTGCGGCGCAGCCTGATAAGCGATCTCCCCGTCATCTACGTAATAATGCGCCGACATAATCTGAAAATTTCCCTGGTACTGCGCTCTTGCATGCGCGCGGGCATCGGCTCCGGCGGCAAAATTGTCTGTATTGTGTACCACAATACACTGCGGATGATTTTCCGACCATGTATTCTGGTTGCTACAATAGCTTCTGTCAACCCTCATTTACTCTGCTCCTCCTTTCTCAGCACATCAATCCTTGACCGCAGAACCTCAGGGATTTTCACACCCATCAGCCCTGCATTTTCCAGGATGGAAACCGCTTCATTTAAAATAAATCCAATGCAGACGGCATCCCGCAGGTAATTCGTCTGTGTGAGCTGATCCAGTTTTTCCGCGACCAGCACAAAGAACAGCATCATCCCTTTTCTGCAAAGCCCTTTCCATCCCGCACGGCTCTCCAACGTTCCGTTTTCAGATTTCGGACTCTTTTTAAAAACAACAGGAAGCAGAACACCTCCTGTGATCCAGTCAATTGCCATGAAGCAGACCAGCGTTTCCAGCGCCGCATCCCAGCCTCCAAACTGCGCCGCAAGGAAGCTGCCTGCTGCGGCAATGATCGTGCGATAAATTGATTTCATTGGCATTTCCTTCTTTCTTTTTCTAAATTTGCATATAAAAAGGGAAGTGGCTGGTAATTCGTGGATCTTACGGCCACTTCCACTCTTTTTGTATGTTATTTACTTTCCGTATACTTGACACCGTATGAAGTGAGGAGTTCACAAAATTCGTCGGCGCTGAGCGGTATGATTCCCCAGCCCGGTCCGCGGAACTTGTCGAATATCATGATACTGGTAAATGGGTGATAGGTACACCAGAACAAACTGTCATCTTTCTGTTTCGATATGTTGAAGAAAAAATGATCATTGTATCTTTGTATCACAGTAAAATCTTCCCATTCTATCTTTTTTTCATAGCCCCAAAAAGATAACATTATTCCCCATTCATAAATATAAATTCGTTTTAGTAGAAATGTCACAGTTCCATAAGCTGCTATGCTTAAAAAGAACATTATTCCTAGAAACACTATGATACTTGTTTTTAATGAATAGGCGTGGAACGCATCTTTTTCATTTACCCACAGGCTCACCCACCAATAACTACTAATAGCACACACAATCAGGTCTACGCCGGTACCAAATTTTCCCCATACTACTTTCATACAATCTTCTCCTCGTTATTTCTTACGCTTTGCCTTTGTACAAAACTATTTTTCTTCGCGCAAAGGCATCTTAAAACTTTTCTATCTAAGCGCTGGAAGTCCTATATTTTGCATTTTTCTGGAAATTGCAGGCTTATTACTCTGCCAGTTCTTCTTTTTCCCCCCAACTTTTTTTGTACTAAAGTTGATGTTGCTGTTTTTCTTAAGTGTTGATCCATTTTTATTTGCCTGTTTCTTGGGTTTTCCAAACATTCCATCCAAAACATCGCTTTTTGGATAGCTCAATAATGGAGACTGAAAAAGATCTGTAAAAGCACTCAATGCATCCTCAATAGCGTCATTTTTCACACACACATTATATGTTTTAAGTTCGAACACTGTCATTATAGCATCGTAAACGCCTGCACCCATCGCTCTTGTTATATTTCCCGATTCCTGATACTCTGAATAAAACCCTTTCGCACCATTCGTCACAATTGAAAAAATAATTGCTCCGCCTCCTCCCAAAACACAACCAACTGCACTTTCTATGGCCGCTTCTACAAGTCCTTCTAAAGTTACTTTCTCATTTTCCAGTCCGCACTGTACTGCATATACAAGCATCCCTATGGCTACTTCCCGCACTAACTTCCATGGAGTGGTTGGTTCAAACTTCAGAATCCAAATCCCAAAGCTGCCGTCCTCATCCACCGCATTCACCGGATTGTTGCAACAATACACATACAGATTCTTGCCGTTTATGCTGAACATTTCCGCTTTTACAACATCAAAGTTGTCTGCACAAAGGAATCTGCACAGTTCCGGATCGTAATAGCGGCTGGCGGTGACATAGAGCTTGGTATCGTCATCATAGCAGTAAGCACGATAGCGGAACGGGTTGAGCTTTCCGATATTTTCTCCGCTGATATCGGTCAGACCAGTCTGTTTTCCCCATGCATCGTAAGAATAGTTTACTACCTGTTTTCCATCGCTGTCAATCAGTCCTATGACATCATTCTGGCTGTTGTACAAGTAATAATACTCTTTTTCTCCCTTTTTCAGCATCAGCGGGGATTTATCCGCACCGTAAACAAACTGAACCAGTACATCTCCATACTTCGTTCCCATCAGTTTGTTTCCGCACCAGTAGTTCTTATGGCTGATTCCGTTCAGGTCTTTCAACTGGACTCTGTGTCCTTCGCTGTCGTAATGGTAAACTGCTTTCTTTCCGTTTAAGGTCAGACTCTGCAGCAGGCTTCCTCTGTACCAGGTCAGTGTTCTTCCCTGATAAGCTGTAATGTTGCCGACCGCATCATAGGAAATGCTGCTGCCATTATAGGAAATAAGCTGATCTTTCCATCCTGAAGCACGGTAGGTAAACAGATCTGTCTTTACCGCATTGCCCAGTGTTCCCGTTGTATAGGAATACTCTTTTCTGGACGTCATATTCATTCCGGCATCGTAGGTATACGTAATACTCTTATTTTCCCATGCAGAATCCACACGGGTCAGTTCACTCAAAGCATTATACGTATATTTTACTTTCTGAACACCATTCTCGGAAATCGTAACAATATTTCCCACAGCATCATAAACAAAGGACAGTTTCTTTCCGTTATTGTTGATTTCTTTGAGAAGCAAGGTTGTAATTCCTGCTTTTCTTCCCGGCACAAAAGTGTACCTGTTCTTTCTGCAATGCAGATCGGCATGGAACTCGCAAAAAGACAGCCTGCTGCCTGATGGATTGACTCCATTCTTAAGGCAGTAGGCTGTCTTTTCCGCTATACCCGCTCCACTAATAACTGCTGCATCGGTGTGAGTGTTTCGGTTTTCAGTTCATTTAATTCCCTGATCTTATCCGTTGTCGTATAAAATTTCTTTGCGATATCCCACAGTGTATCCCCCGGCTTGACGAAGTAGCAGGTGATGCCCGGGAGGCTCTGCAGTTCTTCCGGATCTCGGTCTTTTTCTTCGACGTACTGCATTACCATCTCTTTTCTGCGGCGGAAGACGAGGGCGTTCAGGTTCAGTACGACTTTGGCTTCGATGTCGCTGCTGTCCGGCATGGTTGTGGAGAGCTGGTCAATGGAGGACTGGAGTTCGTAGCGGCAGTCCGGTCCGATTCCCGGGACTTCGATGGTGTGGCGGAAGGGTATGGCGGTTTCGGCGGCGTAGAACGGCATTTCATCGTCGCTCACGACATAGAGCGCCCTGAGTTCCACCACGCCGGTTACTTCGATGCCGTTTTCTACGATTCTTTCCTCGTCGATCTTGATTTTGCCGTCGCTGTGGCAGATCTGCAGAATTTTATTTTTCGGCACGCGCATCTGCAGTTTGTCGGTCAGGCGGCATTTGGAGGAATTGCGGATCAGAAGGCTCTCCAAAGTCTCCTCCTGCACTTTTGGAATGCATTCTCGGTGCGGATGGTAAACGTCCTGCAGAAGTGATACGGTTTCTTCCTGATACAGACAGATGTCAAGTTCGAGTACGGCCTCCGCCTGCAGGACCCGCTCCTCGCCGTCGGAATCGGGCTGGATTTCGAGTGTGGTCTGGCCGAGTGTGCTTTCGATCCGCGGGATCATCTCGGAGATGCAGCCCTGGCATTCCACTTCTGCCTGGAACGGGAGCGCCTGCTCCACCCACTGCAGCGGGTGATCCTCCTCGCCGTCGCTGTACAGACAGAAGACAAAGAGTTCTCCCTGCGCACTGACCCGCCCCTCCTCAGAGCGGAGATCGAGACCGCGCACTTCCAGATCCTGCCAGAGAATCTCGTGCAATTCCGGCTTGCCGGACGGAATCGTAAGCTCCTTTTTGACACGCAGCACATCTTTTTTCTGCACTGCAAGCTCAACCACGCGGTATTCCTGCCTTTTTACCGCGACGTCGCTCTCCCCGCGGATTTCCATCGGCACGGCAAGGTCGCACAGTTCCTCGATCCACGCGTGCAGCGTGACGATCGCGCGCACGCCCAGCTTCCGCGAGTTGATGAGATGCAGGTTCAGATCTTCCACTTCCCAGGTGATGCAGACCTTGTCGCCCCCTGTCAGACCATCGAGATGGATCGTCTCGTCGATCGGAAGCTCGCCGGAGAGCTGGCAGATCCGGCGCCGTTCGCCGTCGGAGACGTACAGCAGATGAAAGGTGAGGCCGCCGAATACACGCGCTTTTCCTTCCGAAATCTGCACATCCCCGATCGTCACCTCGCCTTTTTTCTGAATCATCCGCCCCACATCGGGCCTTGCGTCCGGCACATTGTAGTCCTCGTCAAACGTAATCTGTGACACCGCTTCGCTTTTTCTGCTGATCTGATGCAGAATCTTTTTTACAAAATCCATAAGGCTCCTCCCACTCTAATCCTCAAATACGACTGAGATTCCCGCCGCCGCTTTCGTTTTCAGCACGACGTAAGGGCAGGAGGCGGCGCCTTTCTGCTCCTCCTTTGCGGCAGGTCCGACGAGTTTTGTCCGCACGAAAACGGCGTTTTCCGATTTCGATACTTCTTCGATCTGTATGGAAAAGCCTCCGCTTTTCTGCTTTCCGTAGCCGCGCAGTATGTAGAGATCGTCCCCGCTCTCGTACGCCATCTGGAACGCGGATTCTTTTTTCTTACGCAAAATCTGATCGATTTCCGGCGGAAAATCGCCCGGCTTTACAATCGCATACGACAGTTCTTTCCGCTCGCCCTCGCTCACATCTGTGATCCGGCACGATGCTAGGAGCATCAGGATCACCGCCGCCAGAAGAACTCTTCCCCGTCTCTTTTTCTTCATCATTCCAAACGCCGCTTCCCGCTCTTTCTATCCATTGTATGACGGGCCACAGTCTTCTATGACGCAAAATCTTTTTCCGAAAAAGACGAAAGTTATTGCAACCCGCCCCATATATGACGTATACTGAAAAGTACGCAATAATTGAATATCACTATTTTTACCAAGAGGAGAAAAAGATTCATGATTCGTTTTATTCTGGTCATTCTGACCGCTTTTCTGTATCTGATTCTGTCGATCCCGGTGCTTCTTGTTCTGCTTCTGATCCGGAAGAAAAAGCCGGAGGTCTGTGACAAGGTAAGCCGCTCCCTGATCCGCTGGATTTTTCGCGTAATTCTGTTTTTTTCCGGCACGAAGATCACCGTAAAAGGTCAGGAAAATATTCCGAAGGACCGGGCTGTTCTATACATCGGCAATCACCGCAGCTATTTCGATATCCTTGTAACCTATACAACGGTTCCGGGTTCCTGCGGATTTGTCGCCAAAAAAGAACTTTCACGCATTCCGCTGTTAAAGAACTGGATGGAACTCATCCACTGCCTGTTTCTCGACCGTTCCGACATCAAGCAGGGTCTGCAGATGATTCTCTCCGGATGTGAGGAGATCAAGAGCGGCACTTCCATCTGTATCTTCCCGGAGGGTACCCGCGGCAAGACGGAGAGCGAGCTGGAGCTCGGCGAGTTCCACAACGGTTCATTCAAGATGGCAACGAAAACCGGCTGCCCGATCATTCCGCTTTCGATTTCCGGATCCAGAGAAATTCTGGAAGCACATTTCCCGAAGATCCGCGGTACCCACGTTACCGTAACGTACGGCAAGCCGATCATTCCGGGCGAGCTTACGAAGGAAGAGAAAAAAGAGATTGGAAATTATACGAAAAACATTCTATTAGAACAATTGAAAGAAAATGCTTGAAAATGCCAGACCCCTGCGATATAATAAATATATAAAAAGAAAGCACCCACTCCAAAGTGGATGCTCTCGAGAAAAGGGTTAAATGTTCTTACGAACACCGCCTATCCCGTTTGCCGACGGGGTAGGCATTTTTATTTTCGCTTATTTCTCTTATCGAGAAAGGTAAGCAACGCAATGATGAAGCCTCCGAAGGAAATCAGTAAAGCTAAGATTCCCAGAAAAACCATAATAATTTCGTATGCTGTCATTTACGCCACCTCCCTTCCTATGTATTCATTAGCTCGGGAGGCTACCACCCTGTCATGGGTACTTTCCAGTTTAAAATTTTATCATAATTTCTGTGCTGTTTCAAGCATCTCCACAATCTTTCCATATTCCATAAAATGCGATGCCTTTACCAGAATCTGATCGCCGTCCTGTAAGAGCTTCGGCAGTTCTGCCATCAGGCTCTCGCGGTCTGCAAAGTGGCGTACCTCAAGCTTCGAATCAGCCTCTTTTGCCGCTTTTGCAAGATGCTCGCAGAGCGGTCCCGCACAGTAGAGGGCGTCAATGCCGCAGGTTCCGGCGTGTGTGCCGACTTCGGCGTGAAGTGCTGCCTCATCGGTTCCAAGCTCGCCCATATCGCCGAGTACAGCCACTTTTCTTCCCTTCGCCTCTTTCAGAACATCGAGAGATGCCTTCATCGAAACCGGGTTTGCGTTGTAGCAGTCATCGACAACGGTGTATTTTCCTGTCTCGATGATGTGGAATCTTCCGCTCACCGACTGCAGTGTCTCGATTCCCTGTTTGATCTGCTCCAGCGTCAGCCCGTACATGCATCCGACTGCGGTTCCGGCCAGCGCATTGTAAACCATATGGCGTCCCGGAATCGGAATCAGTGCAGAAAAGCTCCCATGCGGGGTATGAATCCGGCAGGAAATGCCGCGGAAGCCCTGGCTCTCGATCTCATCGGCATAATATTCGTTTTTTTCATCCAATCCGAAATGAACCGGCTTGATGCCGTGAACCGTTCCAACAGTAGACAGCTTATCATCGTCCCCATTGATGATAATGTGCCCGTTCTCACGCAGATGATCAAAGATCTCGGTTTTTGCCTGTAAAATACCGTCTCGCGTCTTCAGATTTTCCAGATGGCACCAGCCGATATTCGTAATGACTGCGGTCTCCGGGCGTGCGATCTTCGCCAGACGGTGCATCTGGCCGAAATCGTCGATTCCCATCTCGAGAACCGCCATCTCATCTTCCTCACGCAGACGGAAAACAGTGAGCGACAAGCCCAGCTCATTGTTGAAGTTCGCATCCGTTTTCAGCACACGGTATTTCTGCGCCAGCACCGACGCGATCGTCTCTTTCGTACTGGTCTTTCCAACGCTTCCCGTAATGCCGACAACCGGAATATTGAGCTGCTGCATATAGTATTCTGCCATTGCTTTAATGGCCTCCATGGAATCCTTCACGAGGATATACGGGCATGGCGGTGTTTCAAGTTTCTGCTCGGAAATGACAGCAAGTGCGCCCTGGGAAGCCACGTTCGGGATAAATTTATGGCCGTCCACACGCTCACCCGGAATTGCAACGAAGAGGCTTCCCTCTCCCGCTTTCCGGCTGTCCGTCACGATATCCGTGACTTCCGCTGTTTTCTTTTCTTCCGATCCGAAGTAGATTCCGCCGCACACCTCTGTGATGTGCGCAAGTGTCATATTTTTCATGCGTTGTTACCTCTTTTTCTGAGAGAAAGCTGGATCAGCAGCTCGCAGAGTTCCGGATAGGAAATGCCGAGTACCTGTGCCTCCTGCGGCAGAAGGCTGGTCGGGGTCATGCCCGGAAGGGTGTTTGCCTCGAGGCAGTACATTCTTCCGTCCTTGCGCATCATAAAGTCGAGACGGCAGTAGTTTTCGATACCGAGAGCGGCAGCGCCGTCCTCTGCGTGCTTCTGCATTTCTTTCGTCTGCTCCTCCGTCAGTACGGCCGGGCAGGTATCAACAGTAGCTCCGACTTTGTATTTGTTCGTGTAATCATAGAAGCCTTCGATCGGTGCAATCTCGATGATCGGGTAAGCCTTTCCGTCTACCACGCCAACGGAGAACTCTCTTCCCTCGATATACTCCTCAACGACAACCTCCGGTTCGTAGGAGAAAGCATCCTTCATAGCCTGCCAGTATTCTTCGTTCGTGTGTGCAATATAGACACCGACACTGGAACCGCCGCAGCACGGTTTTACGACAACCGGAAGCTCCAGGCCAAAGCCGGACAAAGGCTCGCTCTCCTGGCCTTTTTTCAGGGTCACGCCGTTCGGGGTCGGCACATGGTGTGCACGGAAGAACTGTTTTGTGATGGATTTGTCCATTGCGAGGGCGCTGCTTAAATAGCCCGTTCCGGTATACGGAATGCCGAGCAGATCGAACGTAGCCTGTACCTTTCCGTCCTCTCCGTTTGCGCCATGCAGGGCAAGGAAAACAACATCCGCTGCCTCGCAGAGTTCCAGTACGTTCGGTCCGAAAAATCTGCGGCGGGATTCGATCATTTCGTTTAATCCTGCATCAAAGCTGTGCATATATTCTGCTGCTTTGTCTATATCGTACGCCTCCTCTGCAAATACATCTTCCAGGTTCCCCTTCACATCGATACCGCAGAAAACGTCTACCAGAACTGCCTGATGGTTTTTCTCGCGGAGTGCCTTGCAGACCATAGTTCCCGATGTAATGGATACCGAACGTTCCGTGCTGGTTCCTCCAGCTAATACTACTATTTTCATCTATCAAAATCTCCTTTATTTGATGTGCTTCTGCTGTGATGCTTAAGCGTTTTTCCTACAGGCTGTTTTTCTGTGTAGGCTGCGGCCCGGTTACATCATCCAGGCTATAGTATACGATAACCGGGTCACCAATTTCAATAGCATTGAACACTTTTTCTGCTTCTGTGTATGGGGTATTCACACATCCGTGGGATCCGTTCGTCAGATAGATGTCCCCGCCGTACTCGGTACGCCAGCTCGCATCGTGGATTCCGACGTCGCCGTTAAACGGAAGCCAGAACATGACATGGCTCGGATAGAGCTTGAAATCACAGTCACTTTTTTTCGCATCCACCGCCCAGACACTGCCTGCCGGAGTGTCATAGCCCGTCGCATGATTGCCCGTTGTGACCGGTGTTTCCGTCACCAGAACGCCATCCTTGTAGCACCACATTTTCTGCTGGGAAATGCACACCTCGACGTATGTATTTCCGATATCATTGGCCGAGCGGTCATTGGCCGTATAGAGGTAAACCGGGTCGAGATTTCCCTGTGTTTCGTCCTCGATCGCCTGCAGAAGTGCCTGCGTCGTCTCCTCCTTGTCGATGCACCAGCCATAATCGCCGCCCGCATTCAGGTTAATGGTCGCGCCAAGACTCGTTTTGAAGGTATGCGCCAGCCCGAAGGTGTCCGTCTCATACGCCATATGGCGCACAAAAGCTGCCGCTTCGTCCTGCGAAATCGTGTAGGTTCCATCCTCCCCCTGTACGAGCCAGCTCTGTAAGGTCGCCCGGTCTATGGCATAGCTGTTTTCACCGATTACATACGTGATCCGCGCCGCTGTCAGGTGGTTCAGTTCCGCCATTTCCCCATTCAGTGCTTCATCATCCTGCGTAATGCCCGGTTTCCGGTAAACATCTTTTTCTTCCAGATCCACGCTCGCCGCTCCGGCATCCAGCGCCTCGATGACAGCCTGCTCCGCCTTCTCATAGTCCACCTGCTCGCCCTCTGTTTCCGGCACAATAACGTACGAGGTTCCGTCATCCGTCAGATACGCATCCGTCGGCGCTTCCTGCTGTTCTTCCTGAAACCCTTCCATCGTCTGCAGTTTTTCCTGCACCATTTCTTTGTCATAGACAGAGTCCGCCGCCACCTGGTTTTCTTTCTCTTTCCAATAGAATGCAGGCCATGCAAGAGTATTCTGGGACTCCAGCAGTTTTTCCACCGCGTGGTCGTCCACATACGTGAGGCCGATCTCCGTGCCGCTTAATGTCTCTGTTTTTCCACCGCGCTCAGTAATGCTGAGTGTATAATCCACAATGTGCTTCTGAATTTCCTCTTTGACCTGCTCTGCGGTCAGCCCTGCGCAGTTCAGTCCGTTGATCGCGGTTTTCGGGAAAAAGTGGGATGCATAGTAATGCCCCACGCCCGCGTAACCGCCTGCGGCCGCAAGGAGTATGAGTCCTGCGGCAATTCCTATTACTTTCTTTTTCATGTTTTTCCTTTCTGTCCCATAGAAAATTTCTTTTTAACTTTCTAATAGAAAAAAGCCGGAACTCCCACACCAGAGTTCACAAAAACTGTGTCCCCCGGGAGAATCCGGCTTTTGTATTTTTACTTATCTGTTATTTGCTTTCCAGAATCTTATCCACGCTGACCAGTTTGACACTCAGCACGAATACCTGACCTGCGATTTCCAGCTCTTCCGGTGTCGGGAAGGACGGTGCAATACGGATGTTGGAATCCTGCGGATCGTTGTGATATGGATACGTTGCGCCCGCGCCTGTCATGGTAAGACCGGCCTCTTTTGCCTTTGCAACGATCTTCTTTGCGCATCCCTCCATCGCATCGAAGGAGATGAAGTATCCACCGTTCGGTTTTGTCCAGGAAGCGATGCCAAGGCCGCTCAGCTCCTGATCCATTACCTGCAGAATTGCCTCGAATTTCGGTCTTAAGATCTCAGCATGCTTTTTCATCTGATTCATCACGCCGTCCAGGTTCTGGAAGAATTTTACATGGCGCAGCTGATTCAGTTTATCATGACCGATGATCTGGAAGTTCATGTACTCCTGTGCCTCTTTGAGGTTTGCCTCAGAAGAAATGAGAGCTGCAATTCCGGCTCCCGGATAGCTTACTTTCGAAGTGGATACGAACTCATAGACCATATCCGGATTTCCGGCTTTCTCGCACTCCTCGATGATGTTCAGCAGGTGATCCTGTCTGTCATCATACAGGTGATGGATAATGTATGCATTATCCCAGAAAATACGGAAGTCTTTGGCTGCCGGTTTCAGGTTTGCAAATCTTCTGACGGTCTCATCGGAGTAGGTGTAGCCCTGCGGGTTGGAGTATTTCGGTACACACCAGATTCCCTTGATGGCGTCATCTTCTGCAACGAGTTTTTCTACCATGTCCATGTCCGGTCCTTCCGGCGTCATCGGAACATTGATCATCTCAACGCCGAAGTACTCGGTTACACCGAAGTGACGGTCATAGCCCGGTACCGGACAGAGGAATTTTACTTTGTCCAGCTTGTTCCACGGAGTGCAGCCTGCAACGCCCTTCAGGAACGAACGTGCTACGGTATCAAACATAATGGTAAGGCTGGCGTTTCCGTAAACGATGACGTTTTCCGCCGGAACCTCACAGATATCTCCGATCAGTTTTCTTGCTTCCGGAATACCGGTCAGCACGCCGTAGTTCCGGCAGTCGGTTCCATCTTCTGCGAAGGTGTCTTCATTTTTCGAGAGAACGGTAAGCATTCCTTCCGTGAGATCTAACTGGGCTGCTGCAGGTTTTCCTCTGGAAATATTCAGATTGAGGCCTTTTGCTTTTACCTCTGCAAATTCCTGCTCCAGTCTGGCTTTCTCGGCAACTAATTCTTCTTTGGTCCATTCGATATACGGTTTCATGAAACGTCCTCCCTTGTACTTTCCTTACCCGTTTTTCAGGTTTCTTGCTCAACTAAAGACCATTTTACCAGATCATGAGTTTCTGTCAAGGAGAACTTGCATGTTTTATACACTTTTCAGCATTTTATCCCACTTTTTGCAGTTTTATACTTCATTTCCTGCAATTTCAGCCAAATGTTTTTCGTATGACGGACATACGTCCGCTGCCAAAAGATGTTTTAAACGTTGTCAGACTGCCATCTTCCCGATGCACCGCACGGCAGAACAAGGCCGGTCGACTTGACCGGAAGGCCGATTTCCTGTGCTTCTACGTGGCCTTTGTACTGTTTTAATTCCAGGGAAATCATGTACGTCAGGACAGCCGGTGCAAGTCCTGTCGTGTAAGAATTCACAAGGAAGAACAGCGGGTCATCGCTTAAGAGCTGCGTGCAGAGCTTGATGAACGGATGAATCGACTCCTCGATTTTCCAGATCTCGCCCTTTGGTCCTCTTCCGTAGGACGGCGGGTCCATGATGATCGCGTCGTAGTGGTTGCCTCTGCGGATCTCGCGCTCGACAAATTTGGTGCAGTCATCCACAAGCCAGCGGATCGGCTTGTCCGAAAGGCCGGACACGGCAGCGTTCTCTTTTGCCCAGTTGACCATGCCTTTGGATGCATCGACATGTGTGACGCTTGCGCCTGCTGCGGCCGCTGCGAGCGTTGCGCCTCCCGTGTAGGCGAACAGGTTCAGCACTTTAATCGGGCGGTTGGCACGGCGGATCAGATCGCCGAACCAGTCCCAGTTCGTTGCCTGCTCCGGGAAAAGGCCGGTGTGTTTGAAGCTGAACGGTTTCAGGCGGAAGGTCAGGTCTTTATAGTTGATCTCCCACTGCTCCGGCAGATGGAAAAACTCCCATTCTCCGCCGCCCTTGCTGCTTCTGTGATAATGACCGTTTTTCTTTTTCCAGCCCGGATTTTCTTTTTTCGTGTTCCAGATGACCTGCGGGTCTGGTCTTACCAGAAGGTAATCTCCCCACCGCTCCAGTTTTTCTCCGCCGGACGTATCCAGCACTTCATAATCTTTCCATCCATCTGCTATCCACATTTTATTGGTTTCCTTTCTCTTTTATCTCAAAATTTATCGTGTTCTGAATTGTACGTTCCTATGATACCATAAAAGTATTGTTTTTCCAAAACATTTCTTATATCATAGTTCTGGGCATCCGCGCATTTGATCCGGAAATCTGCCCGTGGAAAGGATTTTTCTCATGGAAACCGTACTCTTATATCAGATCAAAGGAACGAAAACAGCTGTGCTTTTAAAGCCGGTTCTCTTAAAGCTCGGTATCCGCGTGCGCATTGTGGAACCGGAACAGTATCTCCAGTCGATCGGATTTCTTGCCGGAAATAAAGCATTTGCAGAATCCCCCGAAGCCTATGACGGCGCCGGATTTGATGAACCAATGATGGTCATGGCCGGCTTTTCCGAGCGGAAACTTGATCTTTTTCTCACCGAAATGCGCCGGAAAAAAGTGCCGCCGATCGCCCTCAAAGCCATCGTCACAACGCAGAACCAGGCGTGGAATTCGCTGCAGCTCTACAGAGAATTAAAAGAAGAACACGAAAAAATGAAATCGTACCGGAAATAACTGGTCTGGTCAAAAAATCCGGAATTGGAACTTTTTCTTCATGCCACCACTCCCTATAATAGGGTGCAATCAAGGAACGAAAGTTCCAGATACCAAAGGAGTGCGTTGTTATGAAAAATGAAAAAGTCTGGAAAATCGCAATGACAGGTGTCTTTGCAGCCCTTTCCTACGTTGTCTTCACCTTCCTGCAGTTCAAAATCTGGCTGCCAGGCGGAGATGCCACCTCAATCCATTTCGGAAACGCTGTCTGTGTGCTCGGTGCGCTAATTCTCGGCGGTGTTTACGGCGGAATCGGCGGTGCGATCGGCATGACCATCGGAGATCTTCTCGATCCGGTCTATGTGGTATACGCACCAAAGACCTTCATCTTAAAATTCTGCATCGGCCTCATCGCAGGACTGATCGCACACAAAATCGGTAAAATCAACGAGCAGACCGATCAGAAACAGATCTTCAAATGGGCACTGCTTGCAGCCATCGGCGGACTTCTGTTCAATGTGATCTTCGATCCGCTCATCGGTTACTTCTACAAACTGGTTCTTCTTGGAAAACCGGCAGCAGAGGTTACCTTAAGCTGGAACGTAGCGGCAACTTCCATCAACGCCGTACTTTCCACCATCGCTTCCGTTGTCATCTACATGGCACTGCGTCCGGCTCTTCAGAAATCCGGACTGTTTAGCCAGGTAAAGGCAGCAGCGAAATAAAAAAATAAATTTCATTTACGCGATATCCAAAAAAGTCACCATGTTCTATTTCGAACCGGTGACTTTTTTCATGCATTTCTTTTTATTTTTCAGCGGTGGCTGCTGCCTCTTCTTCCTCGTGCTTCGGGGTCAGCTTCTCGTTGATGAATCCATTTTCTTTCATCTTCTCTTACTCCTCATCTTTTGTTTTTTCTCCGGCGAACCACGCTTTTTCAATCATTTCCAGTTCCCGGATATCAATACAGTTGGGAATGCTTCCTTCTCTTACCGCCTTCTGGCACTCTTTGAGATCCATCCAGCGGACTGCTTCTACTTCCGACTCCTGTAGATGCAGTTTTTCCGCCTCGACCGGCTTCGTGTAAAGATACACGGCGCTGACCTCATGATCGTGGAACGGTTTTCCGTAAAAAACACCGTGTGATACTTTTTCCAGCAGGCCAAGATCCCTCAGCTCCTCTGCCTCTGCGTGGATGCCGAGCTCCTCGCCGATTTCCCGCAGAGCCCCTTCCAAATACGTATCGCCCGCCGAAAGATGGCCGGCGCTTGAAATATCGTAGCAGCCCGGATTCGAATCTTTCCAGGCACTCCTTTTCTGCAGCAGTACCTCACAGCCGCTCTTCTCATTCGCCCGTGCAATCCAGATATGTGCCGTTCCGTGACACCGTCCCTCACTGTGCGCCACGCCGCGTTCTACGATGGTTCCGGTCGGCGTGCCGTCGCCTGAGCGCTCCTCAAAAAGTTCCATCTGTTTTCCGTTCAGCACCGCTTCTGCGAGCGTGTCGCCCACATACCGCAGCTTCAGGGAGAAAAACGGCTCGTCTTCATTCAGAAGGCGGAAAAAGATTTTGTCTCCCTCCCACAGATTCAGGTGCAGGACGTCCTCTTTTTTCACCCAGGCGAGTTCGCCCTCATCACATGCAATCGGTTCTCCCGTAAATCCGTCTGCCGTGTAGAGACACATATACTCCATGTACTCCACCGTTTTGCTGTTTTCTGCCTCTGTCACAAAGGTAACGAGACCGCGGAAACGCCAGCTCGTCAGCGTGTAGCCGGTTTCCTCTTTTACTTCACGCAGCAGGCATTCCTCCGGGCTTTCGCCAAGTTCCGCATGGCCGCCGACGCCGATCCACTTGTCCTTGTTGACATCGTTCTTTTTCACCGTGCGGTGCATCATCAGATAGCTGTCATCCTTTTCGATGTAGCACAGCGTTGTCATGCAGCCTCTGCCTCTTTCTTCTGTTTTTTCCTCCATCTTTGACTCCCTCCGTCGTGTGCCGGACTTCTTTCCGCTTCTTTTGTTTTTCAGGAAAAATGTATTTCTGCACACACCTTTTTCTCGTTTTCTATTCTACCATACTTTTTCAGAATTCCAGCAACAAATTTCTATCTTTTTGCAGATCTTTCACGAAAAATGTAACGACCATTCCGCATCTTCTTGACTCTCACACAGTACTGTGTTAAAGTGTCTGTAATTGATGTTTTGTCACCCGTAAACAACGTTTCTTATCATTTCTTACATTTGAGGTTTTCATGATGGAAAAACAGACGATAGTTGTGAAAGTCGGCACCAGCTCCCTGACACTCTCAGACGGAACCATGGATGCTGAAAAAATACGGAACATTACGACCCAGCTTGCCGCGCTGCAGACGGCAGGCCACCATGTGATTCTCGTTTCCTCCGGTGCGATCGCCGCAGGCTTTTCCCGTCTCGGCTTTAAAAAACGGCCGACGAAAATTGCCGATAAACAGGCTGCCGCTGCTGTCGGCCAGGGCCTTCTGATGGAGGAATACACGAAAAATCTGATGGCGTACCAGATTCCGTGTGCGCAGATTCTTTTGAACCGCAGTGACTTTGAGGACCGCCGCCGCTATAAAAACATCTTCGGCTCCCTCTCCGTCCTGCTCGGGCGCGGTGCGATTCCGATCATCAATGAGAACGATACGATCGCGATTGAGGAGCTGAAGGTCGGCGACAACGACACGCTCTCCGCCCAGGTGGCTGCGATGCTGCATGCATCGCTTCTGATTCTGCTGACCGATATCGACGGGCTCTACACTGCCAATCCAAAGAGTGACCCGAATGCGCGCCATATCGACGTGGTAAATGAGATCACGCCGGAGCTCACTGCTGCGGCAGGCGGTGCGGGATCGGGCAACGGAACGGGAGGCATGACAACGAAGCTCTCCGCCGCTTCGCTTGCCACAAGAGCCGGTGTGCCGGTTCTGATCTGCTCCTCGGCGGAGGAAAACAACATTGTGCGTGCGGTGAAAGGAACCGCAAAAGGAACGTACTTTACCGCCAGCGGCCACAACATGAAAACGCGTCTGCAGTGGATGGCATTCTATGCGCCGAGTGCGGGCAACCTCTACGTCGATGAGGGTGCCGCAGAAGCACTTGCTGTTCAGGCAAAGAGCCTGCTTCCCAAAGGCATCGTGGCAGTCGAAGGCGATTTTAAGAAAGGCGATGTCGTCAGCGTCTTCCGGCGCGGCAGCCATGAATATCTCGGAAAGGGCATTGTCAACTATGACCGGCCGGATCTGCAGAAAATCATGAACGAAAGCACCAGCCACACGGAAGCAATCAACCGCGATAACTGGATCGGCGCGGAATAAATGGTGCCGAATAAAGCATTCTTTTGTTTACGAAAATTCCCCTCCGTGTTATAATATTTGTATTCAGCCGGCTGCAGGTTTTTCTTTCAGCGAGGAAAGGAAGCTGCATCCGGTTTTCCATGTGCTTTTGGTTTTACTTCGAGAGCACAGCAAACACAAAGGAGGGTTTTTACCAATGAAATACGATTTTACATCTCTGATGAACCGCAGCGGCCACGATTCGATCGCTGTCGATCAGATCCCGATTCCGGGTGCGGAAGTCAAAGAGGGCTTCTCCCGCATCCCGATGTGGGTGGCCGACATGAACTTCCCGTCTCTTCCGACCATTCAGGAAGCAATTCACGCGAGAGTCAACGAACCGCATTTTGGCTACTTTAATCTGCCGGATGCATATTTTGACAGCATCATCCGCTGGCAGAAAGAGCGCAACGGTGTGGAAGATCTGCCGCGTGAGGCGATCGGCTATGAGAACGGCGTGCTCGGCTGTGTTGCTTCGGCTGCTGCCGCTTTTACATCCCCGGGCGAATCCATTCTTCTGCATTCCCCGACATACATCGGTTTTACCGGTGTTCTTGAGAACTGCGGACGCAATATCGTTCTCTCCGATCTTGTTCAGGATGAGAACGGCGTATGGCGTATGGACTACGCCGATATGGACCGCAAGTTAAAAGAACACAACATTCATTTCGCGATTTTCTGCTCTCCGCACAACCCGACAGGCCGTGTCTGGGAGCGCGAGGAAATTGAAAAGGCGATGGAAATTTACAAAGCAAATGAATGCGTTGTCATCTCCGATGAGATCTGGTCTGACCTGACACTGCCGGGCTTCAAACATATCCCAACGCAGTCCGTTTCGAAGGATGCACGCGAGCGCACCATCGCACTTTATGCACCGTCCAAGACCTTTAACCTGGCTGGCCTTGTAGGCTCCTACCACATCATCTACAACCGCATGCTGCGCGACCGTGTGGAGAAGGCTTCGTCCCTTTCTCACTACAATTCTCCGAACGTACTCTCTGTTCATGCGCTGATCGGCGCTTACCGTCCGGAGGGATACCAGTGGGTGGATGAACTGCGCGAAGTGCTGAAATCGAATGCGGATTATGCGTACAACTACATTCTCGAGCATTTCAAGGGCGTGAAGCTTTCCAAACCAGAAGGAACGTACATGCTGTACCTCGACTGCGAGGAGTGGTGCAAGGAGCATGATACCGATATGGATACACTGCTGAAAGCCGGTGTTGCTGTCGGCGTGATCTGGCAGGACGGACGGCCGTTCCACAGACCGTATGCGATCCGCCTGAATCTGGCACTGCCGCATGTGCTTGTGAAAGAGGCATTTGACCGTATGGATAAGTATGTATTCAATGCGAAATAATTGTATTTTCTAATTTTATAAGCCAAACATAATGAAAGACCGAAACGGACATTTTCCTCTGCCGTTCCGGTCTTTCGCTGTTTTGTGCATCCTGTTTTTTCAGTTTTGCTCCAGCTCCCGCTGTGCCAGCATCTCTTCCACGTTGATGCCGTACTTCTTTAAATTGACGCGGCCGTTTTCCAGCACAATGCCGTCTGCCTCCAGCATATCCGCCTGTTTCCCGGCGCCGCCGAAGACAAATTCCGCGGCCAGTTCGCCTTTGGAGTTTACCACACGGTAGCATGGAATGTGCTCCGGATCTGTGTTTTTATGTAAGGCGTTTCCCACGGCACGCGCCATCTTCGGCTCGCCTGCAAGCGCTGCTATCTGGCCGTATGTCGCCACTTTTCCGCGCGGAATCTGCTTTACCGCCTCATAGATTCTTTTGGTCGGGCTGTCCGTGATGATGTCGTAGCTCTCGGCGATCATGGTACGCACAGCGTCATCGGGTACGGTTCCGTCGAGGAGAATCGTGTTCCAATGTTCTTTGTTCTGATGATATCCCGGGATAACTGACGCGAATGCATCGCGCCAGTAGTCCCGCCATTCCGGGTTTGCTTTTACATTCAGCTGAATGATTCCGTCCTTTTCATAGACCCACAGAAATGCCTTTTTGCTTCCTTTCACGCGGATGAGCTGCCAGTTGTCATCGTGGAACGGTGCTTCCTGATATGTGTCCGGGAAGGAAAGGCCATAGGATAGCGCTTCTTCTCTTGTCTTCATTGCAGACTTCCTTTCTTCCTGTCGCGGGTGTTTTGATGTTTTTTCCGCAAAACACCCGCTTTTTTCTGTATTCGTCCTGCCGCTGCGATTCTGCTTTTTTCTGCGGCATTTTTCTTTATTATATCAGTCCGCCTGCTTCTGCGCAATTTTTCACCTGCTATTTTTTCATCTTCGGCTGGAAAATCCAGCTTGCAAGATACGCGAAAATCAACGCCGCTGATGTTCCGACAGCCCCCGCCTTTAATCCGCCCTGGAACAATCCTAAAAATCCGCTTTCTTTTACGGCATCTTTTACTCCCTGAAACAAAAGATGCCCGAATCCGAGCAGCGGCACCGACGCGCCTGCCCCGGCGTATTCTGCAAATGGATCGTAGAGTCCCATAAAGCTCAACACCGCGCCCGTGCACACAAGCGTTACCATAATTCTTCCCGGCAGCATTTTCGTGCGGTCGAGCAGAATCTGGCACAGGGCACAAATGAGGCCGCCGACCCAGAAGGCATTGAAATATTCCATAAACGTTCCCATTTTACACATCCTCCTCCCGCTCGATTACAACCGCCTGTGCAATACCAGGCACGCTGCTGCCCTCCTGAAAGCTGACCTTCGACATCAGCGCACCAGTCGGTACAAACAGAATCCTCTTCCACTCTCCGTTTTCCAGCTTCGGCAGCAGATACTCCGCCAGCACCGATGCCGCACAGCCGCAGCCGCTTCCGCCCGCGCCGGTGTCCTGTTTTGCCGGATCGAAGATCAGCATGCCGCAGTCACTGTGCTGTTCCGAGATATCGTATCCTTTTTTCTTCAGCAGCTCCAGCAGAATTTCCCGCCCCACAACGCCGAGATCTCCCGTCACAATGCGGTCGTAATCGGCCGGTTCCCGGTTGAAATCGACGAGATTCTGTGCAATCGTATCGCACGCAGCGGGGGCCATGCAGGCGCCCATGTTCTGGTTGTCTTTCAGCCCGTAATCAATGATTTTTCCCGTCGTAGCGCCCGTGATTTTCACTCTGCTCTTCGTTTTTCCAAGCACACACGCGCCGCTTCCCGTCACCGTCCAGCTCGCGGACGGCGGGCGCTGGTTTCCGTAGGCGAGCGGAAAACGGAACTCCTTCTCCGCCGTTCCAAAGTGGCTCGATGTCACCGCCAGCACCCGGTCACCGTATCCTCCCGCGACTGCCATCGCGCCAAGCGAAAGCGCCTCTCCCATCGTCGAGCAGGCACCGAACAGGCCGTAGAGCGGGCAGTTCAGATCCACCAGACCGAACGATGATGCGATTGACTGTGCCAGAAGATCGCCCGCAAAAATCATGCGGATCTGCTCCGGCCTCACATTGGCTTTCTGCATTGCCAGCTTCGCGGTGGCAAGCTGCAGTTCACTCTCGCCCTCCTCCCAGCTCTCCTGCCCGCACATCGGGTCCGAAAGCGTGTGCGAAAAGTATTCGCCCAGCGGTCCATCCTTTTCCTTTTCTCCTACAATCGCCGCGCTGCCCTCGATATAGACGGCTTTGGCAAACGAGATGCTCTGCTTTCCTGTCATCTGTCTCATCGGCAAATTCCTCCGTTTTCTTATTTTGCGTCTTACCATTTCTGACCTTCAGTATTTCCGTTTTTTCCATTCTTACGCATGATTTTCCTGTTTTAGGGAACTCTGTACGCTGTAGCACAAAAATCCTGTTTCAGAAACTTTTAGAGGAATGTTTTTCATGAGTGAAATGCTGTATCTTCAGACGGAGCGGAATATCAAAATCACCAGTCCCGTCGTGACGCTCGGCGATGTGGCGCAGCTTTCCTGTTCAGACGGCGCTGTCCTCGCCCGCAATCAGGTCCGCCGCGTGGCGCATCTTCCCGATGACGGATACGGGCGCTACGTCTGCTCCGCCTCCACCCTCGTCCGCCTCGTCACGGAGGCCGAGGAGCACGTCGATGTCACCCACATCGGCGAGCCGAATTTTATTTTAACGTACGAGGATCCGCGTCAGAAAAACACCTGGATCAGCTGGTGCAAAACGATTCTGGTCGGCATCCTTACGTTTATCGGAACTGCGTTTTCCATTATGACCTTCCACACCGACATCGGCGTCCGCGAGCTGTTTTTGGATGTTTACACCCGTTTTCTCCCGCAGATGACGCCCGGATTTTCGGTGCTGGAAATTTCATATTCCATCGGCATCGGCCTTGGCGTCGTGCTCTATTTCAACCATTTCGGACGGCGGAAATTCACGCAGGACCCGACGCCGCTCGAGGTGGAAATGCGGGTCTACGAGGATGATATCGATACGACCATTATCGAACAGAACGACCGCTCCGGTAAAGGAAAGGAGGCTTTTCATGCGAATCCTGCCAGAGATCCTGCTGATCACAGCCGGTCTTAGCCTTGGCTTTTTCATCGCGAGCGGCCTTGTCGCGCTTGTGATCGGCCTTGGCATCGTGACACGGTACGCCGGCATCACAAAGACAGCAGGGAGCCTGCGTTTTTACGAATGCTGCTGTATGGCCGGGGCGCTGTTCGGCGATCTTTTCTCGCTTGGCACCTTCTCGTTTTCCCTGCCCTCCTGGACGGCCGGTGTGTTCTGGCTTTTTGCGGGCATTTATCTGGGAAGCTGGATCATCGCGCTCGGCGAAGTCGTCAACCTGTTTTCGATCCTCTGCCGCCGGATCGGACTGACGCGCGGACTGCCGTTTGTAATTCTCTGCATGGCGGCAGGGAAAATCGCGGGCTCTCTCTATTATTTTGCAAGTGGATTTCAATAAGAACTGGAGGTAAGATGTGATGCAGAGTTTAAAAAGTGAACGGGCAAAAAAAGAATACGAACAGTTTGTCAAAGAGGTGACGCCAAAGCAGAATCTCTTCTGCAATATGGCAAAAGCCTTTATCGTCGGCGGTCTGATCTGTGTCGTGGGGCAGATTCTGCTCCATATCGGCAAAACGCAGTTCTCGCTCAGCAAAGATGACGCCGGCTCCTGGTGCTCGCTGATTCTGATCCTTAGCAGTGTGATTTTAACCGGCCTCAACATCTATCAGAAAATCGTCACCTTTGCCGGCTGCGGTGCGCTCGTCCCGATCACCGGCTTTGCCAACTCGGTTGCAGCTCCTGCGATTGAATATAAAAAAGAAGGACAGGTCTTCGGCATCGGTGCGAAAATTTTCACCATCGCCGGACCTGTCATTCTGTACGGTGTCTTTGCAAGCTGGCTGCTCGGCTTTCTCTATTGGCTGTGGACCGCTGCCGGGAACTGGTTTTAAATCAGTTCCGCAGCGCTTCCGCCTCTTCTTTTGTGCAGCCCTCGCGGCTGTAACGGGCTTTTTCATAGCCGTCGTGCAGCCGTCTCATACCGTCGCCGGAAAGCTCGTTTCTCTCTTCCAGCTCCGCCGGGGTTTCGGCTCCGGTCGGCTGGTATTTTCCGGCTTTTTTGATCGTTTTTTTATACTGCCGGCGGATACGCATATTCGGGGAGAGATAGCCCTCTTTCTTTTCCCGCCGCCACGGCAGATTTTCCCGTTCGTCGTTTCCCTGATGCAGGAAGAGAACTTCGTCCTCCTCATCCTCTGAGAAGGCTTTTCCCGCATTTTTTACGCTCTGGTAAATCGCCCGCAGAACCGCGATTCCGACGGCAACCATCACAAGATACATGACCGCCGTAAAAAGATTCTGGATCCACTGCGGCATCGGTTTGTACTCTTTGTCCCCCAGCATATCGGACAGATCGGCCTGCTCCATGCCCTGCGGCGTCTCGGCCTCCGGTGTTTCGATCGTAAGATCGCTTTCCAGCTCTTTCGGCTCATAACCTGCGATCGCCTCCGCAATCGGATCCTTTCCGTAGAGCGCCGATGGGAGCACGAACAGTACCAGAAGGAGTACTGCAATTTTCAGGATCAGTTTTCCCGTCCGCTGCATCGTCTCCACCGGGAGATTGGCGATTTTCTGATGGTCACGGATGAACCCGTGCATGCCGTCGAGGTACTGGCAGAAGAAGCACAGGAATACATCTGCAAAGAAAAACCAGTAGATCAGATGCCAGTAGAACGGCATTTT
This sequence comes from Blautia sp. AM28-27, assembly GCF_003480905.1. NCBI lineage: Bacteria > Bacillati > Bacillota > Clostridia > Lachnospirales > Lachnospiraceae > Blautia > Blautia sp. AM28-27. Next base: position 75,053 of record NZ_QUJK01000008.1, read on the forward strand.
CATCAGCACACCGATCACATACTGTATCATAAACCAGAGAAAATGAAGGGGCTTTGGCTCATCGAGGAGCGTCGGGATCTCCCACGCTTCCATATCCGCCAGCGGCATTGAGCCGGCCGGCAGTTCCTGCGCTGCTTTCTTTAACTGGTCTTTGCGGATTCTGACATAGCCGCGGATCAGGAAAATCACAGCGGCCATAAGACCCGTCATCACGCCGGAAAGGCTCTCCAGAAATGCAGGAGAAATACCGTTCTCAAACTTGTTTTTTCCATCGTTTGCCGCCGCAGCCGCTTCAATTACCGCTGCCGCCTGCACACTGAACAGGGAACAGAAAAATTTCGCTGCCAGATACGTCACCGCGCAGACCGCAATTCCGCCAAGCAGAAACTGCCAGAGTGCTTTCGTTTTCCGGATCAGAATCCAGCTTGCAGCGGCCGGAATCAGCAGCAATAAGGATATGGCGCAGAAATACAGCGCCTCCCTTCCCGTCAGCTCCAGAAAACCGGCGGCAAAGCCATAGATGCCGGCGAATAAAAGCCAGACATGAAGCCAGGTCAGCGGGATCTGTACCGGTGTCTTTTTTATTTCCATGGTTTCACCTCCCAGCCGATTGCGGTGTACGCACGGTTCTGCTCCGACGGAACTTCTTCGCCCGGCAGATACGGAATCACCCACAGAACCTGGTTCTGCGCACCAGAGAGCAGATGAAGCGCCTCACGGACCTCATCGGTTCTGTTTTTGGATACGACAACGTAGGTGTGGCCGGTGAGCTCTTTTTCCGCCTCTTTGTGCAGAAACTCCGCGCTGCCTGTGAGATTGCCCCCAAGCTGCACGCACGCCAGTTTCCGGTTCAGCTCCGCTGTTTTTCCGGCGCCCGCTGCCAGATGGACACGCAGCTCCTCGCCGGTCTCCTCATCTTTCGCATTGCTCTTCACCCACAGATTCATCTTGTTTTTCACCATCCGCGCCGCAAGCGAAGACGTGATGCGGATGCTCTCCTCGACCTGCGCTTCCTCGCGCAGAATGTTGGCGTCCTCGATATCGAGAAGCACCGTAACTTCCACGCTCGTCGTCGCGTCAAACTGATTGACCATCAGATCTCCCATCCGTGCCGACGATTTCCAGTTGATGCGGTTCATCGGGTCTTCTTTCCGGTAATCGCGGATACCGGAAAATTCAAACGGGTCCTCGTACAGGCGATTCCGTGACAGAACCATGCCCGACACGGCACGGCAGATCATCTGAATCCGTGCAGTATCGACCTGGCGCGGGTAAACGTACATCTGTGTCTGCTGCGGGTAATCGCTGTAAAGACCCTCCCGGAAAAAAAGATCGTACGCTACGGCATGCGCACCGGTGATCTCGTAGAATCCTCGTTTTTTCGCCTGAAACGGCAGTGTTCTCGTGACCTGCTGATGAAACAGGAACGAAAAGACATCGCGTTTGTAGCTCTGGTCGGTGATGCTCGCGTTTGCTTTTGCCTCGCGGTCGAATTCCAGATTGCGGCTCATCGAAATGCCAAGCTCGAGTGCCGGAATCGGCAGCAGTTTGTCGTTTACGACGACCTCTTTTAACGTACTCTCCTCGCCCTCATAGATCGCAGAATCCTGGAAGCTGACCTGGATTTTCAGATTTTTCTGCCAGTTTTTCTGGTACAGCTTTTTCTGCAGAAACCAGGCAAGCGCCATTCCAAATAGTAATAAAAGAAGCATAGTCCGTTACCTTCCTGACCAGTTTTCGGTCGGCAGACCGATGCGGTTTAAAATTTCCTCGATCACCGATTCTGCGGCTCTTCCGTCGTCTGCGCCGATCTGCATGGTGAGACGGTGTGCGAGTACCGGAACAGCCACGGTCTTGAAGTCCTCCGGCACAACGTAGTTTCGTCCCTGCACCAGCGCGTGGCCCTGTACGGCACGTAAAAATGCGAGTGTTCCACGCGGGCTCACACCGCTTGCAAATTTGCTGTTGACTCTCGTCTCCTGTACGATGTGGACGAGATACTGTACCAGTTCCGGATGCAGGTAGACTTCTTTACACGCCTCCTGCAGGGCACGGATTTCTTCTTTTTGGCAGACGGACGACAGCTCGGCGAGCGGCTCCTCGGTCAGAAAACGGGCGATCATCTGTGTCTCTTCCGCCGGGCTTAATGCTTCCATCGAAAGTTTCATTAAAAAACGGTCCATCTGCGCCTCCGGCAGCGGGAAGGTTCCGAGCGTCTCGAGCGGGTTCTGCGTGGCGATGACGAGGAACGGCTCCTCAAGCGGCCGTGTCACACCGTCCACGGTGATCTGGCGCTCAGCCATGCACTCGAGAAGGCTGCTCTGCGTCTTCGGCGTTGCACGGTTGATCTCATCGGCAAGCAGAATGTTGCAGAAGGCAGGGCCTTTCGAAAAGACGAACTCTCCGCTTTTAGCATCAAAATAATTGAGACCGGTAACATCGGACGGCAGTAAGTCCGGTGTGAACTGGATGCGGCCGAACTCTGCCTCGACGGATTTCGCAAGGGATTTCGCCATGACCGTTTTTCCTGTTCCCGGGACATCCTCGAGCAGGATATGACCTTTGGCAACAAGGCAGGTCAGGACAAGCTCGATCGTGCGCTCGTTTCCGATCATGACCTTTGCGATATTTTCTTTTAATTGCTGCAATACATTATTTTCCATGTTTTGCTTCCTCCAATAGTAAGATTTAATAAAAAAATCCACCCCTCGCTGTTCTGTTTTATGAGAACAGCACGATAAATTTATTTTACTGCACATATTTTCGGAAGACAAGCAGAAAAAGGACGATGCTGTACATACTTTTCACAGCATCGCCCTTTACGGTTTCTTCTATAAATTAGCTTGTCTCTTACAGTGCTTTCCGGTACAGCGCCTCGATGTCCTGCTGACGGGACGCTCTCGGGTTGACGGCGATGTTTCCGCTCTTCATCGCATCTACCGCCATCGGCACGATTTTGCTCTCGATCTCCTCTGCTGTCACTTCTTTTCCCTTTGCCGCCTGGCGGATCGCATCGGTCAGGCTGGCCGGGATTCCGATGGCTGCGGTCAGCTCGCGGACCGCGCCGACCAGCATCATCGGCTCAAATTCATCGGCGTATGCCGGGATTTCGCTGATGTAGTTGTAGATCTTCAAATATCTTCCATGGTCTGCCAGTGCATTGTACTCTGCGATGACCGGAAGCAGAACGGCATTTGCCACGCCGTGCGGCACATCGAGGAAGGCGCTCACAGGATGACTCATTGCATGGACATTTCCAAGTCTTGCGTAGGAAAATGCAATACCCGCGAACAGCGAACCGGTCAGCATCGCCTCTGCAGCTTCGAGATCGGTTCTGCGCGCCACGAAACGGCGGATATTTTTACCGATCAATTCCATCGCTTTTTCTGCCATGGCATCGGAGAACGGAGATGCGGCTGTGGAAATATAAGCCTCCTCCGCATGGATAAAGGCATCGATACCGCACGCTGCCGCAACGGATGCCGGAGCGGAAGTTAAAAGTTCCGGATCGAGAATCGCGTACTCTGGAAGAAGTTCATAGCTGAATACGGTCAGCTTGTAATCTCTGCTGTGGTCGGTGATCACGGAAAATGCGGTCACCTCGGAGCCGGTTCCCGCAGTCGTCGGAATGGCAATCAGCGGGACAATTTTTCCCGGCACTTTGTGTGCGCCTTCGTATTCCGTGATGCTTCCGCCGTATTTTGCCGTCACACCGACGGCCTTTGCTACATCCATCGGAGAACCGCCGCCGAGTGCTACGAGAAAGTCTGCGCCGGAAGCAAGATAGCTCTCGGTTGCTTTTTCTACTGTCGTCACAGACGGATTCGCCTCAATATCTGTGAAAATATCGGCTGCGATGCCTGCCGATTTCAGGCTGTCCGCTGCTTTGTCCACAACGCCCATTTTTTTCAGGGTAGGACCGGAAAGAATCATCGCATGGGTTCCGCCCATCTTCTTGGCACACTCCGGCAGTTTGGCAAGCGTTCCTGCTCCGACAATAATATTCTGTGGAATCGAAAATTCGAATGGATTCATCTTATTTTTCCCCTTTCTTTCAGAAAGCGTGCCGAAAATTTTTCTTTCCGACACGCTTTGTTTTATCCTATCTCAGCTTCAGCCAGCCATTTTGGCAAGGACACGGTCGATTGCTGCATCGATGACAACGTCGAGTTCCGCATCGTCTGCCTCCGGCATCAGGGACGCTGCGTCCTCGTCGGAGATCAGCTCGATCAGACTGCCGAACTTCTCTTTATATTTGAACTTGCAGACTGCAAAGAATACAACACCGAGGAGGCTCCAGCCGCCTACCATCAGCCACTCCTGCCATACCAGTGTTCCGCCGGAACCAGGAATGCAGTAAACAAGCACCATGCATCCGGACATCAGAACTGCCATCGTTCCAACAAATTTGTACGCCGGAACACGGTACGGACGCGGCATATCCGGCTCTTTCTTCCGCAGGATCAGGAAGGAAAGAGATACCATACAGTAGGCAAGACAGCATCCAAAGTTACCTGCATCACAGATCCACACCATCATGCCTCGTCCTGCAAACGGAGCCAGCATAGTCAGCGCGCCGATCAGGAACAGGGCGTTGATCGGAGTTTTGTGCTGCGGATGAAGCTTTGCGAACATCGGCGGAATCATGTAGGATTCAGCCATAGAGTACAGGGCACGGGAACCGCCGATCATAAAGGAGTTCCAGGATGTGATGATACCGCACATACCGCCGACGATGATGACTTTTGCCATAACCGCTGTACCGAACGCTTTCGCCATCGCATCTGCTGTGACAAGTCCAGTTCCTGCTTCCGAGCTCAGGATTTCGGACGGGTTCAGCACATAGCCGACAGCCAGGATAACACAGGAATAGAAAACAACAGCGAGTACAACGGAGAGAATCATCATTTTACCGATTTTCTTTAACGGAACGTTGATTTCCTCTGCGGCCTGCGGGATAACGTCAAAGCCGATGAAGAAGAACGGGGTAACAACAGCAACTTTGATGATGTTCTGGAACATCGTTCCGGTGCTCTCGCCGACGAACATCTGTCCCTGCAGATTGCTGGAATCTCCGTTGATCACGGATGCCACAATCAGAAGGATACCAGCGCCGCCGATGATACAGGTAAGGACCGTCTGCAGGACGGCTGCTGTTTTTGCGCCCAGCACATTGATCAGTGTGATGAGGAACGCTACAATAACGGCTACGGCTACCCAGGAAGCATAGATATCAAATCCTGCCACGCTGTACATATAGCCTTTCAGGAATCCCGGCCACAGATATGTGATGATGGTTGGGAAGGCGCACGCCTCGAAACACGTAACACTGACGTATCCTAAAATAATCGCCCAGGTACAGATGAACGAACCGTTCTGGCCCATTGCCTTGTAGCTGAAGACGTGCTCGCCGCCGCACTGCGGCATCGCTGCAGTCAGTTCTGCGTAAGTCAGTCCGATGAAGAAGATCATGACACCGCCGATCGCAAACGCAATTGAAGCTCCGACAACGCCGCCCTTCTGAATCCAGCTTCCTGAGGATACGACCCAGCCCCAGCCGATCATGGCTCCGAAAGCGATGACGAGAATATCCCATGCACCTAATACTTTGTCAAATTCTGATTTTTTCTGTTCCATGGCTTATTCCTCCCCGCTTCCGTATTTCTTCTGAATCAGTTCCTCGAGATACTCCGCTGTGCCCTCCACACCAAGGAATGCACTGTTGATCAGAATGTCTCGGTTGTGCCGGTCTCCGCGGTTGCTGCCGGTCAGCGCCAGATGACGCTTGTGATACCGTTTGTCCTTCTCGAGCAGCAGAATTTTTGCATCGCTCTCGGAAAGGCTGTGGCTCTTCATGATATTCTGAATGCGGATCTCATCCGGTGCATAGATAAAAGCCCGGAGGAGCTTGATATCTTTGCTGTCCTTTAAGATGTAATCCGCGGATCGTCCGATGATGACGCAGGCCTCTTTTTCTGCCAGTTTCCGGATGATCTGCTTCTGTACATGAATCGCACGCTCGGTCAGGTCCGCATATTTTGAGAAGGATCCACGGACATCGCCCTCGGCTCCTTTTCCGGCAATCGTACCGCCCTCTTCTACACGGTTCATGATGTCTTTCGGAATTCCGACTTCTTCAATAATCTGATCCACCAGATCGCGGTCGTAGAACTTAATTCCGAGATCCTCCGCAATTTTCCTGCCGATGGCATTTCCTTTGGCTCCGTACTCGCAGCCGATTGTGATAACCAGATGTCCCATACCGTTTTCCTCTCACATTTAATTTCTCTGTTTTACCTGTTGTTTCCGATTCACAGAATGAAAAGAAAAACAGGACAGGGGCGAAGCATGGTTCTTTGCTTTTTGACGTCCTTGTCCTGTTCTTTTCACGCTATGAGATTTTCTTTGTTTCTATAAGAATTCTTTATTTTTCCAGAGCTTTTACGGTTTCTTCGATGATAGCAACTGCCTTGTCGCAGTCCTCCTCGGTTACGATAAGCGGAGGGATCAGACGAATGATGTGCGCTCCGATGGCTGTGATCAGCAGATGGCGGTCAAGGCAGCCATGTTTGACTTCTACGCCGCTGATGGTATCATCAAACTCTACGCCGACCAGCAGTCCCTGATGTCTGACTTCTTTGACATGCGGCAGTTTTGCTAATTTTTCTGCGAAGTAATCACCGACTTTCTTTGCATTTCCGGCAAGGTCGCGGTCGATCAGTTCGTTGACTTCTGCCAGTGCTGCTGCACAGCTGACTGGATGGCCGCCGAAGGTAGTTCCGTGAGATCCCGGGGTAAAGGCTTTTGCTACTTCAGCTGTTGCGCAGATTGCGCCAATCGGCATTCCGCCGCCAAGACCTTTTGCCATGGATACGATATCCGGTTTGATGCCGTAGTTCATGTAAGACATTACCGCACCGGTTCTGCACCAGCCGGTCTGTACTTCATCAATCAGAAGCAGCATGTCGTTCTCATCACAGAACTTCCGGAGTCCCTGCATGAACTCTTTCGTTGCCGGATGAACACCGCCTTCGCCCTGTACCGGCTCAACCATGATGGCGATGGTGTTTTCGGTACATGCATCTTTGAAGGCCTGCAGATCATTGTACGGTGCATAGGAGAAACCGTAGGTCATCGGTCCGAATCCAACCTGGCATCCGTTGCCCGGCTGACCGGTTGCAGACATGGCACCGAAGGTTCTTCCATGGAAGCCCATCTTTGCGGTTACGATGTGGTAACGGTTCGGGCCGTATTTCTCGATGCCGTACTTTCTTGCCATTTTGATCATGGCCTCGTTCGCCTCGGTACCGGAGTTCTGATAGAAAATCTTGTCCATGCCGATGGTCTCGCAGACTTTCTCAGCAAGCAGTGCCTGCGGGATGGTGTATGGATAGTTGAAGGTATGCATGATATCGTCGAGCTGCTCTTTTGCTGCTGCAACAACTTTCGGGTTTCTGTTTCCGGCGTTGTTTACGGCGATTCCTGCGTAAAAGTCAAGATACGGCGTTCCGTTTTCGTCGTACATGTACATCCCCTCTGCGGTTTCTGCAAGGAAATCGAAACGCTCGTAGGTCTCGATCATGTACTTGTTTACTTTGTCTTTGATGTCTTGAACCGTTAATCCTGTGTCTTTTAATCTCATAGTGTTATCCTCCCATAGCGTTGAAAAGATTTTTTAAATAAAAAACAAAAAAGCAAAGACTACTCGTTGGTAAGCGTCTTTGCTTTGTTTTTCGTTTATTATTTTGTACAACCATACAATAGCACCACTCCCTATATTTGTCAATTACTTTTTTTTAAAAAGTTTTTTATTTTTGTTTTTTTTTTAACACCCGCTTTTTCTATTTTTTTGATGTTTTTTCGTCTTCCGCCGTATTTTTTTCATATCCGTTGTTTTTTATTCTGATGTTCCAGCGGATTTCTGTCCATTATATTGAACAGTTCATTCAAAAAAAGAAAGCCTGTTATTCTGCGGCTTTTAGTGATAGTCGAGAAAGAAACACATGCAGCTCGTCTTCTCCGTCCCTCTGTTGCGGTAGATGTGGGTCTGGTCTGTCTCGAAACGGAATGCCTGCTTCAGGTGGATCTCATGCTCTTTTCCATTGCACTCCACGGTCATCACGCCATCTGTCACCACCAGGTACTCTCTTGTTTTCTCTCCGTGGCCGCCGCTCACATACGTTCCGCCCGGTTCGATGTCGATGCGGTAGATTTCCACAAGCCGCGTGTCCTCATACGGAAAGCACGTCCACACAGTGTACTGCCCCTCCAGCTCTTTCGTCGGAACCAGATCCTCCGGTGTCACAAGATAACTATCCACCAGCGGCGTTGCAATCAGCTCTTGAAATTCAATCCGCAGGCCGCTCGTAATCTTCCCGAGCACGCCAAGCGACGGGTTCGCCGTTCCCTTTTCGATCTGCGAGAGCATACTCTTGCTGACCCCGGTCTGCTCTGAGGCCTGGTCGAGACTCATCCCTTTCGACTGCCGGATCCGTTTCAGATTGACCGCCACATTTTCTGTCAGATAATCCATGTTCTTCCACCTGCCTTTCTTCGTATTTCGCTCATTGTAGCACACCTTCCTCCGATATTCCAGTGAATATTTTTAAACTTTCTGCCGCCTTTCCCCGCTTCGCCTTTCTTTTCTTCCTTTATCCGCCCGGGTTTCAGGCGCTTTTCTCTGCCTTTCCCAGGAAAAGCGCCCTTCCGCCGGATTTGTATTTTTGTCAGATCTTTTCCATCCGCATCTGCCGCAGAATCTTCTTTTCCATCCGCGACACCTGCACCTGCGAAATCCCCAGTTTTCCGGCGATCTGCGCCTGCGTCATGTCCTGAAAATAGCGCATGTAGATGAGCTGCCGCTCCTTCGCGGGCAGTCGTCCCAACAGCTCTTCCAAGAAAATCCGGTTCAGCAGCTTTTCCTGCCCGTTCTCTTTTTCCGGAATGCGGTCCATCAGAGAAATATCGTGGTTTTCCCCCTGATAGATGGTCTTCTGCAGCGATTCCACCTCCGCGCCGGACTCCATCGCCTCCACGATTTCTTCCACGGTAACATCAAGCTCCCCCGCTATCTCCGCCAGCGTCGGATCGCGCCCGTTCTCCCGCTCCAGCCGCTCACGCACCGCATACGCTTTCCACGCCAGTTCCCGGATCGGGCGGCTCACCTTCACCATCCCCTCCGACCGCAGAAACCGCCGGATCTCCCCCGCAATCATCGGAACCGCATACGTCGAAAAACAGACTTCAAACGAAGGATCAAATTTATCAATCGCCTTCAACAGCCCAATGCTCCCGATCTGGCACAGATCCTCCATCTCCACCCCGCGGTTTGCAAACCGCCTCACCATGCTCCAGACCAGTCCCATATTTTCCTCTGCCAGTGTATCCCTTGCCGCTTTATCCCCTTCGTGTGCCTTTTCGATCAGGGCAAGCGTATGTTCCATGCATTCTGACTCCTATGACTTCCGATCCGGCCCTTACATTTCCGGATGCACACCGATTTTCCGTTTCATCACCACTTCCGTCCCCCATCCCGGATGCGACCTTACTTCCAGCTCATCCATAAACGCCTCCATAAACGAAAACCCCATCCCCGACCGCTCCAGCTCCGGGCAGGTCGTAAACATCGGCTCCATCGCCTTCTCCACATTTTCGATCCCGACGCCGGTATCTTTTACCGTCACCTGAAACACCTTCTCCTCCAGATCCAGCACACACTTCATCTGAATTTTCCCTTTTTCCTGCCGGTATCCGTGAATCATCGCATTCGTAACCGCCTCCGAAATCGCCGTCTTGACATCCGCCACTTCCTCCACCGTCGGATTCAGCTGCGCCAGAAACGCCGCCGCAGACACCCGCGCAAAACTCTCATTGCAGGGACGGCTCTCAAATTCCAGCGTCATCGTATTCCACCGCATCTTCTCTTCTGTTTTCATCCTTTCTCGCATCATCCCATTCCCCTTTCTGCCCACTCCCCGTCCAAAACCTACTTCCACGTCTTCTCCTCTTCCACCTCAATCACCCGCGTCACCCCCGACATCACCAGAATCCTCCGCATCCGCTCTCCCACATGCACCGCTCTCACCTTCCCGCCAATCAGCTCCATCTCCCGAAACCTCCCCATCACCAGTCCAATCCCCGAACTGTCCATAAACACCGTCTTCCGAAAATCAAACACCACCTCCCTCACATTCCTCTCCACCAAAATCTCCCCCGCCTCCTCCCGAAGCCGGTCAGCCACAAAATGATCCACCTCTTCCGGAAGCCGAATCGTCATCACCGCATCCTTCACCCAAACACGATTATCCATTTCCTATCCTCCCTCTTTCCTGTCATAAAATAAAAAACACAAAAGATTTTTCGCCGTAAAGCGAATTTCATCTTTTGTGTTTTATCTTCTCACTTTTATACTTTTTTGCCCTTCGTCCCACGCAACCTCCGCGTAGTCAGTGGTATCAGCCCGACGAAACAGCGCCGCATCTCCTGCGGCATTCTGCCCCGTGGGCATCCGTCCTCACTATTCCTCCGTCTTCACAGTCCCCCCCAGCGCCTCAATCTGCTGCTCGGCCTTAGTAGCCTTCTGGGTTCCCGGGAACTTATCGATGATCTCCTGGAACACCGAAATCGCATTATCGGTATCCCCACTCAGCCGATACGCATGCGCCAGATAGTTAAGCACCGTATAGTCACTGTCGTTGATATTCTTAGCCTTCGAAAGCTTATCAATCGCCTCAGTGTAATTCGCATCGTCAAATGCATTCACACCCGACTGCGAAAGCTCCTGGAACATAGACGACTGCATGCTCTTGTAAATAGTGTCATACACAGCCTTTGCGTCCACAGAAAGCACCTCCGGGTTGACCTCGGTCAGTGCGTTTGTTGCGTTGCTCGTGTTGCCCTGCTGCTGCGCTTCCACAGCCTTTAAAAGGTTCTCGTAGGAAGCCGCCGTATCCTGTGCCGTCTGGATCTGCTGCTGCGCAGAAGCCGTCGTTTCGTTCAGAGAATCCACCTGGCTCTGGAGCTGGTTCAGCTGGGCCTCCTGGCTCGCCATCTTGCCGCTGTATTCCACAACCTTCTCGTCCGCCTGCCGGTTAATTCGCTGCGTATTCGCAGGCCCGATCAGGAACCACACAACCAGTGCGCCAAGCACCAGCCCAATACCGATATTCAGCATCGTTGCCGCTGTAGACGTCTCGCGGAACGTCGGCGGAATAATCACCGTATCCCCGCTTACCACACGCTCACGCTCGTCCTCGCGCTGCTCCTCCGTACGCTCCCTGCGGCCGAACCGCCGCGGCTCCAGCGACGTCTGCGTACCCGTCTGGAAATCAACCTCCTTCAGGAAACGAAGCGTCGTCGAGTTCGTCTTGTCAATTTTCGCCGCCTTTTTCAGAATCTTCCGCGCTTTCTCATACTCACCCTTGTGAATATAAATCAGCGCCAGCAGATGATATCCCTTGATCAGCTTCGGATTCTGGTTCAGAATCTTGCGCAGCTGGATCGCAGCCACATCCTCATTGTTCTCGCGGCAGCATTTCAGCGCACTGTTGTATTTCTTGATCGTCTGATTGATCATATCCAGCTTCGCCTGCTCCGCCTGCAGCGTCGCAATATACTCCGTCGCCACATTATTCTCCGGCATAATATTCTTGCTGATGATCCACTCACTTAACGCCGCAACCGCTTCACCCGTCTCAAAATAGACAAGGCCTAACAAGTTCCGCGCATGGATATTGTATTTGTTAAACTTCAGACTCCGCCGCAGCATATCGATCGCTCCGGAAAGATCCCGGATCTCTGCCTTGTCGAGGCCCAGATTGTAGTACATATTCGAAAGAGAAAAACATTTTCTCTGTACTCTCAGGTTAAAACCACAGTTGGGACAGATCTCCATTCCGACATCCACAACCGATTTACAATTCATACAGTTCATTCCGGCACCTTACTCTTCCTTTTCCGCTTCTGTCTCGTTTTCCTGTTCCGGCTTGTCGTTTTTCATCATTTCTTTCAAAATGTCGATCACATCCGTCAGATCACGGCTGTAAATCGCATCCTCCACCTCGTCCACATCGAGACATGGTTTAAACTTCTTCAGTTCTTCTTCGTAATTTAACATAAACAAAAAATTCCTTCCTGTATTCGCTAACCATTCCGCTTTGCAAGATATGCTTTCAGTTCGCCCGCCAGATACAGAGAACCCACGCAGAACAGCATGCCGCTGCCCTTTTTGCCCAGTGCCTTCTCATACGCTGCCCCGATCTCCGGTTCCGCGCAGACATCCGTGCATCCTGCTTTTCTGAAGTCCTCTGCAAGCACTTCCGCCGGTACGACGCGGCTTCCGTCGATCTGCGTTGCAACAACATGGGACGGATGGATGCCCTCGCAGATTTCACCGATCATCTCATGATAGTGCTTGTCTGCAACTGCCGTGAACAGAATCGTGATCTCGTTTTCTTTCGCAAAATAGCCTGCCGTGCTGACAAACTGTGCAATGCCGTCCTCGTTGTGCGCGCCGTCGATGATGACGCCCGGCGCAGCCATTTCCATACGGCACGGCCATTTGATCTTCGAAAGGCCTTCCGCAAGCACGTTCTTAGGAATGTCGTGCACGTCCTGCAGAATATGCATCGTGTAGAACGCAAGGCTTGCATTCATCATCTGGTATTTTGCCACGTACGGAATCGCAAGCTCTGCTTTTTCGCCGCCCGGATATGCAAAGGTAAAGGTGATACCCTCGCGGCTCTGTGTTTTCATCTCATAGAACGACGGCTCCATCGGCCATGCCGGGCTTCCCATCTCTTTCGCCTTTGCGGCAATGACAGAAGCCGGACCTGGCTGGCTGGCGTCGTAGATTACCGGGACACCGGCTTTGATGATGCCGGCTTTCTCTCCCGCAATCGCCTCGAGGGTGTCGCCGAGATACTCGGTGTGGTCGCGGCTGATGGACGTGATGATGCATGCCAGCGGCTTTTCGACCACATTTGTCGCATCCAGCCGTCCGCCAAGGCCGGTCTCCATGACCAGGTATTCCACGCCGGCTTCTTTGAAAATCAGCATTCCCATCAGGAACAGCGTCTCAAAATAGCTCGGATGGCCTTCGCCCTCCGCCTCGTATTCTTTGGCTGCTTTTTCCACTTTGAGAAATGCGTCGAGAAACTGCTCATCCGACACATCTTCCCCGTTGATCTGAAACCGCTCGTTGATGCGTACAAGGTGCGGGGAGGTAAAAAGTCCTGTCTTTTTGCCGCCTGCAAGCAGCATCGCATTCAAGTACGCGCAGACGCTTCCCTTTCCGTTCGTGCCCGCCACATGGATAATTTTGATCCCTTCCTGCGGATTCCCAAGGCGCGAAAGAAGCTCCCTCGTATGTTCCGGCGGATGCTTCACCGTAAATTTCGGTATTGTTTCGATATAATCAACTGCTTCTGTATAATTCACTTTATTTCACCATTCTTCAGTATTTTAGGGCTGCTTTCAGACCCTAGTACATCGTTTCGTAAATAACTATACCAATCACGCAGGATGCAGATTCGAGTGTGCAGGTATAAAAATGTAGGCGTAGCGGGCTACGCCGAGGCTTTTATGCCTGTGCAATCGGATTTGCAGACAAGTGAGTGGTATAGTTATTTCGAAAACGATGTACTAGTATCATTATAATCGAGTGACCGGATATGTCCATAGCAATTTTCAAAATTTTGTCCCGACTTTTCGACTTTCCCCGTAAAAAGATACAGTGGGACGTCAAAATCCGCCCCACTGTATGATCTTTCGGACACTCTTTTTAATTCTGCAGACCGCCGTCTTCGGCCGGTTTATCGCTGTTTTCTGTTTTTGACGGCTCAATCTTGTCGCCTTCGCCCTCCGGCGCACCGGACGGCGCTGCCGTCAGTTCATCCTGCGGCGCAGTGCTCGTATTGGCATTTTCCTGCGTCACATCTGTTTTCGTGCTGTCCGGGTTCGGCGTCGACGTCGGTGTAGATACCGTTTTTGGCTCTTCATACATCATCGGCTCTGTCCTTGTCAGCACCTTCTTCGTCGAGCTGTTGCTCTGCTGCGCGATTGTAATCTGATCACCGTCTTCCAGGGTCAGACTATGCACCATCAGAATCGACGGGCTGACATAGACGGTATCCTGTATCTCCTCGTTGACTTCCACACGGCTCGATGCCGTAAAGTTTTCTCCGTAAAAATACCAGGTATCTTCTCCGGATTTTTCGATTCGTTCCAGTGTTACCGGCAAAGCACCCATCTGCAGCTTCACACGCTCATACGGTGTCTCTCCGTCTTCTCCGTAAACGTACCGTTTTCCATACAGCATATCATACTGCAGCACCTCGAGATCCACCTGATAATTCTTCGTATTCCGTCTCGTCTGATGATACCGGAAAATGGTTCCGTCATGAATTCCCACACGGTTCATAACCTCTGCTGCAATCTGGTAGGAAGCAATGTTTTCCTGTTTTCTTTTCAGTCCCATATTATCCCAGATTACGTATTCGGTCTGATACAGATAGCGGTTCTCCAGATCTTCTACTTTCAGTCCCATCGTTGGCAGATGGTCCCCGTACATCACAAGTACCACCGGCTCCGGATAATCCGCAAGCTTTGTCGTCAGCTCTTTGACAAATATGTCCATCTCATGAATCTGATTTACATAATATTCCCAGGAGTAATTATTTTTTTCCCGGTCTTCCGCGCCTGTCACTGTAATCTCCGGATCGTCAAGCACCGGCTCTGTCGGATAATCACCGTGGCCCTGTACCGAAATCGTATAGATATAATCCGGTTCGTCTGTCGCATCGAGCGTTTTTATGATCTCTTTTGTCAGAATATGGTCTTTTACCCATCCTGTCGCCGTCACATCCGAGATATCCGGCATATATTCCTCCGAGGTAAAGGTATCAAAACCAAGACGTGAGAACACACTTCTTCTGGAATAGAAGTTTGCTTCATTGTTGTGGATCGCATGGGTCGCATAGCCAAGATTCTTTAAAACATACGGCGCACTCTCACACGTCTCCTCTGAAAGCACCGATTTGTACGGATACTCACCCGCTCCGAAATACCGGAGGCTCATGCCGGAAATAGTTTCAAACTCTGTGTTTGCTGTTCCGGCTCCCACCACCGGCACGCGGAGATAACCGGAAGAATAATCCTTCATCAGCTGCCGGTAATACGGGATCGGATCCTCGGAAATGTTGAGGAAATTAACCAGCTCCGGATCGAAAAAGGACTCCAGCTGCAAAAAGATAATATTCGGTTTTACCGTATCATCCTCTTTTTGTTCGCCTTCACTCGTCTCAATCTGTTTCACGAGCTGTTCGGAATAGCCGTTCGGCTCTGAAATTCCCGTATCAAACAGGGTGACTGCCAGACAGTACGGATAGCCGTAATCCTGGTAGGCAAATGCGATGTTGACGAAATAGCTGGAAAGCACACGCTTTGCAAGCGCCAGATTTGTTGCTCCCGTAAAGAGTACAATTACCAGAGCAATCAACGGCACATTCAGATACCAGCGGATTTTCCCCTGAAATTTCGGTCCTTTGATCCAGACCCATACAAAAAATGCCAATAATGCCACAAGGGCTGCTACGACGAGGATCATGGTACCTTTCGACAGATACTTCGTCACGACCTTTGCGCCGTCGCTTAAATTCCGCAAGTCCGGTCCGGTAAACGGCGTGACGCGGTTTGCCAGAATCACACCGTTAATGATGCCGAGCAGCAGCCAGAAGCTGCTCATGATGAGCCGCACCAGCACACGTCTGCGGAACAGATAAACTACCATAAAGGTAGTGAAGATCAAAAATGCATTGTACAAAAAGACCCATGGGCTTTCCACCATGTAGCTCCATGCAGATGCCAGCGAATGGCGGGAAAATGCTTCAATCACCAGATACAGAATACAGCATCCCAGGGCCTGCAGTGGTAAAGAGAGCCAGTTGCAGACTTTCACTACGGTTTCCTTGTTTCCATGCAGTTTTTTTCCTTTTTTCATTTATTTTTTCAGCTGCTCCAATCTTGTCTGAACCTGCTCCATCATCTGCTGATAGTTCGCCAGTTTTTCTTTCTCTGCCTGAACCTTTGCCTCCGGAGCTTTGTTAATAAAGTTCGGGTTTCCAAGCATGCCGTTGGAACGTGCGATTTCTTTTGTCAGACGCTCCTCCTCTTTTTCGAGACGGGCGATCTCTTTTTCGAGGTCAACCAGCTCGGCAAACGGAATATAAATCGTTGCCTGCGGGATCACTGCAGATACCGCATCGTCTGCAATGCCGGCTTTATCTGCCTGTACGTGAACTTCGCTTGCTCCTGCCAGAGTTCCGAAGAATACAGCACCATTTTTGAAGGTTTCCTGTACAGCAGCATCTTCGGTTACAACGAATACGCTTGCTTTCTTTGACGGCGGTACATTCATGCTGGTGCGTACACCACGGATGCTTCTTACGGCCTCTTTCATCATCTCAACAGCTGCCTCATCCTCTGCGTATGCAAAGTCTTCGGTCTCTTTCGGCCATGCAGCGATCATGATGGAATCCTCTTCCGGATTCAGCGTGCAGTAGATTTCCTCTGTGATGAACGGCATGAACGGATGCAGCAGTTTCAGTGCATTGCCGAGAACGGTTTTTAAGGTCCACAGTGCAGCGCCCTTCGTCTCGTCGGTCTCGCTGTACAGACGCGGTTTTACCATCTCGATGTACCAGTCGCAGAACTCCTCCCAGATAAAGTCGTAAACCTTCTGTACGGCGATGCCGAGCTCGTAGCGGTCCATGTTGTCCGTTACTTCCGTTGCCAGCGTGTTTACCTTAGAAAGAATCCATTTATCTGCCAGTGTCAGTTTGTCTTTTGGCATTTCAGACGGAACTTCTGCTTTTTCCAGGTTCATCATGATGAAACGGGAAGCGTTCCATACTTTGTTTGCGAAGTTACGGCTGGCTTCTACACGCTCCCAGTAGAAACGCATATCGTTTCCAGGTGCATTACCGGTCATCAAAGTCAGACGGAGAGCATCTGCACCGTATTTGTCAATGACTTCGAGCGGATCGATACCGTTTCCGAGGGATTTACTCATCTTGCGTCCCTGGGAGTCACGAACGAGTCCGTGAATCAGTACGTGGTGGAACGGAACCTGTTTGGTCTGCTCCAGTGCGGAGAATACCATACGGATAACCCAGAAGAAAATGATGTCATATCCGGTTACGAGAACATCCGTCGGATAGAAGTAATCAAATTCCGGTGTTTTCTCCGGCCATCCTAACGTGGAGAACGGCCACAGAGCAGAACTGAACCAGGTGTCCAGGGTATCCGGGTCCTGAGTGAGATGGGTGCTGCCGCATTTCGGGCATTTTTCCGGCATTCCGCCTCTTACAACCGTGATCTCGCCACAGTCATCACAGGTATAGGCCGGGATACGATGACCCCACCAGAGCTGACGGGAAATACACCAGTCGTGGATATTGTTCAGCCAGTTCTGATAAATCTTGCTGAAACGATCCGGGATGAAGTTTACTTCCCCGTTCTTCTCTGCTTCGCTGGCAGCGGCAGCCATATCCGCCATTTTTACAAACCACTGTGGTTTGATCATCGGCTCTACGGTTGTCTTACATCTGTCGTGGGTTCCTACGTTGTGAACGTGATCCACTACTTTTACAAGAAGGCCAAGCTTCTCGAGATCCTCTACCATGGCTTTTCTTGCCTCGTAGCGGTCCATGCCGGCGTATTTGCCGCACTTGTTGTTCATGGTTCCGTCATCGTTTAAGATGTTGATCTCTTCGAGGTTGTGGCGTTTTCCTACCTCAAAATCGTTCGGGTCGTGTGCCGGTGTGATTTTTACGCATCCGGTTCCGAACTCTTTGTCTACGTAAGCATCTGCGATAACCGGGATCTCACGGTCGGTCAGCGGAAGCTTCAGCATTTTTCCTACAATATCTGTATATCTTTCATCCTCCGGATTGACAGCTACGGCAGTATCGCCGAGCAGAGTCTCCGGACGGGTCGTTGCGATTTCTACGAAGCGGCCTTCTTCTCCAACTACCGGGTAGTTGATGTGCCAGAAGTGGCCTGCCTGCTCCTGATATTCAACCTCTGCATCGGAGATGGAAGTCTGGCATACCGGGCACCAGTTGATGATGCGGCTTCCTTTGTAGATCCATCCTTTTTCATACAGACGGCAGAATACTTCTTCTACGGCTTTGGAGCATCCCTCGTCCATGGTGAAGCGTTCTCTCTCCCAGTCTGCGGAGGAGCCGATCTTTCTTAACTGGCTGTTGATGCGTCCGCCGTACTCTTTTTTCCACTCCCAGCAATGCTCCAGGAATTTTTCGCGTCCGATTTCATCTTTGTCGATGCCCTGCTCTTTGAGCATATTGGTAACCTTTACCTCGGTTGCAATCGCCGCATGGTCGGTTCCCGGCTGCCAGAGGACTTCATATCCCTCCATCCGTTTGAAACGGCAGAGAATATCCTGCATGGTGTTGTCGAGTGCATGGCCCATGTGAAGCTGTCCGGTTACGTTCGGAGGCGGCATCATAATGGTAAACGGTTTTTTGTTCGGGTTTACAGTGGCGTGGAAATATCCTTTATCCAGCCATTTCTGATACAGTCTGTCCTCGAGTCCTTTCGGATCGTAGGTCTTTGCGAGTTCTTTGCTCATGAGATCCTCCTTTTATGTTTGGTGTATTGTGGTATTTATTCCCGCAGAGGCTTGTCTTAAATCAAAAACGCCCTTCACATACACATAACATGCATGCAAAGGGCGAAAATTCCGCGGTACCACCTTAATTTGTATCTCGTTTCGGAGTCTGTAACGTGACTCATGCGTGAGAACCTAATCATCACATCTTCTGTGCTTTTCAGCTCTCCGGTTCAGAAGCTACCTTCCATGACCACCTTCCCGGACAGCCTTTCAGCCGGTGAACCGTCCTCTCTTTTGGGGCCTGCCATGTACTCCTCTTCCTCATAACCTTTTCTTTTTCTGTTGGAATAGAAACTGCATTTATCATAATCGCGTTTTTTTATTTTGTCAAGCCGCCGCGGGCAAAAACCTTTCTTCTTATGGAAGTTTTAAGATTTCACGCGCTTATTTTCGGTGAATCCGCGATGCACAGTACTGCATTTCTGCGCGGCCGTACGACGCGTAGCGGACCTGTTCTTTCGAAAACGGCTTCGCATTGCTTGGCCGTCCTAGGTTTTCGCCGTGGATCACCTGATCCACAAGGTCGATGAGATCTGCGAGAACGCCGAGGCTGAGCGGATTGTAAACCGGATGCGCCGTCGATTCAAACACCTGCGTGTGATGACCGCCGAAGAATTTCATGCGGCCGCCCTTTTTCACCAGCCACGCCATCAGACCAACCAGACCATCGTAATACTCTTCCAGGCTCGTTCCGCCCGGCACCTGCATCCAGACACCGCAGCCGCTTCCGATCGCATCTCCGGTGAACAGGTAATTCTGTTTCGTCTCCAGCACGACAACACTGCCCGGCGTATGGCCCGGTGTCTGACAGACGGCCAGCTCTGTGCCGCCGAGCGGAATCACGGAATCGGTACGGATGTCATGAATCTCCTCCCACGGTTTTAATTTTCCCGCTGTCAGTACGCTGAGCGTCTCCGGGTCCATCTTCTTTTCGTCGTGGCACATGTAAACCTCGTTGAACTCATCGATATGATACATGTGATCCGGGTGCGCATGCGTGATAACCAGCAGCAGAGGCTTATCTGTCAACTCCCTTATCACCGGCAGAATCTTTGCGCCTGCTGTGATGCCGGTATCAATCACAGCCGCTTTCTCTTCTCCTTCTACCACATAGAATGACGAATTTCCCGCGTCAAGAATACAGTAAATTTTTTCTCCGATTTCTGTTACCTGAAAACCTTCCATTTTGTAAAACCTCCCTTTTGTTCACCGGAACATACTGAACCCTATGTTAAATAAAATCCCCATAACAATAATAATAACCCAGATCAGAGCTGCAATTCTTGCTTTTGGCGTATGGGACTGTGTTCGGAGCGGCTCAGGAAATTCCCCTTTTTTCTCCCAGTCGGCAATCCGTTTTTTTGCCTCCTCTGCCTGCTCTTCCTTCACATAAACAACGCGTCCCTGATACGGTATTCCAGTTGTAATCTGCAGAATTTCTCCGGCTCCTTCGCTTTTTCCATAAGCCATGATTCCATGACGCTGCAGCATCTTTACCATCTTTTTTGTAGTCTGTTCATCTACCGTACGATACACCTTTCGATACCCCATATCTTTCCCTCCTGTGCTTTGTGCCTTAGATCCACCTTCCGCTATTTTATGCTATTTTCTTTTTTTCTCTCAGCATCATCACCCACGCAATCCGTAATCGAAGTTGATTGTGAGCAGCATCGTAATCTGGCCAAGTGAAATATGATATCAATGTCCTGCATTCTCTTCTCCGATGATAATCGAAAGCAGCGTATGATCCAGCATGATCGTGCGGTTCCACGGATTGAAAATCACACCGCTGATCTCCTTTGTTTCGGATGCCATGTGGATCAGCTGTTCCAGACTCACGAGAAACGTAGATTTCACGCTGCTGCTCCCCTTTAATTCCTCATCAAAGCTCGTAAACGCGGCCCACCAGACTTTTCCGTCTGCGCTCTTTACCGTTCCGATCCGGATCTGATCGTCGCCGGATGGCGGTTCCACGGAAAGAATCGCCTGTCCGCCCTCTTTCATTCTGCGGCGGATTACCGTCAGCACATGTGCCAGCAGTTCCGGCGTCGGCTCCTTTTGCAGTCCCAGAATTGCTTCCTCTATCGTTTCATTCCCCTGCAGCCCTTCGTCCTTTGGAGTTTCCATTTTTTTTGCCATTGCTCTTGTCCTTTCTTTTTCGCTTTTCCCACACAGAATCTGTGTACCATCATCCCCGGCAGCTTCGGCACTTCCGATGACCTTTACTCTGCGCCTACCCAGATGCCATCTTCCCCGCAGAATCTGCACTCTTTTGATAAATCCAAAACGTTTTCCATCCGCTTTAAGATCTGATCGTACTTCCCTTCCCGCATCAATGCAATCGTCACCTGATCCGTTCCGATCTGCAGATGGCGGAAGCCGCGTTTTCCTTCCTCCGTCCACGGCAGAGTCAGCTCCAGTTCAAAGCCGCCGCTGCTTCCGTACAGCTCACCCGGCTGTTCGTCCGCAAACAGCTCGAAAAGCGGCTGATAATATGCTTTGAAATAATTCTCCTCTGGAAACCAAAGTGTCCCGTCCCCGGTCCGCTCCGGCTCTTTTACAACGGCATTCAGATAGCCTCTCTCGTAATACGTCATGCACGCCGCGCTCTTCGCCAGCGGATTTTCATTGATCTTCTCGATCTCCGACGCCGCCCGGCATCCGTTTCCAAAGGCCGCCTGGCTGTTCTCGCTCCTGCCGACCGGCTCCCAGACGCTCCATGCGTTCTGCTTTCCGTATCCGATCAGATCCTGGCGGTATGCACCGTTGTATTTTACAAATTTTTTCTCCCCCGGCTGCTCGATCAGGTTCAGCGGTACCATACAGTCAATTCCGTACAGCTTCTGCGCAATCAGCCGCGTGTAGATGATGCCGAGATAATGACAGATTGCACTGCGCTCCGCCGTGTCGAGATACATAATCTGCTCCGCTTTTGTCAGCTGGTCGCCGCGTGTTTCGAGCACACTCTCCACCATCGCAATCCGTGACTGCAGCTCCGCCTTCCGTTTTCCGCGGTAGCGCGCCGACAGACGGCCGTACGGCATCGTGCTTGCAAGAACCGCGTGCAGCAGCTCCAGATTCGTGTATTTGATCATAATATCTTTCTTATTTAAACCGAGCTCTGCGTCGGTATCGACTTCCGTCACATTGATGATATATGTTTTTTCTTCGGTCAGTATCATTTGTTTTGCCTCTCTTTTTCAGTACTCTCTTCCATGCTCCTTCAGCCAGCTCTGCCACACTTTGTAATCGGGCATCTGCTGTGCCACCACCGCGTAAAACCGCGCGGAATGGTCCATCTCTTTCCGGTGCGCCAGCTCGTGGATAACGACGTAATCCATCACGTGCTCCGGCATCAGCACCAGCTTCCAGTTGTAGTTCAGGTTTCCGGCGCTGCTGCAGCTGCCCCAGCGGGTTTTCTGCTCACGAATTGTGATTCTGCCATACGTTACGCCCATCTCTTTTGCAAAATGTGCCGTCTTTTCCGCCAGCATCTGCGCCGCACGTTTAACCGCCGCTTTTCGTTCTGCTTCCGTCAGACGGTTCGCTGCTTTCTGCTCTGCGGCCGCCAACGCTTTTTCCCGGTGTGTGTGAATCCAATCCTGTTTTTCTTTTAAGAATGCTTCGATTTTGTATTTTGCCATCCGTTTCGGTGCGCGCACCACCACGCTTCCATCCGCTTTGACCTGGACGGCGAGCGTTTTACGGGCGGAATACACGATCTCATAGGGAATCTGTTTTAAAATCCGTTCTGCGCTGTCTTTCTGTTCCATTTATTTTTCCTCAAAAGCTGTCTGTTTTACCATTTTTTTGCCTGTTTTTCATTATACCTTTTTCCCGGCGGAAACGCAATCGGATTGCTCACAGAAAAAAACGCGAGCAGAATCACCGTTTTTCTTCCGGCAATTCTGCTCACATTTTTCCTTCTCTTATTTCAGCTCAATTTTTTTCTGCTTTCTTCGGATGCACAGCCTCACAAATAAAATCGCCGCCTGCACACAGAGAATCATCACCAAAATTCCAATCATGGACAGCGCTGTTGCCCCCAGTCTGATCAGTTTTCCCATTCTTTTTTCCTCACTTTTCTTTCTATCGTGCCAGAACCGGATCGGCTGCCGCATCCCACAGCAGGCTGTCCGTCTCACTTTGTTCCAGGTATCCATATTTTACCATTGCCGCCAGCACCTGCTTTTCCCGCTGCAGCGCCAGATCCGCGTGGCGCGACGGTGCGTAGGCGGACGGTGCATTCGGGATTCCGGCGAGGAGAACGGCTTCGCTGTCGGTCAGATCCTGCGGCTCTTTTCCGAAATAACCACGCGATGCTTCTTTGAGTCCGTAATAGCCATCCCCGAAATAAATAGTGTTGATGTACAGCTCCAGAATTTCTTCCTTGGAGAGCTGTCGTTCCACATAGAGTGCTGTCCACGCCTCTGCCGCTTTTCTGGCAAGTGTCTTATTCTGATCGTAATACATGTTTTTTACCAGCTGCTGTGTGATAGTACTGCCTCCCTGCTCCGGTTTCATCACGCGGATGTCATGTACAACCGCGCGCGCCATGCTGATCCAGTCTATCCCGTGATGTGTGTAATACCGGTGATCCTCGACAGCAAGCACCGCTTTTTTGTACAGCTCCGGCACCTGTTTCAGGGGAACCCACTGTGCTTCGCTTCTGATTTCCTCTACCGCCTGCGCGAGCGGCTTTTCCTTCACTGCCTTCTGATAGGAAACATATCCCTGGATTGCCCAGAACATTCCGGCCATCAGCAGGATCAGGCAGAAAAATGCCAGAAAACCTCCAACCATTTTTCCCGCTGTTCCCCGGTGTTTTCGTGTTCTTTTTCTCATAGTTTCAAACCCCTTTGTTGTTCTTTCCTGCTTTCTATCCTACCATATCTCCCTTAACGCCTTCTTGCCTCTTTCTTAGGAATTCATTAAAATTTTGAAACTGTATGAAATGCATTTTGCACGTTTTTTCAAATAACCGCTGCTGCTGCGGAATACTTTAACCGAATCAGGCAAGTAGCGAAGCGGATTGCGAATATCCGCTTGACAAAACAGAAAAAGACAGACACCTGGCAGATTGTCAGGATGCCTGTCTCTTGTTTTTATCTTTTGGTTTTTCAGAAACGCTCTGTGATTATGCTGCGGTTCCGTAGTTCATTACATGAGCTGCTGACAGTGCTTTTCGAACGGCTACACCGAGAATTTCAGCTACTACAACGGAAATCACATCTTTTACGATGTACGGAACGGAAACTGCCAGGAACGAAGCCGGGATCGTGTTTCCTGTTACAATGGAAAACTGTACCACACCGAATGCGTGACATACCGCAAGACCTGCGATTCCAAGAACGAATGGTTTGCCCGGGAAGCCTTTTTTAATTCCGGCACCGCAGAGCATTGCCATCGGAATAAATCCGAAAATAAAGCCGCCGGCCGGTCCGAGAAGAGCGCCGAATCCACCGCTCATGCCGGCATAAACCGGAACGCCGATCGCGCCGAGGATCAGATAAAGAGCGGACGATGCACCTCCCAATTTCCAGCCAAGCACGTAGCCGCAAAATGCCATTGCAAAGGTCTGCAGCGTCACCGGAACGCCGGTCGGAAGCGGAATCGTCACAATGGACAGTACCGCAAGCACTGCCGTCATCATGCCGGTCAGTACAATCTGTTTTGTGGTAAGTTTTGATTTTTTCATGAATGTAAATCCTCCTCGCAGGTTCTTGTATCCAATTCTTTCTGCTTTTGAATTGTTAACCTTGTTTCAATATAGGTTAATATTTTATTTTTGTCAATCCCTTTTTTTAAAAACACAGAGTGTTCTGCTACGATTCTGTTACACTTCCTGAAAATAACGGTCACCCTCTTGTTTTCTGTTTTCTTTCTATGGTATACTGTATAGTCTCGGAGTTTTTCCGTGAATGTTCACCCGATACAAACGATGAATTTTTATTCCATTTGAAAGGAGATACCCTCTATGAAACCTTCCGAAAATCCTCTCGGCTCGGAACCGGTCAGCTCTCTTTTGCGGCGTTTTGCGATTCCGAGCGTCATCGCGATGCTCGTCAGCGCCCTCTATAACATGGTAGACCAGCTCTTTATCGGTCACAGCATCGGCGTGCTCGGAAACGCAGCGACCAACGTAGCGTTCCCACTCAGCATGGTCTGCACATCCATCGGTCTGCTCTGCGGCATCGGCGGTGCTGCAAATTTCAATCTCTGCATGGGCAGAAAGGATCCGGAGCACGCGAAATCCTATGTTGGAAATGCCATCTCCATGCTGGCAATCCTCGGTGTGATCCTCTGCGTTGCCGTTCAGCTTTTTCTGCGTCCGATGATGCTTCTCTTTGGTGCAACGCCGGATGTCATTGATTATGCCTGTACTTACACCAGAATTACCTCCATCGGATTCCCGTTTCTGATCATCACAATCGGCGGCTCCAACCTGATCCGCGCGGATGGCAGCCCGAAATTTTCCATGCTGTGTAACCTGATCGGCGCGATCGTCAACACGATTCTCGACCCGCTGTTCATCTTCGTTTTCCACATGGGCATGGCAGGTGCAGCGCTCGCCACGATCACCGGACAGATTTTATCGTTCGCGCTCGTTGTCTTCTATCTGCGCGGTTTTAAAACGCTGCCGCTTTCTCTTTCCGATCTGAAGCCGAAAATAGCCTGCTGGGCACGGATCGCTGCGCTTGGTGCAACTCCGGCATTCAACCAGGTGGCAATGATGGTTGTTCAGATCGTTATGAACAACACACTGACCTACTACGGCTCCAATTCCGTCTATGGAAGCGACATTCCGCTTGCATGCGCCGGTATTATTTCAAAGGTGAATATGCTGTTCTTCTCCTTTGTCATCGGCATTTCCCAGGGACTTCAGCCGATTGTCAGCTTCAACTTCGGTGCACAGAAATATGACCGCGTGAAGGACGCCTATAAAAAAGCAGTTTTTGCGGCGACTGCCATTTCCATCGTCGCCTTCCTCTGCTTCCAGCTCTTTCCGCGCCAGATTATCGGCATTTTTGGTTCCGGTTCAGAAGAGTACCTGCATTTTGCAGAGCGGTACTTCCGCATTTTCCTGTTTTTCACATTCCTGAACGGTATCCAGCCGGTCAGCTCAAACTTCTTTACCTCAATCGGAGCACCGAAGAAGGGTATTTTTCTTTCGCTGACGAGACAGATTATTTTCCTGCTTCCGCTGCTGCTGATTTTTCCGTATCTCTTCGGCATTGACGGCGTGATGTACACTGCACCGATTGCAGACCTTGCAGCCGCATCAGTCAGCATCGTTATGGTCGTGCGGGAATTTAAGATTATGGCAGAGCTACAGAAGGCTGCCGCCTGAAAAC
The DNA here is from genome assembly GCF_003480905.1 of Blautia sp. AM28-27. Classification (NCBI taxonomy): domain Bacteria; kingdom Bacillati; phylum Bacillota; class Clostridia; order Lachnospirales; family Lachnospiraceae; genus Blautia; species Blautia sp. AM28-27. The sequence continues at coordinate 101,099 of NZ_QUJK01000008.1, forward strand.
AGGTTTCTTTCCCGGAGCGTTTCTGCAAAAGACTTTTCGTGAGCTGCGGTCGCCAGAGTCTTGCTACAGATCATTGCCGTGTAAACAGGAAAGAATCCTGTCCGGAAAGTAAAAAATCGTATGCTGTTGCTTTTTCCACAACAGCATACGATTTTTTTATGTGTTATCCACACTTTTCTTTATTTATTCACATGCATCCACATCAGTCCATGCGAAGAATCATGGTCAGGATTCGTTTTGCACAAAGAGCGATTTCGTCGCGGGTGATGTATCCCTTCTCAAATGCCTCCTGTACGCGCTCCTCGTATCCGTTTGCCATCTTGATATCATTTCCGGCTTTTGTCTCGCGGTAATGCTCGCCGTGGGTCCACCAGTCGGTCGTTACCATTCCCTTAAAGTCCCACTCACCGCGCAGAATACCGGTCAAAAGATCCTTGTTCTCAGATGCCTGAACGCCGTTGATCAGGTTGTAGGACGACATGATTGTGTATGGATCTGCCTCTTTTACAATGATCTCGAAGGCTTTCAGGTAAATCTCACGCAGCGCACGCTCGGAAACGCGGGAATCGCTGTCTTTTCGGTTTGTTTCTTTGTTGTTGCAGCAGAAGTGTTTCACACTTGCCCCGATATGCTCGGACTGCATACCGCGTACCATTGCCGCACCGGATTTTCCGGCCACAAGCGGATCCTCGGAATAATACTCGAAGTTTCTTCCGCAGAGCGGGCTTCTGTGAATGTTGACAGCCGGGGTCAGCCAGATGCCGATATTGTTTTCTTTGACTTCCTCTCCGCCGGCTTTACCGATCTCTTCGATCAGCTCCGGATCCCAGGTGCAGGCAAGCAATGTTGCACACGGCCATGCGGTCGTGTTGACGCCACACTGCGGCTGAATGCGAAGGCCTGCCGGTCCGTCTGCGGTCATGATATTCGGGATGCCGTACTCAGGCAGATTTCCCATGCCAAACGTGTTGGCAACTCCTGTGTTCGGCTGACCGCCGAGCAGATGAATAAGTGCTTCTGTCGGAAGCTTATCTACAAACTCGTCGAGCGTTTCTTTTCCTTCGACCACATTCATCAGGTTCGGATTCGTCTTTGCTGCTTCCATAAGCTCGCCAAAGCTCTTTCTCTCCTGTGCTTTGACTGCCGGGAGGAAGCCTTCCAGAGTCAGCTTATCCTGACGCTCCAGTCCTTCTTCCTCGACAGGGCCGTTATCGGTCGGAAGCGCTTCGTAGGTTCCATCCGCAAGGAGACGTTTTTCCAGCTTATGCGGAGCGGCAAGGCTGGTGTACTGTGCAGTCACTTTTGCCTCTGCCAGATCGTAGGTGAAGTCCAGTTTCTTCGCATCTCTTACATTGTTTCCAACGTAGAAGACGTAGCTTCCTGCCTCAAGAACATAGGCAGATTTTGCAACCTTTCCAAGGTCATCAAAAGATGCCATATCTTCCACTGTAAAGGAAAGAACGACTCTCTGTGTCTCGCCTGGCTGCAGCAGTCTTGTTTTCCGGTAAGCGCCGAGCTCTTTGGCCGGTTTGCCAAGCTTGCCCTGCGGTGCGCCGTAGTAGAGCTGTACAACTTCTTTTCCGGCACGTTTTCCAGTGTTGGTAACAGATGCTTTTACAACAATCTTTCCATCCTTCTCTTCTGCACCCAGAACTTCTGTCTCAAAGCTGGTGTAGGAAAGGCCGAAGCCGAACGGATAATTGACCTTCTCCGCTGCGCCAGGAATCGTCTCGAAATAACGGTAGCCAACGTAGATATCCTCGTTGTAATCCACGTAATAAACGGATTTATGGAAGTTCTCGGTGGATGGATAATCCTCGAGGGTTGCTGCGTAGGTATCAACCAGTTTACCGGATGGGTTGACGTCGCCTGTTACAACGTCCGCTGCCGCGAGGCCGCCTTCCATGCCGCCCTGCCATGCCATCAGCACCGCCGGAATCTCTTTGCAGTCTTTGAACCAGCTGGTATCAACCATACCGCCGACGTTCATGACAACGATGACATTTTTAAAGTTTGCTTTTACTTTTTCTACCATGGCTGCTTCGCCGTTTGTCAGGCAGAAGTCGCCGTTTTCGAAGATGCTGGCGCTCAGCTCGATCTGTTTTTTCTCATCCTCAAACAGCTCATAGCCTTCCTCGGTGATCTGGCATTTGCGGTCCCAGCCCTCGCCGGAGAAGCGGCAGATGGTAATGATTGCGGTATCGGTATATGCTTTTGCTTTCTGTACCAGCTCGTCCGGTACTTCCGGCTCTCTTGTCATGCCCGGTACAGCGCCTGCAGCATACTGTTCTTTTACATTTTTCTCATAGAATTCCGGAAGTTCATGGAACAGAGAAACCTCCCCCTCGGCCTCTTTGATCTTCATGCCTTCGTAGAAGTTGCGGATATACGCAACGGTAACGTCACCGCTTCCGCCGCCGCCTTTTACGTAATCAATCGTTCCTTTTCCAAATAAAGCTACTTTTGTGCCTTTTGCGAGCGGCAATGTCTCGTTCTCGTTTTTCACCAGAACCATACCCTCGCCTGCTGCTTTTCTGGAAAGTGCGATATGTTCCGCGCTTCCTGTTACCCTTTTTCCGTCTTTTCCCAGCGGCAGAACCGGCTGGTAAAGACTTCTCTGCCATTTACCCATTTTAAGCTTACCTCCTGTATTTTCTGGTTCGCAGATCGCTTTCCGAACGCGCCCCATTCTGTCTCTATGATACGAAGTTTTGGATGGGATGTCAATTGATTTTTCAGCATTTTATCCTGTTTTTTGTTTCTTTTTCTTTCAGTTTTATTCTATTTTACCAATTTTTTTTCAGGCACCAGTCGTTTTCCTTTCTCTCAAAATCTTGATCCGCAGGTGAATGCTCCGTCTGCGTCTCCCCGATATTTCTGCTGCCTGTCGCCTTCCTGTTATATCAGACACTTTTCTCCTTTTGTGGATTGCCCGAAATATAACAGAGTTCTATACTAGAGCGTGTCTGAAAAATCTCGTGATCCTGTTTCTTTCGGAGATACAACAAAAGAATGGAGTTTTTCTTATGAAGGTACTGATTTTATCCTGCAATACCGGCGGTGGCCACAATGCTGCGGCCTCTGCATTAAAAGAAAGTCTGAATTTTTATCACCACGAAGCCGAGGTTCTGGATCTGATGAGCCTCGGGCGAAAGCATACCTCCGCACTGGTCGGCGGAGCTTATGTGAAGCTCGTCTCCGTTTTTCCGGCCGGCTTCGGCGCACTCTATCAGCTTGGTGAGCTGGTACGGAAATTTCCCTGGAAATCCCCCGTTTACTATGCAAATGCGCGGCTTGGAAATGTGCTTGCAGATTATATTGATCAAAACCATTTTAATGCCGTTGTCACCACACATCTTTATCCGGCGGAAACACTGACCTGGATGAAACAGAAAGGGCGGCTGACGATTCCCTGCGTTGCCGTTGCCACCGATTACGCGTGCATTCCGTTCTGGGAAGAGACGAACTGCGATTACTATGTGGTTCCGCACAAGGATCTGATCCCGGAGTTTGCATCCTGCGGTATCCCGGAAGAAAAACTGCTTCCTCTCGGTATTCCGGTGCGGCCCGCATTTGCGCGCCCTGCATCCAAAGAGGATGTGCGCCGCCATCTCGGTCTTCCCGAGAATGCTCCGCTGTTTCTCGTCATGAGCGGCAGTATGGGATTCGGCAAAGTGCATCTGCTCGCACATGAACTTGTTTCCCGGCTGGAAAACGGCGAACAGGCTGTGATCATCTGCGGAAATAATAAAAAACGGATGCGTTCGCTCCGGCTGCAGTTCCATAAGAACCCAAATGTACATATCATCGGTTTTACACGCCACGTTGCGGAATATATGGCCGCTGCCGATGTGCTGTTTACAAAGCCCGGTGGCTTAAGCAGTACCGAGGCCGCTGTGCGGCGCGTTCCGCTCGTCCACACTGATCCGATTCCGGGTTGCGAAACAAAAAACCGTGCTTTTTTTGTCTCACGCGGAATGTCCGTGACCGGCGCACATCAGAAAGAGCTGGCAGAGGCCGGTATTTCGCTTGCCTGCGATGATGCACGTCAGATTGCGATGCGCGATGCCCAGCGAAAAAACAGCCATCCGCAGGCGGGAACGTCAATTACACACCTTTTGGAAAAATTAGTTTCGGAGTAACTGCTTATGATGCTTACTGCTTATTTGTTTTATAGTTTCTTCGGGTACCTCTCGGGCAGCGTACTGTATTCGTACCTGATTCCAAAATACTTCTGCCACGTGGATGTCCGAACTGTGAATGAAGATCAGAATCCCGGTGCCTTCAACGCCTTTTCAGTGGCCGGACCGCGGATTGGACTGCTCTGCGTCCTGTGCGATATCGGGAAGGGATTTCTGCCGGTATTTCTGGCGGCGCACAGTTCCGCTGTTTCGATGGGTTCCTGGATTTTCGCCCTGATTCTGCTCGCCCCGGTGGCCGGACACGCATGGCCGTTTCTGCAGCCTGCGAAAGGCGGAAAGGCGATCTCTGTCTCGTTCGGCGTGCTGCTCGGCCTCCTGCCGGATCTGCGGCCGGCGCTTCTTCTGGCGGCGTTTTATCTGACGTTTTCGTTGATTCTCATTATCCAGCCACACAATCTGCGCTCGATCGTTTCGTTCTCCGGGTTTGCCGTCGCCGCACAAATTTCCCGATTTCTTCCGTCCGTGCGGCTCGGCAGTCTGCTGGTATCGCTCGTGGTCTGCTTCCGCCATCTTTTCAGCCTGCGGGAGCATGAGACCGAAAATGCTGCATTTACAATTCAGTCTTTGTCTGCTAAAATAAGGAAAAAGCAGAAAAAAGAATAATATTTACAGTTCATTTAAAACAGCGGCAAACAATTTACTTCAGGAGGATTGACACATGATTTCAGAAAAAATGGTAACTCTCGGCACAAAAAAATCGGTAATCCGCGAGATTTTCGAATACAGTAAAAAACGCGCTGCCGAGATCGGCACAGAAAACGTCTTTGATTTCAGTATCGGAAACCCAAACGTGCCGGCTCCGGCCTCCGTTCATGAGACCATCAAGGAGCTGCTCGATTCCAAAGACGATTACTATCTCTTCGGCTACACCTCCGCGCAGGGCGATGCCGATACCCGCGCCGCCGTTGCAGCCGACCTGAACAAACGCTTTGGTACCACGTTCCACGCTGACAACTTCTATATGACCTGCGGTGCAGCCGCTTCGCTCCGCATCGTCCTTGGCGCTTTAACCGTTCCGGGCGACGAGTATATCGTATTTACCCCGTACTTTCCGGAATACCGTGTTTTCATCGAATCTGCAGGCGCAGCCATGATCGAAACGCCGGCTGATTCTTCCACGTTCCAGATCGACTTTGACCGCCTCTCGGCCACTGTCACAGCGCACACCAAAGGTGTTTTCGTCAATTCCCCGAACAATCCGTCCGGCGTTGTCTACACAGAAGAAAGCATTCAGAAGCTCGCTGCTTTTCTGGAAGCAAAATCTGCCGAATACGGCCATCCGATTTATCTGATCGTTGATGAACCGTACCGCGAGCTTGTCTACGGAGACGTGGAAGTTCCGTATCTGACAAAATATTACAAAAACACGCTGGTCTGCTACTCCTACAGCAAATCCCTCTCCCTGCCGGGCGAGCGTATCGGCTACGTTCTCGTTCCGGATGAGGTCGATGATGCAAGAACCATCTACGCAGCCGTCTGCGGTGCCGGACGCGCCCTCGGCTTCGTCTGCGCACCAAGCCTGATCCAACACGTCATCGCCAAATGCGCAGGACAGGTTTCGGATCTTTCGGTCTACAAGAAAAACCGCGATCTGCTGTATGATTCATTAACCGCCTACGGCTTCACCTGCGTTCACCCGGACGGCGCTTTCTATCTCTTCATGAAAACTCCGGAACCGGACGCGTATGCATTCTGTGAGAAAGCGAAAAAACACGAACTTCTTCTTGTACCCGGCGATGACTTCGGTGCACCGGGATTCGTACGGATCGCGTACTGCGTTACCACTGCACAAATTGAGCGGGCACTGCCGGCGTTTAAGGAACTGGCGGGAGAGTATTTTGGATAATTTTTCAACTGTCAACTTTTCTTAAATAGATGTTGGGGTCAAAAGGCTTTTTGACCCCTTTGACCCCGGTATCTTACATATAGTAAAAAACGGACACTGCTTCATCTTTGAAACACAGCGTCCGTTTTTCTTTTATTCTCCTACATCCTGTTTTCCAATCACAACTTTACATCTTTTCTTCCACATCCCTGTTCTGACACACGCATACCGCTCGCTTTCGATGATCTGTTCCATCGCTGCCGCTCCTTTCTTTTGAGCTATCTCAATCGCATAAGGCGGGCAGGACTTGAACCTGCATTCTGTGCCTTATCCTCTACGAAAAATTTGCTGTACGTTCCACAAACATGAAACATTTTTCTGCACAGGTTTTGCCCGGTCAAGCGGATATTCGCAATCCGCTTCGCTACTTGCTCATAACCGAATAACTGCTCCGCAGTTTATCAGAAGGAGCTTACACTCCTCCTGATACAAGCAAGTCCCCACCCACTGCTTATTGCTTTTCGCACTGGAAACAGGGGACTTACTTGATTCGGTTAAACTACCGCCTTATTTTCAGCCACATTTTTTGTGGATACTGATGTGTATCAAATGCTGTTCCACTCTGACTTGCTTTATATCATCGGTGGAGATGCTATTTTCCTGCCTCAGCCTTCTCTCTAAAGCTCAGGATTTCCTTCAGAGACCTTGGTTCATAATTCATCCATGGCTTCATACATCCCACATTGTATGCCTGCGGTCTGCACTCATAAATGTGTCTGCTGCATTCCTGCTTTCTGCACGTCTCTGTTCTTTTTGTGAATGTCCGTGCTTTGTTCTGTATATACTATATTACATATTTTCGATTTTTGCATTTAACTTCTGGTTTAATTTTTCATGTGATATGTTTTCTGGTTTTTCCCAGCTCCACACAGTACTGTCCAGACCTGATTTCCCTTTGGACAGTGCCTTTAGCTCTTCCACGCAGAATTCCGTCGCGCGTACGATGTACTCGTTGGCCATTTGTCTGGTAAGGATGGACAATTTCTCTTCTTTTCTCTGGACGAATTCCCCGCGGACTTCTTTTATAAGACCTTTCACATCGAATTCAGCAAGCTGTGCCAATGGCTCTTCTGTAAGATCCAGCTCCTGGAGCATTTTCTGGGAAAGGCCATATTTTTTCGAAACATATTCATTTAATATCTCGTAGTCCCGATGCAGTTTTTCTACATTTCCAGGAGCGCTCGAATTCCAGCCATGCTCCCCATACATAAATCTCCGATATAGCATATCCTGGATCAGATGAAGATAATAGCCGAGATATAAATCATCCTTCTCCATGTATTTCCCGTATCTGTCGCGGAAAAATTCGAGATCGTATGTGTATCTGGTATTTTCGCAGATTTTCTTCTTTAAATGGCTATTTCCCGCCACCGCCCCATCCGGCAGAATCACCCCAAGAAACAGGCGGTTGATATCTCGAAACGAGACTTTTTTTCTCATCTCCTGTACAATTGCCAAGTGAATCATGCTTGATGCCATAGTGTCCTCTTTTCTAAACAAAATATCCGCATGTTTCCTCTTACATTACCCAGCACCGTTTCTGTATAAAATCAAAGACACTCACAACGAAAGCCGGAATCCTTTGCAACTTCAGTGTAGCAGGGTTCGTACGGATCATGCACCGCGTAAATCATTTACTTTTTTCCATCTCTCTTACAAGATCACAAAGTTCTTCTTCCCAGTCACTGATTTCCGAATACCAGATGCATCCATACACACCTGGAAGTTTCATATTTCTTGAGGAACATACGATAATCTTGGTTTGATTTCCCTGCTCCTGCAGAATCTGAACTAACTTTTCTCCCGCTTCTGTATCGCTGATAGCTCCTGACCTCATTGGAAAATGCATATCTGTTATGATCAGATTGAACGGCTCTCCTGCGTTTTCTGCATCTTTCAACATCTTCAGACCATCTTCTACATTAGACACCTGCTCAACCGATGCCACACTACAGCGGTTACCTAATATTTTTTGAATTGCATTTGCCTTATAAACACTGTCCTCAAAGTTCAGAACCTTCATATTCCGCAGTCTCCTCTCTCATTTCTGTTGTTTGTATCTTTCATACAGCCCTATCTTCCGTTCGCTTTTGTATTCTTTTCAATCACAGTTTAGATTCTATTTTTTCCCAAGTACCTGTCGGGAGTTTTGATTTTCTCATCTTGAAGCCATCCTTTCCAACATTTGCGGCTTTTGGCACCAGCGGCTGTGCTTATAATCTGCTCTCTATTTTAACGGGTTTTATTTGCTTTGGCAATGGTTCTTAATGGTTCTCTCTAAGAGATTCCTCATCATCAGGCGCAAAAACCCTCCCGCCGCACAGAGCACAAGTCCCCGGGCAGACACATTTGCAGGAGGGCTAAAGATCTTAGAAAGTTGGATTTTGCGTTGTCACAGAAAAAGGCACTGTTTGAGCGACAGCGAGTTTGCCTTTTTCTGCGACGCTTTTAGCAAAATTCAAGTTTCTTAGAGCCTCTTGCCTTCCGAAACAGTGCCTGTCCGGGGATTTGTGCTCTGTGGGGCGGGAGGCCTTTTACACCGTCCGTCCCCTATTTACTTAATACCCCGTCGACAGCCTTTTTCCATCCGGCATATTTTTTCTCCCGGATTTCATCGTCCATCTTCGGTTCATACACACTTCGTTTCATATTTCCCGCGAGTTTTTCCAGATCGTAGACCCCGGCTGAAATACCGGCCATATAAGCCGCCCCGATGCCGGAAAGCTCCTCCGCGTCCGGAATATTTACGCGTTTATTCGTAATATCACTCTGGAACTGCATCAGATATCCGTTTCGTGTCGGGCCGCCGTCCACGCGGAGCTCTTCAATCCGCATGCCGGTATCCTGCTCCATCGCACGGACAAGATCCGTGATCTGGTAGGCAATGCAATCGAGTGCCGCTTTTACCACCTCAGCTTTTCCTGTGGTGCGGGTAATTCCGCTGATCGATGCCGTTGCTTTCTCATCCCAGTACGGCGCGCCAAGCCCGGTAAATGCCGGAACCAGATACGTGCGGTCTGCCGGATTTGCCTCCCTTGCCAGTCCTTCCGTCTCTTTTGCCGAAGAAATCAGCTTCAGATCATCCTTCAGCCAGGTAATCACAGCTCCGGTGTAGTTCAGGTTGCCTTCCAGCACATAGTCCACCTTGCCGCCTCTTCCCCACGCAAGCGAAGTCACAACGCCGTGGCTGCTCTGAATCGGCTTGTCCCCAATGTTCATCATCAGCGAAGAACCCGTTCCGTACGTTGCCTTGATCATACCCGGTTTTAAGCAGCCCTGTCCGAACAGAGCCGCATGAGAGTCGCCTAATACACCACAGATCGGAACCGGCTCGGAAAACAATCCTTCCATCGTCGTGGTTCCATACACCGCATCGGAATCGCACACCCTGGCCAGCGCACAGACCGGAATCCTGAACATCTCACAGATCTTCTCATCCCATGCCAGTGTTTTCAAATTAAACAACTGCGTTCTCGACGCATTTGAAAAATCTGTTTTAAATGCATGATCCCCCGTCAGCTTGTAAACCAGCCAGCTGTCAATCGTACCCAGGCAGAGTTTCCCGTCTGCAGCACGTTTCTGTCTTTCTTCTCCGCCGTTTCGAAGCAGCCACGCCATCTTTGCAGCAGGAAAATAAGCCGAAAGCTGCAGACCCGTCGCCTCGCGGATCTCCTCTGCGTGCCCCTGCTCCGCAATCTCCTGCGCAATGCCGCTTGCGCGGCCGCACTGCCATACAATTGCCTCTTCCAGCGGTTCCCCGGTCGCCTTGTCCCAGATCGCTGTCGTCTCACGCTGATTGCTGATGCCGATTCCGGCGATTTCTTCCGGTGCAACACCGGACTCTGCCACCAGCGTTTTTACCGTCTGTACTGTATTCCGGTAAATCTCATTCAGATCATGGGACACCCATCCCTTTTCATTGACAATCTGCCGGTGCGGCAAGTCGGTACGGCGGAGTAAATGTCCCTCCCCATCAAAGAGCAGCGCTTTCGTTCCCTGCGTGCTCTGATCAATTCCGATAATATACCTTTTCTCCATTTTTCCAGCTCCATTCCTAAAATTTTATAAATATCCAGATCCCCATCTCGAATAACGCTGAATACACCCTGTTTTTCAACACACCATGCGTCATTTTCTATTGTCGCGGCATTCACCCTGCCCCTATAGGCAAGATCTTTGGCGATTACCACACATTCCAAAATCTTCCGCAGAACGATTTATTCCTGATTATTTCCGCAGAACGATTTATTCCTAATTATATAGAAAAAGTTCCTGCGTTCCCGGATTTTCTTCCGCCCGGGCACGCAGGAACATGGCATACGCAGACCTGCGGCAGTTTACAGTTCCCTGCGGGCTATCACATTCACCGCTGATTCCATTTCTGGTTAAGCCAGTAATTCTTTCGCTTTTTTTGCAATGCCCTCGGCATTCAATCCATAATAGTCAAAGACTTCTTGGGAAGTTCCCGTGATCACCGGCGCATCCGGCAGAGACATAGGAACGACTTTACGCGGGCATTCCGCACCGACCACCTGGCTCACCATCGATCCAAGACCGCCGAATGGAGCGTGCTCTTCGATCGAAATGACAACTTTTGCCTTCTTTGCAGCCTCTACCAGGCCCTCTTTGTCCAACGGTTTCACACAGTACATATCGAGCAGTCCTGCGCTGATTCCCTCTTCTTTCAGCATAGCAGCTGCATCGAACGCCGGGCGGACCATCTCACCGCAGGCTACCAGTAAAACATCGGTGCCTTCCGAGAGAACCGTTGCCTTATCCATCTCAAACGGAGTATTTTCTTCGCTGTAAATATCCGCAACGGCATTTCTTCCCACCCGGATATAAGCCGGTTTTTCATCGGTAAGAAGCGCCTCAACCAGTTTTGCTGTCTGGAAGCGGTCGCTTGGCAGATAAACGCGCATGTTCGGAATAGCTGCCATTGCTGCGATGTCCTGTGCAGAATGATGGCTCATGCCGAGTGCGCCGTAGCTCACACCGCCGCTGATGCCGATCAGCTTTACATTGGTGTTGGAGTATGCACAGTCAATTTTCGCCTGCTCATAGCTTCTTGTAGAAAGGAAGCACGCCGGAGATGCCGCAAATGCTTTCTTGCCGCATTTTGCAAGACCGGCAGAAACGCTGACCAGATCCTGCTCCGCGATACCCATCTCCACAAACTGCTCCGGATACGCATTTGCAAACGGTGTCAGGGAAGCACTTCCCCTGGAATCGCTGCAGAGCACTACGATATCTTTATCCGTTTCGGCATGTTTCATTAAAACCTCGCAAATGGCCTGTCTGTTTGGAATCTTATTCATGACAGTGCCTCCTTTCTCTCATCCAGATCCTTCATAATCTGTTCTACTTCCTCCGGTGTCGGCACTTTATGATGCCACTCCGCCTTATTTTCCATCACGGAAGAACCACAGCCCTTCGTTGTGTTTGCAATAATAACCGTCGGTTTTCCCTTGCAGTGTTTCGCCAGCTCAAACGCATGAACGAGCGCGTCCATATCGTTGCCCGGTACGGAAAGAACATTCCATCCGAACGCTGCCCATCTCTCCTCCTGGCTGTCCTGTTTCATGACATCCTCGGTATTTCCGGAGATCTGCAGACGGTTGCGGTCTACGATCGCACAGAGGTTGTCCAGCTTGTAGTTTCCTGCGGACATTGCGCCCTCCCAGACAGAGCCTTCTGCCAGCTCGCCGTCACCCATAACGGTGTAGACACGGTAATCTTTTTTATCCATTTTTCCTGCCAGCGCCATTCCCACGCAGACCGGAAGTCCGTGGCCGAGAGAACCGGAATTCATCTCGATGCCCGGCAGTTTATTATTCGGATGGCCGATGTACGGGCTGCCGAATTTGAAGAATTTTTCAATGACCTCTTCCATCGGGAAGAACCCCTTTGCCGCAAGTACTGCATAATATGCCTCAACGGAATGACCTTTACTCATCACAAAACGGTCGCGGTCCGGGTCGTCCATGTTCTTAGGGCTGATGTTCATCTCTTTAAAATACAGCGCTACAAGCACATCAATGACACTCATGTCACCGCCGATGTGGCCGCCCTTGCCGGAAACTACCATTTCCACTACTTTCTTCCGCAGATCATACGCCAGACAACTCAATTCCTTGTATTCACTCATGATTTTCATTCTCCTCTTAAATATGCTTTGACATCTTCCTCGATCGGATCATATAAATCCGGGGCAATGCCGATGTATTTGCATGCTTCATACAGAACCGGCACAACGTTCTCGTGGATACCGACACAGTGGTGGATGTACGGTCCTTCCACGATTTTTGCCTCCAGGCGTTTCAGGTTCTGTACCTCAACCCATACGTAGGTTCCCTTCGTGTAAGGTCCCTCGACACCTTTTGCATTTCCAAGCAGCAGGGAGTACTCTCCGTTGTCTCCGTCGAAACGCGCCAGTGTCATTTCGCCTAATTTTGCCTGTGCCTCTACAGCTCCCGGATGACTGAATGCCAGAGGATAACCGATGGTCGGTTTTTCCTGTGCTACCGAGATTGGCCACGGTCCGCAGTGCTGCAGCAGCTCGCCGTTCTCGTTGTCCGGGTGGCGTACCGTCCAGTCGGCAAAGAAGCTTCTCTTATCGTTTCTGCCGGCAGCCTCTACCATCAGAGCGGTGATGGCGCCATGGATATCGGTCTCACAGACAACCGGAATTCCCTCTTCGTTCAGCAGGGAGTTTGCCGCACACGGCATGATGCCGATCTCACCCTGCAGCGCGTTCCAGCACTGGATCGCGATGGCATTGCAGGAATATTTTGCAGCCAGATTTTTCATCGCAACCTTCAGAGCTGCTACATTTTCCAGTTCTTCCGGTTTAATCTTTACGCACATATTGGTATTGCAGTAAGAAACGACGTTTGCTACCTCGGTTCCTTCTGCTTTTACTTTTTTCATCTCTTCGGTCAGTTCCGGCAACGGAATCGGAGAAAGCTGAATATTAAACTTCTCCAGCAGTTCGCCTTCGTTGCACATCGTGGACCAGAAATCGAACGGACGCGGTCCGATCTGCAGGATTCTGGTATGGCGGAACGTATCGACGACGTTGCAGACGGCAAGGAAATCTTTGATGCCGCGTTCAAATTCCGGATCGGTCAGGCGGCAGTTCGTCATATAGGTAAAGGGGACCTGGAATCTTCTGAGCACTTTTCCGGTTGCGAAAAGTCCACACTGGCTGTCGCGGAGACGAACACCATTTTCATCCGGGCGCTCATCGCGCGGTCCCCAAAGGAGTACCGGCAGTCCCATCTCTTTTGCCAGTCTTGCACAGACATACTCGGTACCGAAGTTGCCGTGCGGGAAGAAAATTCCTTTTACATTTTCTCTTTTGAATTTTTCCTGGATCTTTTCACGGTCCGCTTCATCGTAAAACAGGCCTTCCTCGTTGATATCGGTGATGTCCACAAATTCAACGCCAAGCTCTTTCAAACGCTCTCTCGTCAAGTTGGCGTATTTTACGGCATCCGGCGCACTGAAAATGCTTCTTCTCGTAGGGGCAAATCCGATTTTGACTGATTTCATATTCATTTCCTCCATTTAATTTTTCGTTGAATTTTGTTAAATTCACGATTGAATCATCTTCTTTTCTATAGCCCTTATATTACTAAATATAATTGAATTTGTCAATCTTGTTTTAGTTATATTAAATATCTTTTAGTAATTTACACAAAAACAGCACCCGTTTTTTATGCATTCCTTCATATTTTTAAATTTTTCCGCTCAGAAGTTGACTTCCTTTTTAATTCATATTAAAATCAGACCATGAGTTTAATACTTTTTCAGAAATCTGGCCGCTGTTTTACAGATTTCTGGCATCCCGAATTTATGGAACAGGAGTAAAATCTTATGAATATTTCTGCAAAAGAACTGGCAAAGTTGATTAACGTATCGCCTGCCACCGTTTCGATGGTTTTCAATAATAAACCCGGCATCAGCGATGCCACCAGGGAACTGGTTTTAAAGACTGCAGCCGAGTATGGCTATGAGCCCAAAAAGAACGAATCTTCCGGCGCATCTTCCCGCATTATCCAGCTGGTCAATTATAAAAAGCATGGAAAAGTCGCTGCCGACACACCGTTCTTCTCCCAGCTGACCGAGGGAATTTCCACCGAATGCACCCGTCAGGGCTGTGCACTCCATATCTCCTATTTTTATGAGACGATGGACATCGACAGCCAGCTTGACGCGCTCCGTGCTGTGGACTGTGAGGGGATTCTCCTTCTCGCAACCGAGATGGCGCCGTCCGATTTCCGCAAGTTCCGCGATTTTTCTGTCCCGATTGTTGTGGTGGACTGCTATTACGACGAGCTGGATTACGACTGCGTTCTGATTAACAACATCCAGGGCGCTTTCAACGCCACCAGTTATCTGATCCAGTGCGGTCACAAAAACGTGGGCTACCTTCATTCGAGCCTCGACATCAGCAACTTCTCCGAGCGCGCCGACGGCTATTACAAGGCACTCCGCGCAAACGGCATAAGCACCTCCCATCCCTATGTACACGCCGTTTCCCCGACCTCTGACGATGGCTACCGCGACATGCTGCGTCTCCTTGAGTCGAAAGCGCCGATCGCCGATGCTTATTTCGCCGACAATGACATCATCGCTGCTGCTGCCATGCGCGCGCTGCGCGAAAACGGCTACCGCATCCCGGAGGATGTCTCCATCATCGGTTTCGACGATGTTCCGATGTGCGATATGATGGTTCCGCCGCTTTCCACCATGAAAGTCAGAAAACGGGAACTCGGCGCAACCGCTGTCCAGCGCCTTCTTGACCGCGTATCTGACCCGAAACGCGAGTGTCTGAAAATGTGCATGGCAACCAAACTGGTAAAACGCCAGAGCGTTTCCAAACGTTGACATTTCGCGAAATTTCCTGTATTTCTTATTTATCTGATTCACTTCGAACGCACACGGCGTGCAAAGCAGGCATCCTGATATTCCATGCTGTCTCCTTCCCTGCATTGCCACAGCAAAAAAGAGCGAAAAGTCCTCCCTCTGTGGAGAGGCTTTTCGCTCTTTTTTGCTCTGCACCATTTTGCTTTGGATTTTTCCGTTCTGCTATGCTATAGTTATCACAAATGATCTATACAAAGAATCTTCATTTTGAAAGGAGTTTTTTTTATGCAGTCTGCAAATGACCTGAAACAGCTTTTATTTAATATCAACCACAAAAGTTATCCCGCCTATAAGTCTGCCCGCGGTGCTTACCAGTTTCCAAACTATATCCTCTCCATCGACCACGTCCAGGGCGATCCCTTTGCCGCACCATCGCGCGTCAGCATCCATGTCACCGGAAAAACTGCCGCATTTCCGCCGTCCCTGTACGACACGTACGAGAAGCGCATCGCTCTTCAGGATTACCTGCTGCGCCAGTTTGCACGCGCAATCGCACCGTATTCCTTCCGTGCAAAGGGATCCGGCAAAAGCGGACTGCTTGGCGTAAGCCGCTGCGGTCAGGAGATTCTCGAGCGCACCGCCTGTGTTTTCAATGCAGCAAACGGCAGTCTGGTTCTCAACATGGAAATCGGTTTTCCCGCCAACGGCCGCACCATCGCCGCCCAGGAGCTGATCCGCATTCTCTTCGACTTTCTGCCGGGCTGCGTGGAAAAATCGCTTTTGTACCGTTTTCTGAATCCGAAAGCCTGTGCCGCGGTTGCTGCTCTTTCTGAGGATCAGCAGGCCATTCGGCAGCAGTTAAAAGAAAAGCACCTGACGGCTTTTGTTGCCGATGGCGCCATTCTCCCGCGCGAAACGGGTGTTTCTGATCTTCCGATGAGGCATGCGGTTCCATTTTCTTCTCCCGACACCTTACGTGTTACGCTGGATCTTCCCAATCACGGACCGATTTCCGGCATGGGCATTCCCCTTGGCGTTACTCTGATTGTCGGTGGCGGCTTTCATGGAAAGTCCACCCTGCTGCAGGCGCTGGAAATGGGTGTATACAACCACATCGCCGGAGACGGAAGGGAATATGTTATCACCGATGCAAGCGCTGTAAAGCTCCGCTCCGAGGACTCCCGCAGCATCAGCAATGTCGATATCTCCCTTTTCATCCACGATCTCCCGGGAAAGAGTGATACGACCGCTTTCTCAACCGCGGATGCCAGCGGAAGCACCTCACAGGCCGCCAATGTAATCGAAGGAATGGAATCCGGCACCGGACTTTTCCTGATTGACGAGGATACTTCCGCCACGAATTTCATGGTACGCGATGAACTGATGCAGCGCGTGGTGGCCGACAGCGAAGAGCCAATCACTCCGTTTATCAGCCGCGTGCGTGACCTGTATGAAAAGCTTGAGATTTCTTCCATTCTCGTCGCAGGAAGTTCCGGCTCCTATTTTCATGTTGCCGATACGGTCATTCAGATGAAAGAATATGTTCCGTATGACATCACAGAACGTGCCAAAGCCATTGCCGCGGAATTCCCGCCGTTTACGGCTTCTGTGCGTCCGTTTGCACTCCCGTCTTTCCAGCGTCATCCACTGCCGGATAAAGTCTTAACCGGCAGCGACCGCACAAAAGTCAAAGTGATGGGACAGGAATCCATTCTGGTTAATAAATCCCTGACTGACCTGCGGGCCGTGGAACAACTCACGGATTCCGAGCAGCTCTCCGGACTGGCGGCGCTCCTTTTAGAGGCTGCAGAGCGGGCGATGGATGGAAAGAAAACCTTAATTCAGGTTGTCGATCTGCTGGAAAAAGAAATGGATGAAAAAGGGCTTTTGGCGCTCCTGGCCCCTGGACGCCCCGGCAACCTGGCTCGCCCAAGACGCCAGGAAATCTTCGCCTGCCTGAACCGGTGCAGGAATTTGAAATTCAGATAAAAGGAAGGGGCTGAACAAAAAATTTTCTGTTCAGCCCCTTATGATTTTTACTTCTATGCCCTGTATTTTTATTTATCCACGCACAATATGATGAATAAAATAGTCCGCATCCACGATCCGATAACTATTTTTCTCTGTAGAATCTTTTATGATTACCTGTCCATTTTCTGTTTCAAGCGTAATATAAGTTCCATCACTTCTATACACCGTCATCTGCTCCTTCGGGCGTTCCAGCATCCTGATCGGATCTTTTTCCTTTTTTATCCGCTGAAGTTCATTCTCTGTCATAAAAAATTCTATTTCCGAAATTTTTCTGTTTTTCTTCAACGGTGTGCTTCTCATGGAACCATTTTTGTTCATCCAGCGATCCGCAAACAGAACATCTTCTGTCATTTTCGTAATTACCTCCGATATTCCTTCAATCTGTTTTATTGAAATACCTTGAAGTACGCCTGTAATGATTTTCTTATATTCTTCTTGCGTGATATCAACACACAATTCATTTCTTCTATTTTGCTCAAAAATATCTCCTGATTCATAGATCACCTTATATTGAAAATGAAATCGCATATATGTTCCCTCTATCTCAGTTTTTCTATTTACGCCTAATGGTTCCTGACCCCGAGTAGGATCTGTCCCCGAGTCGTTTCATATCATCGCTTTATTTTTGCATCAAACTCACAAACTCTGCTTCCGACATTCCAACTCTCTTCGCAGCATCCGCACTACTTAAAACATGGTCCCGAACCAGGGAAAAGAGCATTTCTAATTTGCCTTTCTCGATTCCTTTTTCCATTCCCTGTTCAATTCCTTTCTCGATCCCTTTCTGGATTCCACGTTCCTCTACTGTATCAGACAAATTACACATTAAGCTCAGCTCCTTTCCAAATCCGTTTTCCATTTGAATTTCATACTCTTGTTCCAAACGCTCTTTCTTCTCTTTTTCTGCCAGCTCCGTATTAAACAACGTCTGCAGCATTCCCAGAAACTGATCCTCTGTTTCTTTCTTTGTATTCAGGCACACCATCACGACCGACAGTTTGTCGTATTCTTTCCTTCGATCCGGAATCCCCGGTATCAGGTCTGTTTTTTCAAGTTTATACTCTGAAATAGCATTTCCAATGTACTGCGGTGCATTCATACAGATCCAGATGGAATACACCTTTTTGATCTTATCGTATTCCGGAATTTCGAACTCTGTTCCCAGCTGTGCCGATATCATTCTTGCCCCATAGAACACGCCGCGTGTCGTCAGAGAATATCCCGTATGGTATTTCTTCTGTGCTTCCACATTAATAATCAGGCGGATTTTTTCTCTGCTTTTGGGTATCCAGGCAAAAAATCGGATATCATAAAAAATGGTTCCTTCTTCGTTTACCTTATCTTCATTCGCCATTCCCGTAATCTGCGATGCATTGGTTTCTCCCGGGTTTACTCTCCGGCTTCCGATCTCTGGCTCCCCCTCGATGCATTTCATGATTTCTTCCCGGTTCATCCCCGCATATTCCCTTACCGTTCTCTGCAGGATCCAGGAAAGAACGTTCTTGTCACCCAGCACTTTTTTGCACTGTTCATCATACTGGATCTTCGCCTGCGCAAGATCCAGATTCCGTGCAAATTCGTTTCTCATAGATCCCCTTCTTTCTGTTTTGTTTTCTTCTTAACCTGCTTTTATTCTGCCGCAGCTTCATTTCTCTATAATTTTTTCCGTACGGATTTTCCTGGCATCTTAATATTTTTTTCGAGTTTTACTTCTCAATCCATTTTCATCCTTTCGCATCCGTGTTCTATTTTCTTTGCCATCGATGTCTGTGTGTTTTTAGTTTAGCACGAAAGAGACGATAACACAATTTGTTTTGATTCCTAAATTTCCAAGCCCAGCAATCTCCAAATCGTTTTTGTTTCTCTAATGGTACCTGACCCCAAGTAACCATCACTCTTTTCTGTACCCTTCCGCCCGCCCAATTATGTGCTGAAGAGAGGTCTGTTCCGTTGCAGACACAGATGCTATAGTATGATGTTCTTTTGTTCTATTACTATATCATATTTGCGATTAGACTGCCACTGCTACAGTCTTACATTTTTATTAAAAAATCCACAGCCAGAATGTCCCCTCCAGACTCCCGGCTGCGGATTTCGCTGTTACTCAGCCCGCCATAATATAAATCATATCCGTTTCTTTGTTGTTCTGTACCGTTTCATCCCAGGTGATATGCAGAATATAATAGTTCACATAATTCCCATTTTTATCTGGCTTTTGCCTTTCATCCGGAAGTTTTTCCTGACTGGCTGTCTTCCAATAAAGAGGCTCTGCTGATATCTGAACATTCCCATATTTTTCATATGTTTTCTCATGATAAGCATTTGTTGCATAGTTGCTTTCTGTCTCTTTATTTAAATAGTTTCCTGCCAACTTACTACCTTTCTTATAGTAATCCCCCAGATAAAAAATACTTCCATTCACCGCATCCGTTTCTATAGATGCCTTATCAATTTCATACGAAAATCCAATATTCGTAGTATGTGCCAGCTGAAGATGATAAGCCAGTCCCGGCTTTGTGCTGTACACACAGAATACAACGTCTTTATACTTCTGCGCCCCGGAAACGTCAATATTGCTCAGCTCCAGCTGCTGGATCGGTTTTGCATCTCCGGCTCCGATCAGCAATGCGTTTGGCATATTTACTTTCGTTATCGTCTCTATGCTTCGATGCATATACAGCCAGGCAAAAACCGGCAGCGCCAGAAGGGCAGAGAATGTCAGAATCACAGATATGACAACCCGTTTTTTCCGCGTCAGCCGCATCCTGTGCTTCCCCTGTCTGACCTCATCCTGCTGTCTCTCTGTCTGCTCCTTCATGGAAGCACCTCCTTCTTTGCCACGTTTTTGTCCGGTTTTACTGCGCATCCAGTTTCAGCTGCACATACTGGACGTTTTTCCCAAGATACTGGTCTGCTGAATCATAGTAAGCCGCGACCATAGAATAGAGAGCCGGATTGAATTTCTCCCGTATCTGTGAAAGCGTATCTTTTGTAACATTCTCCTGAAATTTTGCAGAATCCTCCCACCGGAAATAACGGTTCGATGATGAATTCTCCTCCACTTCGCCCATCGTCTCAAACAGGTTCTCCGGCAATGCCGAAAGTGCCTTATCCTCACTTGATAGATCTTCCGGAAACAGCAGCGGATTCTTTCCGCTATAGCCATCTGCTTTTCTCAGATACGACTCCAGCCTTTCCGGCCAGATCCAGTATATCGTAACCGGATAAGCAGTGTCTTTTTGGGCGTTCGTATTGTTCCAGGTCAGCTTTCCACTCTTTACTTCAAGGACAGCCGCTTCCGTTCCGCTGCCAAGACTCATGCGCCATACTCCTGCATCCCGGGATATCCAGCCTTTATAGCACCCCGCCTTCTCATTGTATCCCGCAAACAAAAGAATGTGCCCTTCCAGCAATTGCTGCAGCGACGGATCCGTAACTTCCGTTAAATCATTTTTGGTCACATTCTCCGCATTCTTTTTGTCATCCGCTATCTGATATCCGGCCAGAACCAGCTCCAACGTTACTTTAAGCGGACCATCCTTATTGGGAATGATGTAAAATGTCATTTTTCCATAAGACCCCGGCTCAATCCCTGTCGGTTTTCCATCCTCATCCGTATTGTTCATATTGCTTTCCGGTGTAACAGCCCAGCAGATGGAAGTGTGGCTTCCATCGGTAGACCAGTATTTTTTCCCGTCTATCTCTCTTGAGGCTCCCGGGGATACTGTCAGCAGTTCGTCATACATGCCTCGATCTGCAGACGCATTACTTTCTGTCCCTGCTGCGGCAAGATCGAAGGGCATATCCGCAGGCCGGATAGCAACACCCGTTGCATCGACCCTGGTATTGCTGACAAACCATGCAATACTTACAACGATCATCACAATGAAAGCCGCAACAACGATGATTCCCGTCCGGAAAAAGATTTTCCACTGGTTTTTCAGAAGCTCTATCTGTTTCTGCGCTTTCTGTCTGTATTCTTCTGCCGTCAGCTCTTCTTTTCCTTTTTTCCAGCGCATCCCTTTTCACCTCGCTTCTGTCCTATTTTTTATTGTTACCGTCCACCATTTTCCGGCGAACGGCAACATTTTGTTTGCTGCCGGATCGCTTAATTAAATGTTGGGGGCAAAAGGTTTTTTGCCCCTTTTGACCCTGGTATCTTAATTATTGTCTATCATATCCTGATAGATCCGGGCATTTGTATAGATGATATAATCCGTTGCTTTCGTACCATCCAGTTCACTTCCGCTTTTATCGAGCAGAACCGCAGTCAGGCGCACTCTGTAATTTGCATAAGTATAGCTATTTTGTTCAAATTTCCCGCCACTCAATGGCGTAAAGGTAAATTGCGCAAACTGGTGCTTCGTATCGTCCGATACAAAATTGTTCTTCCACTGATATGCTTTATCACCATTTCCGGAAATATCATCTGATTTTGAATCTTTGACAATATTCTGGAGATAAGATCCAATTTTCAACGGTTTTGTTTCATCATAAGTTCCATTCTCGTTTTTCTGGAACAATTCCATTTTATAGCGGATGGCTGCAGCCTTGGAAAGAGTTTCTGCATCCACATTGGAATAATCATAATCTGCTCTTGTATAGATCATGTCGGAACGGTTCTTTGCTACATCGCTCGGGTTGACTCCAAGCTGCTGCGTCGTATCTCCGATTCCGGTTCCATCTACGCTGGAATATCTGAGGATAGCTTTGGATGGGTTTGTAATGTAATAACGATTTTTATCTTCTTCAGTTTTTTTATTTTCTGTAATCGGCAGCTGCGTGGATGTGTTGGCAATACGTGACACACCAACAACGGATGCACCACTATTATCTGTATCTGCGGTGCCCCTTACCGGAAAACCATCCACGTTATCATAAGTAAGTGTGATTTCAGCTGTAACTGTTATCGCATTCTTCTCACTGTCTGCCTTTTCCACTGCGCTTTTCAACGTTCTGCCTCCATATTGAAGCGACATCGTTTCAAGTCCGGCTGCGTTTGAATTATTACCTTTTTCTGAATAGATTTCTGTTCCATCTGATTTTGAAAACTGATATATATATTGGATGTTTTCTGTACCGATCACACCATTGATTCCAGCCGCATTTTCCAAATATTTTTTCAGGCTGATATCAAACTCGTGATAAACTTCAGAAGGTCCAAGTGACTTGAACTGAGCCTGCCCTGCCTCTGTCAGCCACAATTTACCTGTCAGCTTAATTTTGATACCGTCTCCGTTTTCCATCGCAGTATCTCCCATCGGACTTCCATTATGAATACGGCTGGTGGAAATGCTGAACGTCTGCTGAACTCCATTGTATACTACGTAAGCAGAACTATCCGCATCCTTATCCGATTTAATGACAGCCGGCAACGTACCTTCCTTGCGTGACATTGTTGCGGCATACAATCGGTTGTTTACAATGGACACTCCATCTGTCTTTGGAATCTGAATGGTAAGATAGTACTCTTCCTTCCATTCCTGTGAATTCAAAGAAGTATCCGTTTCCGGTATTGTCATCCGATATTTTTCTGCATCTTTGTCCTTTTCTTCCGCTTTCCGGTAATAGTCTGCGCCGATTCTGACCGTTGCTTTGGACGGATCTGTCTCCTTCACATAATAGGTTGTTCCATCTTTCGGTTCCGACACCGGATCTGCCTTCAGCCCGAGTAAATCGCAGATATAAACAGGAGCGAATTTCTGAGGTGTCTGACCCTGACCGGTACTGCCTGGCACTGTCATATTTGCAAGGTTAAAGCTGTGCAAATCCTCGTTTCCGTCTGTCGTATAAATATAATACTGTTTGGTCTGCCTGTCTACCAACGTCAGCTTCGTTCCTTCCGGGAGCAGTTTTTGTGTATTACCCGAACTGCCCGATGCCAGATCCAGAACCTTGTCATAATACCACAGCAGATTCTCACCATTGTCCAGCATGGACTGCCAGTCTGTCTCTTTCTCATAGCTGTATTCTATCAATGCCGTCAATGGTTCATTGAAGTCTGCGGTTGCATAATGATTTCTGCTTGTATCTGTCATAGGATAATCCAATGCACAGTAATCCGTTCCTGCAAGAAACCTTGTTTTGAAATTGATATAGAGAACCTTTTTCACAAGCACCGGAATGTACAGATGGAAAACATGTGGGTTTGTGGTGTCTGTCGGATCTATGTAGGTCACATCCAGCAAGGTAAACTGACTGCACTGGTTATCATATGCATTCGGGGTGATGGAAAGCTTCTTTCCTGAGCTGACACTTAAGCTTGCATTTGTCTGAGGTGCAAAATTATGAGTCTTGCTGTCCCATTTATAACTCGTTGCTGTAATGTCTTTCTTTTGTTTCTTCGCCGTATCTCCATTGCTCACATTTGTCATTGCCGCAATATAATCCCAGATCATCCCATCCACATCTGCGGTATTATTTACAACAAGCACCGGAAAGTCAACATTCTCGCCTACCGTTGTGGTTGCGTTTTCTTCGACTCTGTAAGTTGTAAGATACGCGTCGTTTGTTTGACTTAATAGTTTTGCAACACTCTTTTTCGTACTATCGTCTACATTCCAGTAGTAAGCTGAATCATGAGAGTCTCTGCCCAGTTCGGTTAAAATTGCTCTGGCTGTTCCAGTTCCTGCCGCATTACCGGTCATAACTGTTCCATCTGCAAAAGGCACATCACTCTTCGGGTTGACATCTACCCATGGGCTGGCGGAAGAGGATGGTTTCGCTGTGGAGGCGGTTGGCCGGTAGGTCTGATCAGCGTTGGCATCGGCGTAGATGATGGTAGCAGAACCGTTTTGAGTTCCAATGTCTTTCTGTGGTAAAACAGTGCCGGAGGCAGAAACTGCTGTCAGGTTAATATTATCATTTGGACCACTTATTCCAATCCAGAATCCAGCAGTATCCATTGCTTTAATATCTGCTTTTAATAGATCATTTGCTCCTTTTTCATCAACTAATCCGACTTTACATGACTGTGCAAGAAAATTATATCCTTTAACACTAATATTTTTTTTATTAATATAAGTAGATCCTGTTACCAGACCCGCATTTCTCGTCCCTGATTGTTTTGTAGCTACCACTACATTCGCAAATGCTACATTCGATGCCTGTATATTTCCATCAGCTGCTCCAATCAGACCACCCACATATCGACCAAGAACAGTAACATTTTCCTGTTGACAATTTTGGAACGTAGCTGTTTTATAAAGATGTCCAATAAAACCGCCAACCCAGTTTTGCGTATCACTCTTTACATAGGTATCCCTTTCCGAACAATTCATGATCTGAACATTGGCATTTGACTGACCTACAAAACCACCTGTGTATTGCTGTCCGTTAATCTTTGAATTACAATCCATGGTTACCCCTGAAATAGCCAATGAACTATCATGATATCCAATTATGCCTCCTGTATAACCTGTTGTTTTTTTCGGATTGTTTACTTCAATAGAATGTAGGACACAACTACTCACATTAATGTTTATATTTGTTCCATTTCTTTTTCCTGCAATCAAACCAGCAACATCTCGAACTTTTTCTCCGGTAACCATCACATTATTTGCATTCACATTTTCAATATTCACACCAGAAAAATCACAAGCGCCGACAAGGCCTCCTGCTGCGGCTGTACCATATATATCTGAAATTGTAGTAACTTTAAGATTGTTGATATTAACATCCTTATTAGAATCTCTTGTGATTTCCAAAGTACCATATCCAACATTCCATCCAATTAAACCACCTGAACTGCCATCGTTCTTAACCCATTTTGATACCTTTACATTCTCAATAGACCAGTTGTCAAAAGTTACATCTCTCTTAGAATTATTATATCCATCAATATAACCAATGGCTCCACCTGTCATTGTGCCGCCATATACATCAATGTTCGCTAGAGAAAAATCATTAAAAATAACCTTACCTGTAGAATTGGCCGTTCTCGCAGCGAATCCACCAACACCTATTTTGTTATCTGATTCTTCCACACGGCACAAATTTGGATCTGTTTTATTAAACAGACCGATCTTAACATTTCCTGATATTGCAAGATTGCTCACACTACACTCTTTTGTAAAATGAAAATCGACAAATACTCCTGCTCCCTGATTTCGCCATGAACCATCTGTATATTCGATTCCGTACTCATTTTGATTCATGTCTAATATAATCTTTGTGGCATTTTTTTCATTACCAGAAATGTTCTTTATCAGAAGATTCCGCCGATATACTTTTGGAATACTGCAATCATTATTCCAAACAACCTTATTCTCCCCATAACTGCATCCAATCCCCCGGAATCCATTGCCATAAGCAGTCATATCAATGCTTTCTACACTGAATGTAAGATTAACCGGGATATTCGTAGCTGTCTTTGTATCACTGCTCTTTCCTGCCAGCCTTGCTGCTGTGGTACCTGTTGTATAGTTCTTGACCAGATAAGAAACTCTGTTTTTTGCACCATCACTTCCTGCAGAACCTGCATTTCCACCCCAGTATTTTTCATCTGCAAGCCTTGTATCTGCATCTGTTCCCGCATCTGTTCCGATTCCTTCATACGTCGCAGTACGTGGTTTTCCATACTGATACGCATCAACCACCCCGTCTACATCCGTATAACTCCCTGTAGAATCCATCGCTCCTGCACCGCTGTTTATAATCGCGGACAGCAGCCACAGTCCCTGTTCAGACGCTACAGTAGCGTTTAATACATCATTTCCCTCGGATACCGTCAGGTCACTTTTCCCTGCCTGTAAACGTTGAATGGTATAGTTTTTATCGGTATTGTCTACAGTACAGTTTTCTGCACATGCATAGCCATCTAATACACGGCCAACATAGGGGTTGCGATAGAAATAGTCACCGCCATCTGTAGTTGATTTACCATTGGGTGTACCATCATCACTTGACATCTTTACTGTTTTCTTTGTACCGGCCGCTTCCGCACATACCGTCGTAAAGGTATTTTTTGTACTATCCATATTGCGGAAAACTACTCCACCGCCGGTTTTTTCATAGTCACTCTTTTCGGTTACGTTGGTTGCCCCACCAACCAGACCGACATATCCTCCGGCAGCTATTAACTTTTCATAGTCACCGCTAAATGATACTGTATTTTCATTATACTGTACGGACACATGATCAATAATGGTATCACCACCCATGCAATAACCAATAACTCCGCCAAAGAATGGATTTTTATCTGTTCCCGGCAAACTACTTACAGCCTGCATCTGAATCTTTGCATCTGAATAGTCCACCGTCAGATCTTTTACTACGCTTCCACGGCTGTAGGCAATCAGACCGCCGAAGCTGTCTTTGTTCACGTTCGATCCTTTCATACTTACAGTGATGGGATTGCCGTTATCAGCTGAACCAACAATCACACCGCTGAATGGTTTCGTCAGTGTACCAAGTCCGCTGAAGGTTTCTGCGGAAATCGTAATGTCTTTCTCGATTTTGTAATACGCATTTAACAGATAGCTGGTTGCTTTAGCTGTATCTATTGTATCTGTTGCTCCATCCGCTTTCCATGCATTATTTTCCCATGTATAGATAATATCCGTGCCTGTAGTAGCAGAAGTAGCATTCCCCTGCGTATGGTAGTTCTCTGCTGTCTGTGTCTGACTTTCCAGGACTTTTGAATTAAATGCTACCTGAAAGTTTGAAATACTGCCCGGGGTACTGATATAAGAAGCCAGTGAACTCAGCTGAAGTGCGTCTTCAATAATATACGGATCCCCATAGGTACCGCAGCCTTTCAGCAGACCAGTAGATTTCTGGTTGATATCCAGCTCATATGTACTTTCTTCAATCTTCTGTGCTACCCTGACATAACGAAGAAAATTCGTGTCCTTATATCTGTCTTTCACATAAGCTTCATTCGCATTTTTATTCTTCTGATCTGTGATATAGCTGTCCACATCATAGTACTGATACTGCTTATCCGGATTTCGACCAATTGTCCCTGTATTCGTCAGCTCCACACCATAAGTAACTTTATTATCGGTACTGTTAAAGTTATACGTACCGGAACCATCGGAAGAATACATAAAGTACTCCATAAGGATTGCCCGGGTAAATATCGTATGAGTTGTGTGATACTCTACCTGCTCGGTTCTATTATTCCACACAGAGGTAGATTTTTCTGAATCTTCGGCTACACGTCCGTCCAGTGCAATATTGGAAAATGAAAGAGTCAGCTTGGATGCTGTCTTGTCACCGACGGAGCCGACCAGACTGGTTGCAGCATACGCAGTTTCTTGATTATTGCCCTCTCCTGTCATATATTTGTCACAGGTGGAGAGATTATCTACGGTCAATTTTGCTGCTTTTGCAATTCGATTGATCAGAAGTGGCGCATAGGTGATGCCATTGTCTTTTTCCACACCTGTCACTCTGATTCCATCCAATGTCACATTTTTCAGAGTGATTCCAACAATGTTGCTGATCGGATTTCCGATGACACTTCCATAAATCAGTGCACCGGAATTATATTGTGTACCGTTGTCTGAACCGTCTGCATTTTCTTCACTTTTAAATTTTTCTTTTCCTACCACACCCGCAAAAGAAGTCTTAGTTAGCAACCACCAGTTCAACTGGTGGTTTATTATTAGCCCTCCAAAGGGCTATTGTTACTGCTCGC
>NZ_QUJK01000009.1:0-109813 GCF_003480905.1 Blautia sp. AM28-27
GGTGCGCGATAGGTGCGTCCAGTTGACGCCGGCAAATCCACACAACCTTTCTGGCGCAGTCTTTTTACCCAGTTGTAGTCATCTACAAGCCTATCCATACCATCTAACTCTCGCAGCCACTCTTCCAGTTCCTTTTCCTTGGCCTTTGCTGCTTTCCCGGCATCTGTGTTTTTCTCTACTGGGTTATTCTCCGTGTAATGCTCGTAGATCAGATCAAGCAGGTTCTCCACTGGCTGGTAATACTCCGGCTCTGTTTTCTTCAAATACTCCTCCAGCATTTCCTTCAATTTTTCTATAATGCTACCATCCTTCCCAACTGAGATTCACATCCTCAGTTACGGCACATATTACCGCGCACTTCTGTACATAGCAACCTATTTTTTGCGGTTTATCGGACATCCCATCTTCTCCTTTACCTCATCCGGCACGTCGATCAGCCCGAACCGATAGAACATCCCGTAGATGTAGGTCATGCCTCGAATATCGCCCAGTGCTTTCGGTCGATCTACCACTTCGCCTTTAATATTCTTCAGTGCCAGCAGCACCGAGCTCCACGCCAGACTTTTGCTGTTTTCCCGGCGGTCGATCCAGAGTTCCTTTGTGTATTGCCCGTTTCTGCCTTTTTTAATTTCGTAAGAAAATGGTAAGCCAGTGTAAGTTTTGAATTTCACACCAGCATAAGCCAAAACTACTCCCCAGAAGTTTTCTTCTGTCGGATCAGCTCTCCACCGCTTCATTGCTCTGTATCTCCTCTGCCGTTCTGCTCCAACACTGATTTTCTCTTTGGATGCAGTACTCGGAAAGTACACGCCTTTTTTATAAGGCAGGTATGAGGTGACGGAGGCTTTGGAGAGTTGAAGATTATTGGCGGTTGAGCGGATTGCATCTTTATAACTCTGTGCTTCTCGGTATTCTTCAAAGGTATCCTGTACCTTCTCTGCCACTTCTGATTCATACACACTTGCTGTGATAAGCAGCTTTCTTACTTTAATAGGATTTAGAACTAGAGCATCGGCGATGGATTGGAGGGAGCAATCCTCCTCATAAAGCGCCACAGCAGCATCCATCTGCTCTTTCAGATTCTTCCCAGCATCGAACTGCGGCTTCGACTTCTTCCGGCCACCACCGGGCTTTCTGGCTTTATATGCTCTTTTCTCTCCCATAGTTCACATTGTCTCTCCATCCCTTACTCATGTAACTCCAGCGGCAGTCCGTCCGGGTCATGGAAGAAAGTCATCTTCTTTCCGGTGTAATCATCCACACGGATCGGCTCACATTCAATTCCGACTGTTGCCAGGTCTTTCACCGTCTGCTCCACGCTCTCCACACAAAATGCAAGGTGACGCAGACCGCAGGCCTCTGGGCGATTCACACGCTTCGGAGGATTTTCCTCAGCGAAAATCTCAAGTTCCGTAAGTTCATTGACACGAAGATCCAGCTTCCAATCCTTGCGCTCCGGGCGATAATTTTCTCGGATAACAGAGAATCCCAGCTTGTTCACATAGAAATCCTTTGCGGCTTCGTAGTCAGATACGATAATTGCGATGTGGTGTATTTTAGATAAGTTCATTTTGTGTCACGCTCCATTTCTTTTATTCGCATTTCATTCCCATTTTATTTTCGTTTTAAACTATGTAACAGCCTTCGAAAAACACCGTGTGAACTCCTGGAGTTCAATTTGTCCACACGGCATTTATTTTTTTTGGTTCTTGTTTTATTTCAGTTTTTCAAGGATCTCATCTGCGCTCATGCCGCTGGCTAATAATTTCTTAACCACACTCTCGGCTTCAGCCTTCTTAGCTTCTTCAGCGGCTTTAGCATCTGCCTTTGTCTTTTTCGTTTCCAGCGTTGCCACTTCTTTTTCGACCTTCTTCAAAGCTGCCTTTTTTTCTTTCAAGTCTGCTTTAAAAGTGTCAATGTTTGCGGTAATGGAAGTAATCTCATTATTTAGAGACACAATAGTCTCCTGCTTCTCTATAATCTGAGATGCAAAATCAGTGGTCATAGCTTTGGGCTTATTCTTGCTACCTTTGGTTCTGGGCATAATCAATCAGCCTTTCTATTATGTATTGTGGTTTAAGTATAACACTGTAGAAAACAGATGGCAATATGCTGGGAATATTATAGTTCCAGCTTCACAGCATTCCTGTCTTTCTCTGAAACAATGTACTCCCTGGCAGGCCAGCTCTCGCTTTCCCAGACAAAATCCGAATCATACCGTACAGCTTTGGCAGCTTCACCGCAGAAATCATTATCTACACACCACTGCATCAAGGTATCATCTTCCAATGTCAGGTATCCATGAGCAAAGCCTCGTGGTATATACATCTGCTTTCGATTTTCAAAAGACAGCACCGCACTGTAAGCATGACCATAGGTTTCCCCCGGGCGCAGATCCACAGCCACATTGAAAATCGAACCATGCAGGCAGGACACCAGCTTCGCCTGTGCGTGTTCCCCTTCCTGAAAATGCATACCACGCAGCGTGAACGCTTTCTTGCTGTATCCCTGGTTGATCTGTCGAACAGTGAAATTTATAGATTGGTCGTATGGCACGGCAAGATATCCTCTGAAGTCTTCAAAGGCCGGGGCTGTGAGTATTATTGGCTTCGCCTGTCTTGTATTCATCGTTGCACCTCTTTCTTTATTTTCGTTTCAAACTATATGCTTTTTAGGAAAACACAGGGTGTTCTCCCCTGTGTTCACCACTGCTTCCGATATTCTCTTGGACTGATTCCCTCTACTTTTCGGAACATCCGACTAAAATAGTTTGCATCTCCCATGCCGACCGCAACACCAACTTCATCCACAGTCATATCTGTGAAGCGAAGCAGCTGCTTGGCTCTGGTGATCCGCTTTGAGATCAGATAGTTATTGACTGTTGTTCCGTAAGTCTCTTTGAAGATTTTGGATAGATAGAACTTGTTAATAAAGAACTTTTCTGCCAACTCTTCCAGCATAATTTTCTCTGTAAAGTGTTCGTCCAGATATTCCTTCACGGCTGCCAGTTCCATTCTCTTCCGGCTCACCGTCACGCTCTCTGGATGCCAGGACTGTTCCATCAGTAAGGTGAGTAAAGTCCCCAGTTTCTCATTAATTCGCATATCCCGGATATAATCGGAAGATGATGCCAGATTGTAGAGGTCACTGAGCAGACTGGTAAACGAAGCTATGTCATCCGGATGGAACACAGGCCGACCGCCTCGCTCTTTGTACTTCTCATATACAGCCGGAAGGGACGGTGCATAGAAATGGCACCATTGGAGAGACCAGAGATTGTCAGAAGTCGAATGGCTATATGCTTTCCGACAATCAATGAACACGCAGTCTCCCTGGCCTAGCTGATAAGTCTGCTCCTCGTAGGAAAGTTCTCCCTCGCCAGACAAAACAATAAAGCAAAGAAACGACACCAAATCCTCTCTCTGGGATACATGTGGGTGAACAGCCTGCAAAGAGCCGACCTCCTGCAGATGCAAAAGAGACGTTCTAGCAAAGGTTGATGGGGTGTAAATGATTCGAGAGGAGCTTACTGAAGAAGACTGTGGGTTGAATAGTTCTTGGTCCATAAGTTGCTCATTTCCAACATCACTTTTTCCTTTGCTTATATCCAACTGGTGGAACTGCATCCTTGGGAATATGCCACGGCGATCCTTTTCCATCTTGATTGCAGTTTGGAATTTTACCTTCCCTGCACCACTTGGAAACTGTAGCCTATGTCACGCCGTATTTTTCAGCAAATTCTCGTGTTCCAATTGCTTCACTCATTTATGTAGCCCTCAAATTGATGCATTCAAATATTACGCTGTTAATCTTTCAAGCAAAACTCTTCTATTACAGATCTGCAAATAAATCAGCTTTGTACACGCCGTCCTCCAGCATCTTCTTGAAGCTGTCCTTTACTGCTGCAACATCCTCATGGTAGGTCATGCCGTACCATGTATCATTGGTCTTCAGAACCTTCACGGACATTTTTCCCTGCTCCAGCAGATCACCGATGAAGATAGGAATCAGATACTCTGCTTTCAGCGGATTTTCAGGTACTTCCTTCTTGAAAAACTCTTTGAAGCCCTGCTCCAGAATATCCAAGAACTCTGGAGTTAATCCCCACATACTCATGGAAACCAGAGAATTTACATCAACAGCCACACCGTCTGTTTCTGCTCCAGTTGCAGTCTTTACAATATTCTTGGTTTCCATAACCTCAGTCAGGTTGTTCTGTTCGTCCATCTTGCAGATGCCACGAGTCACACCACCATTGTCGGACAAAGTGTTCTTCAACACAAAACCTGCCATACAGGACTTACCGCCATTCACCAGATACTCATGAACAGCCTTGAAGCCTTCTTTGCCATAGTAATCGTCTGCATTGATCACAATATTCAGCTATAACCTCCACTCGCAGCGAATTGTCTTCCATCACAGGAGATGTCACTGTGAAACAAATCCCTGAATTTGGAGTTTCAAAATCGGATATCTCATAGCACACATTAATTGTAATTTTTCACCTCAAAATGCGAAAAAATCAACTCACCCAAGCTTTTTTCTGGATTTGCTTATAAAATTGACAATCAATAGTTTCATACCACGAAACCATCCAACTGTTCTTAATAAAAAAATTCTTTTTGAATACCCCCCCATCGGAGCATTTTTCATCAGATGTTCAAAAATTTGCTTATCGCATGTTAATATATATGGAAAATTAAATCCGTAACAAGTTTCCCCATGCTTTGAATTCGAAAATGGTATTGAAATAACAAAATTATTGTTGTTTACCAAATCTGCCTGTTGTTTATCCCATTCACACAAAGCCGGATATAAATATATCACTGTAGTTGAGGTAATGGTCCTTACTATATTTATATATTTATAATTTTCCTCTGCTGCTTTCCTAACTACGGGTTGACGGCTAATTTGATCAGCAATATCAAACTGCCCAGAAACACAATAGGCCATTTTAGCATTCAATTTTTGGGCTACTAAGGTTGCCATATAACCACCAGATGAATTTCCAACTGTGGTAACCCGCATATTTTCAGTTTCGGTTCTCAAAAATTCAATAACTTTTTCTACCGAATCAATTTTTTGATTTATTCCATTGATGTACCATTGCTTCCACATATCTCTTACAAAAATCATTTTTCCATATTTTGTAAGAATACTTTTAGATTTTGCAATATTTTCCCATTCAAACTTATTTTTCTCAATGGTATCTTCTAACTGATCCTGTGTATTGGGATAATATATGTTATTGCTCGAAAAAAAAATAATACACTCATCTTTTTCTCCAAGCGAGTTATATAAAATTTTATAATTATCTTGTTCTAGAGCCTTTTTTAATCGATTTGAATCCCTTATATCTCCAAACACTTACTTTCTCACCTTCCTAGTCCTCGGTAAAATGAAATCGCCTTAAACCTATATAATCTTTTAATTTTTAGGAAGTGTTAATAATTTTCCAAGCATTGTATCTGCATCTTCCTTTCCTCCTGGAGGAACAAATTTAAAATCAGAATCCAATCCTGCTGCCGGTGTAAATGTTAATTCGCCAAAGTAAATTTTTTCGCCAATAATATAAAGATCCACCCGCACAAACGGAAAGTTCTTGGATAGTTTCTCCGCCAAATCGAATGCCTGATCTATCATTTTAGGTTTTTCAATTACAAGATCCGGGTATAAAAACCTCTCTTTCGTATATGGCAATTTATTCCACTTTCGATCGAGGAAGAAAAATTTAGGATGCTGACCATCTTTTCGATCAACACAAACCATAACTGAACTAGCTTTTCCATTCATGCAATAGAACTTATAGTCCACAGGAAGTTCTCCTGACTCAGTTCCTAAATACTTTTCTACAATAATACATGGTTTCACATCTTTATACTGCATTTCTGCAAAACGCTTATAATAATCTTGTTTAAACCATTTCCTTGCGTTTTCAATAACCTGTTCTTCATCTAATTCATTTTTATCTTTGCACACTAAATTGCATCTACAACCAACATTGAGTTTCATTGCAAATTGATTAGGTAGATCTTTTAAGCAAATTTCTTCTGGACTTTCATAGTAACGAATCAAATCATTCAGATATTCTCCAAAGCCATTATCTAAAAGCCATTGCCGAACCAAAAACTTATCCGCACATTTTTTTACAGTATCATTTTTCCAATAAGTATGATATTTTAACCACAGCACTTTATCATTAATAGTTACCGGATTATTCTCATCCCATTTTTTCCCAAATGTAACGTGATATAAAATCCGTGTATTAAGTTTCGGTGATATACAGGTTGCATACTTTGCTGTCGTATACAATCCCCACCATCCTAAATCTTTTACCTTCCGAATAATATTCATATTAAACCATCCTTATTTTTAATTTTAGAATTTATCTGCTAATAGCTCTTTTTATTGTGTCAACAAAGTCTGGAAAGCGTTTAAACGATTCAAAATAAATTTTTACAAATCCTCTCGTTTTTTTCCAAAAAAGCGGAGCAATTAGTGAAACCACAATTTGAGAAATCAATGTAGTAACTGCTGCTCCAACAATTCCCCACCATTGGATAAAGAAAAAGTTTAAAACAAGATTTACACCAGCACCAACAAACACCATATATTTTGTATACTTGTTATACCCTTCTGCTACAATCCATATTCCTCTTGCTGTACCTATTATTGCAAATCCAGTTGACCATATTAGAATGCTTAACGGATAAACCGCATCTAAATATTTTTTTCCGTATAAAATTAAAACAGCTATTTTTCCTAGAAGCATCATCGCAATAGATACTACCACAAATAAAATTGTAACCGCTAACAGTAGCTCTTCAAAAAGACGTATATAACCATCATAATCTTTCTGCCTTTTTTTCATTATGATGGGACCTGCCGAATTGATCAAAGCTGTCGGAACAAATTCCCATAATGCGGCCACCGTAGTAGCAGCAGTGTAGATACCCACTGAAGTATGATCCATCATTTTACCAATCATTATTTTATCTATCTGCATATAAAACGTAACTGCAATACCAGAAATAATGAAATGATAACTATTTAGTAATAAGCATTTTCCATCTAAACAGTTGAACTTTAATTTTATGTTTTTATTTCTTTCTCTTTGAAAAAAGAAAAGAACGACTGCACCACAAACAAAATATTGAATCGAATACGAAAAAGCGAAATAATATACTGATGCCTTTGCTGCCAAAAGAGAAACTCGCCATACTGCAACCACAGTTAACGCTATCATAGTTGCAATCGAAACAAATTTCATCTTCAATTCCATCTGGAACCAATATGTAAGTACTTCATATGTCTGCATAATAATTGCAATCGACTGAAGCAATGTCACAATATAAAGTTCAATATTTCCCGGCTCAATAACTCGAATAATCCCCATCACCATGAATACAGAAGCGATAGAAGTCAAAAGTCTAAGCACTAATGCTGAGCCAAGATATGTTCCTTGTTTTTCAGGTGCTTTCAGCATTTCATTAATAATAACACTATCCATCCCAAGACGGCTTATTATTGTAAAGAATGAAATTATTGAAGCTCCATAATTAATCAATCCATAATTGGATGGTCCTAAATATCTAGCAGATAACGCACCAACTACAAGGGACAATAACATACTATAGATTTGTTGTGCCATCATCCATCCTGAATTACTAAAAAAAGCGCGAGACTTATTTGATGCCATTTTATCTCCTTTCTTAGTCTAGCAAAGTCATTTTCTCTTTTTGTTCAGTAACTGCATAATACGTCAAGACAAAAATAGGGTTAAATAATATTGTATAAAAATTGATATTCGTTATGCCAGTAAAAAAATATAAACCTATAACAAACGTAAGTGCATATGAAACAAAACCTTTATTTTTCAATATATGTTTTACTATATTTATATACATATATATATGTTCGATCAGGCATATAGTGCCTCCCATTATAAGGATGTTCAATATATAGTTGTGCGCATGTGTCCCACCTGGAATCCCCGATGCTCGAACAAATTCATTTGAATCAATAATACCATAACCGATTATGGGAGACTTCTCTATGTATTTAATAGCAGCATTCCAGATAGGAACTCTACCACTTACAGAACTGTCTCGTCCCATAGCGGTCATAAGATTAGAAATATCTCCAGTAAAGAATGAACTATTCTGGAAAAAGACCATCACAAACCATATAATCAACGTAGCCACAATAATTCTTCTCACGCTCAAAAAATCCAATATACGTCTTACTGGTTTTAAATTACTATAATTAATTAGTAAAATAGCCATTACAGCATATATTGAGCAAGCGACAAATGCCATCACCGAGTCTACCAAGTACAATCCTACACATGCAACCACCAAAAAAGCATTATTCCAAAACGTCAATTTTTTATTTTTTTCGTAATCTTGGATTGTCACACTAGCCAACGCAGCCATAACATACCCAAAATGCGAATTCTTATAGCCCAATATCCAATTTGCCTTATATAAGGCGGTCTCATACATTCCCTGCGGAAATACTAGTATAGTTACAAAATTCAATAATATTAGCGCAACCAAAATTAAATTCAAGACTTTCAGAAAGTCACTATATTTTTTCCGTAACCAATAATCAAATATCAAGCACATTGCAAATCCACCAATATAATTCAGCAGTGCATTATTTAGAACATGATGTAATCCTGCCGATATAAATATCGTTATGTATATCAAAACAATCGTATTAATGCACCAATTGGTTTTTCTTTTACAAAAGCTATATAAAAAGATGCTAAAATATATACAAGCTTCAATTGCTATGAGCATTGCTAAATTGCGACTTGATATTTTCAAAATATACTGTATTCCATCACCAATCATCAGTGGAATTAGTGATATAAATATTAAAATAGAACTTATTTTTATTTTCATTTAGCCAACACCCTGACAAACTTATTTTTTGCTTTTTTTAATTTTTTTACTGCCGTCACTTCAAGTTTATTTTGAAAGAAAAAGACATAAAAATCACGCATCTTTTCATATAGTTCGCAATATCTTTCTCCCCAAAAAACCCTATTTCTTCTATATGCCTGTTCTTTCTCTACTGAAAATATATTCACCAAGAATTTTTCCAACTCGCATTGTTTGTTTTCCCATATATTGCTGTATTCTTCATTAAGTGCTGGCTCTGATAACATGGATATATATTTTTCATTGTCCAAATCAACAGCTTTAACCTTTTCGATCATTTCATCAATAGATTCACAATCTGAAAGATTAATAAATGCATTTGGATTAAAGATTTCTTCTATGTGCGGATCTCCCCAATATATAGGAACTGTCTTAGCTGCAAATCCTTCTATAAGTTTTTCTGTATAATAACCAGGGTGTGATGAATTTTCAAAACAAAATGAAAATCTATATTTTCTCATGAATTCAAGTTTATCAGGAATCCCATTAGGCTGACCAATATTATTTCTATATTTTCCACCAGATGAAACAAATTGATACTGTAAAAGTTTCTCAAAGAATTCGTCCCTTATCGGATCAGCATCTTTGTTTGAGACAACCATTCCACAAAATTCTCTATTGATATACTTTTCAGCATTGCCCTGCACATCCATATGTTTCGTTTTCATCTTCCGCCACGCATTACCATAGCGTTCATCTATATAACATATAGGAAATTGCAAATATCTATCACCATAAGTCAATTCTTCAAATCCAATCCCATAATCAGCGAAATTGAAATCTGGGCAAAGATTTTCTTGTGTATAGAAAATTTTTACGGCATTCTTATATTTCATATGGTCTAGTCTTTTTGAGAAATTTGAGTAAAAAACATAATCCGGATTCTCTGAAAACTCGACCTTAAAAAATTTTTTTAGGGTATTTACTATAAAGTTATCTTCTTGATTCCAATGCTCCCAAAAATCCACAAATTTAATTTTAACGATCTTCAACTCAACCCCCTCCTTTTATACCTTATTCCGAAACATAAGTAATTCCAAACTGACCGAGAAACTTTTTTATCGCTTCCGTTGGAAGCTTAATCTCTGTTCCCCATGTATCATTAATTAAGTTATGCAAGTCTGAAAGATTCTTTTGCTCAATAACCGGAATATTATAATCCTTGTTTAATTCTATTGCCCTATTATCAATTCCAAGAATAATCGTTCTTTTTTCATGTTGTAAAGCTCTCATTCCACCATGAAGCCGTGTTCCAACATAATCAATATTTTTAGTATTCTCTAAAAAAGAATCATATCCTTGCAAAGACGGTGAAACAATTTTTATTGATTCAATATTATCCAAAGTTTTCAGATATTCGTAGTCTCTGCTACCTTGCACCCAAAAATAAATGTCTTCATATTCTTTCCGTAAAACATCAATAAGATACTGGTCTCTTTTTCTATCTGGTTTATAATCAGTTAGTGTGAAAATAACATCTTTACCTTTTCTACTTGGAACTTTGCTACACTTTTTACTTGTCAGCCCCCACATTGTTGGACACCCAGTATTGATTACATTGTTTATCCCAACAGATCTTAGCTGTTCCTCTGTAAAGCTATCTCTGACTGAATGCATAAATTCGGATGACAATATTCTTTTATATATGTGAGCTGTATAGGCACCTATATGTTGTCCATACTTCTGTGCCCCCACGCCAACCAGAACACAAGGTTTTAAACTTTGAGCAGTGTATAAATTGATTGGCCATTGTCTAAAATGAAGATATGAGCCTAAATTTCCAACCAACAAATTGCTTCCGCAGATTATCTTTAAGTCAGCTTTTTCACAGTGTTTCATGTGACGATTATAAATCGGCATATGTGTCGAAATTTCAATTATAAATGCCCCATCCATAATCTGTTTAAAAGCAGCTTTCACTCCATCTACAATTATTTGATCGCCCAAGTTATCTGTTGATAAGCCCGGCTCAAAAAGCATTATCTTCTTCATTTTTTATACTTCTTCCTTTTCTGTATAATTGCTATATGTACATCCTCAATAATTAATTTAAAACATGTTTTTAGCAATAGTCGAGTATTCCCATAGATTCTGTGGTAATAAATATAATGATTTTCTTCATCATTTCCTTGTGACTTACTTGCTTCGATTTCTGTATCATAAAGGAATATGTCGTTTCCCTGTACGTCATATATAATATTCTGTTCTTGAGGTCTCATTTGAAGCGCAAAAGTTTTAATGACTTTATACGGTAAAACTCTAGATGACAGTAAATATTTTCTATTCTTTACCTGTCTAATTTTTTTTCCATATATATCAACTGTCAATTCACCATCGTGTAATCTAAAAAACTTTTCCAGCCCTTGTCTCTCATAAAAAATGTCGTACTTGATTGCATCATTTGAATTAAAATCTGGCAATCTAAGCGTTTCTATATTTCCAAACATCATTGGTACTTGAAAATTAGAAACACTTACAACACTATGTTCTCCGGCTTCACTAAAACAAGTCGTATAGCTGTTATAGGGATACACAAAATATTTATTCTGTGTCACGCAGTACTTGTTATGGTATTTAAGCCACGACTTTGTCCAATTTGTCATAAAATCCGGAAAATCATCCGCTCTATCAAATTCTTTATTCTCCTCATACCATCTTTTAAAATCTTTCCATTGACTCTTAAGCCATACCTGACCCCATGATTGCGCCATTTGCAAGAAATATACATCGTACATACTAGGACAAGGTGTAAATGGTAGTCCCGCATTATGATTCCATAAATGTGTATACAGGGAAATTCCTGCAATATTATTATTCTCTATATACTTATTCACCGTCATTAAAACATACATATAAAAAGAGGGCGCAACAACTAGATCATCTTCCAATACCACTAAAGCATCATAAAAATCTAAAAAGTCCCCACATTTTAATATATGCTTCCTTAAGCCCAATCGTTCAGGATATGTATATATTTTTTTTCTTCCGTGTAGCCATTTAAAACTGTTTGCAGCATTTTCAACATCTTTAGTTCCTGAATTATCAATACTAATCAACAAATCAACATCATCTGTCGGAAAAGTTGCTGCATTTATCGAATTTAACAGCCTAAGTAAATTATTAGCTCTGTTATATCCTATTGTTAAAATTCCAATCTTGTAATCACTCATCTTTTTTCCTTTTCAAACTGTTCAAGCATTTGTTCTACATTTTCAAATAATTTCGCATTCTTTTTAATGATTGATTCATCATATTCCCACCATTTAATTTTTTTAAATCTTTCAATTATCTCTGGTGAGAAACGCCATTTAATCAGCTTTGCAGGAACCCCGCCCACTATTGAATATGGTTCAACATCTTTTACAATAAGTGCATCCGCTGCTACCACAGCACCATCTCCAATATGAACTCCAGCCATAATTTTGGCACCGTTACCAATCCAAACATCATTTCCTATAAATACTTGATAGTGTTTCTCATTATCAATATAATCATGTTCTTCATATTTTGTTATGTCTACATAGCTTTCTCCAATTTGATTCTTTTTTGCATAGAAAAATGGGTGCATCGCTGCAAACTCAATCGGATGTTTTCCCGTTATTGTCCTCACATATGGTCCTATACAACAGTATTTTCCTATTTGACAGTGCTCAATATGACTTTCATATGCCACATATGAAGCAAATCCTATCTGACAATCTTTTACAACTGCATTTTTTCCAATAAAATTGGAACCTTCAAACACATCTTTAGAATCCACTATCGCACTCTTCGCACTTCGAAGCTTTTCTTTATTTTTTAATTTTACAAAAGTTGCTTTTATAATATTCAGTATATTCATTTACCTTCTCCACAGTTCTATCTTAATTTACTCTGGATTTTCGTTTGTAGAATTTCCATTTTAGCCTCATTTTCGTAGTATTTTCTTACTCTCACCAAGGATGCTTCAGCCATCTTCTTTCTTGTTTCTTCGTCAATATATATTCTATATACCGAATTTTTCAAATCATTTACAATTTCTTCACTAGAAGAAGCATCAACTTTAAAAGCGTTAGTGGTATCTGTTAAAACTCCCGGACCTCCTGCATTTATGCATATAATTGGAAGACCATGTGCCATCGCTTCTAAAACCACTAAGCATCCCGAATCGTGGAAGGATGTATTTAAACACACATGCATTTCACCGTAAGCTTTCTGTAATTCTTCTCTTTTAACATTTCCATGAAATACAATTTGCCCCCCCTCCGATCAGATTTGCCAATTTTTGTAGCTTATCCAATTCAGGACCTGATCCATAATAATGTAATTCAATATTTTTTCCCTCACCTATCAATTCTCCCACGGCTTTAATTGCAAAATCAAATCCCTTCCAATACAAAGAACGACCTGCCATTAAGACTTTTAATGGTTCATGATTTTTTCTATCTGAAACTTTCAAGCTTATTTCATCTGCTGAAATACTTATTGCCTGGTTAACTACAACTTTTTCACTATACTTACAAGGAATCAATTTTTTTGTTTCTTCAGTTGTTACAAAAATCACTGTGGCTTTTTTGCAACAGCTATTAAACCAGTTTGAATGTGTGGCCATTTTAGCAACGAGATTTCGCACACATTCCTTTAATCTATCCTTTTTTTCAAATCCTTTTTCAACAGACTGTGGTGTCTTTTCACCCCCTCCAACAGGCCCTATAATCAATGGTGCATTTAATTTATACAGTTCAATTTTTTGCACAAAGCTTGCCCAAGATACATGATGACAATAATAAAATTCGATTTTTTTCTCTAGTTCTTTTCCTAAAATCACACACTGCTTTTGAAAATATCTATAGCGTACTAGCATACCAATACGACCTTTAATTTTCCACAATGTATTTGGAATCGATACATAAACAAATGACAAATCATCTTTTAATCTTGTATCATCATGTTCTTCAAACCATTTCTCTATCTCTTGTTTCGTTTTATCTATCGTCAACACATATGTTCTGTATCCATAATTTGCTGTTGCTACGGCACTACTCCACCCCAAATACTGTTCTGATCCAGCATATGGAGAACAGTTAAATGCTGATATTAGAACATTTTTCTTATATTCTTTCTGCTGCATTATATATCTCCATTAATTTATTATAGTTTTCTTCCTTGGTATATCTTTTCTGATATATTCCATAAGTCTTTTCACACAATCCGTAGCACATATTCGCCGACTGAATCAGTTCATCCACTGATTCGGCATTAAATTTATATCCTGTAATACCATTTTCAACAACAGCTCCAGCATTTCCCAAGGCCGAGCAAAGCACAGGTGTTCCCACACTAAATGCTTCAACAATACTCATTGGAAATCCCTCATACCATCGTGTTGGTAATATCAATGCACGACTTATTGCTATCAGCTTTCGTGCTTCAATATTAGAAACAAAGCCCTTCATTTCAATATTTACTTTATGATTAGTAAGAAATTTTTTGCACCATTCCTCCATAGGACCAGTTCCACATACAATCAATTTAGGTGCTCTTTCTCCCAATTTTTCCCACGCATTAAAAAGAGTATCAATACCTTTCAACTTATCCAGCCGACCGACAAACACAAATTGATTTTTTCGTTGATCCTCTGGAATATATTTTCCTATACTTTCAACAAAATTAGGTTTAACAAATACTTTATCGGATTTAACTTGCTTCAATTCTAATAGTTTATTCCTATTAAAATCAGTTAAACAAATATAACTTATTTTTCCGTATATTCCAGTCATTCGATGAAACCAAGTGCTCAACACGCAAGCCAACGTTTGAGCCTTGCTTCCTCTGTAGCAACTATGTTTCACAGCACATTTTAACCCATGCTCAACACAGTCCTCACAAATATGTCCGTCTCTATAAAAAGTTGCACCGGGACACAATAAACGAAAATTGTGAATAGTTTGTACTACAGGTACCTTCATAGCTTTTGCTGCATAATAAACCGCAGGACTAACCAGATTTAATGTGTTGTGAACATGAACAACTTCTATGTTCTCCTTCTTTATCAACTGTTTGATTTCTTTGTAACTTTTCGGATTAAACACTGTTGTTACTGGAAGAAAAAGTTTTCTCAATTTTGACATTCTTTTTAATTCTGCATTATTCCTAGTATACAAAATCACCTTATGTCCATGCTCTTCCAGCATTCTCTTTTCATTTTCCACAACAGTATCTTCGCCACCAGGGATCTGATAATAGTTATGTACAATCAATATATTTTGTTTTTTTGATTTTGTACCCATCATTTTCCCCTTATCATGGCATTCCAAATAAATTTTGTATTTGTATGCCAGTATCTTCTAAATAGCCGCTTTGGATCTTGCAGAAGTCTATATACCCACTCCAAATTGCTTTTCTGCATCCACTCTGGTGCCCGATCAATATTTCCTGCATGGTAGTCAAATCCGGCTCCAACACCCACCATTAATCCATTGATTTTTCCCTGATGGGCGGCCATCCACTTTTCTTGTTTTGGCGCACCAAGTCCAACCCACACAAAATCCGGATTGGTTTCATTGATTCTCTCGACAATTGCTTTATCCTCTTCTTCTGTCATTGATCGAAAAGGCGGACTATACATTCCTGCAATTTGAATTCCAGGATATGTCTCCATCAGCACTGAGTAAAGTTTTTCGAGTGTTTCATCGGTTGATCCATAGAAATAATGCCGGTAACCTTTTGATGCAGAAATTTTGAAAATTTCACCCATCAAACTGGGCCCGGTAGTACGTTTCATATTTTTAAATCCACGCTTTTGACCAACTGAAGAAAGTGGTCCACCATCCGGGATAGCCATAATTCCACCATTCTGAACCTTCCGATATGCCTCTTCTTCATATGCAGTAACAGTGGTATGTACATTGGACACGCAAATATAATCACCAGCCAAGGCCTTAATATTATTATTCAGATATGCCAACAGCCACTCCATATCAATAGCTGCAATATCCACTCCTAAAATATTACAAGTTGGGATTTCGGCTTTCTTCACAGTGCGATGAAAATCCTTATTATATGTCGCTGTGTTCATTTTCACCCTCCCTTTATCTATAATTTCTTAGTCACGCTGGAAAATATCGCGTGTGTAAACCTTATTCTTCACGTCATCCAAGCTCTTGTCATAGCGGTTTGCGATGATGGCATGGCTCATTTCTTTGAACTTAGCCAGATCATTCACAACAACAGAGCCAAAGAATGTCTCACCATCTTTCAGAGTCGGCTCATAGATGACCACAGTTGCGCCCTTCGCCTTGATGCGCTTCATGACACCCTGAATAGAACTCTGGCGGAAGTTGTCGCTGTTGCTCTTCATAGTCAGGCGGTAAACGCCGATAGTCACAGATTTTTCCTGTTCCTTGTCGTACTCGTTGTCCTCGTCATAGCCGTAGTAGCCAGCCAGCTTCAGGACACGATCAGCGATAAAGTCTTTACGAGTTCTATTACTTTCGACAATCGCCTCAATTAGATTCTCCGGCACGTCTGCGTAGTTCGCCAGCAGCTGCTTGGTATCCTTCGGCAGACAGTATCCGCCGTAGCCGAAGCTGGGGTTGTTGTAGTGACTACCAATACGCGGATCAAGGCAAACACCATTGATGATTTGCTGAGTATTCAGTCCCTTGCTCTCTGCATAGGTGTCCAGTTCATTAAAGTAAGCAACACGCAGAGCCAGATATGTATTGGCGAACAATTTAACTGCCTCTGCCTCGGTGAAGCCCATGAACAAGGTAT
Source organism: Blautia sp. AM28-27 (assembly GCF_003480905.1). Classification (NCBI taxonomy): domain Bacteria; kingdom Bacillati; phylum Bacillota; class Clostridia; order Lachnospirales; family Lachnospiraceae; genus Blautia; species Blautia sp. AM28-27. The sequence continues at coordinate 16,704 of NZ_QUJK01000009.1, forward strand.
CAATGTTCTCTTTGATTGCACCTTCCTGCAGCAGACCAGCAAACTCATGGGCTGCTTCTACCAACCGCTCATCACTTAAATCAGTGCCAACGATGATACGAGAAGGATACAGGTTATCATAGAGAGCCTTGGACTCACGCAGAAACTCCGGGCTGAAGATGATGTTTTTGCTGTTGAATTTTTCACGAACAGATGCAGTGTAGCCCACAGGAATGGTGGACTTGATGACCATAATGGCATCCGGGTTGTACTCCATGACCAGCTTGATCACAGCCTCAACCGCAGATGTGTCGAAGTGCTGCGTGTGGCTGTCGTAGTTCGTAGGAGCCGCAATTACAACAAAGTCTGCATCAGAGTATGCAGCCTTTGCATCCAGAGTTGCGGTCAGGTTCAATTCTTTTTCTGCGAGATACTTCTCGATATAGTCATCCTGAATCGGGGACTTACGGTTGTTGATCATGTCCACCTTCTCCGGGATAATATCCACAGCAGTCACCTGACGGTGCTGGCTGAGAAGCGTAGCAATCGACAAACCAACATAACCGGTACCGGCAACCGCAATTTTATAGTCCTTTTTCATAATCCTATATCCTCCTGAAATTCATCTTACTTATATGGAAGGCTCATATCGAGCCAATCAATTTATATAAAACAGCGTGTTCATCATCCACATCGGATGATTTATCACACTGTAGTTATCATTTTTCTCACAGTGGCCATCTTCCGACCACCACTGAATCTTTTATGTAGACCTGCCATGGGCTACTCACTTATTTCGCTTCAACTGAAACTTTATGGTAAACATCTTCATACCAACTCACCAACAAAGTGCTGTGTCTTATTGTCATAACTCGCTGTCGCACTTCTCTATTTTTCAAAGTGCTGCCCCTTATTGTCATAACCTTCGCACCAGCTTACTTTGTTAAAACTGTACAAGTTCATACTGTTTCTTTGTTGCAACATGAAACAATCATCTCCCCCTCACTACCTCTAATTCCCCGGAAAAATGCAGTTATCATGTCCGTCTTTTCTCTGCAATAAACTTTTCCAGAAAAATAGATTTTGGGCTTTTCAACACTTTCAACCTCCACCTCTAATTCTTCGGAAAAATGAGGGTTTCATGTCCGCACCTTGCTCTGCAATAAAACAGGCTCGTAATAGGGGTATTTTGCATGAGTTTTATACGCCACCGTAGACCATCATGCCGCCACTGAAAGTTTGAGGTAGACATTTATTCTGTGCTGCAACGTATTTTTTAGTGCATTTTATATATTTTATTGAGTGTTTTTCAAAAGTATGTTGTTTAACTTAACAAAAATTTTCATTAAATGATTTTTTCACTTCATTCTCATGCAATATTTCCAGTTAATTAGAGGTATACATATCTCTACACGAAACCTCGTTTATCTGTATCAGGATGTAGTGAAAAGCTCACTTATTGCCCAAAACCATGTTTTTAGAACTCCACCCTTGACCATTCTATTTTTCCGGAGAATTAGACCTAGACATTGCCAGTTATATACATTCCGTTTATAATGATACTTACCATATTTTTGTGACTTATGGCCTATTAAAACAGCATTTAGCCTTAGTCCAATAATATCATGTACATTCTAGCTTATTTGCTCCAGTTTGTAAACATTATGAAGCAACTTTCTTCACAGAATGTCGAACTTTTTCCTATTTGTTTCTTTTATCATTACCATTGCTTTACATAATCTCTATTCGCACAAAAAAGGATTAGCAACCTTTCGAAAATGACACGTTCCTAATCCCTTTTATTTTCCTATCCTATTCCATTTCTTTCCTTCTCAAAATATCAAACCTATCCAATTCCACGCCAAGATCAATCCACAATTTCTGCTTCGGATGCGGAGCACTCTCCATCTGGTTCCCTTCATCATCCCAGATCCCCTTCACCGTAACGCGGACATTCTCCCCATCCGGTTTCATCACTTCAATCTCTTCCCCAACCGAAAACTTATTCCTCTGCTCAATCGCATATCTGCTTTTTTCATTCTTCTCCCCAACAATCCCCAGATACGTATACTCCTTCACATACGTATTACTATCATAAATCTGGCTCTCATGATCCGGCTTCCCATAGAAAAATCCCGTAGTAAACTGCCTGTACGTACAGTTCGAGATCTGATCCCGATACCACTCCATATTCTCCTCATACTTCTTAGGGCTCTCCAGATAATCATCAATTGCCTTCCGATACGTCCTTGCCACCGTCGCCACATACAGCGCCGTCTTCATTCTTCCTTCAATCTTATAACTGTCAATCCCCGCATCCAACAAATCCGGGATATGCTCAATCATACAAAGATCTTTCGAGTTAAAGATATACGTCCCTCTCTCATTCTCATACACCGGCAGATACTCCCCCGGTCTGGACTCTTCCACGACCGCATACTTCCACCGGCACGGATGGGTGCAGGCGCCCTGGTTCGCATCTCTTCCCGTGAAATAATTGGACAGCAGACATCTTCCCGAGTACGAAATACACATCGCCCCATGAATAAACGTCTCGATCTCCATCTCCTCCGGAATGTACTCCCGAATCTCTTTGATCTCCGCCAGCGACAGCTCCCTCGCCGTCACGACGCGCTTCGCACCCTGCTCATACCAGAACTGATACGTCCCATAGTTCGTATTATTCGCCTGTGTACTGATATGCCGCTCAATCTCCGGGCACACTTCCATGGCGATGCGATAGACTCCCGGATCGGAAATAATCAGTGCATCCGGCCCGATCTCTTTCAATTCGGCAAAGTAAGCCCGCACACCCTCCAGATCCTGATTATGTGCCAGAATATTCGCGGTGACATACACTTTCACTCCATGCGCATGCGCAAACTCCACGCCTTCTTTCATATCTTCCATCGAAAAGTTCTTCGCCTTCGCGCGGAGTCCGAAGACTTCTCCGCCGATATATACGGCATCTGCGCCGAAGATCACTGCTACTTTTAATACTTCCAGACTGCTGGCTGGAACCAGTAATTCCGGTTTTCTCATGTTGTTTCCTCTCTCTTCTCATGGCTTTTCATCGTGATCGCGATTCCATCTCCCAGCGGCACGACCGATGTCAGCAGCCCTTCATTGTGTGTCAGTTCAAATAAGTATTCCCGCATCCGTTTGTGGATCGTGCGGTTCCGGCGTTCCACGGCGAAGCGGGATTCGATGACGTCGCCGTCCTGCAGCACGTTGTCGGTGATCAGTACGCCGTTCTTATCAAGGACACGCAGGACTTCCGGCAGGAAGTGGATGTACTGTCCCTTAGCGGCGTCCATAAAGATAAAATCGTATGGGCCGTCCAGGGTTTTTAAGACTTCTGCAGCGTCTCCCGGGATCAGCGTGATGCGGTCGGCGAAGCCGGATTTTTCGAAGTTCTCCCGTGCGATCGGGATGCGTTTTTCGTAATTTTCTATTGTGGTAATCTCTGCGTCCGCTTCACCGTACTGTGCCATGAAAACAGCAGAGAATCCTACGGCAGTTCCTACCTCCAGGATTCTCTTTGGCTGTTTCATCTTTAAGAATACTTTTAAAAAGCTCTGCATTTCACGGCGAATGATCGGCACTTTTGTCTGTTTGGCCGTCCGCTCCAGATTTTCCAGAAACGGGGTGTGGCCGGTGTCCAGGGAATTGATGTAGGTTACCATTCGTTCGTCTATTATCATGTAAGATTCCTCTTGTTTTGCAAACGTGCGTTATTCCGCAGACGGCTGTCCTTCGGTGTTGATGCCCGCCAGAATTTCCAGCATTTCATCGACGGTCTGTGCGGTGTTCAGCACGTAGGAACCGTCCTTGATGCCGCCGTAGTAGCCGGACAGGCGGTACTGGACTTCGAAAACCAGAAGGCTTTCGTCGATCAGTCCGTTGTCTTTCAGGAGTTCGCCAAGTTCTTTCGCCTCCATGCCGGAACGCACCTGTACGGTGACTTCCTTTCCTTTTCCTCTGGATGCGACTGGCTCCTCAGCAAACACGTCATGTCCAAACTGATATGAAGTTTTCGCTGCCAGAATGATCACAAGAATCACGCAGACGTAAATGAGCAGGCGCACGGTTCCTTTCGCACCTGTCAGCGCTGCGCGGTATCCGGCATCCCTTTTCTTTTCGGACATGGGCGCTCTCCTTTTGATTTTCGGTTTTAGATTTCCGGTACTCCGATGCGGATTGCCTCTGAAATGCAGTCCTGCACCTTCTGTACCATCTTACAGACCTCGAGTTCCGCTTCAAGATAGGCGTTTGCTTTCTCGCTTTTGCGGAGTGCGTAGGAATCCCGCTCGAGGGAATCTACGGCGTCGTAGAGGTCTACGTTTTCTGACTGCTGCAGTCGATAATTGCGGATTCGATAGTCATCGACCCGGCTTTTTAAGTCCGGGTCTTTTTCGAGTTCCTGTTCCATACATAAGTAATTCTGATATGCCCTGCTCTCCCGCATTTCTTCGATGAGCGCGTTCAGGCACTCTGTTACTTTGTCCATGGTATTTATGCCTCCATGATGATCGGAAGGATCATCGGTCTTCTCTTTGTTTTCTTCCATACATAATCGCCGAGGGCATCTTTGATCGTGGATTTGATCTTGCCCCAGTCGGAGATATTTTTGGAAAGGCAGCCATCCAGCGCCTCTTCTACAACTTCTCTTGCCTCGCCCATCAAATCCTCGGATTCGCGTACATAGACGAAACCGCGGGATACGATGTCCGGGCCGGCCAGAAGCTGGTTCGTTCTCTTTTCGAGAGTCAGTACAACGACCATGATTCCGTCCTCGGACAGATGCTGGCGGTCACGCAGGACGATATTTCCTACATCACCAACGCCGAGTCCGTCGACCATGATGGCTCCGGTGTGGACTTTGCCAGTTACTGCTGCGCCGTCCTCATCGAGTTCCATGACATCACCGGAATACATGAGGAAGATGTTCTCTTTCGGGATGCCGAGACTCTGTGCTACTTCTGCGTGTGCTTTTAAGTGGCGGTACTCGCCGTGTACCGGGATCGCGTATTTCGGTTTTACCAGGGAGTAGATCAGTTTGATTTCCTCCTGGCAGGCATGTCCGGATACGTGAACGTCCTGGAATACGACGTTGGCACCCTGTGCAGACAGTTCGTTGATGACGTTCGAAACGGCTTTTTCATTTCCCGGGATTGGGTGGGAACTGAAGATCACGGTGTCGCCCGGCAGGATCGAGATCTTTTTGTGCAGGTGTGCCGCCATACGGGACAGTGCTGCCATGGACTCGCCCTGGCTTCCGGTGGTGATCAGGACAAGCTGCTCGCCGGTGTAGTTTTTCATCTGCTCCACATCGATCAGGGTATTTTCCGGGATATTGATGTAGCCCAGCTCCTGCGCGATGGAGATGATGTTGACCATGCTGCGGCCTTCGATGACAACTTTACGGCCGTATTTATAAGCAGAGTTGATGATCTGCTGCACACGGTCGACGTTCGATGCGAAGGTTGCGATGATGATTCGGGAATTCTGATGCTCGGCAAACAGGCCGTCGATCGTCTTTCCTACGGTCCGCTCGGACATGGTAAAGCCAGGCCGCTCTGCATTGGTACTGTCGCACATCAGTGCCAGAACGCCTTTCTTTCCGATCTCTGCGAATCTCTGCAGGTCGATGACATCACCAAAGACTGGTGTGTAGTCGACTTTGAAGTCTCCGGTGTGGACGATGATGCCAGCCGGGGAGTAGATGGCCAGTGCTGCTGCATCTGCAATACTGTGGTTTGTTTTGATAAACTCAATGCGGAATGCGCCCAGGTTGATGGACTGTCCGTGTTTGATGATTTTCCGTTTTGTGGTACGGAGCAGGTTGTGCTCCTTTAATTTGTTTTCGATCAGGCCGATGGTCAGTTTGGTGGCGTAGACCGGCACGTTGACTTCTTTTAAGATGTAAGGCAGGGCTCCGATATGGTCCTCGTGGCCGTGGGTGATGACGAAGCCTTTGACTTTGTCGATGTTTTCTTTCAGATATGTTACATCCGGGATGACCAGGTCGATACCGAGCATGTCGTCTTCCGGGAATGCAAGTCCGCAGTCTACGACGATGATACTGTCCTCATACTCGAAAACGGTGATGTTCATACCGATCTGTTCCAGACCGCCAAGCGGTATAATTTTTAATTTACTTCCATTATTCTTTTTCAAATAGCACCTCCGCGCATGTTTTCCAAACGATTCCGTTACCGGTACGGCTTCACGCACGCATCCCCTGAGCGTCACTTCAGGCTGATGGAGCATGTCCCGCACCTGCAGGATTTGCCCTTTAAAGCGCTGTCCCGGTCCCGCTTCGTCTGCGTCCCGGTATGGCTTCAAAACGGCTGGTTCAATAGGTGATGTCTGCCTCGTCATCCAACATGGAAGCAAATACGCCGGAAACGGCATCGAATTCGGTGTCGTCTTCTACCATAACATACTCTGCCTCTGCGTCGGTGTCGGTGGAGATATCCTTCAGAATATAGGCATTTGCCTCGTCGTCCTTCGAATCGGATACCAGAATGTAGTTGACTCCGTTGATTCTGGTCTGCTCCTCCACGTAAAATTCCTCTTTGCCGCCATCATCTGTTACAAATGTTATTTTTTCCATACAATATTCCTTTGTTTAGTTTTCCTGTGATTCCTTCTGATGGGAAAGATAGTCCAGATATCCCTGCAGGATAAAAACAGCTGCAATCATATCTACGTACTCCTTGCGGTTTTCCCTGCGGATTCCGGTTTCCATCATGGTGCGGTCTGCTTCGACCGTTGTCAGCCGCTCGTCCCACATGACAACGGGCAGACCTGTCCGTCTCTCCAGCATTTCTTTGAACTCGAGAGATTTTTCGGCCCGCTCTCCGATGTCGTTGTTCATATGTTTCGGGAAGCCGAGTACGATTTTTTCCACGCCGTACTCTTTTGCTATCTCTTCAATCCGGGCCAGCGTCTGACGCAGCTTATTCTCCGATTTTCTGCGGACAATTTCGATTCCCTGCGCAGTAAGACCCAGGGCGTCGCTGACTGCCACCCCTACTGTTTTTGAGCCGTAATCTAATCCCATTATTCTCATAGTAATTACGCTCACTTCCAGGATTCATTTTTGATGTACTCTTTTAACAGTTCCTCTACCAGCTCGTCACGCTCTACTTTCATGATCAGACTTCTGGCTCCCTTAAAGCTTGTGATGTACGTCGGGTCGCCTGACATGATATAGCCTACGATCTGGTTGACTGGATTATACCCTTTTTCTACCATGGCGTTGTAAACGGTTTCGAGTACCTCTTTTACCTGAATCTCCGGCTCTGTTTTTACTTTAAAATATTGTGTGTTACTTAATCCTGACATTCTTTTCACGTCCTCGTATTTATTGATATCATTTATATTCTAATACATGTTATGGGAAATTTCAATCGTGAAATTGCCCAACTATTTGAATGTTACAGTTCACTGCATCTCAGCGAACTGTAACATTCAAAGCCCGCATGGAAAATTTTGCTTTGCGAAGTGGCGGCAGCTATTTCTGATGTTATTTTATCCCTGAAAACGCCGCATTATTCATATGAATTGGAAGTAAAAATCATTTCCAGAATTCTCTGGGCACAGGCGGTCAGGTCTTTTTCCTCGAGATACTGGTCATTTTCGGCACTCAGCGCATCCAGGATTTCGCGGCGGTCGGTGTCGGTTCCCGGCATCACAAGATCGTTTCCGGCAGCGATGCATTTTGCGGCAGAGGAGCCTCCGTCGGCGTTTGTTGTGGTCCAGTCTGTCATGATGATGCCGGCAAAGCCCCATTCCTTTCTTGCAGCGGTTGTGCACAGACCGTAGCTGTTGGCGGTGTGGACACCGTTTACCTTGTTGTAGGAGGTCATGATCGCCTTTGGCTGGGATTCTTTGATTGCAATTTCGAAGCCCTTCAGATAGATCTCACGCAGAGCGCGCTCGGAGACGATGCTCGATACGCCGCGGCGGTTTTCTTCCTGATTGTTGCAGGCGTAATGTTTGATGGTCGTTCCGACCCCGTGCTGTCTCTGCACACCGCGTGTGAGAGCTGCTGCGATGATTCTGACCAGAATTTCGATTGAATTTTCTCCCGCCCTGTTCTATACTAATGTAAACAAATGTAGCTGTTTTTTATTCCAGATAACTACAAAATCGGAGGTATCACGCTTTATGCATATGACACAAATTCAATCTGTCTTAAACGAGAAAAAAATCACGTTTTCCTATACGGAAGAGGACAACTGCGGAAGCATCGACTTTGAGCACCGCGGTCTGCGGTATCATATCTGGGAATTTGCAGACGATGTGGAGCCGGTCGGCGTGGAGACCAATCTGCGGTATGCAGGGCGCGATGAGGAAATCGAAGGCGATTACGATACGATTCTCGCAGAACATTTAAAGAAAGAATTTTAAGCGATTTCATTTCATTTTTGGGAAAAGATGTGTATTTTATGACGCCAGTTCTTCAACCACAGCTCGAAAAAGGTCACGCTGGAACAGTATGAAATGCTTCCAGAAGAGAAACGCTTCGAAGTTTTTGACGGTGTCATCTACGACATGGCAAGCCCTTCGCAGGTTCATCAGGCACTATCCATGCAGCTTTCTACACTCATCAATACTTACATTCTTCGCAAAAAATCATATATTTTCTAACGCTGCCAGAAACAGCTCATAGAAGTCATCTTCCCCTTCAGGCGCCGGGGAATTTTCTCCGCCGCCATTGGTGCTGCGTTTGATTTCTGCGTAAAATTCTTCACCTGCCATGGCAAGATCCATTTCATAGATGGAAACGCCATAGGCATGGCAGATTTCGCAGAATGCGTGGATTGGATTCGGATTTTCCCTTGTCTGAAGCAGTTTTTCACGCAGAATGGGGTCTGCCTTTGCTTTTTTCTGCCAAGCTTTTGCCTGCACTGCAGGGAAGTTCTTTCATCGCCATGATTGCTGTTCTCAGACATCTGCGAGCCGTAACTTTTCTCAATCAGTTCGTTTTTTGTCAATAAATGATTTCTTGACGCTTTCAGATCTCTGTGATACAGTAATGGCAGAAACGAGGTGATTGCATGAAAAACACATTTGAGCAGCAGATTTACGAGATCTTTGGAACAACAGATCCAAAGGAGCTGCGCAGGCTTTCCAAGGACGCGGAACAATACCAGCAGTTAGCCAAAAAAGAAGCCCTGCGCCATGCAGCTGGAAGAAAACCTGCTTTTTCGCTGCCGCAAATCATTCAGATGGCTGCCATGCAGCAGCAGGGAAAAAGTATTGCCGAGATCGCGCGCACCTTTCAGGTCAGCAGGCAGACAGTATACAATCAAATTGCCCGTGCTCACTGTTTCAGCACGGATCCCGATGTCAAAACGCGGATGTGTTTTCTTTACCGCGATCAGCTTTGCACAACGATTGATATCGACTTCCGTCATGAGAAAATTGCAATCCAGAATTACACAAAAAAAATTCCGCTTCGTGCCTTTGGCGTTGTGGAGCATCCGACCTGGGATGATTTTACCTGGTTTCTGGAAAGCCGCTGTTTTCCCCAAACACGCGATCATGCCAAAGATATTTTAAAAGAAATGGGACTTCCCTTTTATGATCCGCTGCTTATCATTGAAAAAACAGATGGGCGAATGGCCGGTGACGAGCAATGGATCCTGATTCTGAAGAATAAGGAGGCACGCCATGGAACAGATCCGTCTTGATCATCAGCTGCCTGTCAAAAAAACAGATCACACCTCAAAAGGGGACCAGCTCAAGTGGAAAATCGGTAATATCTGGTACAAATCCGACTATATGGGATATGAGGGACTCTCGGAGACACTGGTGTCTCATTTACTGCAAAAAAGCACTCTTTCCCACCCGTTTGTCCTGTATCAGCCTGTTCGGATTGCATACCGCGGCACTCTCCGCAGTGGCTGTTCCAGTCCTGATTTTCTAAAAACAAATCAGATGCTGATCCCATTGGAAAAACTGTACCGCCAGAATACCGGAGACAGTCTGGCAATCACGCTTGCTGCTTTTTCAGAACCGGCGGAACGCATTCGTTTTCTGGCAGATCAGATGGAACACATGACGGGAATTCAGAATTTCGGTGCATATCTGACCGCTATGCTGGAAATTGATGCCTTCTTTCTAAACGAAGACCGGCACACCAACAACATCGCTGTTCTATATGATACAGAAACAGAGCAATATTCTCCAAGTCCTCTATTCGATCAGGGTTTATGCCTGTTTGCAGACATTAGCAATGACTATCCTCTGGATCTGCCGATGGATGTCTGTATAGAACGCATCGAAGCCAAACCTTTCAGCTCTGATTTTGATACACAGCTGGATGCTGCGGAGGAATTATACGGTATCCAGCTTCACTTTTCCTTTACTGCAAAAGATGTCTGCACGGAACTGGCTTCTCTGGCCGATTACTATCCTCTGGAAATCCGCCAGCGTGTTGAGCAGATCATACGCCGACAGATGCGCAAATATGGATATCTGATGCGCAGTTAGAGTCGAAAAGAAAACAGTACAGAAAAGTCCCCACGCTGTGTGTGTCTTCTGTACTGTTTTCTTTTTTGACCTTTTTACACGATCTTATGCCATTTTCTTAAATACCGGAATCGAATCGATTGGTGCGGCGGCAAGAACGGTCTGTCCGCCTTCGTACACTTTTCCGTCTCTGGTGTCTTCCCAGCGTCCTTCCGGAAGATATACTTCACGCTCAAACTCGTTCAGATGGAAAATCGGCGCTACCAGGTATTCGCTTCCGAACATATACTGATCCTGCAGCTCCCAGCATTTTTTGTCATCCGGGAACTCGTAGAACATGGTACGGATCAGCGGAGAACCGTTTTCGGATGCTTCGTCATACAGCTGTTTGATGTAATCGTGCATGCTGATGCGGATGTCGTAATATTTTTTCATGATCCGGTAATTTTCTTCTCCATAGCTCCACAGTTCATTGGACTGGCCGGTATACAGGTAGCCGCCGCCAAAATCACGGTCATCGAGCGGTGGAATGTTGTGCGGTCCGCGGTCGCCGTGCATACGGAAAACAGCAGAGTAAACGGCAAACTCATACCAGCGGATCAGAAGCTGCTGGAAATCCGGGTCGTTGACATCATCTGTCATAAAGCCGCCGATATCGGTTGTCCACCATGGAATGCCGGCAAGACCCATATTAAGGCCGGCCTGGAGCTGATCATAGAAGGCTTCAAAGGTACTCGGCACATCGCCGGACCATACAACATTTCCGTATTTCTGGCTTCCGGCCCAGGCGCAGCGAAGCAGGTTTACAATATTTTCTTCTCCTTCTGCTTTCATGCCGTCATAGAAGACACGGCTGTACAGCTGCGGATAGATATTGCTGCAGGAAAGAGCAGGTCCGTCGATATAGCGGTAATGATCGAAATCGTAAACGCCGAAATCCGGTTCTGAGTTGTCCAGCCAGAAGGCATCGATTCCAAAATCATAATAGTTTTTCTTGCAGACTTCCCAGACGTATTTTCTGGTTTCCGGGTTGAACACATCGATTTCCACGCAGTCCCCCTGGAAATCATACGTCTGCAGGGCGCCGCGCTCTGTTTTAATCAGCAGGCCGCGGTCCAGCATCGGCCAGAAATTCTCGCTCTTCCGGTCTACGCTTGGCCATACGGAAACGATAACTTTGATTCCCATGGAATGCAGTTCGTCCACCATGGCTTTTGGATCCGGCCAGTATTTTTCATCGAATTTCCAGTCGCCCTGTACGGTCCAGTGGAAGAAATCGATGACAATCTGATCGATTTTGATGCCTTCCTTCTGGTAGCGGCGTGCCACTTCAAGCACTTCCTCCTGCGTACGGTAGCGCAGCTTGCACTGCCACAGGCCCATACGGTCCTCCGGGAATTTCGGCGCGCGGCCGGTCACTGCGGTGTAATTTTCCAGGATCTCTTTCGGTGTATCGGCTGCGGTCAGCCAGTAGTCCATATCTTTGGTCGAGCGTGCAGTCCATTCTGTGTAGTTCTTTCCGAAGGTTACCTGTCCGACAGCCGGATTGTTCCACAGCATACCATATCCTAAGCTGGATACGGCGAATGGTACGCTGATCTGGGAGTTCCGCTGCGCCAGCTCCAGGGTGCATCCCTTCAGATCCATGTATTTCTGCTGATACTGGCCCATTCCGAAAATTTTCTCTTCGTCGTTGCTCTCAAATTTCAGGTTCAGGCTGTATTCGCTTCCGCCGATCACACCTTTCCACTCACGGTTGACCGTTTTTAAGCAGCGGCTCTCTTTGCTGATCGTTCCGTCGTAGCAACGGTGATATTCTCTTAAAATTTCCTGATCTTCTTTGTAGAAGGTGATAACTCCTGCAAAGTTGACTACAGCACAGATTTTTCCATTGGTGATCGATGCGCTGGTTCTTTTTCCCATCGATCCGTCGATTTCCAGATGATCGACCGCAAACTGCTCTGCTTTTGCCTCTGTTTTTTCCGGCACTTCGGTCAGCGCCCAGTCCTTTCCGGAAAATCCCGGAAGCATCGTTGCGCGGACACGTAAGGAATCTTTTCCCCACGGCTCAATCCGCAGTGTTTCTCCGTTTGCCTGTGCAATTAACACACCATTTTTTGTCTGAAAACGCATTGTTTTATTCTCCTTTTTTGAAAAGAGAGGTCACAGAAAAATTTGCTTTTCCGTGCCTCTCCCTCCCTATATTCTTACATTCCGATGCTTATGCAACAACAACTTCGTTCGCATCTGCTGCCAGCACAGCCTCTTTCTTCTCGTTTCCGACGAATACTTCTACTTTCAGTTCGGTATGTGCGCCTTCTACGGATACTTTCACTGCATCGCCGTCTTTGACTGCTTTCACGGTGAATACGGTGTTTCCGTGGATATCCGAAACCTTTGTCTCAGCTGCGTCTTTTAACTGATATACGCATACGTTTGCATGGTCCGCGTAGTCATAATCCGGTTTGGTGTCGCAGTTTCCTCTGACTACGATGCTGTTTTCTCTTACATACAGCGGCATGGAGAAGTAGTCATAGGTTCCCTGGAACCATCTGCCGCCTTCTTTTGTCTCGCCGGTCAGAAGTTCTGTCCAGGTGCCTTCCGGCAGATAGTACTGTGCTACCTTGTCCTCACGGAAGACAGGTGCTACCAGAAGGGCATCACCCAGCATGTACTGCTGATCCAGATACGGAACGGCCGGGTCGTTCATGAACTCGAATACCATCGGGCGCATTACCGGGGTTCCTTCCTCGTGTGCCTCTACAGATTTCTGGAAAATGTACGGCATCAGCGAGCATTTCAGGTTGGTGAAGAATTTTACTACGTCGCAGGACTCTTCGTCGAACAGCCACGGCACACGGTAGCTTGTGGATCCGTGCAGACGGCTGTGGGTAGACATCAGTCCAAATGCGCACCATCTCTTGTACAGATCCGGTGTTGCGGTGCTCTCGAATCCGGAGATATCATGGCTCCAGAAGGAGAAGCCGCTCATGGCGAAGGAAAGGCCGCCGCGCAGCGTTTCTGCCATGGACGGATAGTTTGCAGAGCAGTCGCCGCCCCAGTGTACCGGGAATTTCTGGCTTCCTGCTGTTGCACTTCTTGCAAACAGAACTGCCTCGTTCTCGCCTTTTACTTCTTTTAACAGGTTGAATACTGCCTGGTTGTACAGGTATGTATAGTAGTTGTGCATTGCCTGCGGATCGCTTCCGTCGTGGTATACAACATCAACCGGGATTCTCTCGCCGAAGTCGGTCTTGAAGCAGTCTACACCGCAGTCCAGAACAGTTCTCAGTTTATCGGTATACCATTTAACCGCATCCGGGTTGGTAAAGTCCACAAGGCCCATACCTGCCTGCCAGTTGTCGGTCTGCCATACGCCTTTTCCGTCTGCTCTCTGCAGCAGATAGCCGTTTGCTGCACCCTCTTTGAAGAATGCGGTTCCCTGTGCAATATACGGGTTGATCCATGCACAGATGTGAAGACCTTTGTCGTGATATTTCTTTAAGGTTGCGCGGATATCCGGGAAGCATTTCTTGTCCCACTCAAAATCGCACCAGTGGAATTCGTGCATCCAGAAGCAGTCGAAGTGGAAAACGCTCAGCGGAATATTTCTCTTTTCCATTCCCTCGATGAAGGATGTGGTGGTCTCTTCGTCGTAGTTGGTGGTGAAGGATGTGGACAGCCACAGACCAAAGGACCATGCCGGAGGAAGTGCCGGACGGCCGGTCAGTGCGGTGTACTCGTTCATGATCTTCTTCGGTGACGGGCCGTGGAACAGATAATATTTGATTCTCTCGCCCGGTACGGAGAAGCCGACATACTCAACTTTTTCACTTGCTACTTCGAAGGAAACGTTGTCGGTACTGTCAACGAGAATACCGTAGCCGTTGTTTGTCATGTAGAACGGTACGCATTTGTAGCCGATTTCGGATGCCGTACCGCCGTCCTCGTTCCAGGTGTCTACAACCTGTCCGTTTTTTACGAATGGAGTAAATCTCTCGCCAAGGCCGTATACGCACTCGCCGACGCCAAGGGAGAGCTCGCTTACCATATATGGCTGATATTTTTCGGTCATGTAATTCTGGGCTGGCAGCATGGTGCTCTGCTGACGGTCCCATCTGATATAGGAAAGGTTGCGGAAGCCGCTTCCGGTCAGAACTTTTCCATCTGCCTCGAAGGTGTAAGCAAAGACACCTTTTCTCTGTACGCGGACCTGTACGCTTCCGGTATCAAGAACTGCCTCATCCTCGTTGATCGTTACAGTTACGTCCTCGTATACGCTCTCTGTTTTGTCGAAGGACGGAACTTTGTTGTCGTAGGCTTCGTAGTGCCATGCCTCCATGGAGATGGTGTCCGGTGTATGTGCTACGAACTCAACGGTGATGGTCGGCAGGTTCAGGGTCATACCTCTGTGCTCGATCGGGCGGGTGGTAGCCAGGATACGCATACCGCCTGGGATCTGCTCTACTTCATAAGCCTGCATTGCATGGGATGCATTTGCTTTTTCACTCGGAAGCCAGTAACCTTCTGTGAATTTCATCTTTTCATTACCTCCTGATTGGATGAGCCTGAAACAGATAGCTGAAAGCACTTTCTTTTCATCAATCTTTACAGAATTATTGTTTCGGGCTGACGTTTTTTGGTAATTTTATACTACCACACTCTTGCTTTCGAAAACAGGGCGGATTCTGTGAAAAAATACGGCGATATTATCTTTTTCTATCTTTTTGGTGTATTCGGGGGCTGGGATGCAAAACGGGAGTGTGCCCCGCAGACGTCTGCAAAAGACACACTCCCGTTTCTCTTCTGTTTTTTCTTATGCTGCAATCAGATACGCAATGACGGCCAGCAGGATCTGCAGGATCACAAAGCGGATCACAACCTGACTGTCGGACCACTTGTATTTCAGGCGGACATGGTCATGCAGCGGTGTTCTTGTATTTTTGAGGATTGCGATTTTCAGGAAACGGAGTAAAAATACTTTGACAAGACCGATTCCTCCGTCGACGATCATCACGCCTGCCATCAGCAGATATAAAAACGGATGGCGGGACTGCATGGCAAGGATGGCGATGTAGAAACCAAGTGCTCTCGAACCGGCGTCTCCCATCAGCATGCTGCTCGGCGAGGTGTTGAAATACAGGTACGCGAGAAGCGCTGCCACGAACAGGTAATTGGCTACGGTGAAGCTTCCAAGGACATCGTGGAAAATCATACTGAACGCGAAGATAACCACGCAGGAAAGGCTCGCGCAGAGTCCGTCGACACCGTCGGAACAGTTTGTAACGTTGATCGAAATCCAGATCAGGATGATGCCGAGGATTATGTAGACCACTTTCGGAATGGTAAGGGACATGCTTCCGAAGCAGATCGTGGTGGAATTGTAATTCACAAAGGTGATGACGGTCACAATGGAGATGACGAGGTCAATCGCGCCTTTTTTGTAATCGCTCCACGGGGTTTCGGATGCATCATCGAGGTAGCCGCTCAGCATGATGCAGACGAGCAGGATCGCGTAGATCACATACTCGGCGCCAAGAGGCAGGAACAATACGCTTCCGATCAGGAAACAGATGACGATCACGAGGCCGACGCCGCGCAGTTTTCCGCGGGAGAGGCCGCCGTTTACGGCAAATTCTCTGCCGTGATCGCTCGGCAGAAAGGAAAATGGATGCTTTAACGCCAGAAAGGTCAGCAGAAAGGTGACCACGATTCCCAGCATGGCGATCTGGCCGGGATTTAAAAAGTTACTCCATACTTGATACATACGTTTTCTTCCTTCACTTTTCTTTAGATTGAGTTTGCACGAAGCCGTATGTGACGTGGCTTTGTGTTCATTTATTATAACAACTTCATGCAAAAATTGCTATACCCAATTCGGGGGTTTCGTGATAAGATAGTGATACACTAAGTTGAACAAAAAAGGAGTTTTTTATGCCACGCAAAGATCATCTGCCGCGCCAGACACGCCAGGAACACATCACGCTGCAGCCGAACCGCAGCATCGAATTTCGTGTAACCGACGATTTCGGCAGTTTTTCGCCGCCGCACTGGCACGACGCGCTGGAAATTATTTATATTCTGGAGGGTTCCTCCATTGTCACGCTCTCGGACCGCACCAAGACCGTCCTTCCGGGTCAATTTCTGCTGATCAATTCCGGGCGTATCCACACGGCGCGCTGTCCGTCCACGGGAAACCGCTCGATTCTGATGCAGATTCCGGATGCGTTCCTTGCGAACTATCTGCCTGATCCGTCACAGCTCTGGTTCTCGATTGACTACGACAGTACGAATCCGGAAGTGCAGAAAAATATCAGCCAGTTCCGGCGTCTTCTGCTTTCGATGATGCAGCTTCATGAGGAAATGCCCGACGGCTATCTGCTGACATTCCAGCGGGAGCTTTTTACGTTTCTCGATCTGCTCTACACGAAATTTTCTGAGAAGAGCCCGCTTGCGCACCACCCGATGAGCTCCCGGACGCAGACACGGCTCGATACGATTCTGACGTACACGCAGGAAAATTACCAGCGGCCGATTACGCTGAAGGAGGCTGCCGATGTTGTCTCGCTGCAGCCGGAATATTTCTGCCGGTTCTTCCGCCAGAACATGGAAACGACGTATCTGGAATACTTGAATTCCTACCGTCTTTCCCGCATCTACCGCGACCTGATCGCCACGGATCTGCCGGTCGGCACGCTCGCGGAAAAGCATGGTTTTACAAACGATAAGCTGTTTCACCGCCTCTTCCGCGAGCGGTTTCACACGACGCCGCTGCAGCTTCGGAAGGCAGCACGCGAGAAAGGATCCTGATAGCTTTCGCTGTTTTAATATCTTTGAGAATGGGAGTTTAACACGATGACAAAAGAAGAACTGGCGCTTGCCGTCATTGAACGTTTGAAACAAGAATATCCTGACGCCGACTGTACGCTTGACTATGACCAGGCGTGGAAGCTGCTCGTCAGTGTCCGCCTGGCCGCACAGTGCACCGATGCGCGGGTCAATGTTGTGGTGGAGGATCTCTACGCAAAGTATCCTGATATCGATGCGCTGGCAAACGCGACACCGGAGGAAATCGAGGAAATTGTGCGGCCGTGCGGTCTTGGAAAGAGCAAGGCACGCGACATCAACGCCTGCATGCGCATGCTGCGCGACGAGTACCACAGCCAGGTGCCGGATGACTTTAACGCACTTTTGAAGCTCCCGGGCGTGGGACGGAAAAGTGCGAACCTGATTATGGGCGATGTATTCAAAAAGCCTGCGATTGTGACGGATACGCACTGCATCCGGCTGTGCAACCGCATCGGGCTCGTGCATGACTGCAAGGATCCGAAGAAGGTGGAGATGGCACTCTGGAAAATTGTGCCGCCGGAAGAAGGAAGCTCGCTCTGCCACCGGTTTGTGGAGCACGGACGCGAGGTCTGTACTGCGCGGACGACACCGCACTGTGAACGGTGTGTGCTCGCGGATATCTGTGAGAAGAACGGCGTAGAAAAATAGCATTTTTTTATGCGTTTCCATGCGAAAAAGGCTTTTGCATACCGGACAGATTTTTCTGATTCTGTCCCGGCTGCAAAAGCCTTTTTGTTTCTATTTTTTATATGACCGAAAGAAGTCCGTCAGCGCTTTCAGCGTTTTCCCGAGCACCTGCACTTCCTCTTCTCCGAGTTCCGCCATCACGGCATCCGTCATCTGCTCGTGGAATTTTGCGTGATGATGGAATGCCTGCCGTCCCTTTCCGGTCAGGTGGATGTAGACGATCCGGCGGTCCTTCTCGCTGCGCTCCCGCTCGGTGTAGCCTTTTTTCACCAGACTGTTCATCGACGTTGTCAGCGATCCGACCGTGATGTCGAGCTTTGCCGCGATCGATGACATATTGCCGCCCTCCAGGCCGACGGCTTCTATGATGTGCATATCGTTGTTCGTCAGATCCTTGAAATCCTCGGTGATGATCGCCTCTTCTTCCAGTTTTTGTATCTCGTGAAACAGATGGACCAGTGTCTCATTGATGATTTCTCTGTTATCCACTCCTCTTCCCCTTTCCGTCTGTTCTGTCCCTTCTGAACAGGGTTCCGCTCTTTCTGTCTGTATTGTATCAAAAAAGTTCCAGACAAACAATACCAAAAACTGCCTGGGAGACCGCGGATCGCTCCGTGCCGTTTCCCAGGCAGTTCTGTTATGTTTGATTCAATTACATCTGCCCTTTTTTCTTTAACCGTGCAAAGCAGATCATGAAAAAGCAGATGCCGTATACGGTTGTGATCGGGGTGGACATGCCGACGAAGGTCAGGTTCGTATTCGGCAGGTGTGAGAAGAACAGCGCCAGCGGAATACGGATCAGGCAGGCGGAGGTGATTCCCTGGATCATAACCGGGATGCTGATGCCGCGGCCGTTGAAGTATCCGATGCTGCTGAACAGCACACAGGTCAGAATACATTCCGGTGCGAAACCGCGCAGGTAAGCGGCGCTCTGCTCGATAACGGCCGGATCGCTCGTGAAGATTCTGGAGATGACACTTCCACCGAAGAAACCGATGCAGAAAATCACAACTCCAAGAGAGCAGCCCGTTGCGATTGCGGTGAGGAAGCCCTTCCACGCGCGGTCTTTCTTTCCGGCTCCGGTGTTCTGTGCCACGAATGCTGACACAGACTGCATCACAGAGGACGGGATCAGCATGATGAACGAGGTCAGCTTCTGCGCCACACCGTATCCGGCGGACGGCATAAGGCCCATGCCGTTGATGATCGAGTTGATCACAAGGAAGGAAATCTGTACGGTCGTCTCCTGCAGCGCGATCGGCACACCGACGTTCAGGACTTTCTTCAGCTCGTCGCGGTCGATGCGGCAGTCTTCTTTTTTGAATTCAATCGGCAGATTGCCTTTTTTCAACACACCCATGGAAGCGATGACAGAAATAAGCTGCGCCAGAACCGTCGCAAGCGCTGCTCCCGCAACGTCCAGTTTCAGCGCACCGACGAAGAACAGATCTCCGGCAATATTGGCTGCGCAGGCGATGCCGACGAATAAAAGCGGCAGATTTGCATTACCGATTCCGCGAAGCACGCTGCTGATGACGTTGTACGCGATGATGATCAGAATACCGCCGGAACAGATCCGCAGGTAGAGGACGGTTTTGTCAAAAGACTCCGCCGGGACCTGTAAAATATTGGCGATCGGGCCTGCGAACAGCTCCAGAATCACCGTCATGACGACACCGATGATGGCGAACAGAACAATCGAGGTTCCCACGGTTTTGCCGGCCTTATCCGGCTTGCCCTCGCCGATGTGCTGGCCGATCATAACGGTCGAACCCATCGCAAGGCTGGTGATGATAAGTGTTACCATCTGCATGAAGTTGCTTCCGGTTCCGACAGCGGAAATACTCGACGCATCGCCGAACCAGCCGACCACGAGAAGGTCGACCGCACCGTAAGCCGCCTGCAGAATCAGCGCGCCGAGCACCGGCAGCGCAAAGCGGATCAGGGACTGGAAAATCGGTCCCTCTACAAACGATACTTCTTTCTTATTTTCTTTTGCCATTGTTTTTCACTCCTTTTATTCCCGGCATCGTTTCCTGCATCCGTGTGATTGCATGCACAAATTCGTCCACCACCGCGTCGTCCAGATCTGGCAGGCGGGATGCCCATTCCCCGTGAAAGTGCGTCACGCGGAGTTCCACAAACTCTTTTCCCTCTTCGGTCAGTGTCAGGTTGATCACGCGCTTATCTTTTTCATCCGCCTGTTTCACGAGAAGATTTCTCTCCTCCAGTTCCTGCACCAGCTTGGTGATGCTCGGCAGCGTTGTGTTCATATAGCTGCTGATGTCGCTGACGCGGCAGAAGCCCTGCTTTTTCTGAATCTCATTCACCGCATCCAGCACATGCACCTGCCGCGGCTTCATACCGTCCGGCAGGTCCGGGAGCTTCTCGATCAGACGCTTTGCATCAAAACACGCATCCAGGAACTGCTTTAATTTTTCCTGTGTCATGGAAAAGGTTCCTTTCTGTTTAAAAATTAGTTATCTTTAGTAATTACTTTTGATAAGTATAGCAGGAAATGAAAAAATGTCAAGAGGGAACTGATGCTAAAAAAGAGCTGATTGAAAGTTCTGGCAATGCCAGATTCTTTCATCAGCTCTTTTCCATATCCATTTGTCACTGTTCAATGAGCTGCATTTCGGTGCCCCCCGCCGGATTTTATGCTTCTGATCGTCTTTTCCAGTACCTTCATCTCAACCGGTTTTGAAACATGGGCATTCATACCGGCTGCCAGAGAATGCTGAATATCCTCAGAAAACGCATTGGCGGTCATAGCAATGATTGGAATTGTCTTTGCCAGTTCATGGGAGCTTCTTCGGATTGCTTTTGTTGCCTCATAACCATTCATAACCGGCATCTGCACATCCATCAGGATCATGTCATAATCCCCCGGAGCAGACTGCTCAAATGCCTCTAAGACCCTTTTACCATTTTCACAGATTGTACACTCTGCACCCTCAATCTTTAACAATTCCATCAGGATTTCTGCATTCAGCTCATTGTCCTCTGCACACAGAAACCTCATTTCTTTCAGGACATTGCCAGCCGGTTCATCCTTTTCTGCCTGTTCTGCTGAAGAAACAAATCTATCTTCTGCTATTCTCAGATCTATAAGAACCTCAAAACAGCTTCCCTGGCCCAGTTCACTCTCCACATCAATGGTGCCTCCCATTGCTTCAACCAGATTTTTAGTAATAGCCATTCCAAGACCAGTTCCCTGTATCTTATTCGTCATAGAACTTTCAGCACGAGTAAAAGCATCAAAAATTGTATCTTTGAAATCTGCCGACATTCCCATGCCATTATCGCTGACTAAGAAACGGTACTTTGCGTAGACAGATGATTTTGTCTCACATTCTTCTACCAGAAACTGAATTTTTCCACCTTCCTGCGTGTACTTCACTGCATTAGAAACCAAGTTGCTGAAAATCTGCATCAGATGAACCTGATCTCCGTTCACCCACTCGTGCCGGATGTTTTCTTTTATGATTGTAAGAGTCTGATTTTTTTCGTCTATCTGTGAATGGAATATGGTATTGAGTTCTGTAATAAAATCCAAGATGGAAAAATCGGTATACTTAAAAACTGTTTTTCCTGCCTCAATTTTGCTCATATCCAGAACATCATTAATGATTCCTAACAGATGCTGTGATGAAATGTCTATTTTATCTGCATACTCTATTACTTTCGCTTTATTACCGGCATCATGTCTGATCAATGATGTCATGCCGATAATTGCATTCATTGGTGTACGAATATCATGTGACATATTGGACAGGAAATCTGTTTTCGCCTTATTTGCATTTTCAGCGGTCTGCAAGGCTTCCGTTGTAATGTTCTTTGCTTTTTTCAGTTTTTTATTGGACTCCTCCATTTCCTTCATTGCCTGCGTCTGAATCTCATTATTTCTTTTTTCGTATTCAGCTTTTTGCTCAGCAAGACTGCGTCTGGAAATACTGTAGAATAATCCGGCAAAAAGCAAAAGTATAAAACCTGCCATGAGTATTGTTTCAAACACTATTGTTTTCTGATAATCTCTCAGTACATTATCTACAACACTTTTTTCTACAATACAAATCAGCATGGTGTTATTATTTTCTATCGGACAGTATCCCAGATAGTAAGGTTTGTCACTTTCCACAAGTTCTACCCCCTGTTCTCTGCCATCCAGCTTTTTTTGAAGAGAATCAGCCTCTTCCTCAGTGATAGCCTGATCTCCTTTTAAATGCTTTAACAAGAAATAGTTCCTGAAAAATTTATCTTCTTTCTGATTTGTATAAGTAATATTTCCGTCGTTATCCAGCATAAACAGATACGCATTCCCGTTATAGCTTTTCACACTTAACATGGAATCTAATTTTGAATGATCATACAAGGTTCCAATTGCCGTATAAGTTTCCCCCTTAATCGTATATTCCTGACATGGAATTGCAACCAGATAACCATCTTTTTTCTTCTGGTTGTAATCAAGAGTAACCAATTTTCCAATATTATATCCGTTCCTCAAATCCAACAAAAGTTTACTTGGCATGTCAACCCGAAGTTTTGTTCCATCAGTGGTTATTGCCTTTCCATTTTCCTGGAGAAATATAAGTGTACTTTCAGATTCTTTCTGCCATGCCTCAAAGAACTTCTTGTTTCTATCCAGTTCAATAGATCTCACTCCCTCTTGAGTAAGAAAATCCTCAAGCATATGCAGCCGACTGTAGTATCCATTCACCTGCAGATCATAGGTCTGCTGTATCTGTTCAACAACTGCTCCCATACTGCTTTTCCCGTTTTCTGCGATATAGCTGTTCATCCTGTTCAAAAGGAGCTTTACAAAAATTAAGTTTAAAAAGATAAGAATTAAAAAGAACAATGGTACTATCATCTTTTTTCTTTTTGTTTTCGCCTGTTCTGTTCCCACTTTTATTTTTCAACCTCTATATAATCTTCCGGTGCTGACGGCTGCTGTCCGTTTTCCATTGCTGCGGTCCATGCACTTGATAATGTTGTGTTACCAAGCTGCCTGATCTCACATTCCGGATTTATTTTTTTCAAAACAGACATTGTGGTTTCTGTAAGAAGAATAGAGCACTCCTTGTCTTTGTCTATTTTTTTCTTATTTACTTCTATGTCCTTTAATGAGAATCCGTTTTCCTCCTGCCTAACGATTATTTTCATACCGGATGCAATTGGTAATTCATATTTATTGGTTATATGGAATTTCTCATCAGAATCAGCAAGATATTTCTCCGCAAGTTCATAAATCTCTTTGCCATTGATTTTTGCCAGGTATAATGGTGTATCTAAACTCTTTGCTGTCATCAGACCAACCCGGCTGCAGGTACACTCCCCTTTGTAAATGGAGGAAGTAAAATAATAATATGGTGCCAAAGCCAGCTGAGCATCCTTTTCTTCTCTAATCGTAGTTAACATAGAAGATGCCGCATCACGACCGTTTTTATCATTTAGCGAAATGGAATATTCATTTTCAAAATTAACTGTGGTTTCTTCTTTTGAATCCTTACTGTTCATTGTGCTGCGAAAAGCATCATAAGCCTGTGTTTCATCCATTTCCCCTGACAATAATCCGTGAACAGCCTCAAGACTGGCATAAAATGATTTTTGAGCAGAATATCGGATATAAACAGAATTATTATTAATTTCATCTTCCAGTCCAGGTACATCTTCCATCATGTTTGGAACATCTACATTTAATGAAATTACACCCTTTCCATCTGCGATCAATGTTTGTCCTTCTTTTGAAATCATACACTCCAGGACATCGAATGCCAGGTCCAGTTTTTCCTGATCTTTTTCCAGTTCTTTGTTAAATGCAATATTCAGAGAAGGGGTCATATTTATAAAAGCTTCATCCGAAATCTGTGAAAAAAACGGTATACGAGTTAATTCTGCATCCATCTGTTCCTGAAATTCCTGCATAAGTGCCGGATAACCATGAAACATTGCTGCTTTTCCCTCAAGGAACATCTGCGTTGCAGTATTAATATCGACGCTGATATCATCACTTGTAAAATGTGAGTCCTTCAAAAATGTATTGGTTTCTGAAAAAATACGTTTCCATAACGCATCATCAAACGCGATATCCCCTGATGCACTTTCAGCTGAGCTTCTCCATTCGATTCCATCCAGACTCATGAATTCCCCAATTGCACCTGTCTGAATCACCTCATGAGCAGACCAGTCTTCTGCAAGATCCAGGGAATACGGTTTTATACCATTATCATAAAATTGCTGGCATGCCTGTGCATATTCCTTATAGTTTTTCGGTATCTTGATTCCATACTGTTCAAACAATGTCTTGTTGGCAATAATCGTCTGCGGTATACCGCAGATAGGAAGCCACTGAATCTCATTTTTTGAATTTTTATAATATTGCAATGCATAGGAGTAATACCTGGAAACCACGTCATAAGAAGCAAAATCCATTAGATATGGCTCCAGATCCTGTGCATCTTTTCCAGAAAATCGACGTACGGTTATGATATCCGGCAGTTCACCATGTTCCTCAAAATAGCTGTATAAATCGGTATCATTGTTACCGGTAATAAACTCAATATCCTGATCTGGAAACTGCTCATGGATATAGGGTACAATATTTTTCATTAAACGATTTTCCCACAGATACACGGTAAGGTGATCGTCATTTTTAGATACTGCTTTTTGAGATTGTCCACAGCCAGACAAAACAGTAATTGTTAAAAGCACACCTGGCAGTAATGCTATCAGACATTGTTTTGCCTTTTTCATCCTCGTATTTTCCTCATTCTTTCCTGATAAAATCATTAATTCAATAATTGGGAAACAATTACAGCCAGTTTTCCAGAACATCATTCAGCTTATTCATATCCAGCGGTTTCGCGATATGTCCATTCATGCCTGTATTTTTTGCCAGCTGTACATCTTCTGCAAAAGCATTTGCTGTCATGGCAACAATCGGTAGTTTTCCCTGTTCACCCGGAAGGCTCCTGATTGCTGCGGTTGCCTCATAACCATTCATGACGGGCATTTGGATATCCATAAAAATAAGGTCATACAAGCCTTTCGGAGAAGCTTCTACTTTTTCAACTGCAATTTTTCCATTTTCTGCCGTTTCCACTTCCGCCCCGGTCATCTGCAGAATTTCAACAGCAATTTCTCTGTTTAACTCATTATCCTCGACCAGCAGAATTCTTTTTCCTGTGTAATCTGCTTCAGACAGCTCATCCAGATAATTTCTTGCTGTTTTTTCTTTTCTGCCAGAAGTAAACTGCCGCAATGTAGCCGTCAAACGGGAACGGAACAGCGGTTTTGCAATAAAAGCATCTACGCCTGCAGCCTTTGCTTCTTCTTCGATCTCACTGAATTCATAAGATGTCAGTACAATAATGGTAATCTCTTTCCCTATCCGTTTCCGGATCTGTCTGGCTGTTTCAATTCCGTCCATATCCGGCATTTTCCAATCTAAAATAACAGCAAAGTAATCATTTTTTAGCTCATGATGTGCATAACAGCGCTCAACGGCTTCTCTGCCGGAGAGAACCCATTCGCCTGTAATCCCAATCTCCTTCAATGTGGCAACTGTACTTTCACAGCATGTCTTATCATCATCCACAACCAGAACAGGTAGATTCATCAGATTTCTGTCCTGTTCTTTTTCTTTTTCCTGAAGTTCCAGATAAATTGTTACTGTAATTTTAGTTCCCTTATGTAAGGTGCTTTCCACTTTAATATTACCATTCATCAGGTTCACAATATTTCTGCTGATTGCCATTCCCAGACCTGTTCCCTGGACTCTGGTTGTCCGATGGTCATCTGCGCGGCTGAAAGGATCAAACATGATTTTCTGGAATTCCGGTGACATACCGATCCCATTATCCTCAATCGTAAATTCATAGCATCCAAGTTCCGAAAATCCATTTGGCTTTTCCTCTATGGAAAAAGTAATATTCCCGCCATCCGGTGTATACTTGACCGCATTACTCATCAGATTCACAAATACCTGCTGGATTCTCAGGCTGTCACCACAGACACTCTCATGTTCAATGTGATTAATGTGTATATCTAAATTGTGTTTATGTTCATCAATCACCGGTTTTGTGAGTGTTATAAGATTATCCACCAGATCTGGCAGATTGAAATCCTCCTGTGCCAGCGTCATTTTTCCACTTTCAATACGTGCCATATCCAGCACTTCATTAATCAGCCCCAGCAGATGACGGCTTGATTTTGTAATTTTGCTGAGACATTCAATGACTCTGTCCTGGCTCTCAATATTTGCTCCTGCAATTGCTGTCAGGCCGACAATGGCATTCATCGGTGTCCGGATATCGTGTGACATATTGGAAAGGAATTCTGTTTTCGCACGGTTTGCATTTTCTGCAGACCGGTAAGCCTCTTTCAGTGCCTGACGGGATTCAATCTCTGCTTTCTTCTCCTGTGTCACATCCATGGATGCCAGCAATACCTTTTCCAGCTTTCCATTCTTCCATTCCAAAGGAATATAAGAAGCGATCTTATAAGTCTTTTCATCCAGGCTGCAGTACTCAAACTTATAAATATCATTTTCACTTTTCAGATTCTTCCGGATATTTTCCGGTGCGATCAGGATGTCCATAGTTTCCAATGGTTCCAGTGTCTTATACTTTTCAAGAACCTGCATCTGAAAATCATGATAGAATCCCAAAGGTTTATATAGCATCTGTCCATTCAGGTTATAGAATTCATATCTGTCATTTTCCAGATCACAGACAACAAAGCGGTCAACCAGACGCACAATACTCTGAATTATCTGCTCCATGGAAGCATTATCCGCTGCCATCTGCAGATGCCGTGCGCTCTCTACCTTTGTCTCTGTGATATCACGCAGAAAGATCATGGCATATTCTGAATCCTCTATTTCGCCACGTATGACCACATTGCGGACCCATCGTTCTTCTCCATTCAGAGTGATACGGCACTCTAAAGCCAATTCGGTTTCCAGACCCTTCAGCCTTTCTGCAATATAACCACGGTCGTAAAAAGAGGATACCGCCTTCTTATCTGTCTCCACAACATAGGAATCCACAAAATGACGGATCAGTTCATCCCATGTATGACTCTGTTCAAAGACTGTCATCAGGGACGGTTCAACCTTAAAGGTATCAAAAGTATTCGCTTCCAGATTTACATAATACTCACACAGGTCTGCTTTCGTAAAAGCCCGGTGGAAAGCAGCAGATTTTTGTGCCTGCATGGCCTCTTTTTTTTCCGCATCAATATTAATAAAAATCCCGGCAATCCTGCTGGCAGAACCATCCAGACGGCGTATTACTTCTGCCGATGCCCGAAACCACTGGTATTGATTATCCTTCATTCTCATACGATACTCTACCTGGTATTTTATCTGGTTCGTCTTATCCTTAATTGCCGCCTGAAGCTGCACCATTACTCTTTCTTTATCCTGTGGATGCAGAAGATCTGACCAGGATTCCAGTTTATTCGGAAAGTCCAGAGTGTCATGATAGCCAAGCATTTTTCGGAATTCATGACTCCAGTTTGCATTCACAATCTCACTGTTTTCGTCACAGTCAAAATACCAGAAGCCGGAACAGATAGCCTCATTGAGCAGTGTCAAATTTACATGATCCCAGTTGACCTGTACGGACATAACCCAGATCTGTCTGCCCGCCTCATCTGTCGCATCCTCTTTACAAAGCCGTACATTTTTCACTGTACCGTCTGCTGTAAGGATCTGTGCTTCCCCTGTTCCGTGAAGCTGCAAAAAATGGTCTCGCTCCTGTCTATCTTCCTCGTCATAAAAGAAGTTTCTCAATGAGCCTTTTGTCTGTTCCATGAAAGTATCGAATGTATATCCTGTACTATGCAACAGCAGATTATTCACAGACAAAATAGACAGGTTTTGGTCATAAGATCCTGTCATTATACCTACCCCGCCATTATTTTCCAGTGTTTTCTGTACGGCCTGTGACATAGCCTGTGACATAGCCTGTGTCTGTCCCGTTACAGCCTCACCTAAAGAATATATTTTGTCTTCATACTTTTCCATTTTATAAAAATCCTCTCTCTGTTTTATGCTTCATTATCCTGCTTTTATCTGTATACAGAGAACCTGTCCCTGCCAGTTTTACATTTACGTTATAATATCCTACAAAACGTGAAAAACAGGTATACGGATTTGAGAAGTTGCAGCCACTACACACAATATTCATACAAAATTCTCTTTATGTTTTCAATTTTCATAGGCTTTGCCAAGTGAGCATTCATTCCTGCTGCCAGACACTTACTCCGATCGTTCCTGCTGTAAAACGGTATCTGAGGCTTTTTTTATTTATCTGATTTTTTTCTGTTTCCATGGAACTTCTGAACGCTCACCTCCTGGTATCATTACAAATATACATAAAAACTCATTTTTATATTACCACGAAATTTTTTACTTTGCAATGCACATACCTTTTCAGACGCTGCTTTTCTTGTTTCCTTTTTCAGAAAATTGCAACCAAAGGGGCGCACCTGAAAATTTCTTTTCAAATGCGCCCCTTCGCTTTCTTTTTTCTGTTTTTCTATCAGATCAATCCGTAATGCTCCATCGCCTTTGCCACGCCGTCCCGCTCGACGGTATCGGTTACGTACTCTGTGTACGGATCCAGAACCTCATCATGTTTTCCAAGCGCAATGGTGTGTGCGCCGCACCGGAACATGGTAAGGTCGTTGCTGCTGTCGCCAAATACGTATGCATCTTCTTTCTCCAGCTGAAACTGTTTCAGCGCATAGTCCACAGCTGTTCCTTTGCTGCAGCCGTGCGGAACGATTTCGTATACACCGCCGCGGCGATCCATGATATCAAACTCCTGCTCAAATTCACGGTACATACGTTCTATATCAGACTGTGCATCGGTTACGATACAAAATTTATCGTAAATGATTCCTTTTGTCTCCGCTGTCTCCGCGAGTCCGATTCCGACAGCAGCGAAATAGGCACGGGTCTGCTCGACCTCCCGAAAACGGGATACCTCCGACGAAAAATAAACATTATCCGTTCCCTCCAGAATCATGCCGATCCTGCACGCCTTTAAAATAACCGGGATTTCCTCACAGCGCTTTTTCGGAATCGTCTGATGCATCAGAATTTCGCCGTCCCGGCGCAGATAGGTCCCGCAGCCGCACAGAAATCCGGAAAACGGAAGCTTTTTCAGCTCCTCGGGCAGCTCCGACCAGGTGCGGCCGGTATTAATAAACGTAAGATTTCCTTTTTCCGCTGTCTTTTTCAATGCATCGAGCGCGCTCTGCGGAATTTCTTTTGTAATCTCACTCAGTAACGTTCCATCAATATCAAAAAATAATGCTTTCACAAAAATTTCCTCCTCGTGTACTGTTTCCTGTTCTCTTTCTGACATACGAAAAAATGCCGAAGCTCTTGATTGTCAAGGCTTTCGGCATTTTCATTCCAGTCGAAGCGACGGGATTCGAACCCACGACCTCTGCGTCCCGAACGCAGCGCTCTACCAAACTGAGCCACGCTTCGATTTTATTTGTTTTCTGAACTCTCGTCCGTCAACAATAGCTATTATATATGATGTCTATAGGAATGTCAACACCTTTTTTGAATTTTTTTTAATTTTTTTTATTATTGCTTCAAAAGGTACATTTTACACAGGTTTGCGGCCTTTTTGGTGTTATTTTAGAATGACAGTTTCTGAGAAAGTCAAAAAAAGAGATATGCCGGAAGTTCTGTTCCGGCATATCTCTTATCTTTGTTTCTCAGCTCAGCTGATATACATCTGCATACTGCACGCCGAAGCTCAGCGCCTCGGAATGGCTGCTGCAGAAGATGTCTACGTGGCCGTAAGCGGTTCCGCGGTCTTCTACCGTGTAAACCTGGCCGTTGATCATCAGTTTCGTTCCGAATGGTACACCGCCCATGGCGATCGTTCTGCCGGCGGTCGGTGTGGTTCCGCTCGCGGTGGATCCGCCGGACCACTGTCCGGTACAGATGGAACAGGAGCAATAGCCTGTCAGTTTAAATCTTCCAAGGTATGTTCCGCTGGAGGAGCTGCTGGAAGTATCTGACGCGGATGGACTCCCCGTTGTCGTGGAGGATGCGCTGCTGTCCGAAGAACTGCTTCCGGAGCTGCTGCTTGTATCGGTATCTGCTTTCGCTGCGGCATTTGCTGCTTCTGCGGCTGCGACTCTTGCGGCCTCGGCTGCCTGTTTTCTGGCGGCCTCAGCCTCAGCTTCTGCGGCAGCCTGCTGTGCGGCGGCTGCTGCGGCTGCTTCCTCTTCTGCTTTCTTCTGCGCTGCAATCTCCTCTTCTTTCGCCTGACGGATCAGGTCATTGATTGCATCTGCTTTGCTGTTGATTTCATCTACCAGTGCACTCTCGCTGGATTTTGCATCGTCCAGCTCTGCGGAGTAGGTACGGAGTTCCTGATAAGCTGCTGCGTACAGCTCCTGAATGGCTTCCTGCTGATCGCTGCTCTGCT
Source organism: Blautia sp. AM28-27 (assembly GCF_003480905.1). NCBI lineage: Bacteria > Bacillati > Bacillota > Clostridia > Lachnospirales > Lachnospiraceae > Blautia > Blautia sp. AM28-27. The sequence goes on from NZ_QUJK01000009.1 coordinate 47,174, forward strand.
GCTGCAGTTCTACGATCGCTGCCTGCTCTTCCTGCACCTGTGTTTCTTTTTCTTTTACCTGGTCTACCGTGTCCTCATACTCCTGCATAAGATCGCGGTCGAAATCGGAAATTTTCTGTATGTATTCTGCCCGGCTGATCAGCTCTGAAATGCTTTTGGAAGAAAAGAGCATTGCCATGTATCCGTTTCCGGAGGAATTTTCATACATATACTGGATACGGAGCTTCATCGCCTCGTACTGCTCTTCTTCTTTTGCTTTTGCATCTTCCAGATCTGCCTGAATCTGTACCAGTTCGTTCTGCTTCGCATCATACTGATCCTGAAGCTCCTGCAGACGGTTCTGCAGATCGTCCAGCTGCTGGTTCAGTTCGGAAAGATATTCTTCTGATTGTCCCTTTTTGGAATTGAGTTCGTCAATCCTGCTCTGTATGCTGTCAAGCTGAGACTGTGCGGCAGCCTGTTCTGCCTGAGCATTTGAAATTTTCTCCTTTGTACTGGCACCATAGCATGGCAGAACGGTTGCTGCCGTAAGCACTGTGGCCAAAACCAGGCTGAATAATTTCTTTTTTTTCATGTCGTACACCTCATACTTATTACGTTCTGTTGCTGATTGTCACTCCAAGTTACTGCGGAAAATGGGCCTTTTTTCCCGCCGTACTTTGCCATTATAACACAAGTATGTCTGAAATGAAAGTCTTTTTTAATTTCTGTTAATAACTTTGTAATATTTCGACGTTTTTCCTGCAAAAACTGGCATGATTTTTCTACTTTCTCCATCCAACAGGGTACTTATTTTTCAAGGTTCCATTGACCAGTTTGCCCCATCCAAGGCCGAATCCATCGACGCAGACCAGCTTCCAGCCCGACGGCGATGCGGTCTCTCCCGGCTCTACGGAAATTGTCTCACCGTGGAGATATTTTTCGGTACGCTCGTCATCTGCCTTTAAATTCATGTAATCTTTGAACTTGTCCGCGGAGAGTGTCACGGCAAACGGCTGTGACGGCTCGAAACGGTCTTTTTTCAGTTCACCGAGATACAGACCGTTCCGCAGGAAATGAAGATTCCGCACGCCATCCGGCAGGGACGGGGAATGGTATACTTTTCCGGCGCGGACTTCCAGTTCCTCAACCGGGATCGGTGCTGTCATCCGGGACAGGAAATCGGAAAGGATCTGTTTTTCTGCTTTCGACGGACCCGGTGCTTCCGTTCCGCGGTCTTTTTTCCGGTTTTTCTGTTTTTTGTTTTTCTTTTCGATCGGTTTTTCTTCTGTCTCATAAGGAATGGCTTCGCCTTTTTTGCGGAACAGGGCAAGGTAATGGCCCTCGCCGTTCATTTTATGCGGCCAGATGCGCACGGTCTTTTCGATCTCCGGATCGCCGTTTCCCCAGACTGGATTGCCTTTTGAAAAACCTTCGTAGCCTTCCATCTCGATCAGTTCCATTTCCGGGAAGTTTTCCAGAAGGAAAGAAACGGTTCCCTCGTCCTCCTGCGGGGCGAAGGTACATGTCGAATACATCATGAGGCCGCCCGGACGCAGCATTTTGACAGCATTCGAGGTGATCTCGCGCTGCAGATCCGCAAAGAAATCCGGCCGCTCCGGGGTCCAGGTGCCGATGACTGCCTCGTCTTTCCGGAACATGCCCTCGCCGGAGCACGGTGTATCCACGAGGATTTTATCGAAGAAGCCCGGGAATACGTCTGCAAGGCCTGCCGGTGTCTCATTGGTGACAAGCACGTTTTCGCTTCCGAACAGCTCCAGATTGCGCAGCAGTGCTTTGGCGCGGGCGTTGCTGATGTCATTGGCGACGAGAAGGCCGGTTCCTTTCAGGCGCGCATTCAGCTCGGTTGCCTTGCCGCCCGGTGCGGCGCAGAGATCGAGCACACGCTCACCCGGTTCGATCGGGAGGCGGGACGCCGGGGTCATGGCGCTTGGCTCCTGCAGATAGAAGACGCCTGCCGCATACAGCGGAGACTGGCCCATGCGCATGCCGTCCGGCACGAAATAGCCGTTTGGAATCCACGGAATTTTCTTCCACGTTCCCGGAACAAGCGGCGGGAAATCTTCGGTCCGGCATTTTTTTGTATTCACACGCAGCCCGGCTGTGCGGGGTGCGTCGTAGGAAGTTAAAAATGCATCAAATTCATCGCCCAGCATGTCCTGCATGCGGGTCAGAAATTCCTGTGGTAACTGCGCCATGTATTGTCTCTCCTTTTTATTTTGCTTTGTTGTGCATCGGTCCCTTTTCGTGAACTGGCGATGTTTTTTCTGTCTTTGTTTCTTTTGTTTTGCATCTATTTCATAATTTCTCACAGAAAAAGAGACAGCTTTTTCGATTTTTCAATCTTTTTGCTGTCTCTTTTTTGCATAGCGGAGAAGAAGGGATTTGAACCCTTGCGCCGTTTCCGACCTACTGGTGTTCGAAGCCAGACCCTTCAGCCTCTTGGGTACTTCTCCGTATTTTGTCAAATACATCATATATTATAGTGCTTTTTTCGGGATTCGTCAATGATTTTTTCGATGGTTTCCGATAGAAATACGGGGATTGTATTTTTTACGGAAATATTCGAAAGTGCAACTTACTCAAACAAATAATCTTCCTCAGGCAGCATCCCATCCCGATGCTGCCTCTCCTTTTATTCTTTCCCTTCTTCCGCCCTCTTCCTCTCTTCTTTTTTCTTCTTTTTCACCACCCGCAGTCTCCTGAAAAACGCACTCAGCATCTCCGAGCACTCTTCTTTCAGCACGCCGCGCTCGACCTTCACCTGATGGTTAAACTCGTGCATTTCCAGCATATTTAAGATCGATCCCGCGCAGCCCGCCTTCGGGTTCATGCTGCCGATGACGACTTCGCTGACTCTCGCCTGTACGATCGCACCGGCGCACATCTGGCACGGTTCCAGGGTGACATACAACGTACAGCCCTCCAGCCGCCAGTCGCCGAGCTTTTTGCTGGCTTTCCGGATCGCATTCAGTTCCGCGTGGGACAGCGTGTTTTTATCCGTATTTCTGCGGTTATACCCCCGCGCAATCACCTTTCCCTCGTACACAATCACACAGCCGATCGGCACTTCCATCAGCTTTTCCGCTTTCTTCGCCTGCGTAATCGCCTGGCGCATGAAGCGTTCCCGTTCTTTCCGGTGCGTTTTTTCCTCCGGCGTTTCCAGCTTTGTTTCTTCTTCCATTGTGCACTTCCTTTCTTCTCTGCGTATATTTTCTGTCCTTCCCGCATATCGTGAACTGTAGCGCAGTATCTTTTTCTACTCTTTTTACTTCTATGCAGGAGGTTTTTATGTCTGATTACCGGCGTTTCATTGCCTATCTATACGAATACCCGAACAACCGCAAGGGCGGATGCTGCGGCTTTGTCCGCGTGGAGTCGCAGAACGGCTTCTGCCGCATGGACTTCCAGATCAAATCGCCGTCTCTTCCGCCGGAGACCTCGGTCACGGTCTACGGATTTATCCGCCGGTCAGGGCGGATGTACGGCATTCCGCTCGGAAATCTCCTTGCGGGGCGCTCTTCTACGAGCGGAAAACTCTTCACGCACTCCGATGCCATTGGGCAGACGGATGTCACGCTCGACGAGCTTGGCGGTCTGATCCTGCTCTGCCGCCAGACCGGCGTCATCGCCACCCAGTGGGACGATCTTCCGATTCAGCCGGAGTTTTTCGCTCCCACGCTCCCGCAGGAGCCCAAAACCTCCGAAGACAATGGTACCAGACCGACCGAAGAGAAAACTGCCGAAACACCCGAACCTCTGGATCCCGCCGTACCTGCGCAGTCCCTGCCATCATCAGACGCTTCCAAAGCACAGTTCGATGAACTTTCCACAGAATTCAGCAGCAATTCCGAACCTTATCCACAAAATTCCAGCCCGGAATCCACCGTCTCCACAGAATCCACATCAACTGACACGGTAAACACCGTTCCTGCAGACAGGATCACGCAATCATCCGCCAACACACTCCATCCCGCATCCGCGGAATCTGTGAAAACCGCAGAAAGCTATCCCTCTGCCAACCCGGAACCGCCGCAGCCCATCCCGGATTCTGCCGCCCAGCCGCTACATATGACTTCCGCCGATTTTCCCGCCGCAGCAGCCGTGCCGCCGTCCCGGGCTGCTCTCTATCTCCAGCTTCAGGACCAGTTCCCGGAGTTCCATCCGTTCCCAGATGATGATCTGACCGACTGCCTGCGCCTCTCACTCGACGATCTTCCACAGCTCCGCGCCGCCGTTCTTTCGGTGGATGCGAACCGCTTCGTCCTCCATGGCTCCTCGTCCTATCGCCATCTGCTCCTCGCCCGGAACCGCGACCAGCAGGAACTCTGGTATTTCGGCGTCCCCGGCGTCTACACGCCGAATGAGCAGTTCATGGCAAGCCTCTTCGGCTTTTTCCACTTCAAGCAGGCGATGCGCCCCTCCGAGCTCGCGCCCGATGCCCGCTTCGGCTACTGGTACCGCACGCTTTAAAGCGTTTTTTAATCCACGCCGCGGATCTCCACCGTCTCAATCTTTCCGCGCAGGATCTCGCAGAACTGTTCGAGCTGTTCCCTCGCATACCCCGAGAACCTCGGATCAATCACATAATCCGATTCCCGATAATTCTGCAGGAAGTACCGTTTTGCCCCGGAAAGCCACTTTCCGATCGCTTCGATCTCTTCCCTTCCATGCAGCTCTTTGCAGAGCGTTGTCCGGAACTCATAGTCCACCATGCCGCTCTTTAAAAACTCGACCGACTCATTGATCCGCATCACATCGATCTTTTTCACGCCCGCCGTCTCGCCGTACCGGGACGGCGCGTTTTTGATGTCCATGGCGACGTAGTCGATTTTCTTCTCTTCCACCAGCTTTTTCAAAATCTCCGGCCGGTATCCATTCGTATCGAGCTTCACAAGATATCCCAGTTCCTTAATTTTCGTCACGAACCGCTCCAGATCCGGATCCAGCGTCGGCTCACCGCCCGTCACGCAGACGCCGTCCAGCACGCCGCGCCGCTTTTCAAGCACTGCAAAAATCTCCTCCTCCGGAATCACCGGCTCCCATTCGGGATGCTGCACGAGATTTCCGTTCTGGCAGAACGGGCAGCGGAAATTACATCCGCCCGAAAACAGTGTGCACGCCACCTTGCCCGGGTAATCCAGCAGCGTCAGCTTTTGAAATCCATGTATGACCATATGCTATCCTCTCCGACCGCAGGACTTCGAACTTTCGTCCGCCCTGCAACAGAAAAAGCGGAACCATAATGTCCGCTTTTTCCATTCATCTTCTATTGGTAATTATTTGCCGTAACGCTCTGCCTGGGAACGGATCAGGTCCAGATCATCAAAATAGTTGATTTTCATGGCTGCTTTGACATCCGCCAGTGTCTGAGCGGCAACTTTTTCTGCCTCTTCGCTGCCTTTTTTCAGCATCTCATAGATCGCCGGAATGTCTTTTTCCAGCTCTTTTCTGCGATTGCGGATCGGCTCTAAGGTCTCCTGCAGTACATTGTTCAGGAACTTCTTCACTTTGACATCGCCAAGGCCGCCTCTCTGGTAATGTGCTTTCAGCTCGTCGAGATTTGCGTAATCCGGCAGATAGCGCTCGAAGTGCTCCGGCTGGCAGAATGCATCGAGATAGGTAAATACGGTATTTCCCTCGATCTTGCCCGGATCGGTGATCTTGATGTGATCCGGGTCGGTGTACATGCTCATGACTTTTTTCTTGATCTCATCCGGCTCCTCGGACAGGTAAATGCAGTTTCCGAGCGATTTACTCATCTTCGCTTTTCCATCGATACCCGGCAGACGTCTGCAGGAATCATTCTCCGGCAGCATAATCTTCGGCTGCACAAGTGCTTCGCCATAAACTGTATTGAATTTGTGGACGATCTCCTGTGTCTGCTCGATCATCGGCATCTGATCTTCTCCAACCGGAACGGTCGTTGCCTTGAATGCAGTGATATCGGCTGCCTGGCTGATCGGGTAGGTGAAGAATCCAACCGGGATGCTCGCCTCAAAGTTTCTCATCTGGATCTCCGATTTTACGGTTGGGTTTCTCTGCAGTCTGGAAACCGTAACGAGATTCATATAATAGAAAGAAAGCTCGCACAGTTCCGGAATCTGAGACTGAATAAAGATGGTGCTCTTTTCCGGATCAAGTCCGCAGGAAAGGTAATCCAGTGCTACCTCCAGAATGTTCTGGCGCACCTTCTCCGGGTTGTCCGCATTGTCGGTCAGCGCCTGTGCGTCTGCAATCATGATGTAAATTTTATCGAATTCACCGGAGTTCTGCAGCTCTACGCGGCGGCGCAGTGAACCAACGTAATGTCCTACATGCAGCTTGCCGGTCGGTCGGTCACCGGTCAGTATAATTTTTCCCATTTTTCTTCCTGCCTTCCTGATACGTAATCTTCGCAGTCCGCTTCTGTATGAAAAATTTCATGAAAATTCTCATAACTGCGGACCTTCTACATACCCTCTATAATACCGTCTTTTTACAAACACTGTCAATGGTCTTTTCCGGTAAAATTCCTCAAAATATCTATTATGAGACAAATCGTTCAACAGCCACGTACAGCCTTCCCTTTTTCGTCTGATTCTGCACGCCAACATAGCGGAATTTTCCCATATGGCGCACGGTCACGAGATCGTCCTCTTTTAATGACGCGCTCGGCGACGTCACCAGTTTTCCATTAATAAACACCTGGCCGCCCTCGATCAGCGGCACCATTTTGCTCCGCGAACTGCTGAACGCCAGCGACAGCACCGCATCGAGCCGCACGGAAGCGACGGAGCCTTCTTTCCGCTCGGTTTTCGGCTCCGTCAGCTCCTCCGGCAGTCCCGCCTCGACTTCACAGTACACGCTCGTATGGCGCACTTTTTTCAGCTCCGCACAGATGTAGTCCGCCATATCCGCCATACAGATCAGATACGCCTGGTTTCCATCGATCAGAATGTCTCCCAGCTTATACCGCTCCACGCCGAGATTCATCAGTGATCCTAAGAAATCACGGTGTGACAGCGCATCCGCAAATTTTTCATTCAGCGGGCTGATGCGCACGACTGCTATCGGAAGCATCGACGCATCACCGTCCTCTGCATAGGATGGCAGAAACAGCGCCGCTTTCCGCTCTGCCGCCTCGTATCCGCCGGACAGCACGTAACGCACGCCCGGGATTTTATTTACCGTACGGTAGAACAGATCCTGCTCCGCCAGCGTCAGAAACTCCGTGTGTGACGGAACATCCCTGTGATAACACTGCTCTGCCAGATCCTGAATCCGTCCTACCAGCACTTCTTCCTCATTCATGGTAATCCCCCTTTGATACACCGCGGGCTGCCCCTGTTTTCTTTCGGGCAGCCCACGTATCACACTTTATTTATCCAGCAGCATCGACAGCCCGATCCGCTTCTTCGCCAGATCAAGGCTGATGACCTTCACTTCCACGATATCGCCGACGCTCACAGCCTCCAGCGGATGCTTGATGAAGCGTTTCGTCATCTGGGAAATGTGGACGAGTCCGTCCTGATGCACGCCGATATCGACGAATGCACCGAAGTCAATGACGTTGCGCACGGTTCCCTTTAAGATCATGCCGACCTTCAGGTCCTTCATATCGAGCACGTCGGTGCGCAGGATCGGGCGCGGCATCTCGTCACGCGGGTCACGGCCAGGCTTCTGCAGCTCTTTGATGATATCGCGCAGCGTAATCTCGCCGACACCGATCTCCTCTGCCATCTTTTTGTAATCTTTGATGAAGAACGCCGTCGGTCCCTCGCTGATCTGCTCTGTCTTCATATTTAACTTTGCAAACAGCTTCTCGACTGCCTCGTAGCTCTCCGGATGAACGCTTGTGCCGTCCAGCGGATTTTTGCCGCCGGTGATGCGCATAAAGCCCGCGCACTGCTCAAACGCCTTCGGTCCGAGTTTTGCCACTTTCAGGAGCTCTTTTCTGCTCTCGAAACGGCCGTTCTCCTCGCGGTATGCCACGATGTTTTTTGCTATCACCTTGCTGACACCGGAAATGTATTCCAGCAGCGACGCGGATGCCGTGTTCAGATCGACACCGACTTTATTCACGCAGTCCTCAACGACACCGCCGAGCGCCTCGCCGAGCTTCTTCTGGTTCATATCGTGCTGATACTGGCCGACACCGATGGATTTCGGATCGATTTTGACAAGCTCTGCCAGCGGATCCTGCACACGGCGTGCGATGGAAGCGGCGCTTCGCTGTCCGACATCAAAGTTTGGAAATTCCTCGGTTGCCAGCTTGCTTGCGGAGTAAACGGACGCTCCTGCCTCGTTTGTGATCACATACGCAACCTTCTCCGGGATCTCTTTTAAGATCTCGACGATGATCTGCTCGGACTCACGGCTTGCAGTTCCGTTTCCGACAGAAATCAGGGTGACGCCGTATTTGTGGATCAGATCTTTTACGGTCGCTTTTGCTGCTGCAATCTTCTTCTCGTTCGTCGGCGCGGTCGGGTAAACCACGGTGGTGTCGAGCACTTTTCCGGTCGCATCGACAACGGCCAGCTTGCATCCCGTACGGAACGCCGGGTCCCATCCAAGGACAACCTGGCCTGCGATCGGCGGCTGCATCAGAAGCTGCTCAAGGTTCTTTCCAAAGACCTTGATCGCACCATCCTCTGCCTTTTCGGTGAGCTGATTTCTGACCTCACGCTCGATGGCCGGAGCGATCAGACGGTTGTAGGCATCCTCGATGGTCGCCTGCAGAACCGGCTTTGTCTGCGGATTCTCTTTGGTGATGATTTTTTTCTCGAGATAACGCAGGATTTCTTCCGTCGGCGCCTCAATTTTGACGTTCAGGAATTTTTCTTTCTCACCGCGGTTCAGTGCCAGCACACGGTGTCCGGCAATTTTCGATACCGGCTCGGAAAACTCATAGTAATTCTCGTAAACGGACTCTGCTTTCTCATCCTTTGCTGTCGAGACGATCAGGCCCTTCGCCTCGGTTCTGCGGCGGATCTCCATACGGTAATCGGCCTCATCGGAAATGCTCTCGGCGATGATGTCGCAGGCACCAGCAATGGCGTCTTTTGCCGTTTTGACTTCCTTTTCTTCTGAAACAAAAGCCTCTGCCTCTTTTTCGAGCGGCTCTTTTGTCATCTGCAGAAGAATGATATTCGCCAGCGGCTCCAGTCCTTTTTCTTTTGCGATCGTCGCACGCGTCCGGCGTTTCGGGCGGTACGGGCGGTATAAATCCTCTACAACCACGAGAGTTGCGGCCTCTTCGATGGATTTTTTCAGTTCTGCGGTCAGCTTGCCCTGCTCCTCGATGCTCGCCAGGACAACGGCCTTGCGGTCATTTAAACTGCGCAGGTACATCAAACGATCGTACAGATTTCGCAGTATCTCATCGTTTAAGGAACCTGTTGCTTCTTTTCGATATCGTGAAATAAAAGGGATCGTGTTTCCCTCGTCAATCAGTTTCACTGCAGCTTCTACCTGCCACGGTTTGACGTTCAGCTCGGCTGCCAATACCTGATTCATATCCATAGGTAAATTCCTCCTGTTGTCTCTTCCAAAACACGCTGTTCCTTCTCTGTTTTTCCCGCATAAAAAGCGGGACCCTTGGCGGAACAGCCACTCTATTACCTTATCAATAGGTCTTGTTTTTGTCAACCTTACATGATAAAATCTTTACTATAGCTTTTTTGACAGACTGCGTGTGAAACCGCGCTTTTTTGCAGAAGAAAGGACATTTTATGACACCAGAAAATTACGATCCAAACACCAATGAGTCCGGAGATTCCTATCAGTCCTCCCATCCGTACGGCGTGCCTGAGGGCCAGCGTCCCGGACCGTATCAGCATTACCAGCAGCAGCCTCCCGTACAGCCGCCGCGCAGGACGGGTTCGCAGGCCCTTGCGGCCGCTTCGATGGTCATGGCGATCTGCTCCTTTTTGTTCATGCTCAACATGGGTTCCCTGTTTTTCGGCTCGCTCGGCGTGATCTTCGCCCTTTTAAGCCGCGGCGCAGGACGCATGAGCGGCACGGCAAAAGCCGGTCTTGCGGGCTGTACCATCGGCATAATTGTCGGTATCTGCATGTATGCTTTCCTGCTTTTCAACATGGTCAGCGGCGGCAGCACCAACCTGCTTGAGCGGTATTACAATCAGTACATGCAGGAATACCAGATGACACCGGATAACGGAACAACCACCGACGGAAATACCATCTAGGTACCAGAAAGGATTTTTCATGAACGGACAAAAACAGAAATTTTCAGAACTGAAAAAGCAGGCCCGTGAGGCCATGGCAGGCCGATGCGGCACGCTGGTGGGCGCAACCGCGATCAACCTGTTTCTCACCTTCTCCTGCTCCCTCATCCCGACGCTGATTTTTTCAGGCACAACGCTGTACGATATCATTTTCCTGAATCTGACGCTGTTCCTGTTTTCCCTGCTCCTCAGCCTCTTCCAGGCAGGCTACTTAAAACTCTGCCTCTCGACGCTGCGCGGGGAACCGATTTCCGTCGGTGATATGCTCTACGCTTTCTATCACCACCCGGACCAGTACGTGCTGATGTTCCTTATCATCAACGGCATCAGCTCCGTGATCGCCCTGATTTCCAGCATTCCGGGCTTCCAGTATCTTTCCTCCCCGAGTGCGGAACTGACGCTTGGAACAGCACTTTCCATCGAAGCCGAGCTTTCTTCTCTGATGAACGTTTACGTTTACAAGCTGATCGGCTCTCTCGTTTCCACGCTGGTGCTGGTTCCGTTTTCCCTTTCCACCTTTGTGATGAACGACGCTCCCGGCATCGGCCCGATCCAGGCGATCCGTCAGAGCTTTGCGATGATGAAGAAGAACTTTTTCCGCTACATTCTGCTTCTCTTAAGTTTCTTAGGGCTTGAGATTCTCGCATCCTGTTCCTGTGTCATCGGCTTTTTGTGGGTAATGCCCTATATGCAGATCACGATGGCTGCGTTCTATCAGGAACGGAAAGATGTCCTGTATCCGGCATCGGAACCGGTGGGATATGATACGGATTCCTTTGGATCCGGCACAGATCTTTAAAAATAAATTTTAAGATAACTAAAAAGACGTTTCACACCCCTTGCTTTACGGCTGTGAAACGTCTTTTTAGTTATGTCTATTTCGAGATCTTAAATTCTCGCGCGGATTCTGCTCTGGATTCCGTCGAGTTTCTCTGCTTTTTCTCTGTACTCCTGCTCTGTGATTTCGCCGGTAATAAATGCGAACTCCTCGGACAGACTTGGAACTGCTACGATTTCTACTTTTCCGAACAGCTCCTCGATCTCACTCTGGCGCTCTGCGGCGTGGCCGGACACGCGGACGAAGAAGCGGCTCTTTACATCATCGATCTGCAGCAGGTCCAGTTTTTCCTCGCTCCAGCTCATCATGATGTTTCTGCCTTTGTTCTTTGCGCAGTCTACGACATCGGCTACAACGGCACTTGCGGTCGGAAGCTTTCCTGCTCCGCTTCCGTAGAACATCGCATCACCCAGTACATTTCCGTGGATGAAGATGGCGTTGAAGACACCGTTTACGCTGTACAGCGGGTTTTTCGCGTCAATCATCACCGGGCTTACCATGGCGTAATACTGATCACCCACCTTGCGGCTTGTTGCGAGCAGTTTGATTGCGGTTCCCATCGAGGTCGCATATTTGATATCCTCTGCGGTGATCTTTGTGATTCCCTCGGTGTAAACCTCTTCGTAATTGACTTCTTTTCCATAAGCAAGAGAAGAAAGAATCGCAATTTTACGGCACGCATCGTAGCCTTCTACATCTGCTTCCGGGTTGCGCTCTGCGTAGCCGAGGCGCTGTGCCTCTTTTAATACATCCGCGAAATCGGAACCGTCGCTTGCCATTTTGCTTAAGATATAGTTCGTGGTACCATTTAAGATACCAGTTACTTCATCGATCTCATCTGCAGTCAGGGAGGAGTTTAACGGACGGATGATCGGGATACCGCCGCCGCAGCTTGCCTCAAACAGATAGTTTGCGCCGTGCTCTTTTGCAATTGCAAGAAGCTCGGTACCGTGTCTTGCCACCAGCTCTTTGTTGGATGTGCAGACGCTCTTTCCAGCCTCCAGCGCACGTTTTGTGAAGGTGTAAGCCGGCTCAACGCCGCCCATGACCTCGACAACAATATCAACCTCCGGATCGTTTGCGATCACTTCGTAATCATGTACCAGCACTTTTTCCACTGGATCTCCCGGGAAATCTCTTAAATCCAGAACGTATTTGATATTAATCTCGTTCTCTGCTCTCTTGTTGATGCTGTCATGGTTCGTGTTGATGACTTCTACCACGCCGGAACCAACGGTGCCATATCCTAATACTGCAATCTGAATCATCTCTTTTGTCCCTCTCTTGCTTTTTCTTTTTCAGGACTCCTGTCCTAAGATTTTAAAATAATGAACTCCCTGTCTGGACTCAATCTCGTTGATCATCTCCGAGGCGTCTCCCCGGTCTTCCGCGATATCCACGCTGATTGTCAGTGACGCCACGCCGTTTAACGGAATCGTCTGATGAATGGTCAGAATGTTTCCGTGAAACTCGGCGATAATCTTCAGCACATCGGAAAGCAGTCCCGGCTCATCGTCCATCTGCAGAATAAACGTAATCGTTTTTCCTTTTGCATTGTCATGAAAAGGAAGAATATCATCTTTGTATTTATAGAAAGAGCTTCTGCTGATTCCCGCTTTTTCCGTTGCCTGCTGCACGGTAAGCTCCTGCATATCCATCAGCCGTTTGGCCTCGATGACCTTCAAAAGAACCTCGGGAACCGCTTTTTCTTTGATTACATAGTACTTTGTTTTCTCTTCTCTCATGGCAATCCTCTACCTTTATACTCTTTCCAGGAAATACATTTGTTTTCACAGGAAAGATCGTATCATATTCCGACACAATACGCAAGGAATTTTTTCGAATCGGTTTTCAGAAGCCAATGCTTCCGCCGCCGTGACTGTTTCCGCTCGACGAAGTGTGAACGGTGCTTCCGCCGCCAGAAGCGCCTCCGCCGTAGTTTCCATCATCCTTCTGGATTTTGTGCATCGATACATGACGGTCGATCAGCGCATCCCTGCGGTCTCTAATGTTTACACGTTTCAGATCCGCATAGCTCTTTGCACCACGGTTTTTCTTTCGTCGATAGCTTTTCCAAATTCCAAAATAAACAAGAATTCCTGTCGCAGCAGCTGCGATAACAGCAATAAGAGCCTCCGTGCTGTTGATCTTACGGTAATGAATAATGGAACCATCTTCTGTAATCAGATAGTCCGCATCGGAAACGCCGCGGTCGAAGCATTCCTGCGTCATCGTAATCATTTTTGCAAAAGTTCCCGCATAGTCGCCGTCTTTCGCGTACCCCTGCGCCGCCTGCAGAATATCGTCAATTTCCGTGTCCGACATATAATACTGCATAATACCGGACGTCGAAATCACGATCTGGCGCTGTCCCATGTCGATGAGGAAGCAGACACCGTTTGGCTCTTTCGGATACTTTTTGTCATAAAAATCATCTGCAATCGCCTGACAGTCCTCGGAACCACTGCTGCGCTCGGTCAGGATGACCATATGGAGCTTTGTATTGCGCTCGAACTCTGTACAGGATCTCTCGAGGTCCTGCTCCTCCTCATCGGAAAGAAGTGATGCATTGTCGTAGACATACTGGGATTCGGCTTTTACAATATTCACAGAAAAAACTCCGCACAGCAGAAGGGCCGCAAAAATTCCGAGCAGATATTGTCCTGCTTTTTTCATTCTTCTCATGCGAAATACCCTCCTATCAGCATCACAATCAGAACCAGAAGAGCACTCACAGCCGACGTCAGAAGGGCTCTCTTCCGCTCATAGGGAAAATCGCCGTTGATCGTTCCGGTCTGGCCGTTCATCGCATAGTAGTAAACCTTCCCGTCCTTTCCCGGATACGTCAGCGTCCAGACGGGAAACAGGACGTAACGCCAGTTCTCCTGCTTCGGGGAAAGGTTCATTTTTTCCTGCTCGAGGGAGATATATTCGTTCGCCTCATTCCGCATGGCGCCGCGTGCCATCGTCTCCAGTTCTTTTTTCAGTTCCGGTGCGATCTGCTGCTGTTCGATATCACGCTTTTCCGCCTGAAAGCCGGAAAGGTACCCCATGGAAAACGGCTGCATCTCCTCCAGACGGTATGGCTGTACGCATTCGATCAGATCGCGGTCTGCCTTGTTCAGAGCGTTACGCGACAGACCGTCCACACGGACCTCTCCCTCCCGGCGGACATCGTAGATGCTGGTCTCTGTGTACTCCACATCACCGGTCTGCCAGACTCTCACCTTCCGGCCGCGCGCTATGTAATCCGTCTCAAAGTCTCCGCCGTAAATCCAGTACGGGAAATAGACACCTGTCATCTTCTGTACCTGACTCTTTTCGAAAAAGTCCTTCGGAATAAAGTGTTTCTTCCGGGTAAATGACAAAAATTTCTCGATTGCCTGCTCCTTGCTGATTTTGAACGGCAGCACAAAATCCGGCATATATTCTCCCGAAAGCCGGCCGGAAAGCACCACCGGGTTGTGGCAGTAGAAACAGTATGTCGCTGCCGTCGTCGCATCGGTCACAATCTCGGCGCCGCAGTTCGGGCAGGTGTAGACAACTGCTTCGCCCTGCTCTGTTTCCCCTTTTGTTTCCTCCGTACTGCTTTCCTTCTGTGCATCGGATGCTTCCTGTGCACCGGCAGCATCGTCCTCCCCGTTCAGCGCTTCCGCTGCTTTCGGGTTCGCCTTTTCGGCTTCTTCCTGTGTAAACGAGGACAGGCAGTACTCGCATTTATACTTTCCGCTTGCCGGATCGAAGGTCAGATCGCCTCCGCAGTTCGGGCATTTGTATGTAATAACCTCCATATTCTATCCCTCCTTCCCCGGAGCCGCTGTTGTATTGGATGGTTATCTGTTTTCTTTTACTGTCTTGGTTTTCCGCAGTTCGAGCAGAACTTGCCGGTATTCTCCGTTCCGCATGCGCAGACCCATTTTCCTGCCGCTTCCGATTTCGGGCTGCCACAGTTCGAACAGAATTTACCGCTGTTCTCGGTTCCACACTTGCCGCAGATCCACACCATCGGCTTTGCACTTCCGCAGTTTGAGCAGAAATTGCCGGTGTTCTCCGTTCCGCAGGAGCATTTCCATACGCCTTTTGCAGCTTCCTGCTGTGCCTTGGCTGCCGCCTGCTGCTGCATCTGCTGCTGATTCGAAGCGGACGCCGATGCAAACGAAGAACCGAAGGCATTCATGCCCATCTGAACACCCATAAAGCCGTTCATGGCTCCGTTTGGGTTGGCTGCTGCTTTCTCCATACTGCGTGCCATCGCTCCCTGTACATAGCCCTCACGGATCGATGGATCAGACATCATCGCACCTTCGTTGCGCATCTGGATCAGTTTCTGGGAAGCTTCATCGTAGGAAAGGCTTGCGATTGCCACGGACTGGATCTCCATGCCGCGCATTGCCCGCCAGCTCTCATCCATCGCATCTGCCATGTAGCGGGACAGCTCGGCGCTCTTGGATGCTGCGAACGAAATGCGGATGCCGTCGGCTGCCATCTGATTGATCGAGGACTGCAGGCCCTCTAAAAATTCGTTCATATACTGCTCGTTGATATCCTCGATCTCTACGCGGGATGCGTTTCTCGGCACAGCCTCTGCGTAGAAGCGGAGCGGATCGACGATGCGGATGGAATAGGAACCGTGTGCCCGAAGGAACAGCTCGGCATTGTAGAACTGGTCGAAATAGTTGACCGGATTTCTCGTTCCGAATTTGATTCCCTTGATTTCCTGCAGATTAATATAGAAAACTCTCTGCTCATGCGGGGTCTGGCCGCCGAATTTCAGGCGCTCAAACGTATCTTTTACGGCTGCGTCAAGCGATCCGCTGAACATCGACGGAGACGATGACTGGTCTACGGTAAAGTAGCCCGGCTCTGCGGTGTAATCAATGATCTTTCCGCCGTCCACCAGCATCATGAACTGATTGTCATAGACATGGATCACAGAACCGTTTGAAATCGTCTGGCTTCCCTTTTTATTCTGGCCTTTTCTTACCAGAATTCCCTCTGTAAATACCGTATGTTCCCCCATCTCATACGGTTCCACGGTCTCCAGCCACTGATCGGCGAGACTGCCGTGTACTGCATTGACTGCTGCTCTGATAATACCCATACTTTTACCTCCTGTTTGCCTTTGGCTTCAAAACAGAAAGGAGCATTTCCGTCCTCTGTTGGTGAAAATGCTCCTTATTTTACTTGTCACTGTGCTCTGCCCACAGCCGAATTATGCTTCTTCCTCTTTCGCTCCGGTTCCGAGGGCAATCCACTTCAGATATGCGTTGATAAACAGATCAATTCCGCCGTCCATGACTGCATCGACGTTTCCGGTCTCTGCGTTGGTACGGTGGTCTTTGACCATGGTGTATGGCTGCATAACGTAAGAACGGATCTGGTTGCCCCAGCCGATCTCGGTTACTTCGCCGCGGATGTCGCTCAGCTTATCTGCCTGCTCCTGGAGTTTCAGCATATACAATTTTGCTTTCAGCATCTGCATTGCCTTGTCCTTGTTCTGGAACTGGGAACGCTCATTCTGGCACGTAACCACGATGCCGGTCGGCATATGCGTGATTCGGATCGCCGATGACGTCTTGTTGATGTGCTGTCCGCCGGCACCGCTGGAACGGTACGTATCGATACGGATATCCTCATCACGAACCTCAACATCGATCTCTTTGTCGATATCCGGCATAACATCGCACGATACGAACGATGTCTGGCGTTTTCCTGCCGCGTTGAACGGAGAAATACGGACGAGACGGTGAACGCCTTTTTCGGATTTCAGATAACCGTAAGCGTTTTCGCCGTTGACCTGGAATGTCACGGACTTCACACCGGCCTCATCACCGTCCAGAAAGTCGAGTTCCTCGATCGTAAAGCCTTTGCGTTCTGCCCATCTGGTGTACATACGGTACAGCATGCCGCACCAGTCGCACGCCTCGGTTCCGCCTGCACCTGCGTTCAGTTTGATGATCGCATTGTCCTTGTCAAATTCGCCGGACAGCAGGGTTTTGATGCGGATGGCATCGAAGGATGCCTTGAACTCTTCCATCATTTCCGCGATTTCCGGAACAACGGAATCGTCATCCTCCTCCTGTCCCATCTCAATCAGAGTTTCCATATCTTCTTTGGCGGATACCAGTTTCTGATACGTATCTCTGTCCTCTTTCATGCTGCTCAGCTGTTTCATCTGCTCCTGCGCTTCTTCGGGGTTGTCCCAGAAATTGGGTTCCTCCATTTTACGCTCTAATTCTTCGATCCTCTGCTCTTTATTAGCGAGGTCAAAGTGAATCCCTCACTTCCACTAATGGTTTATCGTATGTGCCAAGTTCCATTTTGAACTGGTCTAATTCAACTACCACAAGCTTCACCTGCTTTCTGTTTTATATTTTGTATGACACGCAGCTTCTGGTAGGGAAGCTGCGTGCTTTGTCAAACGGATCGTGCTCATCCGTCTCACTGCTGTTCTGCTTTTATCAAACCGGTTTTCTTCCGCAGCACTGTTTGTACTTTTTGCCGCTTCCGCACGGGCATGGATCGTTTGGATAGATCTTACGCTCTGCGCGCTGTACCGGTTTTCTCGGGCCGGACTCGTCTTTGTTGGTTCCGGTCACTTTGGCTACCTGCTCACGTTCTACTTTCTGCTCAACACGTACATGGAACAGGAGACGGACGGTATCCTGCTGGATGGACTCGAGCATTTCGTTAAACATGTCGTAAGCTGCCATCTTGTACTCAACCTTCGGGTCTCTCTGACCGTATGCCTGCAGGCCGATACCCTCGCGGAGCTGATCCATATCATCGATATGATCCATCCACTTCTGGTCGATAACCTTCAGAAGAACGACACGCTCAAGCTCACGAATCTGCTCCTCCTCCGGGAATTCTGCTTCTTTCTCCTCGTAGAGTTTAACAGCTTCCTCTTTTAACTGCTGTTTCAGCTCGTTTTTGGAAATCTTCTCTACGCGCTCTTTTGTCACTGCCTTCACCGGCATGATGGAGAGCAGCATCTCATTTAACTCGGTCAGATCCCACTCGGACTGCTCGGTGTTCTCGCCGATGCAGAGATCCACAGTATTGTCGATGGTGTCGGCAATCATCTTGAAGATGGTGTCTCTCATGCTCTCGCCGTCCAGAACGCGGCGTCTCTCTTTGTAGATGATCTCACGCTGCTCGTTATTGACCTGGTCATAGTCGAGCAGGTTTTTACGGATTCCGTAGTTGTTGCCCTCGATCTTCTTCTGCGCTTTTTCGATGGCGGAAGAAAGCATCTTGTGCTCGATCTGCTCATTTTCCGGTACGCCGAGGGATTTGAAAATGCCCATCAGTTTTTCGGAACCGAAGAGTCTCATCAGATCGTCTTCCAGGGAAATGTAGAAACGGGACTCACCCGGGTCTCCCTGACGGCCGGAACGACCGCGGAGCTGATTGTCGATACGGCGGGACTCATGACGCTCGGTGCCGATGATCTTTAAGCCGCCGGCAGCTTTTGCCACATCATCCAGCTTGATATCGGTACCACGGCCGGCCATGTTGGTCGCGATGGTAACGGCTCCTGCCTCGCCGGCATGGGCTACGATTTCTGCCTCGAGCTCATGGAACTTCGCATTTAAGACCTGATGCGGGATTCCCTCGCGGCGCAGCATTTTGCTGATCAGCTCAGAAGTCTCAATGGTGATGGTACCAACCAGAACCGGCTGGTTCACGGCATGTGCCTCTTTGACTTCCTCTACGACTGCGTGGAATTTCTCTTTTTTCGTCATGTATACGGCATCGTCCATATCCACACGGATGACCGGGCGGTTGGTCGGGATCTCGATAACGTCCATGCCGTAGATGTCACGGAACTCCTGCTCCTCGGTGAGGGCAGTACCGGTCATGCCGGCTTTTTTCTCGTATTTGTTAAAGAAGTTCTGGAACGTGATGGTTGCCAGAGTCTTGCTCTCTCTTCTTACTTTTACGTGCTCTTTTGCCTCGATTGCCTGATGCAGACCATCGGAATAACGGCGCCCCGGCATGATACGGCCGGTGAACTCATCGACGATCAGAACCTCGTCGTCTTTGACTACGTAGTCCTTGTCGCGGTGCATCAGATAATTGGCACGCAGCGCCAGGATCACGTTGTGCTGGATCTCCAGGTTCTCCGGATCGGAGAGGTTCTCGATATGGAAGAAGTTCTCGACTTTCTTCACACCGTCATCGGTCAGGGTAACGAATTTGTCCTTCTCGTTGACGATGAAGTCTCCGGTCTCCTCGATCTCCTCGCCCATGATCGCGGTCATCTTGGTCATCTCGCCGCTTGCCTCGCCGCGCTGCATCTGGTGTGCCAGAATATCTGCGGTCTCGTACAGCTTGGTGGATTTGCTGCTCTGTCCGGAAATAATCAGAGGTGTTCTTGCCTCGTCGATCAGGACGGAGTCGACCTCGTCGATGATACAGTAAGCAAGCTCTCTCTGTACGAGCTGCTCTTTGTAGATCACCATGTTGTCACGCAGGTAATCGAAACCAAGCTCATTGTTGGTGATGTAGGTGATATCGCATGCGTACTGCTGGCGGCGCTCATCGTTTTTCATATCATTTAAAACGACGCCGACGGTCAGACCGAGGAATCTGTGGACTTTTCCCATCCACTCTGCATCTCGGTTTGCCAGGTAGTCGTTGACGGTAACGATGTGGACGCCGCGTCCGGTCAGTGCGTTCAGGTAAGCCGGAAGGGTGGAAACGAGGGTTTTTCCTTCACCGGTTTTCATCTCAGCGATACGGCCCTGATGGAGGATAATACCACCCATCAGCTGTACGCGGTGGTGCTCCATACCGAGGGAACGTTTTGCTGCCTCGCGGACGGTTGCGAATGCTTCCGGGAGAATGGAATCCAGGGATTCGCCTCCGTTGTAGCGGTCTTTATATTCCTTTGTCTTGGCACGCAGCTCTTCATCGGTCAGCGCCTGCATGGTCGGGCGGAGAGCTTCGATTTTGTCTACAATTGGATAGATTCGTTTCAGCTCGCGCTCACTGTGCGTACCAAAAAGTTTTTCTGTGAATTTCATAGAATGTTTGCTCCTGCTTTCTCTATTAATTGCCATATTAACATATGGTACTATTCTACCACTTCTGGCACAAGATAACAATGAATTTTTCGTAAACATTTGGTGCCGTTCCCCGGTTTTCCGCTGTTTTTACGGCTTTTCCCGGACTTTCCGGCCCTTTCCGCGAAAAAGTCACCCTGTTTCACAGCTTTTCTAAGCTGGAAACAGGGTGACTGTTCATTCTTTATTTACTTTTCAGCACTCCGGCTCGATCAGACCGTAGGTGTTGTTCTTTCTCTTGTAAACGACGTTTACTTCGTCGGTCTCTGCATTGCGGAATACGAAGAAGGTGTGTCCAAGAAGTTCCATCTGTACGCAGGCATCTTCCGGATACATTGGTTTCATGCCGAATTTTTTCGTACGGATGATCTGGATGTCTTCGTCCTCCAGATAGTCATGCTCCAGATATTCTTTCTGGAAGTTTCCTGCTTCCTGCTGTTTGTCGGCAATTTTGTTTTTGTATTTGCGAAGCTGGCGTTCGATGACTTCCTCTACCAGATCGATGGATACGTACATATCGTTGCTTACCTGCTCGGAACGGATGATATTTCCTTTTACCGGAATGGTAACCTCAATTTTCTGTCTTTCTTTCTCTACGCTTAAGGTTACAATGACATTTGTGTCAGGCGTAAAATATTTCTCCAGTTTGCCAAGTTTTTCGTTGACCGCGGCTTTTAATCCCTCTGTCACGTCAATATTTTTTCCGCTGATGGTAATTTTCATTATGCCCAACCCCTTTGCTCTCAAATTTTACAGGTTCTTCACTTCCCCTGTAAGTAACTCTAATTATAGCAATAGTTGTCTCTATTTGCAATAGTATTTAGAAAATTCATGAATATTTTAGAGTTTTTTCTGTTACAGTTCACTTGTATCTTATTTTTGACAGATTTCATGCTCGCATGAAAATCTGTCAAGAATAAGATACAAAGGGAGCGCCTGGTTATGAGCAAAAAGGAGCTGCGCAGCAGCGGAGAGCGCTGAAAGCGCGGTTTTGCGAATGGCGCGGGTGAACGTCCGTTTCCGCTTACCGGCGGCATACTGCCAGCACGTCTTCAAACTTCATTTTGCCGCCGAACAGATCCAGTGCACTGCCAATTGTCACATCGACGTGGTTGTTTCCCAGTTTTTTGAGCAGCTCCAGGTCTTCAAAACTTCCCACGCCGCCGGCGTACGTCACCGGAAAATCTTTCATCTTCGCAAGCAGTTCCACCAGCTCCGTCTCAATGCCGGAAGCCTTTCCCTCGACATCCACGGCATGGATCAGGAACTCATCACAGTATTCTGACAGGTGATGCAGCAGTTCCTCTGTCACTTCTTCGTCCGTGAACTTCTGCCAGCGGTCCGTCACGATATAGTATTTTCCGTCCCGCTTCCGGCAGCTTAAATCCAGTGTCAGCCGCTGCTTTCCTACCGTCGTCACCAGCTTGTCCAGATTTTCATAGAACACATGGCCGTCGCGGAACACATACGAAGTCACAATCACATGGCTTGCCCCCGCTGTCAGAAACTCGCACGCATTCTCCGCATCAATGCCGCCTCCCACCTGCAGGCCGCCCGGGTACGTCGAGAGTGCCAGCAATGCCTGGCGCTTCGTTTCCTCGTAAAACTCGGTACCTTCCTTGTTCAGCAGAATCACATGGCCGCCCGTAATGCCCTGCTCTTCGTACAGCTGCGCATAGTACGACGCATCCTGCTCCGAGACAAAATTCTCGCTCGCCTGATTTCCCTGATCTTTCAGCGATCCCCCGACAATCTGTTTTACTTTTCCGTTATGAATATCAATACATGGTCGAAATCTCATTTTCCCCGTTTCCTTTCTTTTCTCTCCCCTTAAGTTTTCCACATTATATCAAAATCCGACCATTCTGTGTATAAATTCACCAAATTTTCATGGTTCTTTCATAGAAAAGAAAGAAGAACCTGCTTTTTCCACAGATTCTTCTTTCTTTTCCGGCTTGCCACCGTTCTTTATTTATCGATGTCCTCAAAGGCCTCTTTCACTTTATCCATAAAGCCTTTTTTCTTCTTCGGCTGCTCTGCAGTTTCGCCGTCGGCTGCTTTTTCTTCTGCTGCCGGGCGGTTTCCGCAGGCTTCGTCGAAGGCGCGGAGGGCCTCTTTTGCTTTCTCATTCAGTTTCGTCGGAGTCTGGACTACGAGTGTTACGTAGTGATCACCGCGCACATTGCTGTTGCGAAGGGACGGAACACCTTTTCCCTTCAGACGGATCTTCGTATCGGTCTGGGTTCCCGGTTTTACAGTGTAGAGAACGTCCCCGTCAACGGTGCTGATCTTCACATCACCGCCGAGTGCTGCCTGGGCAAACGTAATCGGTGCAGTGGAGAAAATGTTCATATCCTGTCTCTGGAAGATCGGATGACGGGTTACCTGAACCTCGACAAGCAGATCTCCTCTCGGTCCGCCGTTTACACCCGGCTCACCTTTTTCACGGATCCGGATGCTCTGTCCATCGTCGATTCCAGCCGGAATGTTGACCTGAATGCGTTTTCTGCTGGATGTATAGCCCGTGCCGTGGCATGCGGTACATTTATCGCGAATGATCTTTCCGGTTCCGTTACAATCCGGACAGGTCGTCACGTTTCTCACAGAACCGAACATGGTCTGCTGTGTGTACGTAATCTGACCAGTTCCGTTACATTTGGAGCATGTCTCCGGTGAAGTTCCTGGTTTTGCGCCGGTTCCGTGGCACGTTGTACAGGTATCCTTCAGGTTGATCTCGAGCTCTTTCTGGCATCCGAAAACAGCTTCCTCAAACGTAATGTGGACAACAGCGCGGAGGTTTGCTCCCTTCATAGGTCCATTGTTTGCTCTTCTTCTGCTTCCGCCGCCACCGAACAGGTCGCCGAAAATATCGCCGAAGATATCACCCATATCTCCGCCGCCAAAGTCGAAGCCGCCGAATCCGCCGGCTCCTGCGCCGCCACCGCCGTTTTCAAATGCAGCGTGGCCAAACTGATCGTACTGACGCCGTTTGTCCGGATCACTCAGCACGCCATAGGCTTCTGTCGCCTCTTTAAATTTTGCCTCGGCCTCTTTGTCGCCCGGGTTCATATCCGGATGGTATTTCTTGGCCAGTTTACGGTATGCTTTTTTTAATGTTGCATCGTCCGCTCCGCGGTCTACGCCGAGGACCTCGTAATAATCTCTTTTTTCTGCCATTTATGTTCACCTTTTCATTTCTGTTCCACAAATTTCATCTTTGCAGAAATGTTTTTCCGCACGCTCCAGTATAGCACTTTTCCGAAAGCAATACCAGCATAAATACAGGGGGCGGAATGTATTTTCCGTCCCCTGCAAACATTCGCCTCACAGGGCTTTTTGCGTTTATTTACTTATTGTTTCAACTCACAGTCGGTATTTTCACGGAGTGTGACATGCCGAAAATTAAACCTCTTTGTAGTCAGCGTCTACGACATCGTCGTCATGGCCGCCTGCTGCTCCTGCATTTCCCATATCCGGGCCTGCACCTGCTGTTCCGGCACCAGCGCCTGCTGCTCCGCCCTGCTGCTCATACAGTTTTGCAAACAGTTTCTGAGCGCTTGTCATCAGTTTTTCCTGAGCTGCTTTCAGATCAGCTACCTGTGCATCGGTCATTTCTTCCGGATTGCATTTTGCAATGAGATCTTTCAGTGCGTTCAGGTCAGCTTCTACTGCTGTTTTGTCGTTTGCATCAAGCTTGTCGCCGACTTCCTCGATTGCTTTCTCGGTCTGGAATACCATGGAGTCTGCATCGTTTCTTGCGTCGATTGCTTCTTTTCGTTTCTTATCCTGAGCCTCGAACTCAGCAGCTTCTTTGACTGCTTTGTCGATCTCGCTGTCGGACATGTTAGAGCCTGCGGTGATGGTGATGTGCTGCTCTTTTCCTGTTCCAAGGTCTTTTGCAGATACATTTACGATACCGTTGGCATCGATATCAAAGGTAACCTCGATCTGCGGAACGCCTCTTCTTGCTGGCGGAATTCCATCCAGACGGAACTGGCCGAGGGATTTGTTGTCTTTCGCGAACTGACGCTCACCCTGTACTACGTTGATATCTACTGCTGTCTGGTTATCTGCTGCTGTTGAGAAGATCTGGCTCTTCTTGGTCGGGATTGTGGTGTTACGCTCGATCAGACGAGTTGCAATACCTCCCATGGTCTCGATGGACAGAGACAGCGGAGTTACATCCAGAAGAAGGATATCGCCTGCGCCGGCGTCTCCTGCAAGTTTACCACCCTGTACGGAAGCACCAAGTGCTACGCACTCATCCGGGTTCAGGCTCTTGCTCGGCTCGTGTCCGGTCAGCTGTCTTACTTTATCCTGTACAGCCGGGATACGGGTAGATCCGCCTACCAGAAGGACTTTGGAAAGCTCGGATGCCTGAAGGCCTGCATCAGAAAGTGCTCTCTGTACCGGCTCTGCGGTTTTCTCTACCAGGTCGTGGGTCAGCTCATCGAATTTAGCCTTTGTCAGGTTCATATCGAGATGTTTCGGGCCATCTGCGGTTGCAGTGATGAACGGCAGGTTGATGTTGGTTGTAGTTGCGCTGGAAAGCTCTTTCTTTGCTTTCTCTGCTGCTTCTCTGATTCTCTGCAGAGCCATTTTATCATTGGAAAGATCTACGCCTTCCTGTTTCTTGAACTCAGCAAGGATATAATCTGTTACTTTCTGGTCGAAGTCATCGCCGCCCAGACGGTTGTTTCCTGCTGTGGAAAGAACTTCGATAACGCCGTCACCGATCTCGATGATGGAAACATCGAAAGTACCGCCGCCAAGGTCGTATACCATGATCTTCTGCTCATTTTCGTTGTCCAGTCCGTATGCCAGAGCTGCTGCGGTAGGCTCGTTGATGATACGTTTTACATCAAGACCTGCGATTTTACCGGCATCTTTGGTTGCCTGACGCTGTGCGTCATTGAAGTAAGCCGGAACTGTGATAACTGCTTCTGTTACTTTCTCACCAAGGTAGTTCTCTGCATCACCTTTCAGTTTCTGAAGAATCATAGCGGAGATCTCCTGCGGAGAGTATTTCTTTCCTTCGATGTCTACTTTATAGTCAGTACCCATCTCACGTTTGATAGAACGGATGGTTCTGTCTGCGTTTGTTACAGCCTGACGTTTTGCCGGCTCGCCGACCAGACGGTCACCTGTTTTTGTGAATGCTACGATAGATGGAGTTGTTCTTTCACCCTCTGCGTTTGCGATAACGGTTGGTTTTCCACCTTCCATAACGGCTACACAGCTGTTTGTTGTTCCTAAGTCAATACCAATAATTTTGCCCATTGTTGTTTCCTCCTCAATGAATTATGCTAAAAAATGGTTTAATTTCTATTTATTTATCTTCAAGGCTTAGTTAGCCACCTTGACCATACTGTGACGGACTACGGAACCTTTGTACATGTAGCCCTTCAGGAACTCTTCTACGACGATGTTCTCGCCGGCTTCCTCATCCTCCACATGCATCACTGCGTTGTGCAGGTTCGGATCGAATTCCTTTCCAACGGCCTCGATCACGGTTACACCGAGTTCATCGAGTGCTGTGGTAAACTGTTTGTATACTTTATTCATGCCGTCTGCGAACGGATCTTCCTCCGGGTTTTCCACCGTTGCAAGTCCGCGCTCGAAGCTGTCAACAACCGGAAGAATCTTCTCGATGATGTCTTTTGCTCCAATGGCATACATATTTGCTTTTTCTTTTTCGGTGCGTTTGCGGAAGTTATCGAACTCTGCCATCTGACGGGTCAGGCGGTCAGTCAGCTCTTCGATTTTCTCATCTTTTTTATCTTTTTTCTTTTTGAAGAACTTTCGTTCTTTGCCATCCTCAGCAGTTTCTTCTGCAGCTTCCGCTTCTTTTGCCTCTGCTGCTTTCTTTGCTTCTTCCTGCTCCGCAGCCGGTTCGGTTTCCGGCAGATCGGTCTCTGCTCCGGTTTCTTTTTCCATCTCGCGTGTAGGTTCTTCCATGGTTTCCTCTTTCTTTCTATTTTCTTCGCTCACTGATCATTCCACCTTTCTACTCACCTGTGTCCGGCTTTTTGAAGACGGCGTCCAGTTGAACTTTTAATGTTTTCAGGTTATCTACCACATTTTCGTAATCCATCCGCTTTGGTCCCACGATACCGATTGTTCCGCGCATACCGTTTCCCATATCGTATGTGGTGGTGACCACGCTGCAGTCCCGTAAGGGTTCCATCGAAGATTCATTTCCGATGTATACCTGAATACCGGTATTTTCCTCTCCGTCCTGCTCCTCGGCAGCTCCTTTGATCATATCGACCAGTTTCTGCCGTTCCTCGAATGTGGAAATCAGCTGGCTGGCTTTGCTGCTGTCGGAAAGCTCAGGGTACTTGAAAATGTTGGTTGCGCCGCTGGTGTACACCGGCACATCTTCTTCGCTGACTGCGATGGCTTCCGCTACGGTATCGACCACTTTGCTGATGATGCCGGAGTGGATGCCTGCCTGCTCTTTCATCTTCTTGATCATGCCAAGATTGATTTCTTCAATGGTCAGGCCATTGAGCTGTGTGTTCAGAAGCAGGTTCAGCTTTAATATCTGTTCATCGTTGATGGTCTCGTCGAGGTCGATCATCTGGTTTTTCACCAGGTTGCCTTCTACGACGATGACGGCCAGGAGCTGCTCTTCATTGACTTTTGAGAGCTGGATGAATTTCACTTTATTTCTGTGATATTCCGGTCCTGTAATCAACGTTGCATAGTTGGTAGATGAAGCGAGGACTTTGACAACCTGCTGCAGAACTTTTTCCATTCGGTCTGTTTTTTCAATGACCATGTTTTTGATGTCTGCAACTTCCTGTTCTTTTTCCCGCATCAGCTCATCTACATAGAGGCGGTAGCCTTTATCGGAAGGAATGCGTCCTGCGGAAGTGTGGGGCTGTAAGATGTAACCCATCTCTTCCAGATCGGACATTTCATTCCGGATTGTGGCGGAGCTTAAATTCAAATCCGTGTATTTGGAAATCGTTCTTGAGCCGACCGGCTCGCCCGTTTCCAGATACGTCTGGATGATCGCTTTTAATATTTTTCTTTTTCTTTCATCCAATTCTGTATCCACTAAGATAAGCTCCTTCCTGTTGTATAGTCCTGTTAGCACTCGTTTCAGTGGAGTGCTAACATCTATGCTCTTAAGATAGCACTCTGCCTTTTGTTTGTCAACACCTTTTCCCGGTTTTTCTATGAAGAAATTGTGAAAAAAGTATAAACCGTTTTCTTTCTGAAAAGGAATCTGACTTTTCTTTTTTATTGCATTCTACTGTTTCAAAGGCGCTATAGCCGTATGGTAGGATTCTGCCATTTCGATACGACCATTTAGTAGCATTTTCTCAGAGGTGATGAATCATGAAATATCAGAGACTGGAGGATCTGCGCACGGACCACGATCTGACGATCCGCCAGGTTGCCGACTATCTCGGCTGCAACCGCGATGTGTATACCCGATATGAAAAAGGCGTCCGGCAGCTGCCGATCTCCATTGCCATCCGTCTGGCGGAGCTGTATCAGGTCAGTCTGGATTATCTGGTCGGCATCAGCGATGAGAAGCGGCCGTATGGATCCTGACTTTCCGGTGTCTCCGCCGCAGCAAAAGCAGGAGGACAGTTTTTCTTTTCCCTGTCCTCCCTGTTTTGCTTTTTCGTTTACAGATTCTGCAGATATTCCATCATCCGCGTTTCGCTGAGTTTCCATCCGTCCGGCTCCCCGCAGAGATACAGCGTAAAATGCCCGCACGGGACTCCGTTTTCCAGGTGGATGCCGGTATACAGTTCTACAATGAGGAGTTCTTCTGCTTTTTCTTCATATATATTAGTGATCTGATAGATGCGCTCTCCCTTTTCGTCCACCGGCCATTCTTTCTTCAGCACATCCCTCAGACGGCTCTCCTGCCCCTGCGCTTCGCATTCTTCCTCCCGGCTGATCATTTTTTCAAACGCTTCCGGCGTCTCCATCCGTTCCACTATATTCTGGACAAAATCTTCTATTTCTATTCTTTCTGCTTTTCCCATTCGTTCCCCCATTTCTGCCGTACATATTTTTCTGTTTTCTGCACAGGCTGTCTTCACCCGCCGTTTCTCTCTCCCGCCCTATTCTCCAATTTGCGACCATATGATCTGATTTAACTTTGTCCATCCAACCGTTTGGTAGTATGGGTTTGAATCTGAAAGGATGGTACAACGTATGAAATACCAGAGAATTGAAGATATGCGGATTGATCAGGATCTCACCATCAAAGAGATTTCTGCCCTGCTCGAATGCAACCGCGACGTCTATTCCCGCTACGAAAAAGGAATCCGCGACATCCCGATCGACTATGTGATCCGACTTGCACGGTTCTATGACTGCTCGGTCGACTATCTGCTGA
This sequence comes from Blautia sp. AM28-27, assembly GCF_003480905.1. NCBI lineage: Bacteria > Bacillati > Bacillota > Clostridia > Lachnospirales > Lachnospiraceae > Blautia > Blautia sp. AM28-27. The sequence goes on from NZ_QUJK01000009.1 coordinate 75,680, forward strand.
GTGTCTCCAGTAAAAAGAGAAAATTCGGCGATTAATTTTTTTATTGTTGTCTTTTTATTTTTGTGTTTTTCGTTTTGATGCGACCGTTTGGTCGTATTTTATATTATAATGGTATTCTTATTTTGCGTCAATTCTGAACAAGAAGGAATCAAAATCGGACGCAAAAAAGCGTGCCGGAAAGTTTTCTGTCGCTTTTCCGGCACGCTTTTTTTCATGCTCTTTTCTTCTTTTTTATTCTTCCATGTCATCCAGGCTCTTCTTCAGTGTGATCATTTTGTCACGCAGCTCGGCGGCCATTTCGAAGTTGAGTTCGGCGGCAGCGGCTTTCATCTGTTTCTGTACCTGGCCGATCAGTTTTTCCAGTTCTTCGCGGCTCATGGACTCCGGGTCTTTTTCCATCTTTTCTTCTGTCTTTGCCACTTCTTTCGAAATGCTGATGAGATCGCGGACGGCTTTTTTGATGGTGGTCGGAGTGATGCCGTGTTCTTTGTTGTAGGCTTCCTGCAGGGCACGGCGGCGCTTCGTCTCGTCGATCGCGAGTCGCATGGAATCGGTCATCACATCGGCGTACATGATAACATGGCCCTCGCTGTTTCGTGCGGCACGGCCGATGGTCTGGATCAGGGAGGTTTCGGAACGCAGGAAACCTTCTTTATCGGCATCCAGGATCGCCACGAGTGTGATTTCCGGGATGTCGAGACCCTCACGCAGAAGGTTGATGCCGACGAGCACATCGAAGACATCGAGACGCATATCACGGATGATCTCGGTCCGTTCCAGGGTGTCGATATCGGAGTGCAGGTAGCGCACGCGGATGCCGGCCTCTTTCATATAGTCGGTCAGATCCTCTGCCATACGCTTCGTCAGCGTCGTCACGAGAACTTTGTTGTGTTTTTCAGTTTCTTTCTTTACTTCCGAAATCAGATCGTCGATCTGTCCCTCCACCGGGCGCACCTCGACATCCGGGTCGAGAAGGCCGGTCGGGCGGATGATCTGTTCGGCGCGCAGCAGCTCGTGGTCTGCCTCGTAGTCGCCCGGCGTGGCAGATACGAAGAGGATCTGATCGATCCGGTCCTCGAACTCGCCGAAGTTCAACGGGCGGTTGTCTTTTGCGGACGGCAGACGGAATCCATAGTCCACCAGCGTCGATTTCCGCGACTGGTCGCCGGCATACATGCTGCGGATCTGCGGAACAGTCTTATGCGACTCATCCACGATGATGAGGAAATCATCTCCGAAATAGTCCATCAGTGTGTAGGGCGGCTCGCCTGGCTTTAATCCGGAGAGGTAACGCGAATAGTTTTCGATGCCGGAACAGATGCCGGTTTCTTTGAGCATCTCAATATCGAAATTGGTCCGCTCCTCGATGCGCTGGGCCTCGATCAGTTTTCCCTCGTGCTTGAAGAACTTCACCTGCTCTTCCATATCCTTTTCAATCTCGCCTGTTGCTTTCAGGATCGTGTCCATCGGCACAACGTAGTGGGAGGCCGGAAAGATTGCGATGTGGTTCAGTTCACATAAGATTTCACCCGTCAGCGTATCGATCTGCACCAGACGGTCAATCTCATCCCCGAAGAACTCGACGCGCACCGCCTTGTCCGTCTCCTCCGCCGGAAAAATCTCCAATACATCACCGCGCACGCGGAACGTACCTCGGTGGAAATCCATATCATTCCGGTCATACTGAATATCAATCAACTGCCGGATCACATCGTCCCGGTCCTTTTCCATTCCCGGGCGGAGCGAAATAATCATCTCCATGTAGTCCTTCGGGCTTCCGATTCCATAGATACACGAAACACTGGAAACCACAATGACATCGTTCCGCTCACTCAGTGCAGAAGTCGCGGAAAGCCGCAGCTTATCAATCTCATCGTTCCGCGCAGAGTCCTTCGCAATATACGTATCCGAAGACGGCACGTAAGCCTCCGGCTGGTAGTAGTCGTAGTAGGAGACAAAATATTCCACTGCGTTCTCAGGGAACATCTCCTTGAACTCTCCGTACAACTGAGCTGCTAACGTCTTATTATGAGCGATGACAAGCGTCGGCTTCTGTAATTGCTGAATCACATTTGCCATCGTAAAAGTCTTTCCAGAACCCGTAACCCCTAGTAAAGTCTGGCATTGATTGCCTTCCTTGAACCCTTTCACAAGCTCTGCTATCGCCTGTGGCTGGTCTCCGGTTGGCTCGTATGGGGCTTTTAATTTGAACTCATTCATGGTAAATTCCTCCATTTGTGACTTTTACTATGACCACTATCAGCCAAAAATTCGTATCCGGATTCGTAACGAAAAGCTCATTTTTATGGTGAATAGATGTCTTTTTCACCTCGTTACGAATAAAAGTCACAAAACTGATTTTTGCGGATAAAACAGCACTCGGAAATACCTGACGATACCAGGCTCCGGTTCTGTCATATTTTTACTGTTTGTTCTTGTAACAGTCCCTATTATATCAGACATTTTTTTGAAAGTATATAGATGAAGGTAAGAAAAAGTACAAATGTTCGATTTTTATTTGTACTTTTCTCTCTTACTACTATTCTATTTTTTATCATGCTGCGTTGAAATATTCCTCCAGGATTAAGTCTATTTCAATCACTTCTGAATAATCATAATACTGATCTTTCCGCTCTTTTGGAATAACTTCTTCAATAAATGGTTCCAATACATCCAGACAGTCTTCTATGATTTCCTGCGTATCTCCATAGATATCTACTGATATGATTTCCTTGGCATGTCCCAATAAATGCGAAATACCTTTTGAATTAAAGCTATTCTTCAGCAAAATAGTTGCATAGGTATTTCTCAACTGGTGAAAATGAATATCAGGCAAATCCAAGGATTTCAACAAGTCTTTATAGTATTTCTGATGAAAACCTTTACTCCTTCCCCTCCAATTTCTGCAATGTTGCATAAGATAGCAGATCAATGGCTGACTCAAACAGATGCACCGTATCATTGGGTTTTTCTGTAAAAATGGAAAAAGAGTAATTCTTATCGCTTCCATTTGCTTCTCCGATAAAACTGGTTCCGATTCCCCTAATAGCTGCATATTTCGGATTTCCTTTCTCATCCATCCCTACAAACACCGTATTATGATGAAATTCACTTTCATAAACTCTTCCAGACTCTAAGCAAAACTGAATGATTTCATTATCAATCCCACGTTCAGAAAGATACGCAATCACTTTCTGATTATCTTGATTTTTCCTTGGCAACAGTAACTGTTTCTCCATCGGAACATTCTCAGATACAAAAAGAGGCGGCTGAATATTTGCCCGTTCTGCAAGCAATTCAACCGCCTCTAAAAAACTGTATCCTCTTACTTTGATCAGATAATCCAGTGCTGATCTGCCACCGGTTCTCTGACTCCACCACATCCATTTCCCATTTGATATTTTCAAACTATCGTGTGTTCTGGTAGTGTAGGTGTTGCCAGAAAAGTGAACTAATTCGTATGGTTCATAATTTTTCAAGTACGTAAGCAAATCCATCCGCTTGACCTCCCGCACGACCGATGGTGGTATATATGGCATAATTTTCATCTCCTTTCTTGCCTTAGATTGATATTATTGGGGATAATATCCGGGCATGAAAATAGCCAGGTGATTCCTTGAGTTGGAACCATCTGGCTATGTAAATTTACTTTTACTTTTTTACTATCTCCTCAATCAAAACATCTATTCTATGCCTTGACATATTATCACAATCTTCTTTTATTTTTTCACAATACTGCAAGAATTTTTCAGCATCTGAATGATACAAAACATACATAATATTATAACACGTATGATATCTATCCTCATCCACATTGTCTACTGGAAAAGAAATTTTATTATACAAATTGTCTATCTCTGATATGATAATATCATGATAATAACTACTATCAAAATTATTTCTAAGTTTATATGAATACTCATAAGCCTTTTTCCCATGAGTTGTTTTTTTCAAATATCCCACATATGTCTCTATTAAAAATTTCATCATTTCTTTATTTTCTTCTTGATATATTCTTTTTGTCTTTTCCGATGACATGTGAAACAAATCATATGAATACGATAGCATTTCCTCTTTCCCATCTAAAACAGTTTTTTCCAGCATTTCTTCTAAAATATTTCTATATTCTGATAAAACACTTTCATTATTTTCCTCTAAAACATCACTCCAAACAACATACGCATCTGCAAATTCATTTAATTCTGCTAAACTCTTTGCTTCAAGCATTTTCTCTCTTAAAATAGGTAATACACTCCTTATTTCCTCATCTGACTTATAATAGTTAGGCTTATCTCCTGAATTAAGAAATAACTTGTATTCAGCCTCCAATTGTTCTTCATTTAGTACCCCTTCCTCATAATATTTCAGTATCATTTCTACCAAATTTGTACTACACTTTATTCCATAAAGATATCTGCCAATTCTATGCTGAAGCATATTTCCAATCGTATTTGTCATTTTTTCTACAGAATCAGTATTAGTATTATCAGAATCAATTTCTTTATAGTACAAGTTTTCTATACTCTCCACAACAACAGCAAAGCATATTAACCTTAATTCTTCTTTAAATTGCTCACTCATGTCACTATTACAAAACAATTTTACATCTTCAAAAAAACGTTGCGCCTTTTCGAGCGTCCGTAAATTTTTGACTTTATGGATTTCCAAGAATTTTTCAACAAAGTCTGCATGGATATTCATTTTACTCCATGTCACTTTCTCTGCACGTTCTGTAATATGATATATTCTTTCAATGACCTTTTCATTATACTTTTCAAATACAACTTTTTTGTCCGATTGTATTTCATCTGTATTCGCAATCACAATAACTTTTACATAATTACATTGCTTGAGTTCTTCTATAATTCCAAATATATCTTCCAAATTTATGTCATCACTCATTCTTTCCAAGTCATCTATTACAATAATATGAACAGAAGTAAACTCTTTTGACAATAATAAAAACAATTCTCTTTCATTGGCAATGCTTTGTACTACTTCCTTTGCCTGACCAACTTTATCCCAAATTTTCGATAGACCATCTAAAACATTATTAGCAATTTCACCTATTTTCCCACCAATATTATTCTTTAAAGCCAATTGAAATAACGCTTCATGATATATTTGTTTTGGGTCTTTTAAACCAAACATTGATATTTTACAAACATTGGGATTTGCTTCTAATGCCTCATTTACCGCATAAGATTTTCCAATTCCCCATGTTCCATCAAATAAAATTGCTCTATACGGTAGATGATCTATGTCACTGATTATATTTTTTATATTATCTGCTTTCATACTGTATCTTTCCATCCCTATTTTTCATCTAACAACTTATTTTCCATCATCATTCCGAATATCATCAATAATCCGACCAATATTACATGTAATCTGTCCCTTACACTGATGAATATCCTCATTGATTTTCTTTTCCTGCTCAATAGCAATCTCTATATTCTTCGCCAGTTCTCCAATTGCAGAATTCTTTTTGGGATTGATTCCTGTTCTGGCAAGTAACAGCTTATAGATAAATGTCTGATGTCCATCTTTTTCATTCTGGATAATCTGTTCAGCATTCGGCTCAATATCATCTTCATATGAATTTTCATAATGTAACAGCAGGAACAATTCAAATGCTGGATTGCTAACCGCTAATATATTATTCTTTTCACCTTCTGCTACTAGTTCATCATAATCAAGTACTTTTTCTTCAAAAATATCTCCATCAAATACAACAATCATCTTATCCCGTTCTTTATCAAACGCTATTTCCGGATTTTCTTTCTGATTTTCTGCAAATTCAATCAAACGTCTTGGAAATGAAATGTCCCTGTCTCCCTCTGTTTTTTCAAGTAACCGGATATCGATCAATGGATGAATATTTAACTCTTTTCGGATATCAATTAACTTTTTGAAATACCATGTTTCAGTATTTGCACCCTCACATATGAAAAAGTACTTACGATAAGGCTCAATCTGTTCTTCTTCATCTGTAGTTCTGCTATTCCAATTCGTATAACTTCTTACTGGAGCCAAGGCTACTCCTCCTCTCTAAAGTCGAATGTTGAAAATACCGGTATCGCACCATATCTTCCTTCCAGATATGCCTTGCTCAACACCTTATCATACCTCTCCTTGAAACGATCTAAGGAATAAATAGAGCTTGCATTTTCTGCGTTACGTTCTACAAACCAGATTTCATCCCTTCTAAAAATAGCCTGATCCATAATGGATGATTCATGTGTAGTGAACAATAGCTGCATACGCTGCTCATCATGTAGCTGCATAAACAATTGCAAAAATCGTTCTGTCAGCTTCGGATGTAAGCTTCTCTCCAATTCATCCACAACATAAAGAACATCTTCTCGTTTATTCAACAGCATATCCATCAAATCGAATAATCTTCTTGTTCCATCAGACTCTTCATCAAAACCGAACTCATAAAATGACTTATTATGATGCAACCGGATTGTTGTGACCTTCGGTTCAGAATGTCCTTCAACTTCGATATTAAAGAAAGTTTCCTTCGACCTCATCGTCATTCTGAATGATGGTTCTTCCTGCTCTTCCATTCTATTTTTTACATGCTGCATCATCTTATCAAATACTGATTTCGGCAATGCATTTGATAACTCATCCAATGTAATTTCTTCAATTTTTACCTGGCTGATACCCGTATCAAATGTTTTGATCAATTTGTTAATCAGCTTCAGCGAATTATCATCATAATAATATTCCAAATCAATCAATGGCGTATCCGGTGTGATAATCGAAATATGATTCTGAATCCAATCATATACATCCCGGAAGAACAATAATTTAGATCGTGTGCTATATTTTTTTCCACGATTCATTTCTGTCAGGAACAAAGATGTTTCATTTCCTTCAAAATCATCTGCATAGGTTTCAAATTTATTTTTTTCTGTGTTTATCAGCGTAATACCATCATTTAACACCGGACGTTTGCTTCCTTCTCGTTCAAAGAGACATTTTGCTGAACCATTCTGATATAATTCATATAACCATTCTCCGGTTACTTTTCGTCTGCTTAAAACTGCGGAAAAACCATAGGCATAAAATTTGTCACCTACAGTAATCTGAATTTCAAAACTACTTTCTCGTTCCTTATTCTCCTTCCGATTCTTACAAAACATCTGTGTAGCTTCTATCGGAATACCATTGCAGACACTATCTTTAAAAAATTTAAAGAACAATGCCAGATTGGTCTTTCCAGATGCATTTGCTCCATAAACTACTGCATATTTTAATAACTGGGTACTTTTTATCTTTAACCTGTGATTTGCATTTGTTCGTATTTTATTTGAGGAAATCATTGTCAGCTCTGCTGCTTTATCAAAAGATTTAAAATTTTCAACACTTACTTTTACTAACATTCTTATACACCTCCACCTTTATTATATGTTTTACTCTTCTCTCAGTCAATACAAATTCTCTTATTTAGAGATTTTTTCGTTATATATTGTTTCTTTTTCTATTTTTAACAATTTTATTTTGAGTTATGCATATAATATCAATGTATAAGTCAGCTTTTTGTAGCGACACTATTTTACTAATGCCGCTACATGAAATATTACAATAAATAAAAACTTCTAATTCTTTTTTCTTCTATCTCTCCCAATCCATCCTTCCTGTCACATTCAACATCTTTTCTTCTCGGAAGCTGAGCATCTTTCCATTAGTTCCACCGACAATGATATGATCCAGCAATTCTATCCCCAGTAGCTGTCCGCACTTCTGCAGCTTTCTCGTAACAATCATATCCTCTTTTGACGGTTTCACATTGCCACTGGGATGATTATGAAGTCCAATGATTGCAGAAGCATTTGCCAGAATACTGCTCTTAAAAACTTCTCTGGGAATTACCAAAGATGCATTGATTGTTCCAACACTGACCAGATTCATATTGATTACCTGTCCATTATTTTTCATATTCAGGATGCAAAATACTTCTCTGTCATATTGCGATAACTCCTTCACCATCAATTCTACAACAGCCTGTGGACTGTCCAACGTCTGCTCACTATAAAGAGACGGCTCTTTTACCAGACGGATATTCACAACTTCCAATTCATTCTCCATCCTTCTGATCTCCTTTTGGAAATTCTACAACCAAAAAAATATTACTCTCTGAAGATTCCACATATGATTTCAATTGTGATAATGTCATTTCCAAATATTTAGGTTGTTCCACCATAATCTGCTCCTTTCGTTTCTTCCTTTACTTCTTTTTTCCCTGACAAATAGCTTATCACTTTGTTTGCCTTAATGCTTTTCTGCAGCTCACTGATAATGCACAGATCTGCTACATTCACTCCCGGCAAAGCAAGCATTTCATCCATCGCCATATTGACAATCTCTTTTTCCGTTCCGTATCCGGCATCAAATAAACGCTGTAATACTTTTATTGCTTTCTGATTTTTTCCCATTTCATCATCAAAGGGCAGCTTATCGCCGCCCTCTGTTTTACTCCTCCTCTTCTTTCTTTTCTTCAATTCCTAATCTCTTAACCTGTTTCTTTTTATTCCAGATACGAACTCCTGTGATTCCGGCTGCTGATAATACCAGAATGGCTATCCATAAAATTGCATTTGCAGTGTCTCCTGTTTTCGGAGGGTTACTGGTTTTTGTAGTAGTACCCGGTGTCTCTGGGGTTGGTGTTTCCGGTACTTCTTTGATGGTTACAGTCTGACCTTCATCATTGATTTCCTTATGCTCTGTTACCTTTTTCGGTTCTTCCGGATTTGTTATATCATACAGTTCTTCAAAGGTTACAAGCTGTTTTCTTCCAAGAGTGCTGCCGTCGAAAGTAAACTCAATCTGCACTTCCATGTTTTCCTTGTCCGCTGTAAATTCATAATCATTGGTAACTTCTTTGCCATCAATGATCAGCTTTGCATTTTCTTCCTTAATCATCTGCCAACCAGACAATTTATACTTTGTACCGATTTCCAATCCTTCTAATGTAACTGTATCCACAATCGTCAGATCTTTTCCGGCTTCCATCTCTTTCTTGCCATTCTTATCAGTTGCTGTGGTATGAATCGAAATCTTTCGCTCCGTAATCAGGACTGTCTGACCTTCATCATCAATATCCTTATGCTCTGCAACTTTTACAGGTTCTTCCGGATTCTTCAGGTCATATAATTCTTCAAATGTAACCAGATTCTGTCCTCCAAGTTCTGATGCATCGAACGTATAAGAAATCTCTATTTTCATTTTCTCGCTGTCAGCAACAAAAGTGTAATCACTCTCCACACGTTTTCCATCAATGAGCAGTTCAGCATTTTCCTCTTTCAGCATCTGCCAGCCTTTCAACTGGTACTTTCTTCCTTCTTCCAGACCATCCAAAGTAACTGTATCCACAATCGTTACTTTCTTTCCTGCAACAATTACCTTTTCGCCCATTTCCTTGTCCGTTGCGGTTGTATGAATGGTAATCTCTTTTTCATACTCATCGGTCAATGTCCCAAGGCCGATGGTTACTTTATTTCTGCTGACAACAACTTCAAATGCCGGAATCAGCTTCATACCTTTGTTGGATTCACAAGCTAACTCCTCAATCTCATAAGTGTCATAAAGTAATGCACCTTTACTGTCATCCGGCTCAGAAGTTCCGAACCAGATTCCGTCCTCACTGGATTTCCCGGCATTTGTATTTCTCTTATGAGATGCCCAATTGGAAGCAGTTGAAAACTGACCGTTCTTATCTGTCACTACGATATGGCTCTCTCCGGTTGTTTTACTTGTAATCTTAAAAGGAACATTTGCAAGCCTCTTATGTGTACCTGCTCCAATCTTTACTCCTTCTAAATCTCCACGTTTAATCTGGTTGTAAATGGAATGGCTTTCGTCTGTTAAATCTACGATTTTTCCATTTTCCGTAATCGAAAATTCAATCGCTTTTGCCCCGTCAGTCAGATAACCTTCCGGTGCTTTGGTTTCTTCCAGTTTGTATTTACCATATGGAAGTAAATCTGCCGTCGTTGTTGCAATTCCGTCAATCCCTGTCTGAATCGCCTTAACTGTCTCGTTCTTTTTGTATAGCTTTCCTTCTACCAGAACCGAATTTTCGTTCAAAGAAATAATTGCAAATGCAGTATCTTTTAATGTGGCACTTCCCTGTGCTTTGGTATCTTTTGTCTCTAAATCACGTTTCTGAATCTTCACACCACCTCGGATTACCTGGTCAGATACGGAATACTGGTTGCTTCCGGAAAGAACTGCAAGTTCTCCGTCCTCTGTGATCTGTGTCAGATACATTCCTTTTATCTGTTCTGTAATGTCTCCTGCCTGCATATAAGCTCCGTCCAGTAAATATCCGTCTGGTGCTTTTGTCTCCTCAACAGTCAGTGTTCCAAGTGGTAATACGCTTTTTTCATTCTGAATGTAAAATGCATCTCCCGATACTTTGTAAGCATCTGACAGTTTTGTCACATAATGAATACTTCCATCACTGCTCTTTTCTGCCACCGTTTTTGTAACCCAAGTGCGTGTTGCTTTCTCTGGTAAGTTATCTTTTGTATAAAATCCGTCATAATAATGCCAGGTAAACTCTGCTCCTGACAGTGCTGCATTTCCCTGTGCGGTTGCTTTTCCTGTCTCCATATCAATCTTGAACAGATCTACCAATGTCTCTGTTACTTTCGGAACATCGGAAACATTTAATACGGCTGTCTTTCCGGCTTCAACTTTCAGACTGCGTACTGTCGTATCCAGCTTATATCCTTTCGGTGCAGAAAGCTCTTTGATGTAAACAGTCCCTACAGTTACTTCAACTTCATTCGTATCGCCATTTTCATTTGTTGTAAGTGTTCCAATCTGATTACTACAATTCTGGTCTAAAAATATGCCAAAGGTTGCTCCAACAATGGAATACATCGCATTTCCATTTGTGACAATCTCATTGGTGGTTGTCTTTTTTACCTTCGCATTTCCGACATTCAGTTCTGCCCAAAACTGTCCAAGATCCTGTCCTTCACCAGTATAGATATATCCGCCACATTTATAGCGACCTTTGTTTGCCTGTACAAATGCTCTCGCTCCTGCATACACTTCATTCTGAATATCCTGTGAAATCTCAGAATAAGCAGCTCGGACATTATCGCACTTCCAGCCCAACTGTTCACTGAGTCTCTGCCATACTACACACTGTTCCAGCAGATATCCTGATTTGCATTCAGGTTACTATGACTGCCTCTATACTGCTTTACATACTCCAGTGACAATGCCACATCTTCGATCTGTGTAGCACTCATGCTAGCACTTGCATCGTGTCTAGTTTTATACCCATTTTTGAATCCGGTGTTAATATCTACACAATAGGCGGTTTCGCCCTCTACTCGCATGTGACCTTCATTGAATGTAGAATGAATGGTTCCATCATTCATCACATGTTCAATATATCCGACTCTCTCTGAGGATTCCGTCCAATACTGTGTTTCCGCTGCCTGAACCGATGTGATCGGTAATGCAGTTAAAATCGTGGTCAGGGCAAGAATCCCTGTACACACTCGTTTCCATATCTTCTTCATTTTCTACAACTCCTTTCTTTTCAATCAAAAAAGACGTCCGTCTGGAACGTCTGCTGTTGTTTTATGCTGTTTGCTCCCTGCTGTCATGCAGGGTGTGGAAATCTCTGACCTGCCGAAATAAAAGATGTTCCCGGCTCCTTATTGTCTTTTCGGCTGGTAATCTGCTGGTAAACCAAAGGGGTAGGGTGTGGGGAGGGGAAAACAGGAAAAAGCTGATTTCTCATTGACCACCAACGGATAGACTTTTCCCTTGGTGTCAAAATGCCTATCGTTCCCTGCTTTTTTCCCGTTTCCGGTATAATTCCAGTGCTTTGATAATGGTTTCTTCCATTTTCTGCTGTGATGTTCCCGACGGGAAATATTTCTTCAGTCGGTTCTTCGGAATTTTCCACTGCTCTACCTGATTTGGCTTCTCTTCTGACATAATCGATAGCAAAACATCTTCATTCAACCTGCCCTCTGCTGAAAATTTGCGGATTTTAATTGCCTGTGCATGACTTGGGGTACAAGCCTCCGACTCCATGGTGTCGTATAATATCGCCTGTTCCTCTTTCGGCAAATAAGACAGTTCTACCGCCGGACGCATAGAAATCTTTTTGTCATCGACCATTTCAAGGATTTCCGGGATAAGTTCTGTAAGGCGGATATAACGGCGGATTGTATCTTTACTTTCACCTACTTGTTCTCCTAATAATTCATCAGAACGTTGCCCCCGTAAATGCGTCGCCACTGGCGACACATTTTCTTTACTAGGTCTACCTGCCTGTCGTTTCATTGCTTCCAGTCTCATTTTATAAGCAAATGCTTTTTCTGATGGTAATATTTCTTCCCTTTGAAGATTGCTGTCAACCATGACAATAACTGCTTCATCATCACTGAGATTTCTTACAATACAAGGTATATTTTCTAACCCTGCCAGTTCACTTGCCATTTTTCTACGGTGTCCAGAAATCATTTCATACCCACCTGTTGGCTTCTCTCTGACAAGAGCAGGAACCAATACACCATGTTCTCGAATACTTTCAATGGTCTCCACCATTTTATCATCCATTTTTACTTTAAATGGGTGATTCGGAAAATCACTGATGTCATAAACAGAAATATTTTTTACATGCTCCTGATTCTTCTGGTCTCTTTCTTCCCGCGTGGTAAAAAGGTCATCGGCTGAGGGAAGATTCATGTTTATTTCTTTGCTTTTCGCCACACTGAATCACCTCCCTCGTAAATTCTGCATACGCCTTTGCAACAGTTCCATTCTTGTCATACTCATAAATGCTCTGTCCTGCTGCACTGCTTTCTGCCGCTGTGATAGCCACTGGAATAACCGTTTTGAAAATTCGGATATGTTTCCCGTAATTTTCTCGAAGGCTATCCTCTGTTGTCTTGGCAAGTTTTGTCCGCATATCTGCAATCGTCAGTAATACTCCATCAATCTTCAGATTGGGATTTAGCTGTCTTTGTACCTTACCGATTGTTTTCATTAACTGCGTCATACCTTTTAATGGAAAATAATGAGCCTGAACTGGAACAATTACACTGTCTGCGGCAACTAATGCATTGATAGTCAACATTCCCAAACTAGGCATACAATCAATCAGGATATAATCATAATCCTTTTTCAAATCTGACAGATACAGCTTTAAAGTCTGCTCCCTGCTCATGGCATTTACCAGTGAGATTTCCATGCCCGATAGCTCGATATTAGTTGGAATAATGTCTACTCCTTCTTTATGGTGTAAAATACCTTCATTATACACAAATGGTTCATCTTGTAATATTTTCTTCATCTGTGTATCCAACGTAATCGGAAGATTATCTGCATCAGTCCACCCTAATGCGGTTGTTAAGTCTCCCTGTGGATCAGCATCGACCAATAATACTTTTCGCCCCTGATGTGCAAGACCGATTCCCAGATTCAATGTCGTTGTGGTCTTTGCGCATCCTCCCTTCTGATTTGCAAGAGCGATTACTTTACACTTGGTCATATGATTTCCTCCTTCCTTGAAAAATTTAATAGCCAATCCGTTTTACGTGACTGGCTATGTATAAATAAAAATGGGCATGAAAAAGCCGACTGACTCGTAATTTGAATCAATCGGCTATGTATTTTATTTATCACAAATATTTTTTACAAATTGTATTTAGCTTAAATAATTGTCCAGTTCATCAAATTGAACATCTCCTAAATTCATTAAATACAAATAAAAACGCATGATACATATTTTATTAGAAAATTCTTTCTTCCACCAAAATTCTCCACATTTCTTACTAATTTCTTTTTTATACGCCGTACATATAGGAAGTAATGCACAACTTGTTTGTTTATTCATAATAGTTTGTTGTAATGCATATGGTGCTAGTAGAAAAATCAAATGTTTATCATCTTTACTATAAAGTTTTCCTGTTTTATCAATTAGTAATGGATTTTCATTTATTTTTATTAACTCCCGCATGCGAGCTTTTCTCAACAAAATATCCTCGTCTTCTAATATATAGATCAATGTATTCCGAAATTTTTCTTCATTTTCTATCATATGTCTATATGTACTTTTTAACCAATTATTACAATATTTCAAATCACACATAAATGGACTATACAACTTTTCTACGGTTACTTCATTTTCAATTATTGGTAATGCATAATCTATTCTTTCTTCTAAATTCTTTATTTGATTTTCATTAACCTCTTGCATTAGATTCCTAGCAATTTCAAAAATATCTTCCATTTTCTTTGGAATACTTTTTAAATCTTTGATTCTTTTTACTAACATATAAAACGTATATCCTGGAAAATGAGACATTAAAGAAGCATAACATAAAGCAATCATAATTTGAATACTATCACATGAAGTTCCTATAATTTCTTTATACACGATCTCACATGAATTATATGGTAAAGATTTTTCATAATCATTAGCATTAAAAAACAGTTTTTCAAACAAATATGCCATGTTTTCAGCTACTGCTTCTCCACCAAATTGATATTCCTTTTCATCATTATATTGCACTATTACAGATGGTTTGAATAAATCCATATATTGTGGATAATCTTCTTCATAATATTCTTTATCTTCTAAAATCTCAATTCCATTTACTTTATGGCAAACTGTATCTGAAATATCTTCTATAGAATCTCCTGCGGCAGCCACAAATAGACTTGATACAAAGTCAGCTTCATCATTCAGTTTTAAATAACCAGAATAATTATCCGTTTGTATTTGTATAATCATATCTAAATAACGACTCAATCTATCCACTGACTGATCTATCCCATAACAAGTTCCAAAATCTTGAATAAAATGTATATATTCGTGCAAATATGCTGAATCCTTTTCTAATGTTACATTTTCTGGATTGCTATAATCTTCATTCAACTTCATTATAGCAAATGCTCTGTGATATTCTCCCTCAACCATTACTATTTCTCCAGTTTCTTCTTAATTATTTTATCATTTATTGTACCAAGTGTTTGGTTCTCATACACTATATTTTTCAATTATTATTAAAAAAGCCGACTGATGCTTAATTTGAATCAATCGGCTATGTAGCCTATAAAATATAAAATTTTTTTATTTTTGAAGTTCTTGTTTATTACATAAAAATGGCAATCCAAAGGTCACAAAAAGTCACACCCCCCCTATCCATTCGCCATTTATACCTCCTATGAACACCCCTTTATCCACAATATATGGATATTTGAGCATGGATACCCACTAAATATCACCCTATTTGTGACTCCTACCGACTAGGAGACAAAATATTCTACTGCGTTCTCAGGGAAGAATTCCTTAAACTCACCGTACAGCTGTGCTGCAAGTGTTTTATTGTGCGCTATGATCAAGGTTGGCTTATTTAACTGTGCAATAACATTTGCCATGGTAAAGGTCTTGCCGGAACCTGTAACGCCCAGCAAAGTCTCGCATTGATTGCCTTCTTGAAAGCCTTTGACCAGTTTTTCGATTGCCTGGGGCTGGTCGCCTGTAGGCTGGTATTCGGAGTGTAATTTGAATATTTGTTGTGAATTCTGCAAAAAAGCACCTCCTGGTTTTTAATATAAAAACACAATAAAAATCTGATTATCCGCTAAAACACAGTATCTATCAGCATTTTCAAGGAAACAAACACATCAATTTACTACTTATTTACTACCATTGAATGAGCCTTGATACGCAAGTTTTCCTAGATATGCAAAGATATGGTACAGCACATCAGTATTGAAACAAGAAAAATTGAATAACTCATAGACTATGGAACGCCTAAAATGACGTTCCTTTTCTATTTTCAGCCGTTCATTATGGACGGTTATTTTATTACCAAAAATGAAAGGAGCATTAGATTTATGAAAAAGATGTTAAAACGATTGTGTACGGGCTTCTTAGCTCTTGCAACTGTCGTTACTGCTTTGCCGACTACACCCGTTCATGCAGAAAGTAAGCAATACTGGACGGAGTCAAAAGAGCGTGTCGGTATCGTTGAAAAAGTAATGAATGACGGTTCGATTGGTTCTACCTTTAATGAGGGACATTTGACCGTTGAGGGCGAGGACGCTTACTGTATCGACATTAACACAGACTTTAAGAATGGCTACAAGACCAGAGCTGACGCAAGCACCCGTATGAGTGCCGACCAGATAAGCGACGTTGCCTTATCTATCGAATATGTAAAACAGTACACAGACAGCCACAACGGAATAAGCAAAAACCACGCCTACCTTTTAAGACAGCTTGTTGTCTGGCAGAGATTAAGCGTACATCTTGGCTGGCAATGCGATAACGTGCGAGCTTCTTATGATGAAATTCCAAAGGCAACGCAGGACGAAGTTTTCGCTGGTGCAAAAGCCTTTGTCAAAGAGAATAAAGGACGCTATGAATGTGGCGGTTATATCTACTCTGGCGAGGGGCAGGAATTGGGACAATTCTGGGCGAAACTCAATGTTGGAAATGCGAAACTTCAAAAGACTTCCAGTAATACCAGCATTACAGACGGTAACGGGAATTACTCTATCGCTGGTGCGACATACGGTGTCTTTGCTGATAAGGACTGCACGAAACAGCTTGCCACCCTTACGACTGATGAAAACGGAAATACAGATGTCGTAGAGGTAACGGCTGACACAGTCTATATCAAGGAATTATCCGCACCAGCAGGATATAAGGTTGATACAAATATATATTCCTTAAAGGTTGAAGCTGGAAAGACAGCGACCTTGAACGTATCAGATACACCAAAGGTAACAGACACTTTGATTGAACTCTTCAAGATTGATATGGAAACACAGAAAGACAATCCGCAGGGGAACGCTTCTTTAGCAGGTGCGGAATTTACATGGAAGTATTATACTGGCTTCTACAATAAAGACAATCTCCCTGCCGAAGCTACAAGAACATGGGTTACAAAGACAATCGCCGAAACAGACAGCGACGGTACAATCCACTATGTTACAAAATTAGCGGACGCATACAAGGTATCTGGCGACAGTTTCTATATGCAGGACGGCAAAGCCGTTCTTCCACTTGGAACACTAACCGTAGAAGAAACAAAAGCTCCAAACGGTTACTTGCTGGACGGTGCATATATGCAGGCTGGCGATAAGTCCGAACAGATTAAGGGCTTATATGTAACACAGATTACCGAGGACGGCGACCTTGCCGTATTGACTGGAAGTAACCAGTTTTCTGTATCAGACAAGGTTATCCGTGGCGGTGTGAAAATTCAGAAACGAGATTTAGAAACGGGCGATACAAAACCACAAGGAAGTGCCACTTTGAAAGATACTGCCTTTGACATCATTTCCTTAAATGATAATGCGGTACTGGTTGAGGGCAAGCTATACAAGAAAAATGAAGTGGTAAAGACAATCCATACAGACATTGAGGGTGTCGCTTCTACGTCTGCTGACCTTTTACCTTATGGAAAATTCCGTATCGTTGAGAGTGAAGCTCCAAACGGATATTTGACAGACGGTGCAAAACCGATTGATTTTGCAATCACAGAGAATGGAAAAATCGTTGATTTAACCGACGAAGCCCATTCTATCTACAATCAGATTAAGCGTGGAGATATTGAGGGCGTAAAAATCGGAGCAGGCACACACAAGCGTCTTGCTGATGTTCCCTTTAGGATCACAAGCAAGACAACGGGCGAAAGTCATGTTGTGGTAACTGATGATAACGGGCAATTCTCCACTTCTTCTGACTGGGCTTCTCATAAGCATAATACCAACGCAGGAAAGACCAGCGAGGACGGTGTATGGTTTGGAACTTCTAAACCAGACGACAGCAAAGGGGCGTTGCCTTATGATACCTACATCATTGAAGAAATGCGTTGCGATAGTAACAAAGGCTTTGAGCTTATCCCACCTTTTGAAATCGTGGTATCAAGAAATAACCTTGTGATTGATTTAGGTACTTTGACTGATGAATACGAAAAAGAAATCTCTATCCATACCACAGCGACCAGTAAGGACGGCGAAAAGACAATCCTTGCAGGAAAAGAGGTAACAATCGTTGATACCGTCAAATTAGACGGACTTACAAAAGGCACAAAATATCAGCTCAAAGGCTGGCAGATGTTAAAGGAAGAAAACACCGAGCTTCTTATCAATGGAAAGCGTGTAGAAAATGACTATACCTTTATCGCTGATGATGAAGCTATGAAAGTGGAAATTACTTATACATTCAATGCGTCCGAGCTTGGCGGTAAAAATCTGGTAACATTCGAGGAATTATACGATTTGAGCAATCCAGAAGAACCCGTAAAAGTTGCGGAACATAAAGACATTGAGGACGACGGACAGACGGTACTTATCACAGAGCGTATCATCAAAATTCATACGACTGCTACCGATAAGGACGGCAACAAAGAGCTTGAAGCTGGAAAAGAGGTAACAATCATTGATACCATAACCTTAGAGGGCTTAGAAGTCGGCACACAGTACAAACTTGTAGGCTGGCAGATGTTGAAAGAAGAAAATGCAGAGCTTCTTATCAATGGAAAACGTGTGGAAAGTGATTACACCTTTACCGCAGACAGCGAAACTATGAAAGCGGAAGTTGCCTTTACCTTTGACGCTACTTCTCTTGACGGCAAACAGCTTGTAACTTTTGAAGAATTGTACGATTTAAGCAATCCAGACGAGCCGAAGAAAGTTACCGAGCATAAAGACATTGACAACGAGGGACAGACGATTACCTTTAAGGAAAAACCCGAAGTCCCAGAAGAACCAGAGAAACCCAAAACACCACAGACACCAGATACACCGCATAAAACAGACAGTCCAAAAACGGGCGATAACACGAACCTTTACGGACTGCTTGCATTATTACTAACTTCTGGTGCTGGACTGGCAGGTATCTTCTTCTGCAAACGCCGTAAAATGAAGAAATCATAAGGCGGTAACGATATGAGAAAAGAAAAATCACGTTCTCCGCCGATACCGTGTCGGCAGACTTCCGCTTATTCTGGCTTGTCTGCTACTTACCTGCAAGAACACGGATAGTCAAGGGTGCGTAAGCATTTATTTTACCCTTTACTATCTGGGGACTTGCTGGTACTTCCCTAACCGCCAGAATAAGAAATCACTATCAAAAACTTATCAAATATAGAAAGAAACGAGGTAAAACAATATGGAAATGAAATATGTCGTGCCAGATATGGCACAGTCTTTTGGAACACTTGAATTTGCAGGCGAAAGCGAGCCTATCTTTGAAAGAGATAAAAATAACCGCAGGGTCTTAGCCAGACGAAGCTACAACCTTTATTCTGATGTGCAGAAAGGCGAAAATGTTGTCGTGGAAATTCCCGTGCAGGCTGGCGAAAAGCATTTCAAGTATGAACAGAAAGTAAAACTTGTCAATCCGAAATTATACGGCAGAGGTTACGCAATTGGGGATATGGGACATACCGATTATGTGTTACTTGCTGATGATATTGTAGCAGTTGAAGAAAAGTAAAGGAGTGAAAATATTATGAGATTATCAAACGGTTTTGTTATTGACAAAGAGAAAACATTTGGAGAATTAAAATTTACAGCAGTGCGTGATGTATTCTTGCAGAATGAGGACGGGACACCGAGTACCCAGCTTAAAAAGCGTATCTATGATTTGAAGTGCAGTCTGCATGGTGGAATTATCCCCGTGTCTGTACCGCCAGAAGTACCAGTAAGGGAATTTCCGTACAATGCAGTTGTGGAGCTTGTCAATCCAGTAGCCGATACGGTATCACGAAAAACCTATACGGGTGCAGATGTGGACTGGTATGTAAAGGCAGAGGATATTGTGTTGAAGAATAAAGGCAATCAGAACGCAGGCAATCCACAGAACCATGTACCGCAAGGACAGATGAAAAAATAAATGTGAGCCCATATTTTTCTTGTAACTTATATATAGAACCGATATAATTAGTTGAAAAGTTCTGTTTTAAGCCATGTAAAACTATTTTGACAAGGGAAAATGGCAATGTCAAAGGCTTTTGACAGACAAAATAGCTATATTCATATACAATAAAGGAGAAGATTCAAGATGGATATTGGATTACAAATCAAAAAATTTAGGGAACAACAAAAAATTTCTCAAGAAGAACTGGCTCTTAAAATATTTGTTTCAAGACAAACAATTTCTAACTGGGAAACAAATAAAAGTTGTCCAGATGTTAAAAGTTTAATTACTTTATCTAATATCTTCAATGTGTCTTTAGATAATTTTATAAAAGAAGATATAAAGGAGATGAGGGAGATTGTAGAAAAAGCAACTATTAAAAAGTTTAATGTGATAAGTGTAGTTTTCCTAATTGAATTGATAGTCGTAGCCATAAGTGCCTATCCTTTATTTAGTATTAAGGGAAATATAGGAATTATTATTTGGTTATGCTTGTTTGCAATAACGCTCTATACGGCAAGTAAGATTGAAAAATTCAAAAAGAGCCATGACATTCAAACCTATAAAGAAATTTTGGCATTTATTGACGGAAAGCAATTAACGCATGATGAAACACAACAAGAAATAGGAAAAAGAAATTATCAAAAAATCATATTTGCATTCATTGCAGGTGTAATCGCACTTATTATATGTTTTGTTGTAATTTTTATTTGCCAGCATTTAACAAATTAAAAGGGAGGAGAAATCATGGAATTTTGGCTTATTATGATTGGCTTTATAGTTATGGGCGGAAGTTGTTCATTAGCAGGTACTTGGTGGGATAGAAAAAATAAAAAAGATAAAAAAGAAGAAAAGAAACAATAAAATTTACACTTTATTGTTGATTAAGCAGTTAGTCTTAGGATTGACTGCTTTTTTCATACCTAGAAAGGATTGATTTATGCGTATGATTTGGAACAAAGGACACCGTATCAGAGCCAGCGACAAGCACCTTGTCTACCACTTTTCCATAGGGACGCTTCTGTTTGTATTCATGGCGGTTCTTCTGCTACTGAACATCAAACAGCTCATGCGTACCGACTGGGAACATTTCAGCTTGTTAGAAAACGGCTTGACGCTTTCCCCTTACAACTTCATAACTGTGCTGATAGCGACTGGTGTTTGTGCATTGGTCGCTTTTCTGTATTACCGCTTCTGTTACGACAGTTTCAAGAAGCTATTGCACCGTCAAAAGCTGGCACGAATGATACTGGAAAATAAGTGGTATGAAGCCGATACCGTACAAGACAGCGGTTTTTTTACTGACCTGCAAAGCAGATCAAGGGAAAAAATCGTCTGGTTTCCAAAGATTTATTATCAAATGGAAAAGGGATTGCTCCATATCCTCTGTGAAATCACGTTAGGAAAATATCAAGACCAGCTTTTACGGTTAGAGGATAAATTGGAAAGTGGCTTGTATTGCGAGCTGACCGACAAGACCTTACATGACGGCTATATTGAATACACCCTGCTTTATGACATGATAGCAAACCGCATTACCATTGATGAAGTATGGGCAGAAAACGGCTGTCTTAGGCTGATGAAAAATCTTGTGTGGGAATATGACGCACTCCCTCACGCTTTGATTGCTGGTGGGACTGGTGGCGGTAAAACTTATTTTCTGCTGACGCTCATTGAAGCCTTACTGCATACCAACGCTGTCCTTTATATCTTAGACCCAAAGAACAGCGACCTTGCAGACTTGGGAACAGTCATGCCTAATGTCTATCACACCAAAGAAGAAATGATTGATTGCGTCAATGCCTTTTATGAGGGCATGGTACGGCGAAGTGAGGAAATGAAGCAACACCCGAACTATAAGACGGGCGAAAACTACGCCTATCTGGGACTTCCACCCTGCTTTCTTATCTTTGATGAATATGTAGCGTTTTTTGAAATGTTGGGGACAAAAGAAAGCGTGAGCTTACTTAGCCAGTTAAAGAAAATCGTTATGTTAGGGCGACAAGCAGGTTATTTCCTTATTGTTGCCTGCCAGCGTCCAGACGCAAAGTATTTTTCAGATGGTATCAGAGATAACTTCAATTTCCGTGTGGGACTTGGGCGTATCAGCGAATTAGGTTACGGTATGCTGTTTGGTTCAGATGTGAAAAAGCAGTTTTTCCAGAAGCGTATCAAGGGGCGTGGCTATTGTGATGTGGGAACAAGCGTCATAAGTGAGTTTTACACGCCTTTAGTCCCAAAAGGACATGATTTTTTACAGACTATCAGCTCTCTTGCACAAGCAAGGCAGGACGGGACGGCGACGTGCGAAGCGAAAGGCGACGGCACGGACTAGCCGTTGCTGGTGTGGCGTCAGCCACGCCAGCAGGTAAAACCCCTCGGTATCTAACAGAGGGGTACGTTTGCAAATAGACAATAGACAAAAAACATAGGAAACATAAGGCTTCTGGCATGGTTTTCTAGCAAAAATCGGCTGTGAAGTCGCCTTAAAAAACTTCACACTTTACAGATTGGGGGTATGGTTCTGAATGAAGAACAACGGATAAAAGAATTACGGGAGAAACGGATTGCTTACGGTATCTCACAAGGCAGGCTGGCGGTGGCTTCTGGTATCACAAGGGAATATTTCAACAAGATAGAAAGTGGAAAAATGAAGCCGTCAAAGGAACTTCTGGAAACTCTGCATAAGGAACTGGCAAGGTTCAATCCAGAAGTACCGCTTACCATGCTGTTTGATTATGTGAAAATTCGTTTTCCCACGCTGGATATACAGCACATCATCAAAGATATATTAAAACTGAATATCAATTATATGCTCCATGAAGATTACGGACATTACAGTTATACGGAGCATTATTCTTTAGGGGACATCTTTATCTATACGTCGGCTGACGAAGAAAAAGGTGTCCTTTTAGAGTTAAAGGGGCGTGGTTGCCGACAGTTTGAAAGTTACCTGCTGGCACAACAAAGAAGTTGGTATGACTTTCTCATGGACGCACTCATAGACGGTGGCGTGATGAAGCGTATCGACCTTGCTATCAACGACCATACGGGTATTTTGGATATTCCAGAGCTTGCGGAAAAATGCAGGAAACGGGAATATATCGGAAAGTCCAGAAGTTATAAGTTTTATCAGTCGGGCGAGCTTATCAAGCATAGAGAGGACGACAGAGAATATATGGGACGCACCCTTTATCTTGGTTCGCTAAAATCAGATGTGTATTTCTGTATCTATGAAAAGGACTATGAGCAGTACGTCAAGTTAGGGACACCGCTGGAAGAAGCCGACATTATCAACCGTTTTGAGATACGGCTTAGAAATGAACGTGCCTATTATGCAGTACGAGATTTGCTGACCTATTATGACGCAGAGCAGACTGCCTTTTCTATCATCAACCAGTATGTGCGGTTTGTTGATGAAGAAGCAGACAAGCGAAAAAATGACTGGAAACTCAATGACCGCTGGGCGTGGTTTATCGGCGATAACAGACAGAGCTTGAAGCTGACGACAAAGCCAGAGCCTTACACCTTAGACCGTACATTGCGGTGGGTACAACGGCAGGTAGCACCGACCTTGAAAATGCTGAAAAGGATTGATAAGGGAAACGGAACAGACTACATGAAAACTATCGAACAGCAGGCAAAGCTCACAGAAAAGCATGAAATGATAATCAAACAGCAGACGACCCCTGCAAAAGATTTAGTAGAAAGTTAGGAGTGATGAAAAAATGTGGGAATTATTGAAAGACTTCCTGCTGGTATCTGTTGGAACGGGTATCGGCGTAGCCTTGATGTGTATTTTAAGTGTTGGCAAAGGAGCTGACTATGAAATGAAGAAATTAAAAGAAAGCGAGGACAAATAACATGAATTTCGGGCAAAATTTGTATCAATGGTTTTTAAGCAACGCACAGAGCTTAGTGCTTATGTCGATTGTGGTTATCGGTATCTACTTAGGGTTCAAGCGTGAGTTTTCAAAACTTATCGGTTTCTTGGTAGTTGCCTTGATTGCTGTCGGCTTGGTATTCAATGCTGGCGGTGTGAAAGATGTACTGTTAGAGCTGTTCAATAAGATTATCGGTGCATAAAATTTTATTGTGGGGCTGATGTATGGGTGCTATAATGTGAAAAAAGAAGTAATCGAGGTGTTCTATTTTGAATGAGAGAGAAAAAATTATTCGTTTATGGTTTGATATGTGGTTGAAACAGCAAGACTTAGGAATAGATAAAATTTTTACAGAAGATGTTGTTTATACGGAAAGCTGGTGTCCTAAATATGAAAATCTTAAAACAGTAAAACATTGGTTTAATGAATGGAATACTCGTGGTAAAGTCATTATTTGGGATATTAAACAGTTCTTTCATAAAGAAAATCAAACTGTCGTAGAATGGTATTTTAAAAATGAAATGAATACGGGAAGCGTTGAAGAATTTGACGGTATTTCCTTAATTGAATGGACAGAAGATAACAAAATCAAATCATTAAAAGAATATGGTTGCAATCTGAATAACTATAATCCATATCAACACAGCGATAACCCTCAATTTAGAGATGAAAAAACAAACTGGTTTTAAAACTTAATCAAATTATATCCATATACATAAAGCAGTTAGTCTTAGGATTGACTGCTTTTTTCTTACCTAAAATCAGATTGGAGTGATGAAATGAGCGATATTTTTAAGGATATGCAGGCAAACGTCGGCTGTGATTATATTTCTAACCTGCCCTCTTACAAGCGTAAAGTGTGGCATGAAATGAAGCGATTACCGCTTACGAATTATGATATAAAACAGTTAGAAGATTTTTCAAAGTATGTGTTTGGTATGTCGTACCAGAGCTTAAAAGATGTGATGAAGCAACAGAAAGGACGTGAGGAACAATGCAGGAAACAAGGGTGCTGGTGGAAACGAGAGGAACAACTGGCGAAGAAACAATATCATACTGGTTCGACCTGCCGATAGATGTTGCCGAGTTTGAAGAAAAGTTAGGTATCGGTGCAGAAAGTGGGGATTATCGTATTATCGAAAAGGTGTTGCCTTATGCTGATGAAGTCCACGAACACACCAGCGTGTACCAGCTCAACGAATTAGATTTTATGTACCGCCAGCTTTCAAGTGATATGCAGGAAGAATATGTATCACTACTTACGGTGTTTGAAAATTTAGAAGCACTTTATATTTGCAGGAACGTGATTATTGTTTATCCCGACTGTAAAAGCATGATAGATGTTGCAAGGCAAAAGCTGATGAACGACCCGATGTTCAAGCATTTATCCGAGGACTGTCAAGAATACTACTTTGACTTTGAAGCCTACGCTTCTCACTTGCAGGAACACGGGAAATTTTTAGTAACAGAACACGGTATCTTTGAACTGCCAGAGTAGGAAATGAGGTGGTGCTTATGATTGATGATATGGCGGTTTATATTGCTAATCTTGGCAAATACAATGAGGGCTATTTAGTCGGTGCTTGGTTCACGTTCCCCATTGACGAGGAAGATGTGAAAGAAAAAATCGGCTTGAATGAACAGTATGAGGAATACGCTATCCATGATACCGACAACTTTCCCATTGCGATTGGCGAGTATGTTTCCATTGAAGAACTCAATGAGATGTATGAAATGATAGAGGAACTTCCCGACTATATTGTAGAGTGTCTGGACGAATTTATCAGCCACTATGGGACGCTGGAAGAAGTCGTGGAACATAAGGACGATATTTACTATTATCCCGACTGTGAAACCATGACAGATGTTGCCTACTACTACATAGACGAATTGCAGGCACTTGGGGACATTCCACCCAGCTTACAGAATTACATTGACTATGAAGCCTACGGGCGAGATTTGGATATGGGCGGTTGCTTTATTGAAACAAGCCGAGGTATGTGCGAGATACCATATTAACGCTGGAAGATCAGCGACAAGCATTGTTGCTACTGACAGCGTATTTCTCTTTAAGGGACAGTCTGAAAATGGCTGTCCTTTTCTATTTTGAAAGGAGCTGAAAGAACTTGAAAAAGATTAAAAGCTACACGGGTATCTGGAACGTGGAAAAAGTCTTGTATGCAATCAATGACTTTAACTTACCCTTTCCCGTTACTTTTACACAGATTACATGGTTTGTGATTACGGAATTTATCATCATTCTGTTTGGGGATATTCCCCCACTTTCCATGATTGAGGGAGCATTTCTCAAATACTTTGGTATTCCCGTTGCTCTCACTTGGTTCATGTCGCAGAAAACCTTTGACGGAAAGAAGCCGTACAGCTTTTTGAAATCACAGATAACCTATGCCCTGCGACCAAAAATCACTTATGCAGGAAAAGCCGTAAAACTGCATAAGCAGATATTGAATGAAACAATCACGGCAGTAAGGAGTGTGAACTATGTTCCCGATAAAATATATTGACAATAACCTTGTCTGGAACAAGGACAATGAGGTGTTCGCCTACTATGAGCTGATACCATACAACTATTCTTTTCTATCCGCAGAGCAGAAATTTATCGTGCATGACAGTTTCCGACAGCTTATCGCACAGTCCCGTGAGGGTAAAATTCATGCGTTGCAGATTGCCACAGAAAGCTCAATCCGCAGTATGCAGGAACAGTCAAAGAAGCTGGTAACTGGAAAATTAAAGGAAGTTGCCTGCCAGAAGATAGCCGAACAGACCGAAGCGTTAGTATCTATGATTGGGGACAATCAAGTGGACTACCGCTTTTTTCTTGGCTTTAAGCTCATGGTTACGGAAGAACAGCTCAATCTGAAGAACATCAAAAAATCGGTGTGGCTGACGTTCACAGAATTTCTCCATGAAGTGAACCACACGCTGATGAATGATTTTGTTTCCATGCCGAATG
Source organism: Blautia sp. AM28-27 (assembly GCF_003480905.1). Lineage (NCBI taxonomy): Bacteria > Bacillati > Bacillota > Clostridia > Lachnospirales > Lachnospiraceae > Blautia > Blautia sp. AM28-27. The sequence goes on from NZ_QUJK01000009.1 coordinate 102,465, forward strand.
ATGAAATCAACCGTTACATAAAAATGGAAAAGTTACTGGAAAATAAAATCTCCCGTCGCTTTAAGGTGCGTCGCTTGGAAATCCATGATTTTGGGTATCTCATGGAACATCTTTACGGCAGGGACGGTATCGCTTATGAAGATTATGAGTACCAGCTACCAAAGAAAAAATTGAACAAAGAGACGCTGATAAAATACTACGACCTTATCCGTCCGACAAGGTGTGTGATTGAGGAAAGCCAGCGGTATTTACGATTGGAACATGAGGACAAGGAAAGCTATGTGTCCTATTTTACCGTCAATGCGATTGTAGGAGAGCTTGATTTTCCGTCGTCTGAAATCTTCTATTTCCAGCAACAGCAATTCACATTCCCCGTTGATACGAGCATGAATGTAGAAATCGTGGAAAATCGGAAAGCATTAACGACCGTCCGCAACAAGAAAAAGGAACTGAAAGACCTTGATAATCACGCCTATCAAGCAGGAAGTGAAACCAGCTCAAATGTGGTGGACGCTTTAGACAGCGTGGACGAGCTGGAAACTGATTTAGACCAGACAAAAGAAAGTATGTATAAGTTAAGCTACGTCATACGGGTGTCTGCACCCGATCTTGACGAGCTGAAACGCCGTTGTGATGAAGTCAAGGACTTTTACGACGACCTCAATGTAAAGCTGGTGCGTCCTGCTGGGGATATGCTGGGGCTTCATTCTGAATTTTTACCAGCCAGCAAGCGATATATCAATGACTATGTGCAGTATGTAAAATCAGATTTTTTAGCTGGGCTTGGCTTTGGTGCGACACAGCAGTTAGGAGAAACTACGGGTATCTATATGGGCTATTCTGTTGATACGGGAAGAAATGTGTACCTGCAACCGTCCCTTGCCAGTCAAGGTGTAAAAGGTACAGTTACCAACGCTTTAGCGTCTGCTTTTGTCGGTTCGCTTGGCGGTGGGAAATCGTTCTGTAACAATCTTCTGGTATATTATGCGGTGCTGTTTGGCGGTCAAGCACTTCTGTTAGACCCTAAAAGTGAGCGTGGTAACTGGAAAGAAACGCTCCCAGAGATTGCACATGAAATCAATATCGTAAATCTTACCAGCGATAAGGACAATGCAGGGCTTCTTGACCCGTTTGTGATTATGAAGAATGTAAAAGACGCTGAAAGTCTGGCAATCGACATCTTAACATTCCTTACGGGTATTTCTTCAAGGGACGGCGAAAAATTCCCCGTACTTCGTAAGGCAGTACGCTCCGTTACCCAGAGCGACAGTCGGGGCTTGCTCCATGTGATAGACGAGCTACGCCGTGAAGATACGCCCATATCAAGAAATATCGCAGACCATATCGACAGCTTCACGGACTACGACTTTGCACACCTGCTGTTTTCAGACGGTACGGTAGAAAATGCTATCAGTCTGGATAATCAGCTCAATATCATTCAAGTAGCCGACCTTGTACTGCCAGATAAAGATACCACTTTTGAAGAATACACGACCATTGAATTGTTGTCTGTGTCTATGCTGATTGTGATTAGTACCTTTGCCCTTGATTTTATCCATTCGGACAGAAGCATTTTTAAGATTGTCGATTTAGACGAAGCGTGGGCGTTCTTAAATGTGGCACAAGGAGAAACCTTATCAAATAAGCTGGTTCGTGCTGGGCGAGCTATGCAGGCAGGCGTTTATTTCGTTACCCAGTCTGCCTATGACGTGTCAAAGGAAAGTCTGAAAAACAATATCGGCTTAAAGTTTGCATTTAGAAGCACGGATATAAACGAGATAAAGCAGACCTTAGAGTTTTTCGGTATCGACAAGGACGATGAGAACAACCAGAAACGCTTGCGTGATTTGGAGAACGGACAATGCTTATTGCAGGACTTATACGGGCGTGTCGGTGTGGTGCAGATACACCCAGTCTTTGAAGAACTGCTACACGCCTTTGATACCAGACCGCCCGTACAGAGAAATGAGGTGGAGTGATGAAAGAAAGGATAAAAGGTGTGTTCACAAAAAAGAAGATTTTCCACTTTCTCAAAATGGCTCTGTTCGTGGTGGCACTCTCCCTTATCCTGCTTTCACTTTTGGGGACGGTGGCTCATGCGACGGGGCTTGTAGACGATACCATAAACGCAGAAAATCTTTATTCAAAATATCCCCTTTCCAACTACCAGCTTGATTTTTTCGTCGATAATAGCTGGTCGTGGCTTCCGTGGAACTGGCTCGACGGTATCGGAAAATCGGTACAATACGGGCTGTACTGCATTACCAACTTTGTCTGGACTATCAGTTTGTATTTGAGTAATGCAACGGGCTATGTGGTGCAGGAAGCCTATAAGCTGGACTTCATCAATGATATGGCAGACAGTATCGGAAAGAGCATACAGACCCTTGCAGGCGTTACCGAGAACGGCTTTTCTTCTACGGGCTTCTATGTTGGTTTCCTGCTTCTCATTATCTTAGTGGTGGGAATGTACGTTGCTTATACGGGACTGATAAAACGGGAAACCAGCAAAGCACTTCACGCTGTTATCAACTTTGTGGTGGTGTTCGTGCTGTCCGCTTCATTTATTGCTTATGCTCCCGACTATATCAAGAAGATAAATGAATTTTCATCAGACATCAGTACCGCTTCTTTGGATTTGGGAACAAAAATCATGCTCCCTAACTCCGACAGCGAGGGTAAGGACAGCGTGGACTTGATACGGGACAGCCTATTTTCTATTCAAGTGGAACAGCCGTGGCTCTTGCTTCAATTCGGGAACAGCAACGCAGAAGAAATCGGGACAGACCGTGTAGAAGCTCTCGTATCGGCAAGTCCAGAGGACGAGGACGGGAAAACCAGAGAGGAAGTCGTGAAAACAGAAATCGAGGACAACGACAATAACAATCTGACAATACCGCAGGTCGTGAACCGTTTGGGTATGGTGTTCTTCCTCTTGTTCTTTAACTTGGGTATCACGATATTTGTATTCTTGCTTACGGGCATGATGTTGTTCAGCCAGATACTTTTTATTATCTTTGCAATGTTTTTACCTATCAGTTTTTTACTTTCCATGATACCGAGCTATGAAAGCATGGCAAAGCAGGCAATCGTGAGAGTATTTAATACCATAATGACACGGGCAGGAATAACGCTCATTGTAACGGTGGCATTTAGTATTTCCAGTATGTTTTACAACATTTCCACAGACTACCCATTCTTTATGGTGGCGTTCTTGCAGATAGTATGTTTCGCTGGTATCTACATGAAGCTGGGCGACTTAATGAGTATGTTCTCACTTAATGCTGGCGACAGTCAAAGCATGGGACGACGCATATTCCGCAGACCGTATCTGTTTATGCGACATCGGGCTAGGCGTATGGAACACCGTATTGCAAGGGCGGTAAGTGCTGGCGGTATTTCGGGCGGTGTAGCTGGTGCGGTGGCTGGAAGTGCCGTTGCTGGCAAGAGAGCCGAAAGAAAAAATACGGCTTCTAAAGAAAATCGGGGCAATACCACTTCCAGCATGGGACAGCGTGCAGGTTCAAAAGTCGGTGCTGTTTTAGATACGAAAAATAAAGTGAAAGACAAGGCAAACGCTGTCAAAGAGAATATCAAGGATATGCCGACACAGACCGCTTATGCGGTGTATTCCGCAAAGGAAAAGGCAAAGTCCAGCGTGTCCTACTTCAAGCGTGGCATGGTGCAGGAACAGCAGTCCAGACAGACGGGACGCTTGGAAAAGCAGGAACAGCGTAAGAAAAATATCGCTGACAAACGTATGGAGCTTCAAAAGGCACAAGAAGCAAGGCAGGTACAGCGAAAGGCTGACGGATCAGCGACAACGGGAGCTACCCGTCCCCATGAGCGACCAGTCACAGCTTCAACCATTCCAAAGCCGAGTGTTGAAAAAATGCAGGAAGTCAAACGCCCAGCCACAGCTCCAACTCCGAAAGCAAGTGAGCCAGTCAAGACAAATGTTATCAAAGAGCGTCCGTTATCTTCTGGTGCTTCTGATAAGAAAGCACCCCAGCCTACACAGACAGTACATAGGCAGAATGTAGAAAAAGTGGTATCGCAGGAAACACGCCAGAATGACACCAAAGACCGCAGGATAAAGGTTCAGCAGACCCAGAGCGTCCAGAAGAACCAGCAGACCATAGAGAAAACCCGTAACCTTGTAACGAAGAAAGGACAGAAGAAAAAATGAAACTGAAACATATCGCTATCATTGGCAGTCTGTTTCCTATCCTCTTTTCTCTGGTGCTTTTCTTTGGCGTCCTCATTAGTGCGGACAGCGACGACGAGAACAGCAATTTTTCTTCTGGCATTACGGGTATGAACCTATCCGCAGAAGTCTTGAAACATCAGCCTATGGTAGAAAAATACGCCAGAGAAAACGGTATCTCCGAGTATGTCAATGTGTTACTTGCTATCATTCAAGTAGAAAGTGGCGGTACGGCAGAAGATGTTATGCAGAGTTCGGAAAGTCTTGGTTTACCGCCTAATTCCTTAGATACGGAAAGCTCAATCAAGCAGGGGTGTAAGTATTTTGCGTCCCTGCTTTCTTCCTGCAAAAATCAAGGTATCGACGACTTGAATGTAGCGATACAGTCTTATAACTATGGCGGTGGCTATGTGGGATATGTGGCAGGAAAAGGAAAAAAACACACTTTTAATCTTGCAGAGAGCTTCGCCCGTGAGAAATCGGGTGGAAAGAAAGTAACCTACACCAACCCGATAGCCGTTGCTAAGAATGGGGGCTGGCGGTATGGCTATGGAAATATGTTCTATGTGGAAGTAGTCAATCAGTATTTAGCAGTTCCGCAGGTATCGGGAGAACTGGCACAAAAGGTAATGAATGAAGCGTTGAAATATCAAGGCTGGAAGTATGTGTATGGTGGCAGTAACCCGAATACTTCCTTTGATTGTTCGGGATTGACGCAATGGTGCTATGGAAAAGCTGGTATCTCCTTACCGAGAACAGCACAAGCACAGTATGACGCAACCCAACATCTGCCACTCTCGCAGGCAAAAGCAGGCGATTTGGTGTTTTTCCATTCCACCTATAACGCTGGTTCGTATGTAACACACGTCGGTATTCTTGTTTCGCCGACACAGATGTACCACGCAGGCGACCCGATAGGATATGCAGACCTAAGTAGTAGTTACTGGCAACAGCACTTAATCGGTGCAGGACGAGTAAAACAATAGAAAGGACTTGAAAAATATGTTTAAGAAGAATAAGAAACAGACAGAAACTATCAAAGAACCAAAAGAAAAAAAGGTGCGTACTGTCAAGGTAGGCACACATAAGAAAACCGTGATTGCGTTGTGGGTGGTGCTTGTCGCAAGCGTGAGCTTTGGGGTGTATAAGAATTTTACGGCTATCGACCAGCACACCACCCATGAAAAAGAAATCATTGAACTTTGCTTGCAGGACACCAACGGGATAGAAAATTTCGTGAAAAACTTTGCGAAGTCCTATTACACATGGGATAACAGCAAAGAAGCTATCGAAGCAAGGACGCAGGCAATCAGCGGTTATCTGACAAAGGAATTGCAGGACTTAAATGTAGACACCATTAGAACCGATATACCGACCAGCTCCACGGTTACAGATGTGATTGTATGGCATATCGAGCAATCGGGAGCGGACACTTTTTCTGCTACCTACGAAGTAGATCAGCAGATAAAAGAGGGAGAACAGACAAGCAATGTGAAAGCAACCTATACTGTAAAAGTCTATGTGGACGCAGACGGGGATATGGTAATCGTTCAAAACCCTACCCTTGCACCAGCAGTTGAAAAATCAGACTATGAGCCTAAGACACCAGAAGCAGACGCAAGCGTGGACGCTGATACGGTAAATGACGCTACCGCTTTTCTGGAAACATTCTTTAAGCTGTACCCAACAGCGACGGAAAAAGAGCTTGCTTACTATGTATTGGGAAATGTGATTGAACCTATCGGCAGGGACTACCTTTATTCTGAACTGGTAAACCCTATCTTTATAAAGGACGGCGACAATGTGAAAGTCAAGGTTGCGGTAAAATTCCTTGATAATCAGACAAAAGCGACGCAGGTATCGCAGTATGAGCTTGTGCTACATAAGGATAGTAACTGGAAGATTGTAGGATAAATGATATAGCGTGCATTTCCTATCAGATTTGCACGCTTTTACAAAACGACAAGAAAACTGTGCAAAAATATTGACTTGTAATGACCGAATGCTATAATATAAATGACAAGTGTACTTGGTATTATTTGAAGGGAGCGTTATATAATGGATAAAGAAAAAATACTATCACAAAACAAAAAAGAGAATCTATATCTTGATGAATACGAAAAACATATTAAACTTCAAGGGAAATCTTTTGGCTTAATGTTTGTTTTATTTATCTGCATTTTAATTCTTTTCATTAAAGCAGTTTGTAAAGAACCTTACTATGACATAATGACAATTATTGGGTCTGTGGCATTTGGCTCTATGGGTTATGAAGCACATATTTCAAAAAATAAATCCAAATTTGTTATTGCTTTATTCTTTTTTCTATTTATGGGGTATTACTTTTATAAATTTTTAATGGTAGGTTTATAGAATGGACGAACATTTAATTTTGCGAAACAGATTAAAAACTGTACGAAAAGAAAAAAAATTATCACAAACAGAATTAGCTGAACTAGTCGGGGTTTCTCGGAATACAGTTAGTTCTATTGAAACTGGACAATTTAATCCAACAGCAAAATTGGCATTAGTGCTTTGTATAGCTTTAGATAAAAAATTTGAAGAATTATTTTATTTTGATTAAAGGAGAGAACGATTATGGAATTAGAGGAATTGATTGTTGAAATAGTTATAGGATTGTTTTTACTTTTTACATCTTATCAAATAGGTATAAAAGAGAATATTACTTTATTACATGGTTATCATTATACACAACTTGACCCTAAAGATAAAAAGGTGTTTACAAAAAAAATAGGAATAGGCACTTTACTGGTTAGTATTGGTATTCTTGTTATGCCGATTATCAATTTAATCTCTCATTCTGAATTAGGCTATTACATAGGTCTTATTTTGATTGTTGTAGGAGTGTTTTATATCATATTCATCATTGTAAAATACAATGGAAAACTTATTAGCTTTAAAAAGTAGAATTGAGGTATGAATATGATAGGACTGAACAAAAGAGATATAAAAAAGGCATTGAAAGCTGGTGCAAAAGCTGGCGGTGTATCATTGGCTGATGTTCGGGCGGATATTGAAGCTACGATTGATGAAGCTATGAATAGCACCGACCCAGAGGTGCAGGCAAATTTCAAAAAGTATTTTGGGAATAAACGCCCTACACCAGAAGAATATATTTATA